>CAYYWY010000076.1:0-1693 GCA_964475485.1 uncultured Nitrospiraceae bacterium | reverse complement strand
TTAGAGTACTCCGCGATATCGTAGTCGTATTCACCTTCCCGGAATGCGGGGCTGGCGACATCTACACCTTTCTCCCGGGCAAAATCGAGGAGACCATCGAGCCAGCCTGGTGAAAGAACGGTATCGTTGTTAAGGATAACGATCCATCTGCCACTGGAAGCCGTGACCCCTTGATTCCATGCGGCTGCACAGCCGAGATTTTCCCTGTTCTTGATAACTCGCACATCTGAACAACTGCTAAGATATTCAGCAGTGCCGTCCGAGGAGCCATTATCAATGACGATTATCTCGCATTCTCCATTGATTGTTTTCCGGAGACTCTCCAAACAGAGCCTCGTAAAGTGAATTTGATTGAAAGCCGGGATTACTATACTTACGTCCATTTATCTTTTTGCCCTCTCTGCAGTTCCAGAAGCTTGGCGTATTTAAAGAAAGCCCCCCCCGCTTTGGTCAGTGCGATAACAAACCCGTCCAGACCTTCGAGGAGGCCTTTCTGGAGAAGGTACGTTTTGAGAAAGGTGCCGATGCCGTGATAGAGGGGAGACAGCGGACCTGCCCTTCTTCCCGAGGCAAAGAGCTCTCCGGCAGTGACCGTGGAATACCAGTTCATGGTCTCCAGCATATCGGAATAACTTACAAAACCGAAGTGGTCGATATGTGCATCGAGGTCCTTAACGCGCCCCTCGGTCTTCCATCTTTCGTGGATCACCGACCGGAACGACCCCTTTCCCTTGCGAACGAGCCTAACGATCCTGTCGGGCCAGTTGCCCGCACTTTTCATCCATTTGCCGTGGAAGTAGTTCTTCCTCTTGAAGCTGTAGGCATCCGCGCTTTTGGGATCATTTATAACCCGCGTGATGGTTCTCTTTGTCACATCCGGTATCCTTTCATCCGCATCGACGATCAATATCCATTCATATCTGCATTTTTCAATCGCGCTGTTTTTCTGAGGGCCGTATCCCTTCCAGTCCTCCACAAAAACCCTGCAGCCGAACTCCTTTGCGAGCTCCACGGTCCTGTCCGTGCTGCCCGAATCAACTACCACAAGGTCCTCTGCGAAAGAGACGCTCCCGAGACAAGCGGGGAGATTCCTCTCCTCATTCTTAGTGATAATGGCGACCGAAAGGGGCATCTTCTTAGAAGACATCTATCGCCTCAGACATTCCGTAGAAAAGAGACTATAGCTGGAAACCCGCGCCTGCGCATCACAAAGCCGTCTCCGGAAGAAAAGCGCGAAAAGGGATGTTGTTTATGCCCAAGTCAGTCATGTGCTAAAATACCATAACTCAGCGTGCGCTGACAAATACATCCATTCCAAGAGCGAAATGCAGATGCTTCTTGTTTTGCTTTACCATCGCATAAATGCCGCCGCATACTCGAACAGGTTTGATATGTTTCAGTCCCATATCAAATTCCTGGCTGAACACTATACCGTTGTCTTGCCCGGCGATCCCCTGCCGTCCGGAAAAACAGCAGTCTGTCTCACCTTCGATGACGCATACTTCGATTTCTATCACTACGTCTTTCCCCTTCTCAGTGACTTGAAGATCAGGGCTCTCCTTAGTGTTCCGGTAAAATACATTGTAGAGAACACTACCCTTGACAGCGCTGCTCGTTTATCCGTTCCACATAATGAAGCGATGGTGAATGAGGTCTATGCCGAGAAAGTTCCTTTCTGCACATGGGACGAGCT
>CAYYWY010000075.1:0-1889 GCA_964475485.1 uncultured Nitrospiraceae bacterium | reverse complement strand
CCACTTACAGCATGTTCGGATGGGCATACCAGAGGGCGGCTGCGGACACTATAGCGGCGAGCTGGGATGTGATACATCCGATGCACAGAAGGTACTAACAAGCGTCTAAGGTCGTAATGGAAAGGGATGGGCGCACGCGCCCATCCCTTTTTTCTCACTTCCTGCTCTTCTCATAGCCTGCAAATCGCAGGAGCACTCAAAACAGAAGGATGGGCTCTGTTTTAGTTTGCCAATATCTCTTTGCTTGGGATATAATTTAGAAATCTATCATTCCACGATTTCAGGAGGACAAATGGGAAATAATCTTTTTCTCAGGAAAATGCTTCTTCTTGCGGGTATGCTCTTTACCCTGAACAATGGTCCGCTCTTTGCAGAGACGGCGCCCAAGGATGAGGGCGCGGGAAGGTTCTTCGGGGAGGTAAAAGAGGTGAACTGTGCTGCCGGTGAAGTGAAGGTGACCGGGATAAAGGGAGACAAGAAAGGAACCGGGGAGGTCTTTATCTTGGGGAAGGATGCCGAGTTGAAGGGTGTGAAGGACTGTCAGGGACTCAGTCCGAACGGGAGGGTCCTCATCAGGTATATCGACAGAGACGGGAAGAAGACCATCACGTATCTCAATTTCAAGCCCCACAGGGGGACCGCTTCCCCTCCGGTCAAGACAAGAGCTAAGTCCCTTATGGGATGGGTCGACTCTGTGGACTGCGCAAAAGGTTCTCTCGTCATAGGCCGGATGGAAGACAGGACAAAGACGGAGTCCTTCGCTCTTGTGAAGGATACCACTATCGATGCCGGCACCGGCGGTGGAAGTTGTGAGGGTCTGAAAAAGGGACAAGTGGTGAGCCTTCTCTTTGATGAGAAGGACGGAAAGAAGATTGTCTCAAAGGTCAATGTAGCCGCGAGAGAAGGAAGATGAAGATAGTGCTGGACTTGAAACTGCTTGCCATCTGCTTGCTGTCGGTCTCGCTTCTCTGGGGCTGCACGGCAGCAGTGAAGAAGACCGGAGACGAAGCTCCAGCCGGGGGAAGCGCGATGGGCATTGCGGACATCTCAAAGGGACTCCCTCAGGAAGGACAATGGAGACAGCATATCGCCCTGGCCGACGTAAACGGAGACGGTTTCCTCGACATTGTTGCCCCTCCTCCGAGGAAGGCGCAGGAAAATGTGAAAAGACCTTTCATCTTTGTATGGAATGCGAAAGAAGGAAAATGGGAGGAAGGCAGGTATGTCTTGCCGAAACTCAAGGACTATGATTACGGCGGGGTGGCTGTGGGAGATTTGAATAAGGACGGTCACATCGATATTGTTCTTGCGACCCACTCAGGGAGAATAATTCTCCTGATGAACGACACCCGTGGCGGGTTTGCAGAAGCCCCCTTCCCCTTGAAGGAGGAGTTCCATTCGCGTGCCGTGGTTGTCTCCGATATGAACGGTGACGGCTGGCCGGATATCGTGTCCCTTTCAGAGGCTGCTTTTTCGAGGGATTACGCACCGAAGGGTATCCTTATAGGCGTGAACAACGAAGGCAAGAACTGGGACGTGAGCATTCTCAAAGAGAGCACGGCACTCTTTGGCGATTCACTGGCAACGGGGAATATCGACGGTGGTGGAAATAGGGACATAACCATCACCACGCTCACGAACCGAAAGGATATGAAGAAGACGATCTGGCTCAGTGACGGGAAAGGCGGTTTCAGGGCATATGTCCCTGAGCAGTTTGGCGATGTTGTGCCATTTAGCGTAAGGACGGGCGACCTTGATGGTGACGGGCGGGATGAGGCAGTCTTTCTTATTTCAGGGATCGGCTTGGAGGGCAAGATCACGCTTTCCGCGCTTAAATGGTCGGCAGAGGGATTTAAAGACCTCCCGCCGGTCCCGGTGAAGGACAGGCC
>CAYYWY010000074.1:0-1976 GCA_964475485.1 uncultured Nitrospiraceae bacterium | reverse complement strand
TAATACGGAATGTGGCGGTGGCGAGTAATGTCTCCGAACCGCCGCCCGCAAGGGCGGGTATTGCCAAAGACCCCGCATCGAAGCAATTAGGGACACATCCCATATTTCTGCCGCTGCAGAGAAATCAGGCAGATCAAAGAGCAAAATAAGTAACTAAATATGGGATGTGTCCCTAATTTAATTATCTAGGATTGTGTCTTCAGGCCTCGTCCTTGAATGATAAAGAAAAGGCCGGACTGCCTCGGCAATCCGGCCTTGCGCGCTTAAAGAGCTATCGAACCCTTGCTCCCGCAAAGTTCTGTCCCGTCACATTCGCTCCGTTTATCGTCACATTCCTGCTTGCAGGTGTAAAACTGAAACCCGTGCGGGACGGAGTGACCGTGTAGCTTCCGTTTGGAAGCCCTGTAAATGTATAGACGCCTGAGAGATTCGTAGTAGTTGTTGCACTTGCTGCCCCGCTCAGGGTCATCGTAACCCCTGGGAGAGGGAGAATGTCAAGTTTTTAGTTGAAACTATCTGAGTGGCTCGCATCAGATTTTTTCCTTATGCCGCATTCTTTAGCGTTTCTTTGCTTTCTTCCTCCGCCTCGATATTCCTGATAACGTCAGGAATCGAAGCATATCCTTTTATCCTCCTGAATCCTTTCTCCGCATGAATAAGAACGGCGGCAAGCCACCGCTGCATCATGCCGCTGTTTCTGTAGCGCTTGATATTGCCCTCGGCATCCCTCACTGTGGAGAACATGCTCTCGATGGGATTGGTCGAATGAAGCGTTTTCCTCAGCAGGCCGGGAACCTTCAGCCTGTGCAGGGTGAGAATCTCTTCAAACGCCTCCAGAAGTGAATCCGCAGCCGATTCGTTGATCCCCCTGAGCCATTTCTCCATATCCAGAAGCATGCGGCGAACAGAAACATAGGGACACTTCCCATGTATTTCTTAACTCCCCCATCCCCTCTTAAAGTAAGAGAGGGGAAAGTCAGACCTATTTAATCTTCTCAATAAAAGCCTTTGCTGCCTTGAGATAGTCCTTCACCGCATGGACATTGTAAATAGCACCTTTGTAATAGCCGTAGATATGTAAAGAATCATAAAGGATATTAAATTCCTTCATAAGTTTCCCGTTATGGATAGCAAGATATTTGCGTAGAGCCTTTCTGTATTCATCTACAGAGTCAGGCAATTCCTTTTTCGTCAACCCTCTTTTTAAAAGGGCTTCATTTATTGCCTCAAGTATTGCCAGATAAGCCGTCCCAAAAGCCTCTCTTACAGGCTTCTTGTCCACATAGAAATTGCCTTCACTCTCTGAGTGTTTCAATATCTCCTTTGCATTATTTAAATATCTCAATGCCTCTTTCATTTTAAAACCCTCTAAATAAACCTTACCAAAACCCTTTCAAGACTGCAAGGATTTACTGCAAAATCTCTCAGAGCCTTTATTCTCAATGGTTTTCATCGTTTCTTGTTTAAGCTGCAATCCTCTGAATGAGAAAATAGCACATTAGGGGTCAGGTCTTTAATTTTGATATTATCCATTTTCTTCTTCCTTCATCAACCTGCTTATTGTCGAATAGTGCATTCCAAGGTGCTCTGCTATTTCGTTCTGACTGTATCCATATATCTTCACAGCGTCTCTTATCTTCTTATCTCTTTTGCTCTTGTCCTTTTTTTTTCACCTTTAAATAGGTCAACAAGCATCGCGGTTCGGTTACGCTGTTACGGGGCGGATACCCAGATAACAGGTCTTTTCCCGCCGCTGTCAAACAGGCGGTCTCTCCCTCAGTAATATCTCTGAGGCAAGAGGACGGGTTATCTTTGCAATGGGAAAATGTTTTGCCGGCATATCCACGGATGCTCTTTAGGGCATCTCAAAATTGGAAAGAAGGCTTAGGTTCAGACGATCAGGGCTCTCGCCTCTTCAAAAAACGCCTCCGCCATCTTCACAAGGGCGGAATTCTTCTGGCCGGAGGATGCCTTTC
>CAYYWY010000073.1:0-2002 GCA_964475485.1 uncultured Nitrospiraceae bacterium | reverse complement strand
ATTATGCCACGGAGGAGCCACTCTTTTAAATTTCAACTAAAAATAGTATATCCCCTGGTTTTTACAGTGACTGCTTTGGAAGCATCGTTTCTCACAGTAACCAACACAAGCCGTGAGCCTGATCACCCTGCAGAGTACAAGTAGAAATTGTTACACGGACACAAGCTCATGCCTTCGCTCCTCCAGAGCCTGCCCCGTAAGTGTTTTATACGGGGCTTGTCCTTCGCCTTGCAAGGAAGCCATGCTTCAGCAAGCCTCAGCCAAGCCCCCTGTTTATGTGGTATAATTGAAGAACAAAAGGAGGCGAATAGAAGTGAAAACAGTTACTGAGAAGATAAGTCCTGAGGATTATATTCTTTCGGTCCTTTCCCCTGAAGACAGACTCGATGCTGCATTCAAAATAGCACGGGAAGCGTTCAAAAAGACGAGATTGACAATGAAGGATATAGAGCAGTCTGTCGGTTCGATAAGGAGAAAGATCTACGAAAAGAAGAAATAGAGTCGTAATTGATACTGGCATTCTCGTTTCAGCTTTTGCCTTTGGCGGCATTCCTGAAAAGGCGGTCAAAAAAGCATTTCATTCTGCTGAAATTATCGTATCCCCAGAATTGCTTAGAGAATACCGTGAAGTCCCCCTCGCCCTTGAAGCTGAGGGCAAAATAGATCATACGCAAATGAAAGCACTCATCTCGGGTATTGCCACAATAGCCTTAAAAGCCAGAATCGTACAGGCTACGAAGAAAGTCCCTCTTTGCAGAGACCCTGAAGATAACATGCTTCTCGAATGCTGTCTGGCGGCAGGAGCAGATTATCTTATAACTGGCGATAAAGATCTTCTTGAAATCAGAGACCTACCTTTCGATCTGAAAATTGTTACTTCCAGCGAATATACTAAAAAGGCTAACTAATTTGCGCAGAATATTTCAGCATAGCAAGGGGGACGCTCAAGAGAGGTGGCCGGGTTTGTTTGGACAGCCTGAAGCAATTCTTAAGTGGTAAGCTGCTCCGCCTCATGCCGCTACCTGCATCTGTGGTAGTGTAGTCCAGTAAACCTCATCAGGGGTTCTGTCGTCAAGCCCTTGATGACGCCGCCGATTATTGTAAAACTCAAAATACGCTTTAAGCCCATGTCTGGCCTCGGCAATCGAGCCGTAGGCCTTCAAATAGATATCTTCATACTTCACGCTCCTCCATAGTCTTTCTACAAATATGTTGTCCACCCATCGCCCTCTGCCATCCATGCTGGTACTGATGCCATTGTCCTTGAGAATATCAATAAATGCATCTGAGGTGAACTGACTGCCCTGGTCGGTGTTGAATATTCCCGGTCTTCCATATTTCCTTATCGCTTCTTCAAGAGCCTCCGCACAAAAGGAGGCATCCAATGTGTTCGATAGCCGCCACGCCAGTACCCGGCGGCTGGCCCAGTCCATGATCACCACAAGGTAACAGAACCCTTTGGCCATCGGAATATACGTTATATCACTGGACCAAACGTGATTGGCGCCGGTGATCTCCAGTCCCCGCAGGAGATAGGGATAGATTTTATGCTCCGGGTGCGGTTTCGACAGCCTGGGCTTCTGGTACAAAGCCCTTATGCCCATCTTCTTCATCAACGTGCCGACATGGTCACGGCCTACGTCATGTCCGATGTCCCGCAGTTCATTGCGTATCCGCCGAATGCCGTAAAACGGATACTTCAGGTGGATCTCATCGATGAGGCGCATTAGCTCCAAGTCTCGATCACTGACCGGAACCGCCTCGTAGTACAGGCTCGACCGGGACAGTCCGAGTATCCGGCTTTGCTTGGTCAGAGGTAATTCATGTTCTCTGTCTATCATTTCCTTGCGCTCGGCTCGGCTATTCGCCCGAGCGCGACTGCTAAAAAATCATTCTCCATGGCGAGCTGTCCTATCTTGGCGTGTAATTCCTTGACGCTCGGTCCATCCTCCACCTTCTTATCCTTTGAAAATACTTCCTCTGCCCTCTCCAACAACTGTTT
>CAYYWY010000072.1:0-2433 GCA_964475485.1 uncultured Nitrospiraceae bacterium | reverse complement strand
AAACAGGAATGTGACGATAAACAATGCGAATGTGACGGGACAGAACTTCGTTGGAGCAAGAGTTAGATAATTAAAGGGAGGAATTGGAGATGAGGAGTCTTTTTCTAAAGGCAGTTCTGGTCATTCTGTCTGTTCTGACAGCCACCGTAACGGAGGGCCAGAATATCCCGCCTTCTCTGAAGACAATTAATGTGCGGACTTTCGAGGACCCCCAGATCATGGCAAATTTCGTTGCAGACCGCACGGCGGCCGTGCGTCTTGGGAAGGCTCTTTTCTGGGACATGCAGGTTGGAAGCGACGGAATACAGGCCTGCGCGAGCTGCCATTTCCATGCTGGAGCGGACAACCGCACCAGAAATCAGCTGAGTCCGGGCCTCCTTGGGGGGGATACAGCCTTCGGCAACTCACCCTTCCTGGGCAGGCTTGACTTCCCTCAGTTCGGGCCGAATTATACCCTTCGGAAAACCGATTTCCCGTTTCACCAGAGACAGGATCCGGACTTACAGGCGTCCCCTGTTACAAGGGACACGAATGACGTGGCTTCTTCACAGGGGGTGGTTCTTTCCAGGTTTCTTGACATCATTCCCGGAAGCCCCGTTGACCTCTCCGGGCCTATCACGGACCCTGTTTTCAGCACAGGAGGACTTAATGTAAGAAGGGTGGAACCCCGGAATACCCCTTCGGCCATAAATGCGATCTTGAACTTCGCCAATTTCCACGATGGCCGCGCCAACAACATTTTTAACGGTCAAAATCCCTTCGGCCCTCTGGACGCTTCGGCGACTGTGCTGAGAAACACGCCCGCCGGACTGGTTGCTGAAACAGTGAGGATCAATAATTCAAGCCTCGCATCCCAGGCTGTCGGACCCCCGCTGAGTGACTTCGAGATGTCCGCAAGAGGCCGCACCTTCCCGAAGATCGGTAAGAAGATGCTCAGCCTGACCCCCCTCGGAAAACAGTTTGTCCATCCTGACGACAGCATGCTCGGTCCTCTGGCAAGATCACGCTCTGTGCCGGGGGCAAAAGGACTGATCGTGTCGTATGCCGACATGATAAGAGCCGCCTTCAAGCCTCAGTGGTGGAATTCAGGCCAGGTAGTCACCTTTGAGATACCTGCCGGATTGTTGCACGAGCCGACGCTGCAGGACCCGCACAGCTTCATTATTAATACAGGTACCCCTGTAATAACGGCGAATCCTGGAAGACCGTTGACTACCGACGAGTTCACACAAATGGAAGCAAACTTCGCTCTGTTTTTCGGGCTTGCGGTGCAGCTTTATGAATCCACTTTGGTGTCCGATGACACGCCCTTTGACAGGTTTGCGGCAGGAGACCTGACGGCCATGACCCTCGAACAACAGCGGGGGCTGAATATTTTTATCGGAAAGGGCAAGTGCAATGCCTGCCATGGTGGATCGGCATTCTCCAATGCATCTATAATGAATATCCTCGGCCTTGAAGAGGCTCAGGACATCGTAGGGCCGATTGAGTTCATGAACATGGCTCAGGGAGCGGCCTTTTATGACGACGGTTTTTATAATATTTCTGTAAGGCCCACGGCCGAGGACATAGCAAGAGGCGGAACGGCTCCGACCATCAATCCGTTGACCGGCCAGAATTATCCGCTCTCCTTCTCAAGGCTTGCCATGCTCAAAAGAGACAACCTCCTCCCTCCAGGGGTTGCGGCCTTTACCCCTGATTTACCTGTCATATTCCCATTCCCTTTTGACAGGGCGGCCGTTGATGGGGCTGTGAAGACATTGATGCTCAGGAATGTGGAGCTTACAGGTCCCTATTTCAGAAACGGCGGTGCCGGCACTTTGCTGGATGTGATCGAATTCTACTCAAGGGGAGGCAACTTCCCGGCTGCGAATATTGGGAACCTTGATCCGGAGATTGTCCAGCTCGGCTTCAATGCCGCTGAAGAAACAGAGCTTTTAGCATTCTTGAAGGCATTGACAGACGACCGCGTCAGAAATGAAATGGCGCCCTTTGACCATCCCCAGTTATTCGTTCCCAACGGGCATGCGGATAGAGCAGGACTTCCCGACATAATGATAGAGATACCAGCTGTCGGAGCAGGCGGCAGGCCGTCTGCGGGCCTGCCACCGCTTCAGCCGTTTCTTGAGTCTTTCTTCATTTCCGGCAGCATATTTACGACAGGAGGATCTCCCGTTGCAGGAGTTACAGTCACCCTTACAGGGCCTTTCACCATGACGACTACTACTGATTCCAGCGGCTCTTACAGCTTCACAGGACTTCTCAACGGCGCTTATACAGTCACCCCTTCGTTTGCCGGTTTGCCTTTCACGCCGGCAAACAGGCTTGTGACGGTAAACGACGGTGATGTCCTGAACCAGGACTTCACAGTTGCCGCTTTTTCCATATCCGGGAGGGTTACAAGAACGGATGGCAGTGGTTTTCCGGGCGTGA
>CAYYWY010000071.1:0-2494 GCA_964475485.1 uncultured Nitrospiraceae bacterium | reverse complement strand
GGCGGATGAAGATGCTTATAGAGGGCATACAGTCCCCTGAGGATCTCAAGAAACTCTCGAGGGACAAGCTCCCTTCGCTTGCAGAGGAACTGAGGGAAATTATTATAGGACACGTCTCCTGCGGAGGGGGCCATCTCGCGTCAAACCTCGGAGTGGTTGAACTCACCATAGCCCTCCACTACGTTTTCAACGCGCCTGCCGACAAGATAATCTGGGACGTGGGACATCAATGCTATCCCCACAAACTTCTCACAGGCAGGTTCAAGGAGTTCCCGACGCTGAGGAAATATGGCGGCCTCTCAGGATTTCCTATGATGAACGAGAGCCCCTATGACGCATTCGGCACGGGGCACAGCTCCACTTCCATCTCAGCCGCCACAGGCATGATCGAGGCAAGGGACAAGAGAGGAGAGAGGTTCAAGGTTATCGCTGTGATAGGTGATGGCGCCATGACCTCTGGCTTGGCGTTTGAGGCATTAAACCATGCGGGTCAACTCAAGAAGGATGTTATCGTCATTTTGAACGACAACGAAATGTCCATATCCAAGAACGTGGGTGCGCTCTCCGCATACCTTAACAGAATCCTCAGCGGGGAGATGTACCAGAAGTTTAAGAAAGAGACGAGATCCTTTATCGAACAGATACCGAAGCTTGGAGGCCCCGTGTCGAAGATTGCTCAGAAGGCCGAGGAATCTTTCAAGGGGTTCTTCCTTCCTGGGATGCTTTTTCAGGAGCTTGGCTTCGATTACACAGGTCCCATCAACGGCCATAACATCGACCTTCTCATCGATAATTTGACGAGGCTTAAGACCACGGACGGTCCTGTCCTGCTGCATGTGATGACAAAGAAAGGCAGGGGGTACAAGTTTTCTGAAAAAGACCCCTGCGTATTCCACGGCATAGGCCCTTTTGACATGGACACAGGTGTTCTCGCCTCGGACGGTACAGCCCCCACATACAGCGAGGTCTTCGGCAAATCCCTCACCGAGCTTGCAAAGAGGGACATAAGGGTTGTGGCTGTATCGGCCGCCATGCGCGAGGGCACCGGCCTCGATATCTTTGCAGAAACCTTCCCTGAAAGGTTCTACGACGTGGGCATTGCGGAGCCTCATGCAGTGACCTTTGCGGCAGGGCTTGCTACTCAGGGACTGCGCCCGGTCGTCGCCATTTACTCAACTTTCCTACAGAGGGCATACGATGAGATACTTCATGACGTCTGCCTCCAGAAACTCCCGGTAATCTTTGCCATAGACCGCGCCGGAATTGTTGGAGAGGACGGCGCGACCCACCAGGGCATATTCGACATCTCCTATCTTCGCCATATTCCTAACCTTGTAGTAATGGCTCCCGTGGACGGAGATGAGCTAAAGGGGATGCTGTGCCTTGCGCTTCAGCATGACGGCCCATGCGCGATACGCTACCCGCGGGGAAAATGCAGTGATGCGTTACTGGTGACCGATAACAGGCTAAGTGCCTCTCCTGAGAGCCTATCGTTCTTCGCTCGTCACTCATCACAACCCCTCGAAATCGGGAAGGCCGAGATGATAACAAAGGGAGACGATATTACTGTTGTCGCCGTAGGAAATTGCGTGTATCCTGCGCTGAAGGCAGCGGAAAGATTGCGGGACGACGGCATAAAGGCCTCCGTTGTAAATGCCCGCTTCATCAAGCCGCTTGATGAGGAACTCATCATTTCGCTATCGAACAGGACAAGGAGGATCGTGACTGTTGAGGAGAATGTCCTTGCAGGAGGTTTCGGTTCTGCTGTCCTTGAGTGCCTCAGCAAGGCTGGGCTCTCTCCCGTATCAGTACGGAGGATCGGAATAGAGGATGAGTTTGTGGAGCACGGCTCTCAGGCGATTTTGAGAAAGAAATACGCGCTTGATGAAGAGGGGATCTACCAAACCTGCAAGCTCCACCTCACCGCGCTTCCCTTTGGTTTATAGAAGGCTGTTGAAAAAAAGTGTTTCAGGTTTTTCCTGCATTGTTTCGAAAACCTTTAAATAATGCCCTCAAACTTCTCTCTTAAATCAAGAAGGGGTGAGAGTGGGTTATCTTCATCCCCTCTGTAAACCAGAGGCCCATGCCTACTCCAGCGCCAGGTTAGTTATAGTACAACAGTGCGCGACTCGCTTCGGTGGGGAATCCATTTTCAAGACCCTTGGATGTCCATTTTTCCACTTTACAAAAGAGGCTTTTTTACTATCCTATATTTGACATGCGCCGCTTCCCTTGAGGGGAATATGCCGAGGGGATTCCTTGAAATCGCAGCTTTTTGTTGCCACTAACGCAGCACCGGCGGAGCCCGGACATTTCTCGAAAAAGAATTGCTAAATGTTTTCTGCACCTTTTCGCCATATTGATAACGAAAAGGAGCGGAAATCAATAAGTTCATACAGTATCGTTAGGCTTAAGCACTGCGGCCCAAAAGCCTATAAGATGCTTGATAACATTAGCTCTCAAAAATGAGATTGCTTCAGAGCTAAAGCTTCTC
>CAYYWY010000070.1:0-2942 GCA_964475485.1 uncultured Nitrospiraceae bacterium | reverse complement strand
GAGATTTTGCAGAAAAGACTTGACATTACCCTCGATTCTATCGAGATCGTAGCCTGCGCGTGTAAAGGCTATGCTGTTCTTTATGAAAGGCGTCTCGAGAGCGAGCTCATTTGGAGCAACCCTGAATTTCTGAAGGAGCAAAGGATAAAACACTATCCCGACCATGTAAACGGCAAGAACAAGTGCGGGAGGAGCAAAGGTCATCAGCCTGGAGCCTTTCACGACGCCTCCTATCAAAAGAAGGGCCGCGAAAGGAGTAACGACAAGTAAAATACGGTAAAAATATAGCTTTGAGTGAATATCCGTATACCCGGCCCCGAAGACAACCCCTTTCTCCGAAAAAAGGAGCTTAAAGACGTCCAGATAAAAACCGAAGGAAAGGTTGAGGATGAACAGTCCGGCCAGAATCCCAAGGTGTTTTTTTACCCCGCGGTCGATGGAGACGCGTGTTTCGGTTATGAGAACGCCCCCTCTCAAGAAATAATTGGCAGCTACAAGGACCGTAACCGTTGCTATGGTGAAGCCGGTAAAGCCCTTAATCGTTTCTATTAGAGGCAATCTGAAAAGGTAAAAACCGGTATCCCGGCCTATTATCGGGTCGGCGATTCCGGTAGTCAGTCCGTTTTGAAAAAGCAGAAGTTCCTCCCACCTTAACGCCCCCCACTGTCCCACGAAAAAAGCGATGACCACCGCAATCACGACAGAGAGCATCCTGGCGAGACCGGCCAGACCAAGCGTCGGCAAAGGACTGACTACTCCTCTCATAACGAAAAAATCGGTTTGTGGAAACTCGCATCTGTTAGCTATGACGACGTTCGCCTGCGCAAAAAGGAGAAACGCCAAACCGAAGAATACGCCAGCTGCAACCTTCGCAGAGAGGGTCTTTACGAAAACAGCTGAATACCCTGTTTCAACGAAAAAGAGCCAATCGGTAAAGAGGCTCAAGAACCCAAAAAAAGCGGCAATGCCAGAAATATGGCCGCGAAAAGAATCACATATATTGCCTTCCTCCGAAAAGATGTCACGTTCACGCTTTACTCCTTTCGTAGGTTAATCCTCAATGCCGCAACGTGGCACTAACCCTGTTTCCTCATGGATCTTCTTATCCTTCCGGAAAGGGTGATTACCGCCGAGACTATTGCCCCTGCCAAAGCGGAAAGTAAGTTCCCGGTTATGCTCCATCCAATGGTGGAGCACTATTGCCCCTGCCAAAGCGGAAAGTAACACGACTATTGCCAGGGAGGCATTAAATCTCCAGAACAAAAAAGAGACCGTACCCGGCACGGCGTTCTGAAACATAAATGCCGTCACCGCCCCCATACTAAGAGCCGCAATTATTTTCGCTATCATCTATCCACCCCTGCCGACTGAACATATTCTTTTTGAAAGGTCTTACCCTCTGTTATTTCTCCTCCCTTAGATGAACCGTCCGCTGAGGGAACGGTATCTCTATGCCTTCTTCCTTAAATCTTTTAAATATCCTTTTCCTCAGTTCATGCTGGACAGGATATTGGTCAACAAACTCTCGGACCTGACATATAAGGGTAAAATCTAGTGAACTTTCGCCAAAGCCAGGTATGAATCTGACAATCGGTTCTGGTTCTCCGAGTAATCCCGGGATCTCGCTCATTGCCTTTTTAGCCTCTTCAATAAGTATCTTTTCCACCCTCTCTGGATCGGATGAATAACTAACGCTTACAGGAATCAATAGAGACATTCTCTTTTCAGGAAGGTAATAATTCGTTACAATGCTCTGGGCGAGCTTGCTGTTCGGGATTATGACCATGTTATTCGGAAGCATCCTTATCCTTGTTGTTCTCCATGTGATGTCTTCCACATAACCCTCCTGTCCTGTTTCGAGTTTTACAAAATCTCCAACCCTTACGGATTTTTCAACGAGTATATGAATCCCTGCAAAGAGGTTTGCAAGCGTATCCTGAAGTGCAAGGGCAACTGCAAGGCCCCCAACACCAAGGGCTGTAATTAGAGGGGTTATAGATATTCCCAGAACACTAAGTATAATCAGAAAACCTATAATGAGGATCGTCCCTTTCAATATCCCGTAGGCGAGACCTGTTGTAGGTATTGGCAACTCGGACTTCTGGATATAATTCCTGAATATCTTTCCAGAGAGGTTTGCTGTGGCAATCGTTATGGAGAGTATCACGATGACATGAATTGCCTTGCTGAAATAAAAAATATATCTTTCGGGAAGTTCTGAGACAGCAACTCCTATGTAAAGTCCGATGGCAATGCACCAGTATACTGAGGGGATTTTGAAGGACTTGATTACGATGTCATCTATCTTTGTCTCTGTCCTTTCAGCCCATTTATGGAGGAGCCTGAAGGCAAGTCCTCTGATGACAAAAAGTATCAATGCGGATACCGTTGCTGTAGCAGCAGGTATCACTATGTCTTTTAAACCTATACCCATCAATCCTCCTTTCATAATTTGTCTACATGACCTCCTATTTGTTGTCCTCTTCAACCACCGCTCTTATCCTTGCAAGAATATCAGGTATTGCTGCTGTGACCCTGTCCCAGCTTGAGATTAATGGCACTCCAAGGGGGTCTTCAGTTATTATCTCTGCTGCCTTTTTTATTCCCTTTGTGAAGGTCTCCACTGCAAGGCTCTCAGCATGTCTATCGAATATTAGGCCATTTATTGCGGCATCATCCTCATACCTCTTGAGCATATCCTGTGCAGTCTTTGTGTAGGTCGCTACCAGCGTTTTAAAAAAGCCATCAGAAAAGACTATGCCCTCTGATGCGAGTGTCCTGAATAGAGACTTACATATATCAACGCACATCTTGTGGAGCCCTTTTGTTGCATCCTCTGGAGATAGTTCCTGATGCTTATGCTCATAATTTTCCGCGATATCAACCTGACAGACCCTTCTCAAGGATGTATTTCTGTAAACCTCTGCAAGCACGCCCACCTC
>CAYYWY010000069.1:0-2973 GCA_964475485.1 uncultured Nitrospiraceae bacterium | reverse complement strand
AACCATTGAGAATTATACCCTTTTTTGAATTTGCAGAATTCATTTTACACTATCGTTAAAACTGCGGGATATTATGTATGAGAGATTCGATGAACCTATCACTAAAGAAGAAAAGAATAAACGCATTTCCAGAATAACTGTAGAAAGCTACGGAGACGATTTTGTTGAGTTTCTTTATCTGAATGGAGATAAATACAGCTGGAACTGGGGAAGAAATGGCGCAACTAATGCTGTATTCATTGAGGGTAAGGCAAGGGAGTATTTCAAAACCTATTTTTGATGGTGGGGCGAAACGCCGTATAACAACAGCACAAACGGCTAAAGCCCCAAACCAAAAGGCTTCGTTTGTGCTTGAACGTTATCCTAAATTGTGGGCATTAAATATAAGAAAGGAGATTTCAAATGAAGAAAGGGAGCTTAGCCGTTTTAGGGATTTTCTTAGTGTTTACTGCACTACTTGTAAGTTGTGCAACAATGGGTGATGTCGCTCGTTTCAAGGATGAGGGAACAAGCAAGGTTTATCCTGTAACTGCAGATCAGGCATGGGACATTGCAAAGGCTGTTTTCCGTTGGGAAGGTGCCGATGCCATTGAGGAACATCGTAAGGATAATTACATGCTGACAAGCAGTGGAATGAATATGGTCTCATGGGGAGCAGTTATGGGAGCATGGATAGACCCCATTGACCAAAACAATACAAAAGTAACGGTTGTTACTAAAAGAAGGCTTTCCACGAATGTCGCGACAACATTAACAGAGACTACTTTTCATAAACGCTTTGCTCATGCGGTAGAGATTGTTAAAGCTGGAAAATCTTTACCTGTTGAGCCGCCGAAGTAGAATTTAATTGGAAATCATAAATGCCCACAACTTCCGAACACAGCGGAAAAGATAATGGCAAACCCTTCGGGTTTCTTTTCCGCCAAGAACGTTAGGCAAAATACAGCCGCGATAGGAGTGAAATGAAGATAAAATATTGTCACGCAATGCTTGAAAAAGTTGATGACCGCAAGAAATTGTCTTTGAAGGAATATAAGGAGGCAGATATTCCAGAAAATATTTTGTTCATTTTGAAAGAGAACAAGCATTTTAAGTCTTCAAAGATTTTTGGAAGTAAAAACTTGGGTGAGCCTATCGAGTATGAGAAATTAATCGTATCGGATGAACAAGATGAGAAAGTTTTTGAATACTATAACAAAGGAATACACTACATGATGTATGGTGGTGAGAATGAGAGGCCCATTTTTCAGGTGTTTGCACATTTCATGACGAGAGGAAAAGAATGATCGCGGCTGTACTTCCCATAACACAGTGCAAACTGTAAGGTGTAACGAAATTCCGTTGTTGAAAGATGAGAAATAAAAACATCAAAAGTAAAGACTCTGTCCTGCTCGACATTTTAGGAACAACTATTTCACTTTTAACTACCGTCATCCCTAAAAATCTCGTCCAGCGTCACGCCCTTTTTAAGCTGTTCAAGAGAGGAGTCGTAGTACTCCACGATCTCTCTTATTTTGGCAAGGGTCTTTTCAGGGGGTGAAAAGGCGTCTTCGGTATAGGCGTTCTGACAAAGGAACTCCATCCTTATCATCTCCGCCGCCTTCATCAGCAATCTGTCAGCATCCTGAAGCCCCTCTGAGCCCACGATCTCTGCCACTTCCCTCAATGCCTCCTCGCGCTGCAGCATCTCCTTGCACCTTTCTTTCAATCTCTCCCACTGGTCTGATACCTTCTCATTGAAATATCCCGAAAGCTCCTTTTCATAGAGGGAATAGCTCTGAAACCAGTTGATCGCAGGGAAATGCCTCTTGTGCGCAAGGGAAGTATCGAGCATGAGGAATGCCCCCGACGTCCTGAGACAGGCCTGGGTTACAGGCTCGGTGAAATCCCCTCCGGGAGGCGAAACGGAAAGGACCATGGTGAGAGAACCTGTCTTTCCGCTCAGCGTTTCCACAGCACCTGCCCTCTCGAAGAACCCCGAAAGCCGCGATGCAAGATAGGTCGGATAACCTTCCTCGCCGGGCATCTCTTCAAGCGAAGACGATATTTCCCTCAAAGCTTCGGCCCACCTGGAAAGACTGTCTGCCAGCAAAAGCACGTGATATCCCATGTCCCTGTAATACTCAGCCATGGTGACGGCAGTATATATGGATGCCTCCCTGGCTGCAACAGGCATGTTTGACGTATTCACCACAAGGATGGTCCTCTCCATAAGTCCTTTTCGGCTCCAGGGGTCGGTCAGGGCCAGGAAGTCGTCTATGAGCTCCGCCATCTCATTACCGCGCTCACCGCATCCGGCGTATACCACAATATCTGCATTTGCGTATTTTGCGATAGACTGCTCCAGAATGGTCTTCCCTGTACCGAAACCTCCCGGAAAGATGGCTGTTCCCCCTCGTGCAAAGGGGAAAAGGAAGTCTATGCAACGCTGTCCTGTCAAGAGAGGCTCGGAGGAAGCAAGCTTCTTACGGTAGGGCCTCGGCATCCTCACCGGCCACTCATTGCATCCGAAGATCCCTGTCCCGTCCTCCAGTTCCGCAATAGTCTCATCCAGGCTGACATCACCGTCTGAAATCCATCGGAGCCTGCCGTTCCGCAGAGAAGAGATGTAGTGCCTGAAAGGTCCTTCGTCCACATAGCCAATCGCATCGCCGCTATTCACCTCTTCGCCTTTACGCCTGAGAGGATAAAACCTCCATTTCCTCATGTAGTCCATGGCGTAAATCTCCCTGCCGGCGGTAATAAAAGGTCCCATGTCCTGCCTCAGCTTCTCAAGAGGCCGTTGGAGCCCGTCAACCATCAAACCGAGAAGTCCCGGACCCAGTCTTACGGTCAACGGTATGCCCGCTGCCTTCACCGGTTCGCCGGCACCCAGCCCTTTCGTATTTTCATATACCTGAATCACCGCTGTATTCTTCTCAAGCATTACGACTTCGCCCGTAAGCATGGAGCGTCGTGTAGGGAAAGAGTGTA
>CAYYWY010000068.1:0-3413 GCA_964475485.1 uncultured Nitrospiraceae bacterium | reverse complement strand
AGCGCATTTTCGGGCCTCAAGGTAAGGGGTGCCAAAGTCTATCGGCAATTTTGGGTTCTATCTCCCTTATGGATTTTTCTTTCTTCTGATAATCCCGGAGTCCAAAGACCTTCCGGTAATACTCCGTTCTTGAAATCCCGAGTATCCTGCAGACCCTGTTGATTGAGATATGTTCTTCTTTCCTCGCTGTCTCTATCCCTTTGTAATCCTTTATGACCCTTGTATTCTTTTTAAAAAACGATTCTCTACCGTAAGTTCACCTATCAATGCCTTCAGGTCTTCGTTTTCTTTCTTTAAGGCCGACTCGTGATCTCCTGTTTTGCCATTGCCTTTTAGCCCGTTGAGTCCCCCTTCCAAAAACGCCTTCTTCCATTTGTAATACATGACATCGCTGACCCCATACTGTCTGCACAACTCAGCTACCGATGTCTCGTTCCTCAAGCCTGCCAATACCATTTTCTGCTTCTCTTCTGCACCCATTTCTTCCTTGCCATCTCTTTCCTCCTTCCGGAGGACTAACTTACCAGTTGTTCCTAATTTCGTCATACCTTACAGGAGGATATCTGTCATGCCACTAAGTGTGAAACCTCCTTGCTTAGGACGAACCCGTTGTCACGCGTTATATCTATCGTGACTCGCGGTTATAACAATATGCTCAAGGTGGTCGCGCCCCCTGAAAGAAACGCATCATCATCCGACGGAAACCACGTCAAAGCCTTACGAATACAACCACTACAACTGTGAACGGCTTGACCGATCCTCGCTGAAGGTGCGATAATAGCGGCACAAGATGAATAAGAAAGGAGATAGTTGTGAACAGCATAGCCAAAATCCTCAAAAAAACCGTCGAGCGTGTTGCGAGAAAGCAGGTGCGAGCGGAAACGCAGACCCTGCGGAAAACGTCGGGCCAGAATCGCAAAAGCATCGCTGACCTCTCTTTGCGTGTGAAAGACCTTGAACGCAGGATAGCGCTTCTTTCTAAACAAGTTCCTCCGGCTGCGCTTCGCACTGAAGACCTTGAAACGGGCACTCTGAGGTTTTCACCTAAAGGCTTTATGTCACTGCGGAAACGGTTGGAATTGTCGACAACCGAGTGTGGCTTACTCATCGGCGTAACCAGTCGCGCGATAGGCAAATGGGAACGTGGCGTGGCGCGCCCAAGAGGGGAGCAACTCAGGGCAATAGCAGCGCTCCGAAGGATAGGAAAGCGTGAGGCCCGGGCGCGCGTGGATGAACTGGTTCGGAAACAGAGATGATCCGGACGCTACAAAGAGGGGTCAGGGATGAGCGAAGGAAGTCGTTGAAACAACTACTGTTTTGTTTTTCACCTCTTCGTTGTGTATGCTTCTTTATCGAATGATTTTGAAAGCAGGATTTATCCATGACAAAGGCAGAACTCATTGAAAAAATAATTGATTCCGGGGACACCATACTCATTTCTTTTGCTCTCCTTTCTTCCTCCCCGGCCTTTGTATCCGCAGAACCCGACCAAGTTTACTTTCAAGTTTTTCTACAAACCCCTCATTCCCTAACGGTCTTCCAGTACGTTCATGCTTCCGCAGTTCCTCCACTGTTGGCGGTGACAAAAAAGGACCCGAAAATAGTAATCATGTCTCCCTGAGATAGGGAAGTAGCAGCAGCCCCACCGATCAATTTCAATCAAGCAGTTCATCTTTAGTTCAATATAAGCCATCATGGCATCTCTTCAGAGGAGACATATCTATGGTGGCAAGGAAACGTTGTGAGTACTGCGGCGCCTTATTCATTCCTGACAAAAGGATAGGAGCACGGCAGAGGGCCTGTTCACCTTCCTGTCAGAAGGAGCGCAAAAGGGATAACAACAAAGAGTTCGGCAAGAATAATCCCGGCTACTGGCGCGGCAGGTATGAGGTGGTGAAAGAATGGCGGCAGCAGCATCCGGAGTACCAGAGGGCCTGGAGAAAGCAGCAGCAGGAAAAGCAGGAGGAGGGGGGTGAGATACAAGCCGAGATAGGGCGTGCATGGTATCGGTGCGGTTCTTTCCCAGGAGCACCATGGAGTTCTTCCTGGATGGTCACATAGAAGCTTTCAAGGAGATCGGAGGGGTTCCCCGCAGGTGCCGGTACGATAATCTCTCCAGTGTGGTAATCAAAAGGACTCCCGAACCGACATTCAACAGCCGGTTTGTGGATTTCAGCCGGCATTACGGCTTCTCTCTGTATGCCTGTAACCCCGGCAAAGCGAATGAAAAAGGCAGGGTTGAGCGCGTCATCAGAGACATAAAATCCTTTCTGAGGATCAGTTCCTTTGGCGACCTCCGTGATCTCAACAAACAGATCTCCCTGTGGCGCCATCGGCAGGAACCGCAAAGTTCACAGAATAACCGGCAAACCCCCAAAGAGGAACGGGCTGTCATCGAGCGCTTTCTCCTGACGGAATACCAGATGAGAGAGAAAAGAAGGATAGAGTATCTGCTGAAAATGTCGGGGATCAAACGGGTGAAACGCTTTGAAGACTTCGACTGGACTTTCAATCCGAAGATCCCCCGTGACAAGATCATGGAACTGCTGAATACCGACTGGCTGAAGAAGACCTGCAACATCGTCCTGATCGGCCCGGCGGGGGTTGGCAAAACCCACATAGCCGACGCCTTCTGTATCGATGCGATCATGAAGGGACAGCAGGCCGTCTCCGTCAGCATCTTTGACCTTACGGCAAAACTGTCAAAGGCTCGCAATGTCTATAGCCTCATCGACTACTACGCCAAGGTAAAAGTCCTCTGCCTGGATGAGATGGGCTACGTCTTCCCTACAAAAGAGCAGGCCGACTGCATCTTTCAGATCATCTCCAAACGCTCCGAGATCGGCACCACTATCGTCACCACCAGTCTCGTACCATCTCAATGGGAAAAGATATTCGATTCCGTGACCGCCTCGGCAATCCTCGATCGCCTTGGTCTCAATGGCTACTTCTTTACGTTCGAAGGGAGGTCCTATAGAAGCAAACGATAAACAGTCTCATCCCGCAGACAATAATGCTCGATCCACTACCTTAAGGGTTCCTGCGCTTCCTCTCCGGACGCCCGCCGCATTGCTGCGTTCAGCTCAGACTTACACAGGAGACAGCATCATCAGATTCGTACCCACGGCCATTATTGCCAACACTCCTATCGCGTGGCGCGCAGATCTCCCCGGATAAGAACGTGAACTTTCCGTGCACAAACGCCGCATTTACCCTATCCCCTGAACCTGTGGGCTTTGTTGTGCTGTACCAACTCGCCCGGCGACTAAACCTTGTATGCGGTTTCTGTCCGTCGTCTCGCACGTTTGCCATCGGGCTTCCTTCCGACCCCTCATCACAAAGACGCCATTGCCTTCGGCTCGTACTTTTGATAGTATTCTTAATCATGAATGCCTTTCGGTTCTCGTACAGGG
>CAYYWY010000067.1:0-3573 GCA_964475485.1 uncultured Nitrospiraceae bacterium | reverse complement strand
AGGCCGGGGAGGAAGAAAGGAGAGCAAAAGAAATGAGTATGGTGTCCCCGGAATCCCAAAAAGGCAAAAGGGAGGCTTTTTAATTTTTACCACTTGCTATCGGCAATCTACGGTTCCCTGTAACAGCCAAATGATAATGTCTATCAGGGCAAAATAAGAGTCCCTGTGGAGATCGCCCTGATATCAGGGACTGCATGTAATTAATGAGGTATCAGACAGAGATGAGACATGTTGAGCCGCAAGGATCTCATTAAGTATGGGGCAGATTAGGCTCTACCCCGGTTGTCACATCGCACTTAATCCTCACGGACAGGTTATAGAATCTGGAATTGTGCAGTATATTGGAAGAGGATAAATAGCATCTATACCGTTTATGTCACAGGCCGAGGGATAAACATCAATGTTGCCAAAGATCTCTTCAGATTCAGCCACTGCATACATCAGATCATCGGGATTATCGCTGTGGCCCAATCCGAGGGCGTGTCCAAGCTCATGGCAGGCGACATTTCGAGTGCCAGCACTACTGAAATTTTCACCAAATGCCTTGCCGCTGAGTTGAATAGAGACGCTCTTAAGAACGCAACTGAAGGGAGTGATTGTTTTTGGCAGGGCATAGCCGAGCACCTTTCCCCCACCAACCTTCATGTGGATGACTATATCAGCATTTTTCACACCACTAACAAGAGTCAGGTTTGGAGTTCCGCTTACTGTCTGTAAGGCATTGGCCCAATCAGAGACAGCTGTTGCAACATCAGCTACTGCCTGTGGAGTTACCCCTTTTGCTGGTTTTATCAAAACCGTGACCTCTGGTTTGTCCCAGCCAACCCCTAAGAGGTCTAAAGTAAAGGCATGGGCCATTTGTGTCCCAAGCGTTAATGCTACAATTGCGAAAAATGCAACAAAGAAATTCCTATAGATCCTTGCCATTGTATTCATCTCCTTTCTTCATTGAGGAATTCTCATTGAGGAATTCGGGGACGACATACCTAATTGCTGGTAAATTAAGTAAGCCGTCCCCAGAATTCCTTCTCATCCTCACCACCTGCACATAACCCTTTGGGCTATCTTTCAAGGCTTGTAAGCCCCAAAGCCTGGAGTGGCCGGGCTCTTGTAGAGCAGCCCATGTTCGCCTGTACCCTGGTCGTTGTAAACTTCCTGAATAACCGCGAACGATCCCAAAATCACTGGCCCAATTTCTACTCCATCAGCCGTGTACCATACCCCATCAACTTTGACGGCGTCCGAAGGGACAGCCACGATCTTGATAAAGTACTCCCATTTGAACGTTGTCCCATTGTCTTCATAGCTTCCCCACATATGGTTTGTCAACCACACCCCAGAGCCGATGTACGTGGAGTACCCATAGTGCCTGTCAAGTTTGCCGTCACCATCGCAATCCTTGTTGCTCAGCCAGGCGTCGTTCCATTTCATTTGGAGATTGGTATCACTATCCGTAACTGGTGGCGTTGGCCGAGTGAAATTCTCATAGAGCCCATTGAATATATGCGCTTGGTAGTTATAGCCCCACTGGTCGTAGCCCAAGACCAGCGGGCGGCCAGCGTTGTCCGTAATGGTGCCGTCCTGAATGGTCGTACACTGAGTCGGGCCCTGCTGTAACTACGTTGTTTCCTAGGACAAGAAAACTGAAAAACACTACTGTTGCGGAGAAAACTGCTATTTTCTTCATGGCTATCTCCTTTCATTTCTTTTGATAATATTGAGATAAGAATTCTAAGCGTCTAAATACAATCATAGAACATCACCTCCTTTAAGGTGACAAGTAAAATAGCCTAATGGTTACGGGGCTGTATTAAATGCGGGGCTGCTTCCACCCTCCTTCTACTCCAAACAAAAAGGCCGAACTTCCAAAGGTTCAACCTTCGGTAGCTCGGCCATCCTTAGATAAACTCAGGACCCGCCGCTTTCCGCCCCCTCCTCACGGAAGGTTCGGCTTTATCGGGTGACTACCATCTATCTATATTTTCCTTATACCACTTGATACACCACATTGCAATCTTAAAAACTTAATTAATTTTTAAATAAACTTATTCATTCCGAAGGCATGATATGACAGAAACTGCTGCCACAATGCCATTGATAAATTACTTCCGCTAATCCCTCCGCTGCTATCTTCTTTCTTGTCATAAGACCATAAGTTAGCAGATTTTTAGCAGATAATCTTATAACACCTGTTAATAAAGATAGAAGCACAAGAACTTTGAAAGACTGTAACCGCGAAAACGAGAACAAAGAAGAAGCCTCGCCGAGTAGGTGACCGGAGATGGAGAAATGGAAATATAAGTCCCAATTAAAATACCCGTGAACCGTAGATCTTAACCCTGCCCGGCTTTCCGACCTCACCTTCGACGGAGTATTTGAATTCGTGGAAAAGACCGATGGCCCAGAGGTTTGTTAAGAGATGTTGAGTGATGCGGGAGGTGGTAAACTCCGACCCTCCGTCACTCAGGGAGAGATATAGCACAAGCTGGTCGGGCAGGTGAGGGTCCAGGGCCGCATCTGTATAATAATATTGAACGAACTCCAAGGCAGCTTCTTCGCCTACGAGTTCGGCCTTCTTTCCCCTCTCGCCCAGGGATGTGAATCCCGATACTGAATTCTCCGCTTCGGCCTTCAAGAATATGAATGTCCCCTGTCCCGGCGTCGGCGCTTCCAGCAGTTCTATTTTCTCAGGACATTTAAGATCCCCGATCTCCTGATACACCTTATTCAGTAAACCTTTCCTTTGCCGTTCGGCAATCGAGATGGGAAGGTTCCCGACACCGGAGGACCCTTTCAATGAAACAATCCTTCCCCTCTCGGCAACTATCAAGGATCTCACTGTCTTTACAGGAAAAATGTCCGCCCTTATCTTCCCGCCGCCCTTTGGATAAAAGCCATAGGACTCAATCCCGAGGAGTATTCTCATCCCCATCTTTTCCAGGAAGGGCAGAAAGACTTCGCTGACATAGTGGAATGAAGGGCTGAAGGGAACGTGTGTCCCCCCCTTGAGTATAAGGGTGCTCTTACCGCCTGAAAAGATCAGGGCCGGGATGAGGGTCTGGAGAACAAGCATCGTGGAACCAGCCGTGCCTATGTCAAGAAGAAACTCGCCGCTCTTCACTTCCTTTGGAGAAAATGCAAGCTCCATTGACCCCACATCATCTCCCTTCACTTCTGCATGGGAGAGGAGTTGTGCAGCCCTGACGCTTGTGAGGTGCTGGGGCATAAGTCCCGGCTTCTTCCGGCCCTTTCTGATATTGGATATCATGAAGGGCTTCCTGAACATACAGGAAAGGCCCAGGGCTGTCCTGAGAATCTGTCCGCCGCCCTCTCCGTAGCTTCCGTCGATCTCAATCATGCTTCATCCTGAAAACACTACTGTCCGGTTAAGAAATGAATAGATTCAACTGGTTTTGGTTTTTATCATATTTAATCGTTCTTCTGTAGTCTGAAGTGCTTGCTGTAAAGGCATTTTCTCGAAAAGAGTGATGGACAAAATCTGTAGCAACGTATAAAGGGACGTGTCGAGATTGAGCTTCTTCTTGATAATGGCGATGAGCACGTATATAGAGA
>CAYYWY010000066.1:0-3939 GCA_964475485.1 uncultured Nitrospiraceae bacterium | reverse complement strand
CGGCTCACTTCTTCGGAGAGGGCCCTCACCATCTCCGCGGTGCAGAGGAAATGGTCATCGTCCATCTGTTTGGAGACACGGATGTCGCCAAGGTAGCTATTATTGCCGTCAACGATGGGGAAAGAAAGGGACATGGACTTGCCGGGGTCTTCCCTGTTGTTGAAGGCGTACACAGGGTTGTCGATGCCGGGGATATCAAGGCGTATCTCGGCAGAGCTAAAATTGTATTCGCTCATCAGCTCCGTAAGGTGCGCCCAGAAGTCGTCCAGCGTCCTGCTCTTTGAGGCCTTCTCCCTGAACCTCTTGATCACGTAGCTGAAGTATTTCCTCTTCCTTCCGAGGGCGTAGTTTCTGAGGGCGTCCTTGATGAAAGGGAAAAACTCGATGTAGCCGAGGAGGCGGAGGCCAGCAACAGCGAGAACCACAAGGACAAGAAGACCGAGGATATCCAAGTTCATCTGCCGCTGAATGATCACCAAAACGCCGAGCATGATCGCAATGTTGACTGAATAGAGGAGAAACAGCACCATCTTTTTTGACAGCCCCTTTTCGAGAAGCTTGTGATGTATGTGCTCCTTGTCCGCCTCGCCCAGGGGCACTCCCCGGTAAAAGCGCCTGATCACAGCATAGAACATATCCATGAGGGGCAGGCTGAAAGCGAAGACGGGGATCATTAATGTGGCGATGGCTGTTGCCTTGTGGGCTGAGAGGATGGAGATGGAGCCGAGGAAGAAGCCGAGGAAGAGGCTTCCCGAATCACCCATAAAAATCGAGGCGGGTGGGAAATTATACCTGAGGAAACCGACGAGGCTCCCCACCATGATCACGTAGGTCAACTGCATGTGAACATCAGCGCTCGCCAGGGAAAAGAGCGTCGCAGAGACAAAGATGACTGTACCCGCTGCAAGGCCGTCAAGGCCGTCGATGAGGTTGATTGCGTTTGTTATGACGATAATCCAGAACACTGTGGCCGGCAGGCTGAACCAGCCGAGATCGATGGGAGCGCCGAAGGGATTGCTGATTATGGTGACGCGGATTCCCCATGCATAGATGATCACTGCCGCGAGAACCTCAAAGAAGAGTTTCGTCCTGATCCTGGCGCCTTTAATGTCGTCATAGACGCCGGTCAGGAATATGATCGTTGAACCGAGGAGAACCCCCACCATCTTGCCATGGAAAGCATCCCATTCCCCTCTGGTGAGGGAGAACGCAAAGGGGATCACAAAGGCCAGGAATATGCCGATACCGCCCAGACGCGGGATGACACCTGAATGCACCCGCCTTCCAGTCCCCTTGTCCACCGCGCCGACACGAAACGACAGCGGCCGCATCAAAGGGACTAAGACCAGCGCGAGGACAACGGAGACGGTGAGGTAGGAGAAGAAGTAATAGATGAGGGCTTTATTCATAGGGGTGAATGTTTCAACCTTAGGCAGTTACTCTGAACCCCGCGTAACTTTGTTCGAGACCGGCCATCTTCGCTCATAAACGGGATGTCCTTTTCTTACGGCTCGAAGCGGAGCACATGAAGCCCTTCTATTCTCTTGAAATGCCTGTAATTTGCCGTTGCCAGCGCAGCCTTGTGTGCCACTGCGGATGCCGCTATGAGAGCATCGATGGTTCTTAAGCCATCCGACAGGGAATAGCGCTCAAGCAACCCCATTGCCCTTTTCGATATCTTTTCGTCAGGATATATGATCTTCGAAAAATTGAGACGTACGAACTCCTTTATGCCCTTCAATTCCCCCTTGTCAATGCATCCCTGAATCAGTTCCATAACGCAAAGTGCGCTTGTTGTCCTCTTCTGATATGGGACCCCGGCAATAAAGCCTCTGGCATCCTGGTTTCCCCGAAAATACCAGATGAGGATATCCGTGTCAATGATTACCGCTGAAATCTCTCTTTCCTCCGCTTGTCGACCCAGCCGGTAACGTCCTTCAGGTCCTTCCGGTCTTTCCATAAACCGAACCCCACAGGGCTGAATTCCTTCCCGGCCTTCGCGGCAAAAGGCTTTAAGATAGCGATGGATTTGCCGCGTTTTGTAATCACGACCTCGGTCCCCTTACTTACTGTTTCAAGGATTGCGGCTGCCCTTATCCTGAGATCTTTTGCAGTAGCGGTCTTCATGCTCCACCTCTTAGTATATACTTTGAAATATACGCTATTAGCATCCGGGTGTCAACATGCCCTCGTTCCCTTGCCTCATTCATCACCCCGCGCCCCCCGTCGACCGCATCGGCTTTGATTCAACGACAATGGCCGCATCAGATTGACAAAGATGAGCGCTTTATTCATGCCTGTGAACCTAAGCCGGTCAGCTTATGGAACAGCTTTTCGTATCCATCTACTACGGAGGCCCATGAATATCTCTCCTTAATGATCTTCCTTGCAAGATCGGCGCGGGCATTCACCTCATCCAGTCGCTGAGCCATTTCGTCCATGAGACCTGATAGAGCAACAGGGTCCTTCTGAAAGGGGAACCCAACCTCCCCTGCAACCTCGCGGTTACCCCTTCCACTTACGAAGTGGAAGTGTAGTGGATTTATCCATTTTCGAGAAGAAGAGAGTATTTATCGCAGATGGTTTGCCAGGTGTATCTCCTTAAGGCGATTTCCTTCATGTTAAAGGAGATTTTTTGCCTTTCACTATCAGTAATACCTTTGATGACCTTTATTAGGTCATTACTGTCTCTGAAATATATCGCCTTATCCTCTGTTGTGGCCTTGTTGAAAGGAACATCAAAGGCAATAATTGGCAGGCCGAGGCTCATCGCCTCTACAAGTGATGGATTTGTGCCTCCTGCACTGTGGCCATGGATGTAGAGATAACAGTTACCTCTAAGGGCATTCAATTTCCTCTGGTTATATATGGCGTCAATGAGATGGATATGTTTGAATGTAGAGTATTTCTTAAGCAACCGCCTTCCATATCTGTTACTGAACCAGTTACCTACTATAACGAAGGGAAGTTCCTTTATCCTGCTGAAGGCATCGAGGATGATATGAACATTGTTTTCAGGTTCGATCCTGCAGACAGAAAAGGCGTATTTTTCTTTCATAAAAGGGAACTCTGCAAGAAAATCTTCCTTCCTGACATAAATAGCATGATCCCCACCATACTCTATAAGAACCGAATCTTTCCCGTATTGCTCTTTCACATATCCCTGAATCACCTTGTTGTCACTGATGACAGTTGTGGCGAACCTGACGGCTATGGCCTCTGAAAGCCTCAAATATGCCCTTGCAAGGAGATTCCATTTCTGTCTTTTCCATTCGATCCCGTCAATATGGACAATAACAGGCCTCTTGGTTAGGACTCGAACAATCGGAAGTATGACAGTGCCTGAGCAGCCAAGGATCAGAAGAAGGTCAGCAAACCTCAGGGCATGAAAAATTGCCATCATGTCATAAAATATGCTCATTATGCCGTTTGCCTTAAGTGGAAGATATATGAGTCTTGCGCCATCTAAATATAGTGGTTTCTCACTGTAAAGGAAGGAACTGCAGTACACTGTGAAATCAAGCTTACAACCTAAGTGCTTCACGAGATTTTCAGCCAGTGTCTCAAAACCACCATATCGTGGAGGAAGCCCTGCAATGCCTATGATTGCGATTTTCATATTAAAGATGAGGCTCGTTGAGAACGCGTTGCCAATCGTCAAGGTCTTCGAAACTTTTTATTAGGGACATTGCAAAACTCTCAGTCTCTTAGCCTCGACTTCTAACTTCCTTATAAATCCCCATCAGCATCTCATAATTCTTCTCGGGCGTGTACTTTGACTCATATTCCCTCCGCGCGTTCTGGCCGAGACGCTTACAGAGGTCTCGATCCTTAGTTAGAATCTCAATTTTTTCGGCCAAAGCATCGATATCGCCGGGCGGCACGATGAACCCGCTGTGTCCGTCCTTTATTATTTCAGGCAGCCCTCCCAGGCTTGTT
>CAYYWY010000065.1:490-4609 GCA_964475485.1 uncultured Nitrospiraceae bacterium | reverse complement strand
AGCGAGATGAGCATAAGGGATATTGCACGGTTAGAGGCGGTACGGGAGGCGATAGACGGGTGCATCACTCAGCGGCCTGTGGCCTCTATAGTCGGGCCCTCAGAGAGGCAGGTGCGGAGGCTTGTAAGGGCTGTAAGGGAGGAAGGCGACATGGGCATTATTCATAGGGCAATGGGGCGCCCCTCAAACAGGAAGACGCTGATAAGGGTTTCATTTTAATCATTAAAAATGCATTCGCTTATAGCAACTAATTTGGAGAAGAACCATATTTTTTTAACCAAAATAGGACATTTCTGCTTTGGCCGACACGAATGAACAAAAACCTTGACCTTTCTTGTGTTTTGTGTAATAGTAAAAACGGAGTCGGAAGTTTTTGTAGTGTGTTGCCGTATATAGCCGCAAAGACTTTGGACTTTGCGGCTTTTTTATGGCAATTTCCGTTCTTCGTTATTCTTACTTCAACGGCCTTCCGGCCTTTTGAAGAACTTTTTTTGACTAAGGAGGTGTAGTGCATGGAGAAGGGGACCGTTAAATGGTTCAATGAGTCCAAGGGATTCGGATTCATCACCAAAGAAGACGGCGGAGACGTTTTCGTCCACTATACTGCCATTCAGGACAACGGGTTTAAGTCCCTGTCCGAGGGTCAGGCAGTAAGCTTTGAGATTGTGGACGGCCCGAAGGGTCCAAAAGCGGTAAACGTAGTGAAACTCTGAGCCAATAATGATGCAGGCCCTTAAGGGCCTGCATTTCCCAAGAAAGCTCTCCGCTTCATCAGTCACACAGGTCCAAGACTTTCTCTTTTTAGTGTCATCCCGGCCCTGGGTCCCGCCTCCTTCAAAACCGTCCCAGGCACGTTCTCGTTATAGCCTGAGACTTGCTGGGTGTTCTATAATTAGCCATGAAGGAATCGGACGAACAGCTGGAGATCGTTAATGAAAAAGGCGAAGTGGTCGGACTTGCCTCAAGGTCCGTGATCCACGGCGATCCCTCCCTCATGCACAGGGTCGTGCATGTGCTCGTTTTTGACAGTATGGGGAGGCTGCTTTTGCAGAAGCGTTCCATCAACAAGGACGTTGCCCCCGGCAGGTGGGACACCTCTGTGGGAGGACATGTTGCAGTGGGTGAGGAACTCTCCCTCTCTGCCGGAAGGGAGATGGAAGAGGAACTCGGAATCACCGGCTGTGAGCTTGAATATCTTTATACGTATATCCATACAAACCCTTACGAGACGGAGCTTGTGACCACCTTCAGATGCATGTACTCCGGGGATGTTCTGTATTTCAACAGGGCTGAGATCGACGAAGTAAAGTTCTGGAGCATGGACGAGATAAGAGGAGCGATGGGAAGAGAAATCCTAAGCGACAACTTCGAGCACGAATTCAGGACATATCTAAGTCGTCAAACGCGGCGCACATCGGGCCCGTAAATATACTTGTGAAGCTGAAGATTGAGCCTTACTTCGAGCCTGTCATTCACTATCCATCTTGAGAGGGATTGAGGGTCCAGCATTCCGAATGCCGGTGAAAAGAGTATCTCACATCTCCCCGCAAGCTCGTATTTCCTGATGAAATCCTTTGCCCACTCGTAATCCTTCCTGTCAGTGAGAACGAATTTCACCTCGTCTCCATACTTGAGGCTGGAAAGGTTGGACAACATAACCTTCTCCGACATCCCGCTCCCCGGTGTCTTTATATCGAGTATGATCACCGCCCTCCTGTCGATCTCCTCAATGTTCCGGCTTCCGTTCGTCTCTATGAGGACCCTGTAGCCAAGATCCAGAAGTCCTTCGACCAACGTGGGAAGGCCTTTTTGGAGTAGTGGCTCTCCACCGGTTATCTCCACAGTTTTCAGACCTGTTTCTCCTATCTTGGCGGCTATTTCATCCTCCGTCAGGTCGGTACCGTCTTCATATGCGTACACGGTATCGCAGTAGGAGCATCTCAAGTTGCAGCCAGTCATCCTTACAAAGACGCACGGTACGCCAGCATATGTGGATTCCCCCTGGATACCCGTGAATATCTCACAGACCTTCATATTTCAGTTTATCCCGAAAAACCGTTCTCTTACCACAGATGTCACGAAATCTTTATCACGATCTTGCCGCGGGCATGACCGGTCTCGCTGTATGCATGAGCCTCTGCTATTTCCTCCAGAGTAAAGACGCGGTCAATGACGGGTACGATTTTCTTCTGCTCTATCAGAAGGCTCAGATGATTAAGGTCCGCACCGCTTGGCCGGACATTGATGTAGGTTGATTTCTTTCCGGCGAAGAACAGAGGCAGCATGGATGTGAGGAAAAAGCTGACGACGTCGGAGGATTTGTTCGGCAGTGTGGTGACGTAACGGCCTGATTTGTTCAGACTCTTGCTTACTCCAAAGAATGAACGCAATCCTACGGCATCAAAAATAATGTCGTACCTTTCGTCCTGCTCGGTGAAATTCCGTATCCTGTAATTTATGACGTTATCGGCTCCAAGCATTCTCACAAGTTCGATGCTGTCGGTGCCGCATACTCCCGTGACAAAAGCCCCGGCTGCTTTGGCTATCTGTACGCCGAATGAGCCGACACCGCCGGAGGCGCCGTTTACAAGGACGGATTGTCCTTCCCCTATTCCGCCTTTGTGATGGAGTGCCTGGTAGGCAGTGAGGGCGGCGAGGGGCACAGCAGCCGCATCCTTATAATCCAGGTTTCCCGGGATCTGTGCAATGGTCTTTTCCCTTGCACAGGCATATTCGGCATAGGCCCCCAGATGTCTGAAATCAAGCATGCCGAAGACCCGGTCTCCAATCTTGAACCTGTCTGCTGAAGGGCCGGTCTCGACCACTTCCCCCGAGACATCAAAACCGAGACGCATCGGAAACCTCGAACCGGTAAGTAGCTTCAGTGAACCGTTCCTGATCTTCCAGTCCACCGGGTTCACGCTTGAGTAATGGACCCGAATGAGAACCTGATCGCCCGAGACCGGGGGTCTTTCGACCTCCTCTATTCTCAGCACATCAGCAGGCCCGAATCGTCTGATAAGGACTGCTTTCATTTCAATAAAATGAGGGACACATCCCCTATTTTTTAGCTCTTTTGCCCTTTTGGTCTGCCCGGTCTCTGTAGTATGAACCTTTTGTCCAGCTTCTTTTCCATCCTCTTTATAAACTCTTCTCTACCGAAAGGTCTTCCAGTTCTCGTTGCATTCTTTAATCGGTGCATCTCATCTTCTGTAATGCTCTCTCTGATAAATGCTATATAGTCTTTCCTCTGACTGCCGTTAAAAAGTTCTTCGTCCAATCTATTGTCTCTTTTCCCTTCGATATGTGCCTTTGCACTTGAATATGGGTATTCCTCTTCTTTTCTCACCATCTTTGCCCGCTTTGGATTTTGCTCAATATATCTTGTCACGGCCCATAAATAATGTTCTCTGTCAACTATGCAGGAATGGTATCTGCTTTTCCACAATCTTCCTGTTTTTTCATATTTCCTGTTGATATGCTGGGTGTAGCAAAGTGTTGTGCCCTGCATCATTTTATAGAGAGATTCTTCGCGCTTAGGTCTTGCAAGTAAATGCACATGGTTATTCATAAGGCAGTATGCAAGGATAGGGCATTCCATTTGTCTGAATATTTTTTGAGCAACTCAAGATATTTTTGTCTGTCTTCTTTTTCGAAAAAGACTTTCTCTTTATTATTCCCTGTGGATTACATGATGAGTGAATCCTGCGCTACGGCCATTGCTATTCTTGGCATGGAATAATTCTACAGGGGGGCAATATTATTGTCAAGAAATAGGGGATGTGTCCCTAATAACTATTAGAGGTTTTTTCAGAACAAGGGCAGGCAATCTACGATATGTTGCGGGGCAATACCTTCATTGTCAATGAGATGCTGAACGAAAAGCTTTTAGATGTTTGTTCAGAATCTCAAAGTCGCCTTGAGCCTTTTGTGGTTAAACAGCAATTCAAGGGCATCAATGGGTGAATTTACCAGAATATCTGCTGATTTTATGGCATCTACTGAGCATCCTTCGGTAAGGCATACAGCAATGCCAATCTTTGCAGCGGCAAGCATCCTCCTATCGTTGTTTCCATTACCGAGGGCAACAACTCTTTCTGCGCCAAGCATTTTAACATA
>CAYYWY010000065.1:0-462 GCA_964475485.1 uncultured Nitrospiraceae bacterium | reverse complement strand
TCCTCTTTCTGAATATCGTGGTTTTCGCCTTTAAGGATGTGGATTTCACAGTTTATCCCTTTAAGTTCTTCCCTTGCCTTACCGAATGTGTCAGCAGTCAGTATATGCACATTTAGAAACTCTGCTATTTTGTTCAATCGCTCCCTCACTCCCGACAAGAGTTTGCCGTCAACAGACAATGTCCCTGTGAAGTCAGACACCAGATGTTCCAATCTTATAAAGCCAAAACCGGGAATATCAAGATCAAACATAATTACCTCCTCGGTTTACGATTAGCCTGTTCAACAACTCACGGAGCCTTGAAAATCAAAGTTCTGCGAGGATGCTCATTTGAGATTGCTTCGGGACTTTGTCCCTCGCAATGATATTTAAAACCCCTTTTATTATTGAACAGCCTTTTACAATACTGATAGTGTAAAATGAATTCTGCAAATTCAAAAAAGGGTATAATTCTCAATGGTT
>CAYYWY010000064.1:2845-5028 GCA_964475485.1 uncultured Nitrospiraceae bacterium | reverse complement strand
TCATCCGCATCGACGATCAATATCCATTCATATCTGCATTTTTCAATCGCACTGTTCTTCTGCGGCCCGTAGCCCTTCCAGTCCTCAACAAAGACGCGACACCCGAAATCATTTGCGATCTCCACGGTCCTGTCGGTACTGCAGGAATCAACCACAACGATGTCATCCGCAAAGGAGACGCTTCTTAGACAGTCCGGAAGGTTCCTTTCCTCATTCTTGGTGATGATCGCGACTGAAAGAGGTACCTTCTCAGGCAATAGTCGCCTCCGAAATACCCGCAAAGAGAGGAAACGCCGTTGCTGTCGCAAATACTAGCACCTGTGTGTCGGTAAGGCTTCCGATGGCGCAAACCGCCGCCAATGCGAAGACAGAGAAACCCAGAGGCGTATGCCTCCCTCTCCATCCTCTCTTCAGCATCACATAGAGCATCCAGCAGAAGGCGACGAGACCGGGCAGGCCGTAGCTCACTGTCATAAAGAGATAGCTGTTATGGGGATGGTCAAAGAAGGGGAGACTATGGTCTTCCTTCTTCATCTCCCAGGCCTGCCGGAACGAGCCGGTCCCCGTCCCCCACAGGGGTTTCCTGACGATCTCCTCTGCCGCGATTTTCCACATATGGAACCTCAATCCCAAAGAGGTGCTCACATTCCCCTGGCTGTAAAGCACAATATCTTCCTTTGCCTTCAGGAATCTGTCCCTTACAGTTGGGAAGGCGAACAGGAGAGATACTGCAATGATACTGCCGGTCAGTATCTTCATGACATGCCGTTGCCCGGTAATGTTGTACACGACGAATGGAGAAAGGACCATCAACGCCACATATCCGCTTCGCCCCCCTATGAATCCTGCCGTCATAACATACTGAAGGATAAGGGCGGCGTAGAGCAATCGTTCTTTTTTTGACCCCGCTTTAGAGAAATAAAATGACGCAATGAGTATTCCCAAGGCAAGGAGCAACGAATACGATATCCACGATGAACTGCCCCCGAGCAGCCCCGTCGAAACCCCTTTCTTCAGAGGCGCTATGCCTACAAACTGGAGAATCGAGATGGCGCTGTTTATTGAAAGTCCTGCCAGGAACGTCTTGATGATCAGATCATTATTCCTCCGTACGATGATGACCGGCGCCAGCGCGATGGTATACAGCCAGTAATGCGTCTTCATGGCGATCCTGAGTCCATGGTCGGGCAAAGGAGTATACAGAAGACCGAACCACGGAAGAATTATAAGAAGAGCAACGGGCGGGGCGAGGTCTGAACTGAACCATTTCCTGATATCTACCAGGAATTTCCTTGAAACAATCCAGACGGCAAGCACGAATGCGCCGCAGATAGCCGTGGGGGATGTGGCTACAGGCAGAAAGAAAAACATACCGGCATACCCAGCCAGGAGGAGGGAGTCGGGGTTAATCCTTCTTATGAATGCCATTTCTACAGAAATATTCATCCGACGCAATGGTCTCCGCAAGGAGTCTCTGGTTGCCGTTGCTCTCGGTCTTGTTGGTAGGATGCCACAGGTGGAAACAGATCGCCATGAACTGATGCACCTTCTTCACGAGCCCGTACCTGAAAAATCTCAAAGCAAGTTCGGAGTCTTCGTTTCCCCATCCCGTAAAATCCTCGTTGAAACCGTTCACAGCAAGAACATCCTCTCTAAAGAAACTCATGTTGCACGACTTTATTCCTTTGAGTTTCTTATTCTTTACCGGCGGTAGGATGGAAAGACGCAAGAGATGATGTACATTCTCGACCTCCCGGGTCAGGGCCATCTTTATCAGGGCAAGCACCGAGCCGGTCTGTTCGTGGGTGAACCGTTCCACTGCGCCCCTCCGCACGTGTACCCTCTTTCCCTGCACAAAAAAACCCTTTTCAGCAAGCATCATGTGATCCGATACAAAGTATCGGTTTACAACGCAGTCTCCGTCAAGAAGAACGACATAGTCTCCTGATGACCGTTTTATCGCCTCGTTGCGTATCTTAGCCGCCCTGAATCCCTTGTCTTCCTGCCATACATGAAGAACAGGAAAAGGAGCGGTTTCAGAAAAACCCCGGACTATTGCACCCGTCTCCTCCCCGGAACCATCGTCAGCGACGATGACTTCATCGGGCTTCCTGAGCTGTGTCAGGACGCTCTCAAGTACCTTCCTGAGGGCCCCAGGACTGTTGTACGTAGTTATAATGAGC
>CAYYWY010000064.1:2588-2835 GCA_964475485.1 uncultured Nitrospiraceae bacterium | reverse complement strand
ATACCTTCAATACGTTCCACCCACGAGGGTTGCGTTCACGGAGCCTATCTTAACCTTTGTCTTCAGCATCACAGGGATGCGTCTCTCGTCATCCGTAAGCCAAATGTATATCTCCCCCTTCCTTGAGAATATCCCCTCGGATTTCATCAGGGGCTTCACTACGATGGTATCGAATTCCCCTGCGGGCACTCCCACCTTCTCCTTTCTCAGCACCTGCACCTCGACGTTCCAGACCTTCTTGCTGTCA
>CAYYWY010000064.1:0-2562 GCA_964475485.1 uncultured Nitrospiraceae bacterium | reverse complement strand
AGACAGTGACGTACACGGACTTGCCCACCTCGAGGTTCATTGTCCTGAGCTGGTAGAAGCTCGAAATGGGGTCAAAAATCGGAAAAGGCAGGTCGAACTCCTTCCTTTCTTTGTCGAGGTAGTCGATGTATATCGCCTTGAAGTTCATTTCATCGAAAATCACCTCTTTGTTCTTCCTGTGTCTTCCTTCCCTGATGTTAAGCCTGTAATTCACAGGCTGGCCGATGAGACCGGGCTTACGGTTCTTTGTAAGCCTGCTCTCAACCACATCGTTCACCGCATAGAAGACCGACACCCACTTTGCAGATCTTGCAGTGGACAGTATCTTTACCTCTTCTCCGATGTCCCGTATCTCAAGGGATGCCTCTCCTGCCTTGATCCCTGCCCACGTGAGGTCGTAGTTTAGGGTCTCGGGAAGTTGAAAGGATAGCGCGGCCGGTGTATATATAAGGAATTCGAGAATAAGAACGCAAAGAACAAGACCAAAGAAAAGATCGTTCTTGAATTTTAAATCAACCTTTTTCATTCTGCCCTTTGGATCATGAAATTCCACGAAATCCCTCATTCCCAAAACGCAAATCGGCACGTCGCCCCCGAAGATCGGGAGCACAAGGGAAAATGAAAATCACCAACCACCCCCAAACTGTTCCCTCTCCCCCGGCGGTTGGGGTTAGCCTGCCTGCCCCTGCCTGCCGGCAGGAAAGCGGTAGGCATGGGTGAAGGGGGTTTTCAGGTCAATGAAGCAAGTAAATTACGCATAAACACCCTTGTGTTATATTAATACGATGCTCGTGATTCCTGCAATAGACTTGAAGGCCGGCAAATGCGTGAGGCTTCGCCAGGGCAGGAAGGATTCGGCGACCGTTTACTCCGATGACCCCAGCGCCACTGCCAGACTATGGGAGTCGTGCGGCGCCACCTTTCTCCACGTGGTGGACCTTGACGGCGCATTCACTGGCAATCAAAAAAATATAGAGAGCATCCGCAGGATCAGGGAAGCAGTGAAAATGGATATAGAAGTGGGCGGAGGAATAAGGGATATGGAGCGGATTGATCTGCTTATATCCATTGGAATCAACAGGGTGATTCTGGGTACGGTTACTATAGAGAAACCAGAGCTTGTAAAAGAGGCATGTAAAAAATATCCCGGCAGGGTGCTTGTGGGCATCGATGCAAAGAACGGTTTTGTGGCTGTAAAGGGCTGGGTGGAGGTGACCCATGTTGAGGCAAAGGAGCTTGCGTTGAGTATGCAGGATTACGGAGCCGCAGGAATAATCTATACTGACATTTCAAAGGACGGCATGATGACAGGACCGAACATCAGTGCGATGGAGGAGATGGTCAAGACGGTGAGTATTCCCCTCATAGCTTCCGGGGGTGTATCTTCCCTTGAGGATATCAGAGATCTCATGGGGATAAAGGGTCTCTGGGGCGTGATCACCGGCAGGGCCATATACTCTGGGAGCCTTGACCTGAAGGAAGCGATAAAACTCACCAGTGGTAAGCCGTAAAGGAGTGAGGAGGGAAAGACAGTGAATCTTAACATGGTTCCGAGATGCATGCTTTCTTTGAGGGCTTGTTACTTACCATTTACTACTCACGGCTTACGATTTACTGTATTTTGATATGCTTGCGAAAAGAATAATCCCGTGTCTTGATGTGAAAGACGGCAGGGTCGTCAAGGGGGTGAGCTTCGTCAACCTCAGAGACGCAGGCGACCCCGTAGAGAACGCTAAATTCTACGACAAGCAGGGAGCCGATGAGCTCATCTTCCTCGACATTACCGCATCCCATGAGAAGCGGAAGATCATCATCGATGTGGTCGAAAAGACCGCCAATGATGTCTTCATGCCCCTGACGGTGGGCGGTGGGATACGGAGCCTCGATGATATCAGGGACCTCCTGCGTGCAGGATGCGATAAAGTCTCGGTGAACACCTCGGCCGTGAAAGACCCCTTCTTCGTTAGCCGTGCCGCAGAGAGATTTGGGAGCCAGTGCATAGTGGTTGCCATTGATGCAAAGAGAGTTGAACGAAAAATGCCCGAGGCAACAGGTGAAGAGTGGTTCAAAGATCCGTCATTGAAAGATGTCTGTCTTGAATCATTCACTTCCCTCTTCTCACTTCCCTCTTCTCACTTCCCATTGTTATGGGCTATCTCCACTCACGGCGGAAGAAGGATGAAGCTCATCGATGCTGTGAAGTGGGCGCGGAAGGTGGAAGAATTAGGAGCAGGAGAGATCATGCTCACCAGTATGGACAGGGACGGGACAAGAGACGGATATGACATAGAGCTCACGAGGGCCGTTTCGGAGGCGGTCTCTATCCCTGTAATCGCCTCAGGGGGCGCCGGGACACTGCAACACCTCTACGAAGGGCTCGTTTACGGGAAGGCCGATGCAGTCCTTGCAGCCTCCATCTTCCATTTCAGGGAGTTTACTGTCACTGAAGCAAAGGAGTATCTGAGGGCAAAGGGGGTCCCGGTACGGCTTTATCCGTAACACGCGACGCGTGACACGTAATGCGTATTGAGACCGCTATTTGTGACCCATAACGCTTAACGT
>CAYYWY010000063.1:3130-5037 GCA_964475485.1 uncultured Nitrospiraceae bacterium | reverse complement strand
ACGTTAAGCGTTATGGGTCACAAATAGCGGTCTCAATACGCATTACGTGTCACGCATCACGTGTAACGATTACAGCCTTACCGCGACCCCTTTTGCTCTCAGGTATTCCTTTGCCTCTTTGATGGTATATTCCCTGAAGTGGAATATGGACGCTGCAAGCGCCGCATCCGCCTTTCCGTACACAAGCCCTTCATAGAGATGCTCAAGGGTCCCTGCGCCCCCTGATGCAATCACCGGGATGGAGACCGCCTCTGATACCGCCTTTGTAAGTTCTATGTCATAACCGTCCTTTGTCCCGTCCATATCCATGCTCGTGAGCATGATCTCCCCTGCGCCCAGTTTCTCCATCTTCTTCGCCCATTTCACCGCATCAATGAGCTTCATCTTTCTTCCGCCGTGGGTGGAGATGGCCCAAACTAACCCCCCCATCCCCCCCTTATTAAGGGGGGGCAAGGGGGGGTGGTGAGGCAGGAGGAGGCAGACCTCCTTCAGCGACGGATCGCTGAACCATCCTTCCCCTGTCGCATCGGACATAACGCTGCTCACCCTTTTTGCGTCGATGGCGACCACAATGCACTGGCTTCCGAATCTCTCTGCAGCCCTGCTGATGAAGAAGGGGTCTTTCACTGCAGTGGTATTCACCGATACCTTGTCACACCCTGCGCGGAGGAGATCCCTGATATCATCAAGGCTCTTTATTCCGCCGCCAACGGTCAGGGGCATAAAGACATCATCAGCGGTCTTTTCGACCACATCAATGATGATCTTTCTCTTTTCATGGGATGCTGTGATGTCCAGGAAGATGAGTTCATCAGCTCCCTGCTCGTCGTAGAACTTCGCATTCTCCACAGGGTCTCCTGCATCCCGGAGATTGACGAAGCTTACTCCTTTGACGACCCTGCCGTCCTTTACATCAAGACATGGAATTATTCGTTTCGCAAGCATATTAGACATAACGACAGAAATGTTTGCGCATAATCTGATAAAGACTCCTGAATTCTGTCATGCCGGCTTGTCCGGCATCCTTCCGACTTGTTCGGAATCGGAAGAAAGATTCCCGACAAGCGGGAATGACAATTGATGCGCAATTACTTATGACGCTGTGTATAAAACACCATAATCCGTAAAAAGACGATCTTAATGTCATTCTGGCTTGCCCAGAATCTTTCCCTGGAAGAAGGATTCCGAACAAGTCGGAATGACAGAGAAGAAAAATTCTCGATGCGAGCGATATGAAAATCCCTCCTTGCCTCCCTCTGCCAAAGGGAGGAATTCCCCCTCTTTGGAAAAGAGGGGGAGGGGGAGATTTCATGGACAAATTTCACTTTATCCATTGTCTTTAGGTCCTGAGTGTTCGCTCTTTACGAGGTGTATCGCTTCCTTCAGGTCAAGGCTCCCAGAGTATATGGCCTTGCCCGTGATCACGCCCCAGAGACCCTTTATCCCCGCGAGATTTCTGATATCCTCAAGGGAAGATACGCCCCCGGATGCTATGAGCGGAATACTCACCATATGCACCATCTCCTCCATTGCACTGATGTTCGGTCCTGTCATCATGCCGTCCGTGGAGATGTCAGTATAGATAATTCCGGCGGCGCCGTTTTTTTCCGCTTCTTTGGCCAGGGTCTTTGCATCCACTGAGGTACACTCTATCCCTTCACTGCAACCTTTCCGTCTCTGGCGTCAATGCCGACAAGGATGCGTCCCGGAAATCTCCTGCACGCCTCATTCACAAGTTCCGGGTTCTCTATTGCGACCGTTCCCAGGATTATCCTGTTAATCCCGATCCCGAGAAGCTCTTCTATCTTTTTCAGGTCCCGTATCCCCCCTCCAACTTCGATCTCCATTGTCACCGAAGCACGGATCTTTCCGACGGCTTCAAGGTTCTTCTGAGCCCCGGTAAAAGC
>CAYYWY010000063.1:2849-3120 GCA_964475485.1 uncultured Nitrospiraceae bacterium | reverse complement strand
GACCACGTGGAGGAGTTGGGCGCCGCATGACTCCCAGAGCCTTGCCGTTGACACCGGGTCATCCGAATAGACCGTCACAGCGTCTTCCCTGCCCTGGAGGAGTCTGACGCATTTGCCCGCCTTCAAATCTATTGCAGGAATTATAAGCATGTATTAATATAACACAATGCACCCATACAGCAATCGGACCTTTGTCATTTTAGCTTGCCGGGTTGTCATTCCGACTTGTTCGGAATCCTTCTTTAAGAAAGATTCTGGACGAGCCAGAATG
>CAYYWY010000063.1:2572-2783 GCA_964475485.1 uncultured Nitrospiraceae bacterium | reverse complement strand
GACTAAAAAGTTATAGCGCAATGCAAAACTGCAATTCAAAATTCAAAGAGGTTTTTCTCCTCATTTTTGCGTTTTTCATTTTGACTCTTGCATTTGTTCCGTCTGTTGAAGCCTTCCAAATCCCCGAGATCCTTAACTACGACCTCACCTGGACCGGCGTCAAGGCAGGAGAGGCATCCCTGGAGGTACGGCAGAACGGGGAGGAGATAAC
>CAYYWY010000063.1:0-2438 GCA_964475485.1 uncultured Nitrospiraceae bacterium | reverse complement strand
AAGGGAAGAACCGCAAGAACAAAGAGGTGATCTTTGACCATGCTGCCCTGAAGGCAACATACATCGATCACCTGGAGAACGAAAGGAAGGAAATTGAGGTACCCTCTTTCATCCTCGATCCCCTCTCAAGCTTCTACTTTCTCAGGACACAGAATCTTGAGGTAGGCAAATCCTTGTATGTGACGATTTTTGACAGCAAGAAGGTCTGGAACGTTGAGGTGCAGGTGCTGAGGAAAGAGAAGGTTGAGGTGCCCGCAGGGGAATTTCATACCATCGTGGTTAAACCGCTCATGCAGTCCGAGGGGATCTTCTACCGCAAGGGGGAGATACACATCTGGCTTACCGACGACGAGAGACGGATCCCGGTTATGCTGAAGACAAAGATCAAGATCGGGTCGGTGAACGCAATGCTCACCGGGGGGAAGTATTGAAGGTTTCTCTCATCATAACGACATATAACACCCCTGCCGCCCTGAAAAAGGCGACTGACAGCGTCTTAAGCCAGGCGAAAATGCCGGATGAAATGCTTATCGCTGACGATGGTTCAGGTGAGGAGACCGCCCGCGTGGTTGAAAGTTTCTCAGGCGTCGCCCCTTTCCCGGTCTTTCATATATGGCAGGAGGACAGGGGGTTCAGGGCGGCCAAGGTCCGCAATGAGGCGATAAAACGGTCATCCGGGGACTATATCATTCTTCTTGACGGTGACTGTGTCGTGAACCGGCATTTTGTATCAGACCATATGGCGCTCGCTGAAAGGGGGTATTTTATACAGGGGAAAAGGGCGCATGTGAACCGGAATGCCGTGGAAAGGTTCAGTCATGAGCAGGCCGATTCAGCGCTCACATTAATGAAGATGGCGCTCACCTGCAGGATCTCGAATGTCCATCATCTCTTCCGTTTTCCCTCATGTCCCCCTGTGAAGAACAGAAAACTCAAAGGCATAAAATCATGCAATATGAGCTTCTTCAGGGAGGATATACTGGCGGTGAACGGTTTCAATGAGGATTTTGTGGGATGGGGGAATGAGGATTCGGAGCTTGCCTGGAGATTCTTCAAGTACGGGCTCATGAAGAAGGTCCATCCCTTCATGGCGATCTGTTTCCATCTCTGGCATCCGACCAACAAAACCATCCCCAATGGAAATAAACAGATTCTCCAGGCAAGTCTGACATCAAAGGAATATGTTTGCAGGAATGGGATACGTAAGGAAGATTAATACCGACAACCTCCTCTGGGTGGGCTATTCCGGTATGTTTTTCTTTATACCGATAGCCACTTCTCCGGCCGCAGTCTGTGGGATCTTTGTGCTTGCCGTCTGGATATTTTCAGGAAAGTTTTTGGGTGATATAAAAAACATGGGGCTAAGAGCGGACATAAAAATACCTGTGCTCATGCTTATCATACTTCCATGGGTTGGGCTAATTTATACCCCTGTGCCGTCTGAAGGACTAAATGTTGCCCTTAAGACACACGACTGGTTGTACACTATAGCGCTCCTGTCACTTTTGCAGTCACGGACCGCGGCTGAGAAGCATGGAGCTAAAACACAACATGACACAATAATCAAGATGTTTCTATTAGGGCTTGTAGTGAACAGCGCTGTCGCGATACTGCAATTTCTCGGCCTCATACCGCTTAAAAGAGGGCTTCCTGTCGGTCTGCTGGGTGGAGATTCAGCGCATATACCCTTTAGCCTTTTACTTACAACCGGCATACTTGTATCATCTTTTTATTTTCTAAAGGCTCAAGCCATGAAGGCCCGAATAACGCATGCCTTTCTTATGATGCTGTTTTTTGCGGTCATGAGTTTTATAGGCGCCAGAAGCGGATACCTGGCATTAATAATCCTGTCTCCTCTGATAGTTTACAATATAGTGGGCCGGAGACATATTTTCAAGATACTGACCGGCAGCATAATAATAATATCCCTGTTATTTGCTTCTCCTGTGGTACAGTCCAGGGTATCTAAGATTAAAGAAGACCTTTTACACTATAAACAGGGGAATGTGAATACATCTATAGGCTTGAGATTTCACATGTGGGAGATCGCATTTGCCGAGATAAAAAAGAGCCCCCTGATCGGCACAGGGACAGCCGGCTTCATAAAGTCCTGGGAGATATACAAGAAAGATCCATCGCTTCCATTTTTTATTCACGGAAACCCGCATAGCAGTTTTCTCTATATGATGGTAAGTTTCGGTGTATTAGGCCTGATCCCCTTTTGTTGGCTTTTATTTATTATGTTAAAAAAAGGATGGAAGGGGCGGGATTCGTCTCTCGGGTTTGCTGTCTTTGCTTTTACAATGGTCTTTATCATAGGAAGTCTTGTCGATACACCTTTGCTTTCTATTGCAGCAGCGAAGGCATTTTCTCTCTTTGCAGGAATAGCAGGGGCCACAGATGCATCCTGAAAATATTCCGCTCTCGCCCCTCCATCA
>CAYYWY010000062.1:0-5235 GCA_964475485.1 uncultured Nitrospiraceae bacterium | reverse complement strand
CTATACCTTATACGTATAAACATTGGAAGTAGTTTTTCAGCACCCTGTTAGATTTAAAGGCATCCCTTAACACAAACCCACCAACTACAGCAAGGACTATCACAAATGCCATACTCACATAGAGGTTTGAACCTGCATCACCAAAGGACCTCTTGATGTTCTCCTGGATCTGAGCACCTATCAGGACGCCTGCCTCGGCCGATGCGCCCATTATGAGACCAAGCTTTACATCAACCTGGCCATACTTTGCCCTCTTTGCTGCTCCTACAAGTGCCTTTGGAAACTTGTGACACATATTACTGGCAACTGCTACAAGTCCTGGCACACCCATACTCATCATACCGGGGGTAAGGACAAAGGCTCCACCCGAGCCAATAAATCCACTTACAAGACCGCCAACAAAACCTACCAGAAAGAGATAGGTCATATTCATCCAGTTGAGATCAACAAAGTTTGATACTGTCTGTGCTATGTCGTGCATCTTATTTAACCTCCCTTTTTTTCTTTGCTTCTATCCCGAGGACTGACCAGAAACTGCCAGTGAATGCACCGTGAGCAAAGGAAAATATAAAGGCAGTTATAATTGGAAGAAAGGCATACCAGCCACCCTTTCCGAAATAATTGTTAATGGTCTCCTGATTCGTCAGTAACAGGGTATATAGTGCTACCGTGATAATACCTGTTACAATCATCTTACCTACAGGTTTCTTCTTTAAATGTTCTGCCATACCAAGACCTCCTTAAAATTTATTAAGTTTGTTCAATAACTTGCTAAGCCTTAAAATCATCCAACAACAACCAGTGGACACCGGAGTTTCTTCCATGCATCTGAAAGCCCTCTGCTCTTCCCTTTGCAGTCCGTCTCCAGGCTTTTAGCGGACTCAGTGACCGCGAAAAGAATCTCCCTCCTGGATGTGGTGTAATCAATAATCGCTTGCTTCAGACACCCGTTTCTACGGACAAGCCGATAGTCGATTCCTTCCTTCTTCAGCTCCGAGACGCACTCCTCGAGCATTGTGTCCGGGGCGTCGGAAGAGGCCACATAGAGGATATCCAGGCCCGCACCGATCCTCCTGCAGGTATTCAGGGCATACCTGAAGGTCTTCCTGTCCCCACCTTTCCTCATGACGAGCAGGACTCTTCCCTCATCCTTCAGTAATTCCCTCGCAGTTTCGAACTCTCCCTCTTCGGCAAAGGAGACGGCTGCCATGAGGTCTTCCATCTTTTTCTTCATACGGCTCATGCTTTCTGCTCTTTTGCTTCGCACGATGATATCAGGTCTGTTTTCCGCGCAATTCTTGTGTCACATGTCATGTCGTTCGTTTCTTCTCTTAAGATTTCCCTCGCTGATTCAAACTCGCCTGCCTCAGCGAAGCTGATTGCGGAAAAGAGATGCTCAAGCTCCCTTAAAAACCTTTTCATTGTTTCCTCCTTCTTACGCACCATTTGCAAGCTTATCACTTCATTTTCCATGCCAAGCATGGTCAGCCTCTGCAACTCGGTGGAATTGAAGGCATATCAGCATTTGTCCGCCGATTCAGGGGAAGACAATGAATGTTTTATATTGCAACATCTGGATTCTCAAAGACAGGAAACGGCCCTTAAACGCTCCATTATCGCCCGGAGGGAGATCAGGTTTTAGTAGTTGCGATTTGCAATAGTCCATCTTATATTGAAACAGTGCCCGGATCATGATGCCAGATTGTGGAAAGCAGATGTCGTGATAGAATTAAATAAGAGAATGAGGAGGTGATACTTCCTATGCCCCACGCGGGTCTTATGGACGAAAGGGCTCTCGGACCTGAAGAAGGGCCTTTGCAGAGGGCGAGGCTTCATATTCGCGGAGGCAAGAGGAGGCTGCGACAGGGAAAGATATCCGCCGGTATGGTGACACTATATGACGCGGTCTGCGCCGCCCTTGAGTGGTATTTTGCATCGCCCGAAAGAAGGAAGGGTCTTCTGATAAGGGACGATGACGATCTCAGGAACGACAAGACCCTTTATGAGATATTGATACGATCCGGGGTTCTGGATGGGGTTTTTGATTACAGCGCGTTCAATGAGCTTATTGAAAAGATATTGTACACCGACCTTGCGGATTTTGAATATGAGCGATTCCTTGAAGGGATTGAATCGGTCATGATCCAGCTTGGAGTCATGCCGTTTGATGAGGAGAAACTGCCCAAGGAGGACCCCTCGGCATTCTGACCGCTTACGCCTGGGTATGGACATCTTTTAACCCGCGCGAATATTTCCGAATGTTGCTTTATGCAATAGCGGCTGTTAAAATAGGGTATGTATCATTATCGGTCGAGTATCAGGCAGAAGATCACCCTTGGGTATTACGGGACGGTAGCCATCGTGATCGGTCTCTCCATCTTCACTTTACTCGAACTGAGTTTTCTCGGAAAAAAGATAATGTTCGGGGAGGTGATCTCCGAATTCTTTGACACGACGCTCGAGATCCGGAGGTTTGAAAAGAACCTTTTTCTCTATGGAAAGCAGTACGACTTCCAGGAAAACTTACGATATGTGGAGAAGGCCCAGGAGTTGCTTGAGAGCAACATCAAGGGATTCGGCACAATTGTGCGGCCCGGGCAGGTCACCGAGCTTGGGAACGACCTCAGGCAGTACAAAGAGACGATGAAAGAATACGCGCTTGCGCTACCTGACGCGGGACACGGAGGGGGAGGCCGGGCCTCAGGAACTGGCGGGATGCATAAGACGATCCTCGAAGGCAGAATAAGGGAGATCGGAAAACAGATAACAACGATTTCCGAGGAGATTTCTAAAACGGAGAGGAGAAACCTTCAGTCAATATTGTCCCGGTCGCAGAATATCCTTATTGTCTCGGTTGTTTCCCTTTCCCTCCTTGCGGTGATCATTGGACAACTCCTCTCAAGGATGGTCGTGAGACCCCTCAAGGCGCTCGAAGGCAGCATGAGGGAAATTGCCGAGGGTAAGTTTGAGACCGTGGCCATAGAGTCCAAAGAAAGGGAAATAGTATCCCTTACCAGTGCGATTAACAAGATGCTTAAGGAACTCGAAATGCGCCAGAGACATCTCGTGCAGTCGGAAAAGCTTGCATCGCTTGGAACGCTACTATCGGGTGTTGCCCATGAGCTGAACAATCCCCTCTCGAATATCTCGCTGTCCTGCCAGATACTCATGGAGGAGCTTGAGGACCGCAACGCCGAGGAGAAGAGGGAGCTGCTTTCAATGATCGATGAACAGACAGAAAGGGCGAAGAATATCGTTAGCTCACTCCTCGAATTCTCAAGGGACAGGGAGTTCAAGAAGGAGACGGTGCAGCTCAAGAAGCTCTTCGAAGATACGATCAGGTTTGTGAAGGGACAGATTCCGACAAGAGTGGCGATATCCCTTGATGTGCCGGAGGGGATTATGATATTTGCGGACAAGCAAAGGATCCAGCAGGCGTTCCTGAACCTTATCAAGAACGCACTGGAGGCGGTAACGGACGAGGGAAGTATCTCGATTCGGGCGGAGCAGCACAAGGCTGCCGACAAGACAGAGGAGACTGCGGAGATATACAACTACCTCAAGTATCGCGGCAAGTGCACTATTGAGGGGGATACCGTCGACATCGAGATACATGACACCGGGGCGGGGATACGTGCCGAGATCCTTCCCAGAGTATTTGATCCGTTTTTTACCACGAAGGATGTGGGGAAGGGCTCCGGGCTCGGACTCTCCATCGTGCATGAGATCATCGAAGAGCACGACGGCTGCATTGCCGTCGAAAGCGAAATAGGGAAAGGGACTACTTTCTTCATAAGTTTGCCGATAAAGGAGATATAGAGATGGATTACGTTGCAAGACTGTTGATTGTGGATGACGAGAGGATTGCGGTCAAGAACCTCGAACATGTTATGAAAAAGGAAGGATACGAAGTGGTGGCGACCCAGAGCGGTCAGAACGCCCTTAAGTACATCGAAGAGCAACCCTTTGATGTGGTGCTGACCGACCTGAAAATGGAGAAGGTGGATGGCATGCAGATACTGAAGAGGTGCCGCGAGCTTTCACCCGACGCCGAGGTGATCATGATAACCGGCTATGCGACGCTCGAGTCCGCTGTCGAAGCAATGAAGAGGGGGGCGTTCTACTACATAGCAAAACCCTTCAAACTGGACGAGGTGCGGAAGGTTGTTAAAGAAGCCGCTGAAAAGGTCAGGCTGAAGAACGAGAACAGGCAGCTCAGGGAGCAGATCGAGCGCTACGAAGGGAAAGTGAAGATCATTACCCAGGACCACTCCATGCAGGCTCTTCTAGACACTTCAAGGCAGATCGCGCCCACCGACTGCAATGTCCTTATCACCGGCGAAAGCGGCACAGGGAAAGAACTGTTTGCCAGATACATTCACTTCAACAGCAAACGGGCCGAAGGTCCTTTCTTTGCCATAAACTGCGGAGCCTTTACCGAAGAACTTCTTGGGAACGAGCTCTTCGGTCACGAAAAGGGCGCCTTTACAGGAGCGACCGCGATGAAGAATGGGCTTCTGGAGATGGCGTCCAGCGGCACGCTATTTCTGGATGAGATCACAGAGATGTCGCCCTCGATGCAGGTGAAGCTGCTGAGGGTGATTCAGGAAAGAGAGGTGTTGCGGCTTGGGGCGACGAAGCCGGTAAGTGTGGACGTAAGGTTTATTGCAGCTACTAACAGGGACATACAGGATGCAATGAAAGCGGGCAGCTTCAGGCAGGATCTCTATTTCAGGCTGAACGTTGTCTCGTTGCATATCCCGCCTCTTTCGGAAAGAAAGGAAGATATCCCCCTGCTGAGCTATTATTTCCTCAAGAAATATTCCTCGCTGATGAAGAAGGCTGTTTCCGAGATATCGCAGGAAGTGCTCTCGCTTCTTATGAACTACGGATTCCCTGGTAATGTGAGGGAGCTTGAAAACATCATCGAAAGGGGCGTCGCCCTTTCCAACGGAAAGAGCATTGAAGTGGTGCACCTGCCCGAGGACCTCAGGGAGCTGAGCATCAGGACTTTCAGGAAGAGAGAAGGTAAGATCCCGTCCCTTGAGGACCAGGAACTGGCCTACATCAGATGGGTGCTGGAAGAGGTCGGCGGCAACAAAACCCTTGCTGCCCAGATACTGGGTATAGACAGGGTTTCGTTGTGGAGGAAGTTGAAAAAATATGGAATGGAGGGGGGGTGAAATAGTATAGACTTAATCTGGCACTCCTTGATAAAATGACAACAAAAGAGAA
>CAYYWY010000061.1:0-6688 GCA_964475485.1 uncultured Nitrospiraceae bacterium | reverse complement strand
ATCGCCGTGTACTTCAGCAGGCGGGTTTTCGTGAATATCCCGAAAGCGATCAGCAATGGGGCCCTTGTTGTGTTTTGCGTCTTCCTTATCGTCCTCTCTTTCAGGGGGCCATTCTTTAAGCAGTCACGGGATATCCTCATCGAACCGGCATTTGTTCCTTTAAACGCTGCAGAGTTTATAAGAGTGAAAACGCCCGAGGCAAACATATTCAATGACATCAACTGGGGTGGTTATCTCATATGGAAGCTCTATCCTGGCTACAAGATGTTCATCGACACAAGGACATTAAACGTCGGGGTGTACAGACAATATTTGAGCATCCTCAATGCAAACGAAACAATATACATGGGCACGCCCGAGTGGAAGGCGCTGCTCAATATGTACTCGATCAATACTATTGTTCACAGCACCGTGAATCCGTATTCCGGCGAAATATACCCATTGATGATGAAGCTTCTGAAGGATGATGAATGGCACCTTGTGTACATCGACGGGGTTGCCGCGATATTCGTGAGAAGAATGTCACCCAACTTTTTCGAGTTCCCAAAGGATCAACTCCTGAAGGAGATGCGCTGGGAGGCGATGAGGGGACTTGAGAGGTTCCCAGGCCATCCTGGATTCCTCGGGACGCTCAATACGCTGAGCTCATTGCGGTGAATAAGGTGATTCCTGAAGACCCCGGGGAACGCGCATTCCCGTTTTCGAACATTGCTGTAGTAATTGTTTTGCTCGTTCTCATCTTAGTCCTCTACGGACCGGGTGTCCGCGGAAAGTTCATCTGGGACGACAGGACGTATTTTATAGACAACGATATCCTTCCTAATCTGAACCCGTGGGACTTCAAAGAAATATTTCTGAAAGAGAGCAATTACTGGGGCGAGCTCCTTCCGGTCAGGGATTTTCTCTATGTTGTTCAGTACCGTCTCTTCGGACTGAATCCTCTGGGGTATCACATAGTGAGCATCGGACTTTATGTGATGATATGTTTAATGGTCTATTTTTTTCTGAAGCGGTTTTATAGTGATAAGGATGAAGACGCCCTGTTCAATCTGAAAGGAGTTCATATCCCTGCATTTGCCGCAGCATCGATCTTTGCATCGTATCCCGTCCATGTGGAATGCGTCGCTTATATCTCATCACAGAAAGACTTGCTCTTTTCTCTGTTCTCATTGGCGGCAATGTACCTGTTCTACCATTTTCTTAATAGTCAGACAAGAAAATGCGTCCTCCTTGTGCTGGGGGTTTTCTTCTATTACCTTGCCTTACTTTCGAAGCTTACCGCAGTGGGGCTTTTGGTAATCGTACCCGTGCTTTATCTCCTGAGTGACAGGGCGAAAAGGCCGGAAGCTTTCAAAGCAGTCGGGGTCTGGGCCCTGGTAAACATACCGGCCCTGCTTTGGCTCTTGAGATGTATCGGGATAAGCCGGAAATATTTCGGAAGTACTGTTGACATCATGACCCCTCAGTTATGGGAAAGACTTCTCCGTTCATTAAAAATCCTTGGCGCCCAAACGCTTCTTGGTATCAAGCCATATCCACTCAGTTTCAGCTATCCTTTTGACGGTTCTTCAATCGTCGATTTGAATCTTATTTGCGGTATCATAGCAGCGGTATCACTGTCGTTTGTTATGCTTTATTTCAGGAAGCACCGGGTTGTTATACTCGCTTCTTCCCTGTATGTCGTTTTCCTGGTTCCTGTTCTGCAGCTCTACGGGAGTCTGACAAACTCCGCGATCTTTGACCGGTATCTCTTCCTGCCCGCTCTCGGTATCTCGGTGCTGTTTGAGAAGTCTCTGAGGGCCTTGCCGCTTGCCCCCGAGCGTCTGAGAAGGGTGTATGTGCCCGCAATAGTGCCGGTCGTGATGGTTTTTTCGGTCATTGTCATTGCGTATGTGCCTACGCTCAGGGATGACATATCATCAACAAAGAATACGTACGAGCTGTTTCCGGAATGGCCGAGCAGCGCTTTTAACTATGTGTACTCGCTTATTGAGAACGGCAGACTGGATGAGGCAGGTGAAATGATAGTTAAGGAGAAGACCCTCTCATCGCCCCCGTGGGTCAGGGGATTTTTTATTGGGTGGATACTGCTGGAGAAAGGAATGGCCCCCGAGGCGATAGCAGAATTAAAAGTATCCTCCTACCTCGCGACGAGCGGCGGGTATTACCCTTTCCCCAATATTCCTCTTGCAAAGGCGCTGATAAAATCGGGCAGGAGTTCAGAAGCAATGTGGATATTGCAGGAAGTCCTTAAATCTCCTGTTTATCAGCCGCTGGAATTTTACAGGGCAAAGGAACTGCTGGAAGAGATAAGTAGACAGTAGACAGTGGACAATAGGCAGTTATACTTCTACATGCTGCCTACCACCCACTATCTGTTACTACCTTATAGACGGCATATGCTTCGTTTCTATAGACCTCGATAAGTATCTTTTCTCTGTCTATTACAGTTGCATATATGATGGGAGCATAAACATAGTCAACTCTATACTTCTTCAGGATATATGTTCTGTCAGCCGAGCCGGCCGGATTAAAAAACTCCGATACCTCATTCAGCCGTCTTTTTTCTTCCGCGGCTCCGATCCAGTCCGGGGTAAATGAACGGAAAATGCCGATTACGGACACGCGTCCTGCAAAGTTCGACGCAAGGGATGGCCATTGATAGTTCGGAGGATGGAGGATTACCGACTTCGGCGGAGTCGTTTCAAGATATTTCAGTACATCGGTTGCATAGCGGTCAACAGTAAAATAATGTTTCTCGGAACGGAGATTCAGAAACTGAACAGTGGTGGGAACAGCGAAAAGGAGGGCTGTGATCAGGAAAGACGCGAACCGTTTTCTATAATCCTTCAGTCCGAGGAGGAAATAGGGCAAGAGAAGCCACGCTCCCATCAATGACTGTGATGAGAACCAGTAGGCCTTGTTAATATCACCTGAAAGGGGCCCGATATAAATAGTTTCCGACAAGAGAAATCCTGATAAAGCGAAGGCTGTCAGAAAGAGGATGGTCGGATCGGGCATCTCTTCTGCGAAGATATGTCTGAAGGAATAAAAGCCGAGGGCTCTTACGCCAAAAGAGGCAAGGAGATAAATCGGGAACAACACAGGATAGAAGAACCATGAAATCTGAGGTAATCCGAGGTTTCCAAGCGAAAGCTGAAGACCATAAAACAGCTTCAATACGATCACATCGCCGCCCGTTTCTCCTCTGAGCAAGAGGAGATCGGCAACCATCGTGAGGAACGCCGCCGCAGATGCGGCACATTGGAGAAGACCCTGCTTCCTGTCTCCTTTTAGAAGGACAGAGGCGATTCCTGCAAGGAGTGCGGCGCCCATGATGTGGGGCCCCATCGAACTCTTAAAGCCGTATGCGGCATAGCCGAGGAGGGCAAAAATGAAAAGAGACCTCAGGCTGCCTTTTTCATGATATTCCTTGAGATATACCAAAGACAGGAACAAGACAAAGAGCGACGGCAGGTAACCGTTCAGTGTGAAGAGGGACCATATGGTTGTATTGAAAACGATGGTCCACGGGTAATCCTTGGGGAGCATGCCGAGCATTCCGGGGATGAAGGAGAGATCGGAGCCGAAGAGGAGTATCCCTGTGAGGAGGGCGATGAGCCGCGACCCGGCAAGGTGTTCCCTGATAAAGACGTACGGTATGAATACCAGTAAGCAGAAATAGAGAAGGGGAAAATAAAAGAAGGCGAGCTTCAGGGTGTCAAGTGAGAAGACCCTGTTGAACATCTCGATTTCGAGATGCATGTTGAGATGGTAGTGTGAGAAATCGTAGCCGCTTGCATAGGGGAAAAGAGGAGGATAGAAGTTCTTCAGGTTGTTTATTATGCCGAGATGAAAGGCCGTGTCAGTGAACCTATCAACACTGAAACTGTAACCATCTTTTAGAAGAACCACACTGGTGAAATGGCTGAAGTGAAGAAGGAGGAAGATAAACGCGAACAAGAAAATTACTGAAGGGATTTCCTTGCCTAAGGCGAGGAAATGTATCCTTTCTTTCCTGATGTCCCCTATTGTCAAGATGCTCCAGAGAATGAGAAATCCGAACCCGGATGGATACAGGAGTTCAGGAACGGAGATTCTTCTCAGTATTGTGTAGAGTATGGGCATCAGCGCGGTGCCGAGGCCCAGGGAGAGGAAGAGCCTTCTGAAGTACTCATCCCCGTCAGGATGCAGCCATCTCAGAAGAAGGCTTCCGGGGATATAGAAATAAACAAAGACGCCTGCATACCATAAGAATGAATCTTCCAGTGGGAGGGAATAGAGAGCCTTCATTAGAAGTGCGAGAGAGAAAAGGAGACTTACCTGTATAAGTATGGGAAAAAGATTTGCAGCCTTTCCTTCATTAACCGGTGTTTTCATAATCTGTATTTCAGCCGTGTACTGCCTACTGTTTGCTATTAACATCCACCTTGTAGATGACATATTCGTTGTTCATCAGAACCTGTTTGAGCATCGGTTCTTTCTCAAGGAGAGATGTGTATGTCTTTGGTGCGTACACATAATCAACCCCGTATTTCCTGAGAACCATTGATCTATCGATAGGGCTTGATGAAGAAAAGAAATCTCTCACTTCCCGCACCCTGATACCACCTTCTTCAACGCCGGTAACATTTGTGACGAAGCCGCGAAATACCGTTATCACAGTAGATCTGCCCGCAAGCTGCGAGGCCAGCGAGGGGCTGTCGAAGTCAAGTGGATGAAGGACTACCGAACCAGGCGGGGTGGCATCAAGGTACTTCACCACTTGCGTCGCATTCGAATCAAAAGCGAGGTAATTCCTGTCGGATCGAAGTAAGAGATACTGCACCGTGGCAGGAGCGGAGAGAAGGATAGCCAGGACCGCGGTGAAGAAGATTTTCTTTCCGTTATGTCTCATCCGGGAAAGATAAAAGGGAAGCAGAAGCCATGCCCCCATAAGTGACTGCGCTGAAAACCATGCTGCGTCATTCAAATCCATCGAGGGGGGCCCTATGTACAATAGCTCGTAAAGAAAGAGTCCCGAAATAGCAAAAATTATCAGGAAAGCGACAACGGTGCCAAAGGTGGTCTTTTTCTGCGTCTCTTTAATCAGGAAAAGACCGATCGCCCTAATACCAAGAGTGCTTGCTATGTAAAAGGGAACAAGGAGGGGATAGAAAAGCCTGGGGATCTCTGTAAGGCCGAGCTTGTCAAGGGCGAGAAGAAGGCCGTTATAAGGGGCAAAACGGATGATGTTAGAACCCGCACCGCCCCTTAACATGACAATATCAACCGCCATTACAAGCAGAGAAGACAAGGAGACAAGACAAAGTGGAATGCTTCGATTTACATCTCTCAGGATTACCGTTGAGGCGATTCCTGCAAGGAGTGCGGCGCCCATGATGTGGGGCCCCATCGAACTCTTAAAGCCGTATGCGGCATAGCCGAGGAGGGCAAAAATGAAAAGAGACCTCAGGCTGCCTTTTTCATGATATTCCTTGAGATATACCAAAGACAGGAACAAGACAAAGAGCGACGGCAGGTAACCGTTCAGTGTGAAGAGGGACCATATGGTTGTATTGAAAACGATGGTCCACGGGTAATCCTTGGGGAGCATGCCGAGCATTCCGGGGATGAAGGAGAGATCGGAGCCGAAGAGGAGTATCCCTGTGAGGAGGGCGATGAGCCGCGACCCGGCAAGGTGTTCCCTGATAAAGACGTACGGTATGAATACCAGTAAGCAGAAATAGAGAAGGGGAAAATAAAAGAAGGCGAGCTTCAGGGTGTCAAGTGAGAAGACCCTGTTGAACATCTCGATTTCGAGATGCATGTTGAGATGGTAGTGTGAGAAATCGTAGCCGCTTGCATAGGGGAAAAGAGGAGGATAGAAGTTCTTCAGGTTGTTTATTATGCCGAGATGAAAGGCCGTGTCAGTGAACCTATCAACACTGAAACTGTAACCATCTTTTAGAAGAACCACACTGGTGAAATGGCTGAAGTGAAGAAGGAGGAAGATAAACGCGAACAAGAAAATTACTGAAGGGATTTCCTTGCCTAAGGCGAGGAAATGTATCCTTTCTTTCCTGATGTCCCCTATTGTCAAGATGCTCCAGAGAATGAGAAATCCGAACCCGGATGGATACAGGAGTTCAGGAACGGAGATTCTTCTCAGTATTGTGTAGAGTATGGGCATCAGCGCGGTGCCGAGGCCCAGGGAGAGGAAGAGCCTTCTGAAGTACTCATCCCCGTCAGGATGCAGCCATCTCAGAAGAAGGCTTCCGGGGATATAGAAATAAACAAAGACGCCTGCATACCATAAGAATGAATCTTCCAGTGGGAGGGAATAGAGAGCCTTCATTAGAAGTGCGAGAAGAAAGAGCAGCGCTACGAAGAGGATATTCGGGACAGTTCTATGAGGTCTCTGCGTTTCGCCTTCCATTAATTCGCGCGGGGACAATGGTAGAAGTTAAGAAAAACAACTTTTCTTAGAGTGTATTCTGTCTGCTGTCCATCTGTCACTTCTTCGTTGGAGTACGGAATTGAAATAATATAAAATAAACGATGAAGTTTTTCAAATCAAACCTTGCACTTGCCCTTCTTGCAGCTCTATTGTTCTTTGCCTTTTCTCAGTGGTTTGTCAAGATAAAGGATTTCGATTTCTGGTGGCACATAAAGACGGGGCAGTATATTTTAGAGCAGAGGAGCCTTC
>CAYYWY010000060.1:0-6821 GCA_964475485.1 uncultured Nitrospiraceae bacterium | reverse complement strand
CTAAATTAAAAAGGAATTTCCCTTAACTGTCAACTTAAATCTCTGGGTTTAGACAGCTGGATATTCGTCCTCAGCTGTCCTTATTCCTGTGATATAATTGCCTGTCATGGATACAAAGGGGAGAATCGCAAGGTCGGCAGGGGTGATTTCCTTGGCAACCTTCATAAGCCGCATCCTCGGGTACGTCAAGGACATGATACTTGCGAGGTACTTCGGCGCCACAGGTATCTCGGACACGTTCTTTGTGGCTTTCAGGATTCCTAATCTCCTGAGAGAGCTCTTTGCCGAGGGCTCCATGTCCTCCGCATTCATACCGGTGCTTACCGAATACCAGACAAAACAGGGGCACGGTGAGGCAAAGCGTCTTGTTAGGACAACATTCACCTTCCTCCTTATTTTCGTGGGAGGATGCTGCCTCCTGGGTATTGTCTTCGCTCCGCAGATCGTCGCCCTTATAGCCCCGGGTTTTCTCAGAGACCCCGAGAAGTTTTCCAAGACCGTAATACTTGCGAGAGTGATGTTTCCTTTCCTCCTCTTCGTCAGTCTGGCCGCACTTGCAATGGGCGCCCTCAATGTGAAGAAGGTCTTTTTTTTGCCGGCTCTGTCCCCCGCAATGCTTAACGTGACCATAATCGTCGCGGTACTGACCATGGTCCCTCTGATGGAGCAACCTATCCTCGCCGTCGCCATCGGAGTTACCCTTGGAGGCTTGGTCCAGTTCGCATTTCAGCTCCCTCCCTTCTTCAGGAAGGAGTATGACCTGAGACCCAGCTATGAATTCAGTCATCCCGGCCTCAGGAAGATGTCAGTCCTTATTATGCCGGCGACCATGGGGATGGCAGTTGCGCAGATAAACATCTTTGTAAGCACGATCTTAGCTTCCTATCTCTCTCCGGGAAGCATCACCTACCTCTACTATTCCATGAGGCTTATTCAGTTCCCTATCGGAATATTCGGGGTTGCCATTGGCATGGCAGCTCTCCCGGCGCTGTCCGAGCACGCTGTGAGAGGTGAGTTTGAGAAACTGAAGGAGGATTTCTCATTTGCGCTCCGGCTACTCTTCTTTATCACCGTGCCTGCCATGACAGGGCTCATCGCTTTGAGGGAGCCGATCGTGAACATCCTGTTCCAGAGAGGCGTATTCGACTACAGGGCGACTTCCGGAACCGCGGATGCCCTCTTCTTCTATTCGATGGGAATATGGGCCATTGTGGGTGTGAGGGTGGTAACGGCAACGTTCTATTCCCTGAATGACACGAAAACCCCGGTTAAGGTGGCGGTGGCAGCCATGGTCCTCAATATAGCGCTGAGCGTTCTTCTCATGGGTCCACTTAGACATTCCGGTCTGGCCTTTGCGAACTCGATCGCATCCAGCGCCAATTTCGTGCTTCTCTTCCTTTTTCTGAGGCAGAGACTGGGACGCATCGATGCAAGGAGAATACTGGGGTCTTTTGTCAGGATATGCATCGCTTCCGCGGTTATGGGTCTATCAGGATGGCTTATCCTCAAGGGAGAAATCTGGACGCTGTCGGGACGGGTGATGGAGAAAGCGCTCCTTCTTTCTGGCACCATCGCCCTTTGTCTCTTCATCTATGTCGCCATGAGCCTGTTGCTTAAGGGTGACGAAATGGGTTATATCTACGAAAAAATAAAAGGCCGGCTGAGCAGCCGGTGATATTCAGGGGAGGAATGCATGATCGTGAGAAGTCTTTCTGTCGGCCCGCTTGAAGCAAACTGTTTCATCATAGGAGACGAAAAATCAAGGAAAGCTATGGTCATAGATCCGGGTGATGAACCGGACAGGCTCGTGGACATTGTGAAGAGGGAAGCTCTCGATGTTGAATACATTGTCTGCACCCACGCGCATTTCGATCACGTCGGGGCCGTGCCTGACCTCAAGAGGGAAACAGGCGCAAAGATCGTCATCCATAGGGATGAAAGGGAGATTTATCTGGCCGCAAGAGACATGGCAGCCTTCTGGGGATATGACATAGAGCCGCTGCCCGAGGCGGACCTTCTGGTGGAAGACGGACAGGAGATACGTCTGGGCAAACTCGCATTCAAGGTGCTGCATACTCCCGGACACAGCCCCGGGGGCATATGCCTCTTCGGCGAAGGAGTAGTCATCACAGGAGACACACTTTTTGCGGGCGCCGTGGGAAGGACAGACTTCCACGGCGGAGACATGAACAGGCTGAGGCAGTCCTTCGACAGGCTGATGACTTTGCCGGAAGATACGGTAGTCCTTGCCGGACACGGCCCGCAGTCCTCAATCGGCAGGGAGCGTTCCGAAAACTTCTTTTCGAAATTATTTTCTTGACAAAACCTTGAGTAACTGGCATATTTACGTAAATGACGCAGTGTTTGCTGCATCAGCGGTTCCCCAAAAATCTTTGATTCTTTGAGGTACCTTGACCCAAATCGGCTGATTTGGGATTTTCTTTTTAGGAGGAAGGATGGGAAGGAAGCTTTACGTAGGCAATGTGCCGTTCAAGGCGTCGGAGGATGATCTGAGGGACCTCTTCTCAAAGGCAGGGGAAGTGCTGTCCGCAAAACTTATAACTGATGCCGCCACCGGCAGGGCAAGGGGCTTCGGTTTCATCGAGATGGGCTCGGATGAAGATGCCCAGAAGGCGATTTCGATGCTTAACGGCACCAGCTTCATGGATCGGAACATCATCGTGAGCGAGGCAAAGCCGCAGGAAAAGAGAGAGAGAGGATCAAGGGAGCGCGGCGGTTTTGGCGAAAGAAGAACGGGGGGGAGAAGATAATTCAGCTTCCGCAGACTTAGTCAGGATTTCTTCAGAATCATAGAGCCGGGGGACAGGCCTAATTCTCCTGAGACCACTTCGCATTTGGACTGAAAGAGGTAGAATACAGTCTTTCCAGGATCCCTGAGCGTTTCGAAGTTCCCCTGCCCCTTGCTAATTACAACTGGGAACCGCCCGTACCGCCTCCGGAAATCCGGAGATGTCCAGTGGAGAATTGTCCCCACACAGTCAGAACCGTTGTCTATCACTTCGCACGCGCCGGTTATCCCGGCCTCTCCTGCATCTCTGATCGTGCAGTCATTGATGACGGGGGAGCCCTTTACAACTGCGACCACTTTCGTTCCACCTGATACAATCGTTTCTATGAGTATCCTGTCGAACACCACCTCTCCGGCGTTGTCCAGGAGATAGAGTATCTGCCCGGCGCCTGAGACCGCGCTCTTGAAGGAAGGATAATCATCAATTGAAAGTGGGCTGTTGAGGGCCCTTCTAATCGTACCATCTATGTCCACTGACGTGAAGATGCCGAAATCTATGACATTGCCCGCGATCGCAAGCCTCGACGCGGTCCATATGGGGTCATCGCTTTCAACAACCATCTTCTTCAGTGCAGGATAAAGCCCGAGGGAGATGCAGTTATATTCGGACTTTATCTTCCTGAAAGGGTCCTTACCGAGGAGCCGCCTGATCCTCCTGTGGATAAAAGTAGTCGTATATGCAGGGGGTTTTGAGGTGTCGGCTTTCCCGATATCCTCAAGGACAGCCTTCAGCACCTTCTCCTGGAGTTTCTGGTTCTTTGTGCCGCATCTCAGGGCGATGTTGACCTGCCTCAGGAAGCAGGGGAAACAATCGATATGCGTTCTCACCGCTTCTCCAGTGAATCAGCCTTCTTTTTCACCTCAAGGGCCATCCTCTCTCTGAATGTGGCAAGCTTCTTTACCAGGGTACTGTCCTTTCTCGCGATGATCTGAGCAGCAAGGACAGCAGCGTTTTTTGCCCCTGCCTTGCCCACTGCCATGGTGGCAACAGGGACACCCGGGGGCATCTGGACCGTGCTGAGGAGGGAGTCGAACCCCTGAAGGGGCGAGGAGTTTATGGGTATGCCGATTACGGGCAGAAGGGTGTGTGAAGCGATAACCCCGGCAAGATGCGCGGCAGCACCGGCAGCCGCGATAATAACCTCAATACCCCTCTTTTCAGCCCCAACGGCCAGTTTCAGAACACGCCCGGGAGTCCTGTGAGCTGAGGCTATGGTCATTTCGTAGGGAATTCCGAGTTCATCAAGGACCTTCCCTGCCTCTTCCACAACAGGAAGGTCCGAATCACTTCCCATCATTATCAATACTTTTGGTTTCATATCTCCTCCGTTCAGTAACAAGAAACAGGTTGCGAGTAACAGATTATTTAAAGATCCATCCTCTTAGCTTGTCACTGGCCACTTGTTACACGTCACGGTCTCATCAATGCCCTGTCGGCGATATCCTTCCTGTAATGCATTCCTTCAAAGTGGATCTTCCCTATCGCCCTGTAAGCCCTTTCTTTTGCCTCCCTTATGTCGGCTCCCAGGGCCGTGACCCCGAGCACCCTCCCCCCCGAGGTGACGATATTACCGTCGTCAAAAGAGGTCCCTGCATGGAACACAAAGACATCCCTCTCATCCTTGAGCGCGTCAACGCCTGTAATGATCTTGCCCTTTTCATATTTTCCCGGATAGCCCCTTGATGCCAGGACAACGCAGACGGATGCCTTCGGCTTCCACTTTATCTCAGTTTCGGACAACCTTCCGTCGAGCATCGCAACGGTGATATCCACGAAATCGCTCTCAAGTCTAGACAGCACCGGCTGCGTTTCCGGATCCCCGAGCCTGCAATTAAACTCAAGCACGCACGGATTACCGTCCTTTATCATAAGCCCTGCATAGAGTATACCTTTGTATTCCATGCCTTCGGCCTTCATCCCCTTCATAACAGGCCAGATCACCTTCTCCATGATCACCCCTTCAAGCTCTTTCGTGACCACAGGGGCCGGGCTGTACGCCCCCATTCCACCTGTGTTCGGTCCCTTGTCGCCGTCAAATATCCTTTTATGGTCCTGGGAACTCGCCATCGGCACCATCGTCCTTCCATCACAAAATACCATGAAGGAAGCCTCCTCGCCCTCCAGGCACTCCTCCACAACCACCCTGTTTCCGGCATCGCCGAAGGCCTTCTCCTTCATAATCATCCTCAAGGCCTCGACCGCATCATCAGGTGTCTTTGCAACGAATACGCCCTTTCCTGCAGCAAGTCCGTCAGCCTTGACAACGACAGGAGCGCCCTTCATCCTCACATAATCCTCTGCATGTATGTAAGAGGCGAAGACTCTGTATTCTGCGGTCGGAATACCGTACCGCCTCATGAAGTCCTTCGCAAAGACCTTGCTCGATTCAAGCTGCGCGGTCTTCATATCAGGACCCAGAATTCTCCGTCCCTCTCTCCGGAAGAAATCCACAATCCCCTTGCAGAGCGGTTCCTCGGGACCGACAATCGTGAGGTCTATCCATTCATATTTCACAAAATCCATTAGAGCATGGAAATCACTGGGGCTTACATCTATACATTCGGCTATCTCAGCGATCCCTGCGTTGCCGGGTGAGCAGTATATTTTATCCACATGCCGCGACTGCCTCAGTTTCCATACGATGGCGTGCTCCCTCCCCCCCCCGCCTATGACGAGGATCTTCATCTATCGTCCCTGCTTTCCGCTTTTGTCACGAGCCAAAATACTATCCCAAGCACAAAGATAAGCGCGATGAGATAGTAGAGGCTCTCGGTCTTTTCATGCTTGAGGGTCGCAATCAGCGCCTCCCTGATAAAGGCCACAAGTGCGACGCCTATGAAAAGGCTTATGTGGAACTTCCCGCCCTTCAGGTGTGAGATCTCGGTATTCATAAGTTCGACCATCACCCAGAGTATGAGCATGGAGCCGAGTGCGGTGATTATGCCGCGCTCGAGGTTTCCAGAAAGAAGGTTTCGGACGTCGGAAACAAAAAGGCCTATGACGCCGAGGGTCAGCCCTATAAGGGCGATAATCAGGACGAAGTTCATTGTCTGGGAGAACCCCTCTGAAAACGTCACAAGTGCGCTCTTCACCCTGTATGCCCTGGAATAGGTCCTCAGCTCCTCTTCGATATAGGAGGACGTGATGACGTCGAGGTTGATGTCCAGAATCTTCTCCATCGAGACGAGGAGTCCGGAGCGCTCCTCGGAATCCTCGATTCTCCGGTTGAGAATGCCGATACAGGAACTCCTGATTATGTTCACCGCCCTGTTCATATAATGGGCTTCCACGGAGGCTCTCACATGGGCCTGTCCTATCCGTATCAGCCTCTCGTAATACTGCTGGTCGTATTTCCCCGAAAAGAGATCGGTGAACCACCTCCTGTGCGAACCGAAAACACGGTTCCTCCTGCTTTCGTCAGCAAAGAACCGCGCCGTCTCCTTTGTCCGGAGTATCCAGGAATCGAGGTCATCCATCACCTCGTCGACACCCTCGGACATGATTCCCCCGAGGGAAGCCAGCCGCGCTTCGTCTTCCTCAGTGAACTCGTAATGCTTCTTTATCTCTTTGAAAGATCTCATCAGTGTCTGAAATGCCTCACGCCGGTTATGAGCATAGCCATGTTATGCTCATCCGCCGCCTTTATCACCTCTTCGTCCTTTACAGAGCCGCCGGGCTGCACCACGGCCGTCACCCCGGCTTCATGAAGCACGTCTATACCGTCCCTGAATGGGAAGAACCCGTCCGAGGCGGCAACGGAGCCCTTCACCGGCTCACCCGCGTTCATCAGCCCTGTCTGGGCGGAGAAGACCCCTTTTGTCTGTCCGATGCCGATCCCTGCCGTCCTGTCCTTGAACGCATAGACGATGGCATTGGACTTCACGTGCTTGCAGACCTTCCAGGCAAAGGCCATCGCTTCATACTCTTCCTTAGTCGGCTGGCGTTTTGTGACCGCTCTCAGGGACATTACGTTTTCATCGGAGTCATCCCATCCCTGAAGAAGCAGCCCTC
>CAYYWY010000059.1:0-6838 GCA_964475485.1 uncultured Nitrospiraceae bacterium | reverse complement strand
GTTCTGAGCCAGGATCAAACTCTCATTTGAAACTGGTTAACTCACGAATCGACAGGTTTACTACGCACGTTTTTAGCTTTTCAAAGAACGAGAGTTTAAGATACATGAAAGCCTTCTTCTTTGTCAACCACCCTTTTTTGAGTGTGCGGGGTCGGCAGATACATAGTGACCACCTTGTAGAGTTTTTGAGCGATCACTGATCGTCTAAGAAGAATCTCTTCCAACATCTGGAAAATTAAGATTGGGAAAGGGTATATTTAATTCAACAGAGAGGAGGGTGTATCCACGGAAATGGGGACGGCAGCTGAATGAAAGTCGCTGTTGTTACCGGCGCATCAAAGGGGCTTGGCCGGGAGATCGCCATCGAGCTGGGCGAGTCTGGATATTCAGTAGCGGTTAATTATTGTCGATCACATAATGAAGCAAGGGAGGTTGCGTTGAGGGCGAGCCCTTCGTCCATGGCAATGGGGGCTGATGTGGGTAATCAACGTGAAGTGGAAGAGATGGCTCATAGTGCTTATGAGCGGTGGGGGAGAATTGATGTGGTCGTTAATAACGCGGGGGTTACAAGAGATGGACTCATCATGCGGTACGGGGAGGATGACTGGGACGAGGTGATACGAGTGAATCTTAAGGGGTGTTTTAACATGGCGAAGTCGTTTGCGCCGCTGATGGCACGATCCGGTGGAGGCCATATCGTCAACATTTCTTCGAATTCAGGGCTTGGGGGAAAAGCCGGGCAGGCTGCGTACAGTGCTTCAAAGGCAGCGCTTGTCGGTTTCACCCGTACAATGGCAAGAGAACTTGCTGGAGAAAATATCAGGGTGAACGCGGTCCTGCCGGGTTACATGGCCACTGACATGGGTGCGCATGCACCAGGAGCGATGAGAAGGGCAAAGCAGGAAAGTGTCATTAATGCCCTTTCGGACCCCCGGGAAGTGGCGAGATTCATCGTATATCTCGTATCGACCAAGGGCATTACGGGACAGGTTTTCAGAATCGATTCAAGGATATGAGCCGGGGCTTTTTTGTAACAGGTACAGATACCGGAGTGGGAAAGACCGTGGTTGCTGCAGCCCTCATCAAGGCTATCCATGCCCATGGAATGACTGCCTGCGGTATGAAGCCCATCGAGACCGGCTGTTCGCTTGTTGGAAAGAACCCTTGTCCTTCCGACGGCATGTTTCTGAAGAAGGTTGCAGGGATGGAGGAAACCATTGCTTCCATCACGCCATATTGCTTTGAGACGCCAGTTGCGCCGTCCCTTGCGTCGGAGATGGAAAGCAGGCCGATAAGCACAGAAGTTATCCTTGAAAGGTTCGGCGAGCTCCTCCGTCGTTACCATGCCGTGGTTGTGGAAGGGGTGGGGGGAATTCTGGTTCCCATCAGAAAAGATTACTATGTCATTGATCTCATAAAGGAACTGTCTCTTCCGGTAATCATTGTGGCCCGGCCTTCCCTTGGAACTCTGAATCACACTCTCCTCACAGTGCATCATGCATTAAAGGGAGGCATAAGGGTTGCGGGTGTCGTGATCAACTTCACTAGGAGACCAGAGGGCACCGTGGCCGAAAATACCAATCCGCTGGTTCTTCAGCAACTGAGCCCAGTGCCCGTGCTGGGGGTCTTTCCTTACCTTAAATCACTCTCAAACGAGGATATTGAAAAGGCTGCCCTCAAGCACCTGAATATCGAGGTTGTGCTCCAGGATCTGCTGAACTCCTGAACGCACAAACGGCCGGAAAAATCCTGTAAAATCTTGACTTCGCGCGGCGCGTAGTGGTAATTTTAGTGGTTATGCCCGAAGATTATAAGAATACTCTCAATCTGCCACAGACCGCCTTTCCAATGAAGGCAAACCTGACTCTGAAGGAACCCGACATGCTCAGGTTCTGGGAAGAGAAGAAGGTCTATGAAAACATGCAGTCGAAAAACAGGGCCGGAAGACCATACATTCTCCATGATGGCCCTCCATACGCAAACGGGCACATCCACATGGGACACGCCCTGAACAAGATCCTCAAGGACATCATTGTGAAGTTCAAATCGATGCAAGGCTTTTACTCTCCCTACGTCCCTGGGTGGGACTGTCATGGGCTTCCGATCGAACTTCAGGTTGACAGGAACCTCGGAGAGAAGAAAGACAAGATCGGGATTCTCGAGAAAAGAAGGCTATGCAGGGATTATGCATCCGGCTTTGTCGACATCCAGAGGGAAGAGTTCAAAAGGCTCGGGGTATTCGGAGACTGGAATGCTCCGTATCTCACAATGTCGAATTCCTATGAGGGCGCAATTGTCGGGGAATTCATGGAATTTGTGAAGGGAGGGTACGTATACAGGGGGAAAAAGCCCGTGCACTGGTGCCCTTCTTGCGTTACCGCACTTGCTGAGGCGGAAGTGGAGTATGCCGATAAGGAGTCTCCTTCGATTTACGTAAGGTTTAAGGCTCCTGATGCCGATGTGGAGAGAACCATCCCCCGGCTTAAGGGGAATAGAGTATTCTTTGTCATCTGGACGACAACGCCCTGGACGCTTCCTGCAAACCTTGCCCTGGCAGTTAATCCCGATTATGAATACGTCGCTCTTTCTACGGACGGAGATGTCTATATTGTCGCCGCCGATCTGAAGGACAGGCTGCCTGTCAATGGGAAGATCGTCCTCACGGTCAAGGGCAGGGAACTCGAAGGGATGCATGGGGAGCATCCTTTCGTCAACAGGCTTTCAAAAGTCATTATGGGCGAGTTCGTGACCTCAGGGGAGGGGAGCGGAATAGTGCATATTGCTCCCGGACATGGCGAGGATGATTATGAGGCAGGCCTGCGCCACGGGCTGGACATTTACGCACCTGTGGATAACAAGGGAAGGTTCACAAAGGCTGTCCCTGAATTTGAGGGACAGTTTGTTTTCAAGGCGAACGATTCCATCATCGATACTCTCAGGGCGAAAGGAGCGCTCCTCGGTGTCGGAAGGATAATCCATTCCTATCCGCATTGCTGGAGGTGCAAGAAGCCGGTGATCTTCCGTGCTACCGAACAGTGGTTTATCTCAATGGGGCATAACAATCTCCGCATGCGCTGTCTCGGTGAGATTGAGAAGGTCGAGTGGATACCGAGATGGGGAGGCAACAGGATCTACGGAATGGTTTCCAACCGGCCCGACTGGTGCATATCGAGACAGAGGTCGTGGGGTGTGCCCATAACACTGATTAAGTGCGAGGAATGCGGTGAGTTCGTGCGTGAACACTGTATCCTCGAAGATACGGTGAGGCTTGTGGAGGACAACGGCTCCGACATCTGGTTTATGAAAGAGGCCGGAGAATTGATTCCTGCCGGGTACAGATGCGGCAAGTGCGGGAGTTCATCCTTCGCAAAGGAGCTGGACATCCTTGATGTCTGGTTCGATTCAGGGGTCAGCCACGCCGCTGTTATGGCAAGAGACGAGAGACTTTCATGGCCTGCGGATTTGTATCTTGAAGGCAGCGACCAGCACAGGGGTTGGTTCCAGAGTTCTCTGATCGCATCCGTTGGCGCGGCGGGTTCAGCTCCTTACAGGACGGTCTTAACCCACGGGTTTGTTGTCGACGGACAGGGCAAGAAAATGTCGAAGTCTCTGGGCAATGTGGTTGCCCCCCAGGATATCATCAAGAAGAACGGGGCGGAGGTGCTCCGGCTCTGGGTTGCTGCCGAGGACTACAGGGATGACATAAGGATATCCGGTGAGATAATCGACAGGCTTGTTGAAGCGTACAGGAAAATAAGGAACACGGCTAGGTTCCTTTTGGGCAATCTCTATGACTTCGATGATGGGGATTACAGCAATGACCTTCTCGAGATCGACCGGTGGGCTATGTCAAGGCTGCAGGGTCTCGTGAAGAAGGTCTCCGATGCCTATGAGAGATTTGACTTCCACCAGGTTTATCACAGCATCCACAACTTCTGCATAGTGGACATGAGCTCTTTCTATCTCGATATCATGAAGGACAGGCTATATACATTCAGGGCCGATTCACGTGAGAGGAGGGCTGGCCAATGGGTGCTTCACCAGATTGCATCGGTGATGACAAGGCTAATGGCCCCCGTGCTTTCTTTCACTGCTGACGAGATCTGGGGTTTCATGCCGGGTAAGAAGGAGGAAAGCGTCTTTCTTGCTGGTTTTCCAAAAGCAGATGAGAGGTTCCTGGATCCGGAGCTGGAAGGGAAATGGGCCTCTCTCATATCCCTGAGGGATCAGGTGAATAAGGCTGTGGAGATGAAGAGACAGGAGAGGTTTCTCGGTAACTCTCTTGAAGCCAAGGTGGTCCTCTATGCGGCTGAAGGAGGAAGGCTTTTCGGTCTCTTAAAGGAATACGAGGGCTTCCTCACCACTCTATTTATTGTCTCGTACGTGGAGGTGATGACCGGACTTCCAATAGGGGAGACGTACCGCGGACAGGTAGCCCTTGAAACGGCGGCGGAGCCGCTTCCGCCGGAGTCCTTTTCTATCTTGATTATGAGAGCGCCCGGAAAGAAGTGTGAGAGATGCTGGAACTGGAGCGAAGCTGTCGGCACTTACGAGGATGCCCCTGAACTCTGCCAGAGGTGTTATACTACTTTAAAATGAAAATTTCCTCCTGCTTTCTCATTTCTTTCCTGGTTGTTTTGCTTGACCAGATCTCCAAATACCTTGCAAGGAATTTAATAAGGCCATCTGAGGTAGTGAAGGTTCTTCCGTTCCTTCAACTGGTGAGCGTGAGGAACGAGGGCGCCGCCTTCGGACTGTTCAAGAGCTTTGGAAACGCCACTTTTGTCGTCATCTCGTTGGTTGCAATCGTCTTTGTCCTATACCTGCTCTTCAGGAGCAAGGAAGGCAGGGTGGGGCTATCCCTGATTCTGGCTGGCGCTGTGGGAAACCTCATCGACAGAGTCGCCTTTGGAACGGTGACCGACTTCATCGATTTCTTTGTCGGGAGATTTCATTGGTATGTGTTTAACGTTGCTGATTCGGCACTCACGACGGGGCTTATCATCCTTCTCCTCAGTTCTCTCCTTCGTTATAGAGAAGAGACGGCGAGATAATGCATCCCGTTCTTGCCCGCATCGGCCCTCTCACCGTCCATACCTACGGTGTTCTCGTTGCGGCCGGATTTCTCGCCGCTCTCGCCCTCGCCGCAAAGCTCGGGAAGAAAGAGGGGATGCCCCCGGAAAGAATCGTCGACATCGGGTTCTATGTGCTCCTTTCCGCAATAGTAGGCTCAAGGCTTTTCTTTATCGCCATCAATCCCGGCTATTATCTCAGCAATCCCCTGGAGACCCTGAAGGTGTGGCAAGGAGGGCTTGTGTTCTACGGCGGTCTTCTGCTTGCGATCCCTGTGGCGTTATGGTATATGAAGAAGCACCGTCTTGACATATGGGGGACGACGGACATCTTTGCCCCTTCCATTGCCATCGGTCATGCGATCGGAAGACTCGGCTGCTTTTCAGCGGGATGCTGTTACGGGAAGGTTTCGGAGGCGCCGTGGGCTGTAACATTCCTTCATCCGGAGTCCCTTGCAAGGACAGGAATCCCGCTTCATCCTGTACAACTGTACGAGTCTCTGGGAGAATTAGCAATTTTCCTTATTCTGGTGGCATTGAGGAAGCATCGATCGTACAAGGGGCAGTTACTGCTTATATACCTGTTCCTCTACTCTGTCCTCAGGTTTACAGTGGAGTTTTTCAGGGGAGATGCGGCAAGAGGGTTTATTCTGCCTGGAATCTCCGTATCCCAGGGTATCAGTGTGATAATGGGGCTCTCTGCAATAACTGTCGTTATAAGAAAGCTCCTGATAAAGAAGAAAGCATAAGGTGTTTCTTCTATGAAAGGGGATTTTAAGAAGAGACTTGAAGGGTTGCTGCACGCTTTTGTTGAGCATCTCAAGGGCTTTGTCCTCGCACTGATCGCGGTAATCTCCGTGCTGGGCGTAATCGTGGGATACAAGTATTACAGGCATACGCAGGAGGACCCTGAATTCTGCATGTCATGCCATATGATGAAAGAGGCGTTTGAGGAGTGGCAAAGGGGAAAGCACAGGGACATCGTCTGTCAAAAATGTCACCACCTCAGCCTCATCGAACAGAACCAGCTCCTCATCACCTATGTGGTGAAGGGAAAGAGCGAGTTTTCAGGAACTCATGGCAGGAAGAGGCCGTGGCTTGAATGCAAGGACTGTCACCTCAGCGAGATATCCCAGGGATCCGTCACCCTGAGGAAATCCTATGGGCATGCAAAGCATGTCTTTATGCACAATATCGAATGCAAGGTGTGTCACGGCGGAAGCCTCCATCAGTTCAAGCCGGATGAGAATGCATGCCAGAAGTGCCACGAGGACAAGGGTGTTCATGGAGTGGGGATGGAGGCCTTCTCGTGCCTGAAATGCCATTCCTTCGGGGAGAAGACCGCCACTATGGTCCCGAAAGACCGCTGTGTCAGATGTCATCAGGTTCCCTCAAGCGGCCCTATGTCGAATTTCCAGTGCCACCAGTGCCATAAGCCTCACGGGAAGATAAAACTCAAATCACAGGACTGCCTCGGGGAGTGTCACGGCAACGAGGCGAAGGTGGGGCAGCACGGCCTTCACATGAGGAAAGGGATGGAATGTCTGGACTGCCATAAGGCACATACGTGGGTTGTGAGCCCTAAAGATGCCAAGGGGCTCTGTAACCGGTGCCACAAGCTTAAAGACCCCAGGACCTTTGTCTACTGACAGCTCCACACCGTATTTGTAGCCCCTAACTAAGCAGCTCCCTTAATTTTATCTCGGGTGTGACCTTTTTTTTGCATTTCTGCCAAAACGAAGGTCTTTATTCTCAGGGCTGCAAAA
>CAYYWY010000058.1:0-6955 GCA_964475485.1 uncultured Nitrospiraceae bacterium | reverse complement strand
GTGAGATTTTGCAGAAAAGACTTGACATTACCCATAATTATTGTCACCTGCTCTTGAAAACTCAACCTTCGACTCTCTGAACAAATCCCGCCCTTCTTCTTTAAGACGATTGAGCGCCATGCGGCAATATTCCTCGTCTATTTCGATATTGATATGTTTACTGCCCGCTTTCGTCGCTTTCAAGGGATACATCGGAACCCCTGTTCGGAAAAATGGGGATCGAAGGCAAAAACCGTCTTAATTCCGAGGGTGCGCATTATTTCAAAGCTCACGCAGTCAACAAGACTGAGTTTCAGCCTCGATGCGGCAAGCAGGGCGCTGACTGCCGCCCGGTGGACGGTTTCGTCAACCCATTCGGTACTTATCAATGGCAGCACATCCTCGTGAAATCCTCTCATCGCCTCCGCGCCGAGCCGGTGCTGTATGAGAGTAAAACTCTCAACCAGCACATAGTTGCTGGTAATTATGGTATTCTCATCGCCCAGCACGTCATTCCATATCTTCAGCGCTTTTTGATGATTATCATCGTCCCTGTCAAGGACGGCATAAAAGGCCGATGTATCGATGAAGAGCATCATTTCTTAAACGCTTCAGAAAGGTATTTGTCATGTTTTTCAGAAATGTCGCGCTTACCTGATCTGAACCGACCGGCGATACGAAGCGCCCTTTTCCGCCTTTCCTCAGCGGAGACACCAGCTCCCGATTTTATGACGCCATTTACCGCTTGCCTTATAAGTTCCGCCACGGAAAGGTGTCGAGACTTTGCAATTTTCTTTATGATCTCTGCCTGCTCTTCCGTCAACTGGATTTGTGTCCTTACCATGCTTTTTACCTCCAGTGATTACACTTTTGATAAAATGATAACAGATAGAGATACAGCCGTCAAACTCGATCATCCGGAAAAACTTTACCTTATTTCACTCCTCAAAATTCTCATCCACATACTGCGCGAGAATCTCGTGGATCTTTACGGGGGCCGCCACTCCGAAGAACTGGTCGATCACCGCATGGGCAATCTCATGGGCGAGGATGTTCGATTTCGTCTCGCCGGCAGCTATATAGATAGCCTTTTCCGCCGGGGCGTAGAACGCTACGAACTCCGCATCCCGGTAATACCTCTTCCTGTAGGCTTCCCTTACGCTCTTTTCATCGGGCAGGATATACAGATTCACCGAGAAATCCCGGGGATGCATCTCAAGGATCTTCTTCACCCGTTCTACAATAATATCGACCTTCTCGGAAACCTGGCCCTCAACGGAGATCTCGCTCCGTCGTTTAAAGAGGGAACTGAGGGAGCCGAGTTTAAGCCTCTTGTTGAACACGCGCAGTGCCTCCTCGCTCTCATACATAATCCTGGCGTATCCCGTTGTGACCCTCTCGCCCCCCTGCCAGGGCTGACAGTACAGTACCAGCGCGTAAGAAAACACAAGGAGGGCCGGAAGAAGTGAGAGCACATGTTTTTTTGGCATGGTTGAAGGCAGCCGCGAATCTCTACTTTCTTTCAAGGTTGAAAAAGGATAAGGCCTTTTCCAGATTTTCGACAGAGTCCAATGCTTTCTCCAAGAGCTCCCTGATCCTTTCGGATGCCGCTCCCTCAGCTGCCAGATCCTCGGAGAGTCCGGCCAGCGCCTTTCGTACGGCGTCAGTGTGCAGCCGGATATCCTGTATGCGGCCTGAAAGGGTATCGATCATGCCATTAATCAAGTTCGCTAGTTCCTTCACTTCGTCTTTCCTTCTGAGGTTTATACGGAAAGAGAGGTTTCCCTTTGAGATATCTTCCACAGACTTTTCGAGCCGGTAAAGAGGTCCCGCGATGCGGTGGGAAAGGAACACCGATACGATGCTTATCGCAACCCCGAGGATCAGAATGTATGCCCCGTGGGCCCGGAGGATCTGGAGGAACAGGGCCTTCGGCGTCCTATCGACCCTCAAATAGGAGTCTTCATAAGTGACCGTTAGGGTATGGGACGAGAAGACGCCGAGGATGATCGTGAAGATAAGCGCTCCAAGGAGTATGGCAAGGAAAAACCTCAGGACGAACCTCCCCTGGAAGTCCTTCCTTATGAAATAGTGCCTCCGCCTCCAAGTCCTCTTTTGCATCACAAGCCCTCCTTCAACAGCCTTTCACTGATCGTTACTTCGGACTTCTTTTTCAGGTCTTCAAGCCATTTCTCCATCTCGATCTTCCTCTTTCTTTCCTCAAGGGCACTCCGTATCTCGTCGTGGATTCTCGACAGAGGAGGGACGGGCTCCATTCTGAACCCTTCAAGCTTGAAAACGTAAAACCCCTTGTCACACGCAACTGGCTTGCCCGATACCTCACCCGGCTTAAGAGAAAGAACGGCATCCAGAATCTCGGACGGAATCTCATCCGAGCGGAGCATCCTTCTTTCCGCCTTCTCAGAAGGAAAATCAGCGATTGCCTTCCTTGCCTCGCCATCTGTTGGCAACAGTACTATCCTCAGCTCGTAGACCTTCCCCATATTGCCGTAGTAAGACGCAATTTCCTCTTCGCTCACCGACACCTTTATCTCTGACATCCTCTTCCGGGCCAGATTCTTGAGCAGGGTCTGCTCATAATAATTTTGGATGGAGCGCCTGAAGGGCTCCTCAAGGTCGAGACCTCGCCTCTTCGCCTCCTGGAGGAGCACCTCCTTTGTGACAAGGTCCTCAATGAAACGCCTCTTATCAGGAGTCACTGGAGAGAGAGTGCAGCTCTCCTGGTATGCCTTTTCGACCTCTTCTGCGGTTATTACCCTCTCATTTACCCGTATCCCTTCCTTCGACAGGGGTGGGCGCTGCTTCAGCAAGGTGGTCCCCGCGATCCCCGAAATAACAAGGATAAGTCCCGCAACGACATAGAGGTATTTCATACTTGCTCCTCTCCATAAGCATGATTGTCACTCTAATTAAAGCGGTATTCGTCCGCCGTGTCAAGCACCACGTTACCGTTTCACAGTAGGCTCCGGGCTTCTCCGTGAGGCAGGGGTATTGACAAAATAATGAGTTTTATATATGTTATATGCAGATAAAGAGCTTCATAGTTATAACCCCCCTGGATAGGTAAGAACCTTCCGGGTAAGAACCGCCAGACAATATATCCGAAGAGGTAAATCATGGAAAACATCTCGATTTCAGAATTAAAGGAAAAGACTATAGGCGATCTCACCAAGGTCGCGCAGGAACTGAATGTTGAAGGCGCGGCAGGTTTGCGGAAACAGGACCTGATCTTCGCAATCTTGCAGGCACAGATTGAGAAGACCGGGAACGTTTTCGGGGCGGGCGTTCTCGAAATCCTTCCAGACGGTTTCGGTTTCCTCCGGTCCCCCGATTACAGCTATCTTCCAAGTCCCGATGATATCTATGTATCTCCGTCGCAAATACGGAGGTTCAACCTCAGGACCGGGGATCTCGTTTCCGGCCAGATAAGACCTCCAAAGGAGGGCGAGCGGTATTTTGCCCTTCTTAAGGTGGAAGCCATAAACCACGAATCTCCCGAGCAAAACATCAGCAGGCCTCTTTTTGATAACCTCACGCCTTATTATCCTACACAGAGGATCAGGCTTGAATACAGCCAGCATGACTATTCCACGAGGGTAATGGACCTGATAACCCCCATCGGCATGGGACAAAGGGGCATGATAGTGGCAGCGCCGAGAACGGGAAAGACGATGCTTCTTCAGTCCATCGCCAAAGCGATAAAGAAAAACCACAAGGAAATACATCTAATCATACTGCTCATTGACGAAAGGCCTGAAGAAGTCACCGACTGGAAGAGGCAGGTATCGACGGCTGAGATCATCAGTTCCACCTTCGATGAACCACCCCAGCGCCACTGCCAGGTCTCCGAAATGGTGATCGAGCGCGCCAAGAGGCTTGTTGAAGGCAGGAGAGACGTAGTTATCCTGCTGGACAGTATCACAAGGCTTGCCCGGGCGTACAATGCGGTCATCCCTGCAAGCGGCAAGGTCCTTTCGGGGGGTCTCGACGCAAACGCCCTTCAGAAACCAAAGCGCTTCTTCGGCACCGCACGTAATATAGAAGACGGAGGCAGCCTCACCATCATGGCCACGGCCCTTGTGGATACGGGCAGCAGGATGGATGACGTCATCTTCGAGGAATTCAAGGGCACGGGTAATATGGAGCTGCACCTCGACAGGAAACTTGTCGATAAGAGGATATTCCCGAGCATCGATATCAATGCCTCTGGCACAAGGAAGGAAGAACTGCTCGTTGATAAGGATACCCTGAACAAGATGTGGATACTCAGGAAGGTCTTTAACCCTCTGAGTACCGTTGAGAGCATGGAATTTCTCCTTGGCAAACTCATGGGTACAAAGACAAACAAGGAATTCCTCGAGATGATGAACAAGTAAGTTCATCGTTCACCGCTCGCCGTTATAGCAACCTCAGAAGAAAGATTTCGACCTTGAACGATGGACCGTGAACCATGAACATAGAACTTGAAGACGATAACTGCTGTTTTGTCTGCGGAAGGGAGAACCCAGCCGGCCTTAATCTCGACTTCTCATTTGTTGACGGCAGGGCATCCGCTGAATTTATCCTCCGGAAGAGTTTCCAGGGATACAAGGATATTGTCCATGGCGGCGTCATAGCTGCTATCCTTGATGAGGCCATGATCAAGGCCGCTCTTGCGCAGGGTATCCACGCCGTTACCGCGGCGATAGCAGTGAGATTCACAAACCCGCTTTTAGCGGGCGAGAAGGGCACGGTGGAAGCGGAGATTACAAAGTCCGGCAGAAAGCTTATCGAGGCGGCCGCCTCGATAAGAGTTGCGGGTTCGAGGATGATTGCCGGGGGCAAAGGGAAGCTGCTGATAGTGCGGGAAGAGTGGAACCGGAGGCGCCGATAAACGCCCTTGCTTCCGCGGACGAGCGTTTTCCGGTCAGGCATATCTCCGCTTGATACTGAAGTGTTCTTTCCATCGCTTCGGGGCACGGAAACCCACTATATATTCCTCGTCGGAATGTCCAGCGGGAAACTCCCCTGTTACATCCCTGTCGCCCCAGATACCCTTCTGCTTGCGCACCATCCTCTGCTCAACCAGCCAGTCTCTGTAGCTTTCAAAAACAATATGCCCACCGGTACTATCAAGTCTGGCGGCACGAATTCTGCCATCTAACTCACGCCAAAGGGCCTTATCAGCTTCTGATATTTCAATAGGCGCCACATCCAGGTCGTAACCGCACTCCTTGTGCGTATCCCCGGCCACGGCAGCATAGATCTGACGGTCTCGAATACTGAGCAGATAGCCATAGATGCCTATATATTTGTCCGAAACGGGATGCCCCAGTAGAGCATGGTCTCGCTGTTTGCCCCGTGCAACCCCTATGGGTGTCTTATAAAATTCAAGCATCTGTGGGGAGTATGCTTCACCGAGGAAATCGCAGATTTTCTTAAGCTCCTTTTCAGGCTTTCTGACCAAATCTTCATACCTCACATCAAACCATGTGCTGGAGCTGTATTTTTCACGGAAAGGCTTTACAAAGGTATAGGCTAAGCTCCACGTATGTGCTGCCATATATACATGGCCTGCGCCAAAGGCTGAATCCAGGCTGATGGCACAGGCATCTCTGCCATCCCTTGTAATAAGAATAAATTGCGCATTTGGGAAATTTTCAAGGATCTGCGGGACGAAGAACAGATTATTCGGGGTCTTCTGTCCCCAGCGGGGCTTGTTCCCAAATTCTTTTGTGTAACGGTGGTGCATGGCTGCATAAATGCCTGCAAAACTTTGCTCCTGAGACAAGGAGATAATCTCATCCACCACTGTCATAGGGTTCAGGTTCATCCCCCACAAGGGCTGATTAAGTCCAAACAGCATCTCAGCGGCCATGATGCGAAAATTGCTGTCGATGGAAAGGTCTCCATAGGTATAACGCCAGGGATAAATACGCGGGAAAAGCCAGCCCACTTCCGGGATGGCTATACGGGGGTGACACCCAAGCATGGCCATTAACAGAGTGGTTCCTGAACGCTCATATCCAATTATGAAAATAGGCCTCTCTCTTAACTCGATCGCCATAATCTCCTACTCCGATAGTACCTGCTTTATCTGCGATAATGTAGCTCACTCTTCTCTGTTTCAGGAGAAACCCGCATTTCCTCGTGGACGCGGCCGGCCTTTTCGTCCATCGCCATCTTCCGTTTCATCCAGAATTTTCCGCCCAAAATAACACCGATTGCAAAAACAATCTCAACGAAGTATTTTAGCAGTTTGCCGGGCTTAAGAATACCCGCGATAAAGGGATCTGTGATTATCATCTCGCCGCCCACCTTACCGAGTATGGCAGCACCTATGTAAATAATAACAGGGTATTTGTCCATGAGCACGGAGAGTAGATTGCTTGTGAAGACAACAAAGGGGATGCTCAGGCCGAGCCCGAAAAGGAGGAGAAATAGGTTCCCATGCGAAGCCCCTGCCACTGCCAGCATATTGTCGGTAGCCATTGTAATGTCGGCAATGACTATTATTTTAATAGCCTGAGATAGTGTTGCAGCCTCTTTCTCAATGCCATCTTCAGGCACTCCTTCCATAAACAGCTTTACCGCTATCCATGTGATCAATACGCCTCCGATGAGTTTTATAAAGTTTATCTGGAGCATCTGGGCGACAAAGAATGTCAGTATTACCCTCAGTAAAACAGCAGCGCCCGCTCCGAAAATGATTCCTTTGTTCCTCTTTCTCGCCGGAAGCGACCTCACCGCCATTGCGATAACTACAGCATTGTCCCCGGCTAAAATCAAATCAATGACGACAATGCTGAAAAGGCCTGAAAGAAAAGCCAAGTCAAGACTTATTCTGCCCAGATCTCCAAAATCCATTTTCCCCTCCAAAAATAGTTTTTGCCACAGAGAACAAAGAGAAAATACTTGATTTCTAACAGGCTGCTGAAAAATTCATAAAAAATGATGAAACATTATCCATTAATAC
>CAYYWY010000057.1:0-8622 GCA_964475485.1 uncultured Nitrospiraceae bacterium | reverse complement strand
GTAAAAAGCACTTTCTGAATTGCATTAAAAATGGTGGATTTACCTGCCTCATTTGGACCGAGGATAACATTCATTCCCCTTTGGAAATTCAATTCCCTACTGGCAATACAGCCAAAAGGGTTCATTTTTATCCTCTTGATAATCATCTCCTGACCTCCCTGATCAAGTCATATGCAATCTGGATGGCGTCTGAATCATCCATTTCTGAGAGGGCGGTCAGCAGTCTCTGGGGAAACGACCCTTCGGTGAATTCCTGATTTATGATGTCCATGGTGATCTCCTCTTTCAGTTCGGTTGTATCGAACTGGGCGAGGTAGAATAAGTGATCATTGAGGAAACTCCTGATCTCATGCAGGCCCTGATATTCATCCCTTGAAAGTCTGCCCCTCAATTTCAATTTCATCAGGGCATTTCCGTACCCTTCCTTAGAATACTTGTCTTTCAGCCTTAAGAGGTCATCCAGACTGTTAACCTCTGCCGTATCGTGTGAAAAGCGATACCTGCCAGTAGATATGGATCTTGGGTTTATCTTCTTATTCTTATCAATCTCTATAATCCATGCCCTGCCTTCGTGCTCACAGTCAAAACCATCAGGTTCAGGTGTACCTGGGTAGAATATCCTGTTAGAAGCATCCGGCCTTAAAGGGTACTGAATATGTGTGTGACCGAGCAACCATAGATCCAGATTGCACATTTGAAGTTCAGAAATGGTCATGGGGTAATACTTTCCTTCAAGATCACGTGAAAAACCCTCAAGACTTCCATGGGCAATGCCAATGTTGATTACATCGTTTTCTTTTTTCTCATTGTTGATCCAGGCTAAATAATTTATTTCTGAGTACTTGGCATCACAAGGCGCCGGGTAGAGATTTACATCAAGATCATAATGCCCTAAACCATATGGTTCTCTTTTTTCAATTACAAGGACATTGTCTCCTGAGTGTTCTTTAAACTGAGCCCAGAGATCAGATCCTGGAGAGATAAAGTCATGATTGCCTGGAAGCACAACAGCCAGCCTTCCCCTGAATTCGGAAACGGCCCTTGCAGCCCTGATTATGTTCTTTTTTGCCACTGAATCACTCTCGCAGAGGTCACCGGAAATGACAAAGAGATCGCATCCTTCTTTGTTAGCAGTCTCAATAAGCCTTGAAAGAGTGTCAAATCTGCTCTCGCTTAATTCTGCCTGCACCTCAGGGTATCCAGCGAATTTCATCCCCAGGTGAATGTCAGATGTATGGAAGATTTTCAAAGTCATTTTTTACCCCCGGATAATTAGCATTCCGATGTTCATTATACTTCAAAGATTCTGTTCCCGAGCACACGTTTATTTTATTCCCATCTCTAAAATCAGAACAAGCTCCTTAAAAACTTCTTTCCATACGCCTTTGTCTCGATCCTTTCATCGCAGATAATTATCCTGCCGGTGTCCGTCCTCGACCTTATCAGCCTTCCGATCCCCTGCTTGAATTTCAGCACCGCCCTCGGCAGTGAGTATTCATAGAAGGGGTTGCCCCCTTCCCGCTCAATCATCTCTGTTCTTGCCATAACGATCGGCTCCGTGGGGACTTCAAAGGGAAGTTTTGTGATTATAAGGCACTTCAGGGAATCCCCTTTGACGTCAACCCCTTCCCAAAAGGAATCGAGGCCGAATATGACTCCGTTTTCGCTTTCTCGCATGGTCTCAAGCATCACTCTCCTGGATAATTCTCCCTGCATCATTGGGTTGAGGCCCATATCGCCTAGTTTTTCAGAGCAGAGTTTCCAGGTCTTCTTCATGACCTCGCGGGAAGTGAATAGCACAAGCATCCCTCCGTCTTTCCTGGACGCTTCTTCAACGATGACTTCGGCAAGCCTTTCCGCACCGTCGTCCCTCCTCAGGTCTATCCCCCTCCTTGTCTCGACATGGACCTGCCTCTTAAGATCAAAAGGAGAAGGCAGGGTAATGGTTTCAGCGTCCTTGATGCCGAGCACCTGAGAAATGAAACGGAAATCCCCGGAAACGGAAAGAGTTGCCGAGGTCAGGATAACCGACTGATAATCAGGAATGATCTGATGCATGACAAAATCCCCGGGATAAACGGGCGACATCCTAAGGGCGGTCCTGCCGTTTTCCATCTCGACCCACCGCACATAACCATCCATCCCGTGGGCAATCCCTCGAAGCCCGTCGGAGAAAGCCTTCAGCTTCAGGAGCGATCCCACCAGCTCGATCTCGTCGTCTTCCTTAAAGAGACCTGTGACGGAAGTCCTTATTTCCGTGATGAGTGCTGATATGGAATCCGAAAGACCGGCGACAAGGTCACTGAATTCGAAATCTCCCCTTATAGTATCCCTGTCTCTGAATTCCTTCCTCAAAAGGAGCCAGAGTAACTCCATCTCAGACTCAAGTGACTGAACTGGATCGAAAAGGTGTGGCGTTCCCGAAAGCAGTCCCTTATAGATGCCCCTTTCATCAAGCCTCAGGAGCCTGTTCAGGATATTTCCGAATCCCCTGTTTGAGAGGGTGATCCCTATAACATCGGAAAGCGCGCTGTCCAGCGCATGGGCCTCGTCTATGACAAGGACATCGGCGTGCGGCAGTATCCTTGAGTTCTCAATAAGCATGCTGTTTATTCCCAAGAGGGCATGGTTGGCCACAACTATCTGTGCCGACTCCCACCTCTTCCTCGCCCTGAAATAGAAGCACTGACTGTAATAACCGCACTTCGCTCCTCTGCAGGCATCCGAATCAGAACATACTCTTTCCCATATGGAGGATATCTTCATCTCAAGGTCCTCCATATCCCCTGTATCGGTGGTCATCACCCGCAGGTGGAGTATCCTGTATTCGGCGGCATCCTTTTCTCCTTCAGCTCTGAAAGCATTGAAGCGCCTGAGACAGAGGTAATTCCCCCTACCCTTTGCAACAGCAAAGGAAAACCTCTTCAAACCGGAGAGAAACCGAAGGTCCTTTGATGCGAGTTGTTCCTGGAGGTTGATGGTCTTTGAGGAGACTACCGCTTTCTTTCCCGAGATGATAAGAGGAATGAGGTAGGCGAAAGTCTTGCCTGTGCCGGTCCCTGCCTCCGCCATGAGTGTGCCGCCCTCTTCGATTTTCCTTGAGCAGGCATCCATCATCTTCAGCTGCGAAGGTCTTATCTCATAGCCGTCCATGGCTTGGCCCACTACTTCTCTCAAGAAGATTTCAGACTCGATCGTCAACCTGGAATCACGGATATTGTTGTCACCATTGTTAGCCATGTGATAGTCGTCCTCTATGCGCATAGGTTTCGGTTAATGATAGTATCTTTTAAGGGCATATGTCATCTTCCTGAAGCATTCGGAAGACAACCCTGGCAGAATGATTACGGACGCCAAAGGAATCATTTGATTGACTTTCTCCAGATTCAGGGTAAACTAAATGCTGAGACTGTTTTGCGTTCCGGGGTGTCTCAAACATGTGCCAGGAGGTGAGGGTATGAAGATGGAGGAAATCCGGAGAATCGCAAAGGCGATGGGTCTGAAGGCCGGAAATCTGAACAAGCTGGAACTCGTGAGGGCCATACAGAGGGCAGAGGGAAATTTCCCCTGTTATGCGACTAGGGGGCACGAATGCGACCAGATAAATTGCCTCTGGCGTGAAGACTGTATGAAGGCAATTCGCGCATAAGGGAGCAGTCCGTCAGGAAATCCCCCCAAACCACCGCCGGATTACTTCTTCTCGGAAGGGGGGACTGTGTGCCTTATGATCTTTCCTTCAACAAGGTAAATCACCATCTCCGCGATATTCGTGGCATGATCCGCAATCCGTTCAAGATATTTCGCGATATAAGTGATCTTCACTGCCCGTGAAACAGCCCGCGGGTCCTGTATCATAAAGAAGACCAGCTCGTTAAAGATCTGGACTGTCAGGTTGTCCACCTCGTCATCCCTACTTATGACGTCATACGCCCTCGCTTTATCCTTCCTCACAAAGGCGTCCAGGACATCGATGAGCATGCCCTGGGCAATCTCCGCCATACGAGGGATATCGATATAGGGTTTCAACGGCGGTTCCTCACTGAGCTCTATGGCCCTCTCGCATATATCCTCAGCAAGGTCTCCCATCCGCTCGAGGTCAGTGGTGATCTTCATGGCTGTCGTAATGAACCTCAGGTCCCCTGCCTTCGGCTGCCTGAGCGCAAGCAGCCGTATGCACTCCTCGTCGATCTCCACGTCGAGCATATTGATGACGCTGTCATTGTCTATCACCTTCTTTGCAAGGGCATTGTCCCTCTCCACGAGGGCCTGAATGGAATCCCTTATCGCGTCCTCAACAAGGGATCCCATCTTTAGTATCTTTCCCTTCAGTTGCTGTAATTCTTCATCAAAAACAGCCATCAGCCGAACCTCCCCGTTATGTAGTCTTCGGTCAGTTTTTCCGAAGGAGCGGTGAATATCTTGTCGGTCTTGTCGAACTCGATCAGTTCACCGAGCATCATAAAACCAGTCCTGTCGGATATCCTGGCAGCCTGCTGCATATTATGCGTCACGATCAGGATCGTCACCCTATTTTTCAGCTCGACTATCAGTTCTTCTATCTTCGAAGTCGCTATTGGGTCAAGGGCGGATGTCGGCTCGTCAAAAAGTATTATCTCGGGGTCCGTGGCGAGCGCCCGTGCGATGCAGAGTCTCTGCTGCTGCCCTCCGGAAAGATCGAATGCAAGGCCGTGGAGCCTGTCGCGCACTTCATCCCAGAGCGCCGCGCCCCGCAGGGATTTTTCGACTTTTTCATCAAGCAGGCTCCTCCTGTCAATGCCTCTCACCCTCAACCCGTAGGCGACGTTTTCATATATCGACTTGGGAAAGGGATTCGGCTTCTGGAATACCATGCTGATGCGCATCCTTACTTCAATGGGATCAACGGCATCGGAGATGATATTCACGTTTTCAGGGAACAGGAGGATTTCACCTTCATATCTGTTGTGCGGATACAGGTCATGCATACGGTTGAAGCACCTGAGAAAGGTCGTTTTCCCGCACCCCGACGGCCCTATGAGAGCCGTCACTTTCTTGTCGAGTATCGATATGTTTATATTCTTAAGCGCATGGACATCGCCATAGAAAAAATTGAGGTTTCTTGACTGCGCCTTCAGGGTCTCCGCTACCATTTTATCTTCTTTCTGAATCTGTATCTAATATAAATAGCGAGTCCGTTCATAAGCAGGGTCATCACCATGAGCACGACACCGGCGGCAGCTGCATTCATCTGAAATGCCTGCTGTGGCCTCGAAACCCAGTTGAACATCTGTATAGGCACAACGGTGAAAGGATCCATAAGCCACTTGAAAGAAAGATACGGAAATTCGGATGATATCGGAGATGTGGGTAAAAAAGCGATGAAGGTCAGGGCTCCCACGGTAATGATCGGCGCTGTTTCACCGATAGCCCTGGACAGTCCGATAATCACCCCTGTGAGCGTGCCTCCCATGGAATAAGGCAGGATATGGTGCCGGACCGTCTGCCATTTTGTGGCACCCGTTGCGTAGGACGCTTCCCTTATCATGGTCGGTATCGCCCGGATCGATTCCCTGGTAGCCATAATGACCATGGGCAGAATAAGTAGCCCGAGGGTCAGACCTCCGGTCAGGATGCTCTCGCCGAGTCTCAGTATCTGTACGAACATCCCCACGGCCAAAAGCCCGTAAACAATCGACGGAACCCCGGCAAGATTTACGATATTCAGCTCGATGAGATTCGTGAGCCAGTTCTTCTTCGCATATTCCTCAAGATAAATTCCGGCGGCAATGCCGACAGGAATCGCCGCAATGAGCGTCACTAAGAGTAGGAGAAAGCTTCCGACCCACGCGGACAGGATTCCGGCCTCCTCGGGGAAACGGGAAGGAAAGGAGGTGAGAAATTTGTAGCCGAGTCTTTCATGACCGTCGATGAAAAGGTCGGTCATAAGAGCACTAAGGAGTATCATGCCGACCATGGTCGACAGGAGACCTATTATCATGAACAGGTGGTTCCGGAGTTTGTTGTGTCGTATCCTTTTCTTTATGTCTTCCATTTTTTCTCGTGACCCGTTACGCGTTAACGTTAATACACTTCCCTGATCCTCTTTCTGAGCCAGAAGCCGAGTATATTGAATCCCAGGGTCATGAAAAAGAGCGTCATGCCGGCAGCGAATATCGTCTTGTATTCGATAGTGCCGTGGGGGACATCTCCAAGGCTCACCGCAACAATATATGCGGTTAGGGTCTGAACTGGTTCCAGCGGGTTAGTGGTGAAGTTCGGCTGTCCTCCCGCGGCGATGGCAACAACCATTGTCTCTCCGATTGCCCTCGAAATACCAATGATGAACGCCGCGGCTATGCCTGAGAACGCGGCCGGGATGAGAACCTTAAAAGCGGTCTGAAGCTTTGTCGCGCCCATGGCATACGAACCCTCCCTGATCTGCATAGGGACGGCGGCCAACGCATCTTCGCTGACTGAACTGACATAGGGAATGATCATGATTCCCATGATGATGCCGGGGCTCAAGGCGTTGAACCCTGAAAGGTCGTGTATAAACTTCTGAAGCAGGGGGGTCAGGAACAACAGGGCAAAATAGCCGTAAACGACAGTAGGCACTGCAGCTAGGAGCTCCAGCACCGGCTTCAGTATCTCCCGGAGCCGGTGCGGAGCGTATTCGCTCAGGTAAATGGCGGTGATGAGTCCGAGGGGGAGAGCCACGACTACCGCAATAACGGTTGTAAGAAGGGTCCCCATCACGAGAGGCAGTATACCGAATTTGGGCTCGGAAAAAAGAGGTGTCCATGTCTTTTCGGTGAAAAACTCCTTGAGGGAGACGACCTCGAAAAAACCGTATGACTCGAATGCCAGGATTCCTACGATGCTTACAGTTACGACGACGGAAAAGAGGGCGCTGACGAACAACGAGCCCTCGATAACGCCTTCGGTTATCTTCTGCGAGGTCTTCCTCTTGTAACCGTTCATCGAAGCCTCCCCCCTAACCTGCCGTATTCAATCTTGCAGAGTCTTTGTACCCATGCCGTCTCATCAAAAAAAGGGGGAAGTTATTTGCGATAACTTCCCCTGTGATAACAGCCCCTCTTACTTTTTTGCTTCCTCAAGCTTCAACAGTTCCTCGATCTTCATGCCGATTTTCTCTTCGCCGCCGAACATGCTTCCGGTCTTCTTTCTTGTAAATCTTTCCTGTGAAAGCTTATAAGCGTTTGCTGGAAGGGGAACGTACTTGACCTGTTTCGTGAGCTTGTCCGCGTTCTTCAGATAAAACTCGACGAACTCCTTGACTTCGGGTTTCTCGGCTGCTTTCTTGCTTACGTAAATAAAGAGAGGCCTTGAAAGTGGGGAATACGTGCCGTCCATGACGGTCTGGAGCGACGGGGTGATCGCCTTGTTCGTTGCGGGATTCACAATGGGGACTACCTTCAGTTTGCCCTTGTTCTCCTCATAATAGGCAAGACCGAAATACCCCAATGCGTTTCTGTCTCCAGCAATACCCTGGACGAGAACATTGTCATCTTCGCTTGCGGTAAAATCCCCCCTGGAAGCCTTGGATTTGCCGTTCACCGCCTCCGTGAAGTAGTCGAATGTGCCGGAATCGGCACCCGGCCCGAAGAGTTTCAGTTTCGCATCAGGCCATTCCGGACGAACGTCCTTCCAGTTCATCACCTTGCCCTGGGCGGCGGGCTCCCACATCTTCTTCAGGTCGGCAACGGTCAATTCCTTCACCCAGTCATTCTTCGGATTTACGATCACGGCAAGCCCGTCATATGCAACAGGGAGTTCGATATACTCGATATTCTGCCTCTTACATGCATCGATCTCTTTCTTCAGGATGGGGCGCGATGCGTCAGAGATATCAGTCTCACCCCTGCAGAACTTTTTGAAACCGCCGCCGGTCCCCGATATGCCTACCGTAACCTTGACCGCACCCTTCTTGGCCTTCTGGAACTCCTCAGCAACCGCCTCTGTTATGGGATAGACGGTGCTCGACCCGTCGATCTTTATCTGTTTGTCCACAGCGAACCCGGGCGTAGGGCATGTCATCGCCAGCGTCATGAGCGCAACCATGCCGAAAACTATTTTCTTAACCATTACTTGCCTCCTTTTTCTCATTATAAGATACGTCTGATTTTTTACAACAATGTTACAGCAATGTTAAATTTCTGTTACATTCCCAGGACCTCACCTCCTTTTCATCGGTTCACCTTGTGCTGCCCGTCTGCCGTAACCGGACCGGCATAATGGCCCACTCTCTGCGAACGGCCTTTTTGCCGAAGACCCTCTCTATAAGCTGGAACATAAAAAGGTTCGGCCTGATCTTGAAGAGACAGACTGTCGCGGCGGCGGAAACGATCAGGCTCAAAAGCAACAGAAATATATCCACGCTCACTGCTGTCCAAAATAATTTAATTTCATACTGACCACCCGCATAAAATAAGACTTTTAGACAAGCAAATTCGCTGTTTCAAAATCAGGTTGCCCTTTATGTTTCTACCTTTTATCACTACTGTCCGGTTAAGAAATGAATAGATTCAACTGGTTTTGGTTTTTTATCATATTTAATCGTTCTTCTGTAGTCTGAAGTGCTTGCTGTAAAGGCTCGGAAGAGCACACGTCTGAAAGAGTGTA
>CAYYWY010000056.1:0-8627 GCA_964475485.1 uncultured Nitrospiraceae bacterium | reverse complement strand
ACGGAAAAAACATACATTGCATGGCTTAGGCAGTTTCAGGGTTTCGTTAAGAGCAAAGACCTAAAGGAGATTAATGGAAAAGACCTGCAGGATTTTTTGAGCTACCTTGCGGTTGAAAGGAAGGTTTCATCGTCAACTCAGAATCAAGCGTTGAATGCTATTGTTTTTGTATATCGCCATGTCCTTGAAAAGGATATAGAAGATCAGATTAATTCTATCAGAGCACGGCAGAAGCGCCGCCTTCCTGTAGTATTGACCATAAAGGAAGTCAATAACATCTTTGATGAAATGTCAGGGCTGCATTGTCTGATGGCAAAGCTCATCTACGGGTGCGGTCTCAGGCTTCAGGAATGCCTCAGCCTGAGAATAAAAGATGTTGATATTGAACAAGGGATTGTAATTGTCCGTTCCGGAAAGGGAGACAAGGACAGGAGGACAGTGCTTCCGGAAAGCCTTAAAGATGAACTTTTGCATCATGTCTCGACTGCGAGGGAAGTATACGAGCAGGACAGGAAAGATAACATTAACGGCGTTTATCTGCCGGGCGCTCTTGAGAAAAAATATCCGAATGCAGGGAAGGAATGGGGCTGGTTCTGGCTCTTTCCTGCAAGGGCTCTCTCCATCGATCCGAGGAGCCGCATTGTCCGCCGCCATCATCTGCACCCGGCAGCGCTGCAGAGGGCATTTAAAGAAGCGGTAATAAAGGCAGGAATAACAAAGCAGGCATCTATACATACATTGCGTCATAGTTTTGCCACTCATCTTCTTGAAAGCGGCTATGACATCAGGACTATTCAGGAGTTGCTTGGACACAGGAATCTCCAGACGACTATGATATATACTCATGTGGCGACAAAAAATGTTCTCGGCGTCATAAGTCCGCTGGATAAACGATGACCGCGGGAGAGAAGCTGAAAGAGATATCCGCCTTTCTTGCATCGAACGGCATAGAGTACGCACCGAAAGAGGCGGAGGCCATTTTAATTGAAACGCTCCGGATAAGCAGGGCGAGGCTTTACACTTCTGCCCTGGAAATACCTGACGAGGTCTCCAGGCGCATAACATCCCTTGCTGAAAGGCGCGCTGCGGGAGAGCCGCTTCAGTACGTCATCGGCCATGTCGATTTTTACGGGCTAAGGATCGAGGTTGGCCCTGGCGTCCTGATACCGAGGCCGGAGACGGAACTGCTTGTGGAAGAGACTATTAACGAGCAAGTTCGACGTAAAGATTCGCCAATTAGAATTCTCGACCTATGCACTGGAAGCGGGTGCATCGCGCTTGCGATTGCGAAGAACATCCCCGCTTCGGACGTATACGCCGTGGATGTTTCTGAGAAGGCCCTGGTATACGCGAGAAGAAACGCATCGGCCAACGGCATTTCCAATATAGTTTTTCTGAAAGGCAGCCTGTTTGGGCCTGTAAGGGACATGAAATTCGACATAATCGTCTCTAACCCTCCGTACATAAAGACTTCAGACTTAAAAACCCTCCAGACTGAGATTAAGGATTGGGAGCCTGTTGAGGCGCTTGACGGAGGGGAGGACGGCCTGGCCTTCTACCGGGAGATAATCAGCGGCGTGCGGGAACACCTCCTGCCCGGCGGGTTCGTGGCGCTCGAGATCGGGAATGGAGCGGCCGGGGCAGTTACCGCTATTGCCAAATCCGCCGGCATGACAAGCCTCCGCACCGCCAGGGATTTCCAGGGCATGGAGCGCGTCCTCATTGCCGCATTCTGAGCCATTTCCCTGCCGAATTCGCCTATTTATTTTTTTAATGGGCCTTGCCTTGACATTTGAAAGGGTCTTAATTAAGATACTCTGAATTCGGTTTCGGAGGACTGTATGCAAGAAGAATCCCTTTTAATGGACATCGTCATAAACCCTCATACCGTCCCGCATTATGTCTCCTATGCGTTTCTTGCATCCGCGACACTGGTGGGTGTTGCCTTTGCCTTAAGAGGTTCACTTGCCCTTGTCCCAAAGGGCGTCCAGAATTTCGTTGAAGTTATGGTGGAGTCTCTTCTTAAACTTGCCGAGGATAACATAGGGCATCACTGGGGAAGGCATTTCTTCCCTCTCATAGGCACTATCGGTCTATATATACTTGCCTGTAATTTCATGGGCCTCATCCCGGGGTTTGCCGCGCCGACGAGCAATATCAATACTACCGCGTCGATGGCCGTACCTGTCTTTCTTGCAACACACTATTACGGCATTAAGGTACACGGCATCAGGTATATCAACCACTTTCTCGGCCCTATTCGCTCTATTGCCGCGCTTCCCCTGATGATATTGATGTTTTTTGTGGAGTTCATCGGCCACATCGTCCGCCCGGTCACCCTTTCGGTCCGGCTTTTCGGGAACATGATAGCCAAGCACATGATTCTATTTGCGCTGGGACTTCTCGCGCCGGTGGTTGTTCCGGTGGCCATTCTTGGCCTTGGAGTCCTGGTGAGTTTGATACAGGCATTCGTTTTCGTGCTTCTCACGTCCCTCTATCTTGCTGGTTCAGTCGAAGAAGCACATTAGGCAAAATATTCGGAGAAAGGAGGAATTGCAATGAGAAGAACTGTCGCTCTGATGATTCTTGCCTTGACGGTGCTCATGGCCTTTGCACCGCTGGCATCCGGCGAAGAAGCGGCGGCCCCCGCAGCAGCCGGTTCGAAGATCTACTATTACGCTTTCGCTGCGCTGGGTTGCGGCCTTGCCATCGGACTCGCAGCTCTTGGAACGGGAATCGGCCAGGGTATCGGTCTGAGCAAAGCTTGCGAGGGCGTTGCGAGGAACCCCGGCGTATCTGGAAAGATCACGACTACACTCATCATCGGCCTGGCGATGATAGAGTCCCTTGCTATCTATGCACTGGTCGTGGTGCTCATCATCCTTTTCATGAATCCTTTCAAACTTTAATACTCTATAACGGGGGGCGGTCTCCCTGCCCCCCTAATACCGCGGATCTTGCCGGTGGATTTCCCAAAAAGGGAAAATGCCCCGAAAAGGGATAGGCCGGCATGAAAACTGAACCGGCGGGGTTCCTGTACCCCTTTGTTTCTATTATTAATTCCCTGCATCCTGATATCTGCCAGGCTGGCACGGACATTGTTAAGGCTTGAATCTTGATACTCTATTGAAAGGGGGTGATATCGTGAAGAAGGCAATCGCAGTCGTTGTTGCGGTGCTTTTCGTTCTTTCCATGGCGGCACTTTCCTTTGCAGCGGAAGAAAAGAAAGCGCCCGCAGCCGAGAAAAAGGAGGCAGCTCCTGCCAAGATGGAGGAGAAAAAGGCTCCCGCTAAGGTAAAGCAAGTCACAGGTGAGGTCGTTGCAGTAGATGTTGCCGCAAAGACCCTTACCGTGAAAGGGAAAGCTGGTGACGTTGCCCTCACCGTGGACGATAAGACCACAGTGAAGGTAGGCAAGGAAAAGAAGGCCCTTGCAGACATCAAGGTCGGAGACAAGGCGACCGTGAAGTATGCAGAGGCAGACGGCAAGAATGTTGCAAAGAGCATTGTTGCGACTGCAGCACCCGCCAAGATGGAGAAGAAAGAGGCGCCTGCCAAGAAGGAGGCAGCTCCTGCTCCGCCGGCTCCAAAGCCTGGGGAGAAGAAGAAAACAGGCGGATACTAATCTCCTCCAGACCCGCAAGAAGGGGCATGAAGAATTCATGCCCCTTCCTTTTCACATCAAGGAATCCATGCAGCAACGTGTGTCTGCAGCTCACTTGCCGAGATATTCGTTTACCTTTTCTGGCTCGAATCTTTGCCGGTCAAGGACATTGTTGACAAACCTGATAAGCGTTTCCCTATGCTCGGGTGTCAGTTCCGGGTAGAAGGAGGGATTTGCGACAACCACACCCCTGAAAGCAAAGAACGGCTGTACCACGGAGTATATCTCGCTGTCGCCCGACTCCCTTACGTATTCGTCGAAGAAAAGCCTGAGGCCTTCAAGATAAGACCCTTTCACAACCCCGTGATATCGTATAGAAAAGAATATGTAGTTTATGGCTAGAGCGGTAACGTCGTCGGCGGGTTCACCCCATGGACCGCGGCTCCTGTCCAACAAGACGAAATCCATATCCGAGGGAGGCGGTTTGAACCATATATTTCCGGGATGAAAGTCGCCGTGCACCTGCGACAGCCTTTTGTATTTCGGTTTGAGGCGGGCCCTCCATTCCACAGCCTTCTTCTCGATAACCGCCATCTCCTCATAAGGAAGAATCCCTTCAGGATAGGTGTCGAGCACGCCCATCAGGCACTCTCCGTGCCCGACGGTATCCCGGATCTTCCTCCAGTAAAGGGACCTGGAGTCCTTCTTCACCGAGTGGATCCCGACGAGGTATGATGTCATTGATCGTATTTTCCTGACATCATGGTCATCAAGACTCTCCTTTGATGAGAACTCGTTCAGGTCGTGGAAATAGTCCCTTCCCTCGCCCCGTTCCATGAGGAGGTAATACTCTTTTCCTCCACCGATGGAGATGACCGAACCGTCATCCTTTTCGGCGAGGACGTCGATGGCCCTGACGTGCCTGGGAAGATTCCTGTATTCGTCAAGATCAAGGAGAAACACGGCAGCACGGTCCGAAGGATAATCGTGTCCCAGTCCTTCAGGGAGGAGGGTCTTGATAACATAGGATCGGGGTCCCTCTGCGGTCGACACTTCAACAAGAAAACCGGTGCCCTGGACTCCCGAACCGATTTCTCTGATCTTCACATGAAGCACATCCCTGAACGCACTCCTGAGGTAGGCGCTTAAAGCCTCTTCATTAATCATCTCGGCCTATATGCGTGCGGGGCGCCCCGTTAGGGATCAGATCTCTCCAAAAGCTGCCCTGCATCTCTCCAAAAAGTCCTCATAGGAATAGCTGTGCTCCTGTGTTCCGTATCGTTCAACGGCGTATGCAGCTGCAACCGATCCCATCTTTGCGGCGGTGACGATATCCCTGCCCGTGACGAACCCCTTCAGGACTCCTGCGCGGAAAGCATCACCTGCACCGGTCGGATCGACGACTTCACGAACTTCCACGGCAGGCACACGCATATCGTCTCCGGGAATGCTCACGACACAGCCTTTCTCTCCGAGAGTTGTGACAATGGCCTTTGTGAGCCTCAGCAGACCTCTTTTGTCAATGCCGGTCATCTTCGTAATCATTTCAAATTCATAATCATTAGAGACGAGCATCGTGGAGCCGTCGATCCATTCGGCCAGAGCTTTCCCCTCCCATCCCGTAAGCGACTGCCCTGGGTCACAGATATAAGCCATGCCCTCCCTTCTGCACATGTCCGCGTATTCAACCATGTCCCTGAGATTTCCGGGGGCGATAAGACAAACGGAATCGGCAGGGCTGGAGCTGACTGTATAAAGCGCCTGGTACTTCATGGCGCCGGGGTTGAATCCCGTTATCTGGTTGTCCGCCATGTCGGTTGTTATGTACGCACAAGCAGTGAACTCCTCTTCGATTATCCTTATACCCTCCAAAGGGAGATTGTTCTTTCTAAGCCAGTTGAAATATGTTCCGTAGTCCTTTCCTATGGTTGCGACGATTACCGGCTTTTCGTTGAGAAGGCTGAGGGAGTATGCGATGTTGCCTGCAGTACCTCCGAATTTCTCGACCATGCCGTTGACGGTGAAACAGATATTCAGGATATGGATCTTATCCGGCAGGATATGGTCGGAGAATCTTCCTGGGAAGTCCATAATCCTGTCGTAGGCAAGGGAACCCGAAAGGTAAATGTTCATTGCCGCGTTCCTGTGTCAATCCTACTGCAGACTCTGGAGTTCGCTTTCCAGGGTGGCTCTCCGCTGGTAAAGAGCGCCCTTTTTCATCTGGATGTTAGAAAGCTCCTGCTGAAGAGGGGCCAAATCACTTTCAAGTTGCCGTAGCTGCAGAGTGTTATATGTGAGACGAACTCCCTTCCGATTATTAATGGCCTGCACTATTCGCGCCTCTTCAGCTTCCACAGCCTGGATTTCTGAATTCACTGAATCAAGTTCGGCCCTTAAGGCATCTGTCCTTGCGGCCTTGTTTCCCGTCTCCTCGGCCGGAGGCGGGGACGGGATCGCTTCTTCCACTGGGGGGGCCTCGGGGCCCCGGAAATCCTTTTCAGGAGCCTCGGTCTCCTCGATCTTAAGGACCTCCCTTTCAGGAACACCGATCGAGCCGCCGCCATAATAGATTATCACCTCGCCGCCCTTTTTCTCATATGATGAGACACCTGAAAGTACGGAGCCGTTCTTCAGATAAACCTTGAATGCCGCATCTGCCGGAATGGTAAAAAGCAGAACTAATACGAGCAGCATTATCGTTACCATTAGTGCCTCCTTAGTTCCCGCAAAAGATCCTCGGCTACCCTTCTGTTGAACCCTTTAATGCCGGCAATCTCTTCCACAGAGGAATTTCTTATAGCTTCTATACTACCAAAAACCCGCAAAAGTTCAAATCTTCTTTTTCCGCCTATGCCGGGAATCCCTTCGAGGGGCGATTCCAAGAGCCTCTTTTGCCGGAGTCTTCGGTGATAACTTATGGCAAATCTGTGGACCTCGTCACGGATCCTCTTCAGAAGAAGGGATCCGGCGCTTCTGTCATCAAGGACAATAACATCTGCCGTGGAAAAGGCTCTGTCGGGGTCCTTGGCAATTGCTATAAGCATGGGTTGCCTGCCGTCGCTCCGAGTTATCTTTTGTGTTTCAACGACATCTCTGGCAATTTCTAGATGCCCCTTGCCCCCGTCAATCAGAATTAGGTCAGGTACACTGTCGCCAATATTTTTCAGGGTCCTGGTAATGAGCTCGTTCATCATCGAATAATCATTCGCTCCGGGAACTCCCCTTATTTTTAAATGCCTGTAAAGGTCTTTTGTAAATCCTCCGTCCTGCCAGTAAACGAATGCGCCCACTGACTCGGTCCCGGATGTGGTAGAAACGTCGAAGGCGCCGATACTGTGCGGCACATACGGCAGTTTAAGGCGCTCCTGAATCGCTTTCAGCATTTCTTCTGTGCCCAGGGCTTTCCTTTCTGCGTAGATCTGCTCGGCGTTTTCATTTGCCATCCTGAGCAACTCGAGTCTCTTGCCGCTTCGGGGAATTCCTATCTTAACCTTTTCCCCTCTCTTTGTTTTCAGCCATTTGGCAAGATTGCCTGTATCGTCGGGCCTGGCGACAACGATAATCTCCTCAGGAGGAATGACCTCCTTTGCATAGAAGAGCTCTATGAAACTGTGGAGAACCTCTCCTTTCTGCAACTTGCCCGCATCTCTTAGATAGAAGTCTCTTGTCCCGATGAGTATCCCCTTCCTCACGAAGAAGACGTCAATGACTGCATCCACCATGCCGGAAAAAAAACCTAACACGTCCAGATCTCCAAGCTCGGGGGCGACCACCCTCTGGGATTCCCAGACGTGGCGCATGTTTCTGATCCTGTCCCTGATCCTTGCGGCTTCCTCGAACTTCATTTCATCTGAAAGTTTCAACATCTTCTGTTCCAGGTTTCCCAGGAGTTCATTCCGCTCTCCGCTCAGAAAGAGCCTTACTTCCTCAACTATCCTTCCGTACTCATCTCCGCTTATGGCTCCTGCGCACGGGCCCGAGCATCGTCCGATTTGAAACTGAATACAGGGTCTTATGGGTTTGTCGAGACTATACGTGCAAGTCCGGATAGGAAAATTTCTTCTGATAAAGGCAAGGGTATCCCACATGCTCTGCGCGGGGACGTAAGGTCCGAAATAAAGGCTGCCGTCTTTTTCAATCTTACGTACCACCTCCAGCCTCGGCCATTCCTCCTGCACGGTAAGTTTCAGATATGGGTAGTTCTTGTCGTCCCTAAGAACAACGTTGAACCTCGGTTTGAACTGTTTTATCAGATTTGCTTCCAGCACGAGTGCTTCGAGCTCGTTCTCTGTTATAATATAGGAAAAATCAGTGACCAGTTTAAGCATTGAGGCCTTTCTTGCGTCGAGGGTCTGAGGTCTTTGAAAATACGTCTTCAGGCGATTTTTCAGGTTCTTTGCCTTCCCAACGTAGAGGACCCGCTCGTTTTGACCCTTGAACAGGTAAACCCCGGGTTTTGCGGGGGTTTGAGAGATTTTTCCGGAAATTCTATCCGTTATCATTAGAGAATATTAACAGAGGTTGTTAACGGGGTCAAGATATAGGTAATTCAGGATTTAGCGCGTAATTAAAATCTATCAAGAGTTTTTAGAAGATTTCACTAAGTTTTTCTCGTATCTTTAGAATAAAGGCTGATATCGCCTGATATTCCCCTATTGACTATATCTGAAAAAATGTTATTCTAAATATAGAAGCACGGTAAATCATAGCTTCTCAATGGAGTTCTTTAAGCGTGGGAGACCACGTGAAAGGATTTTGTTTTCTCTGCAGTACCTTGGGGTTGAGGTAAGCTGAGGGAACAGTTAACTAATGGGAGTCAGAGTGCAGATGTAGTGATGCACGCCTTGGACCTGACGAGGGACGGGGAAGCCTAAGCATCTGTCGAGATGCCCACTTAATGGAAGCCTCAGAAGGCTTATGACTCCGGGGTATTGCGGGGAGTGTTCTTTGAAAACTACGAAGTAGGTCACTGTCGATTCGTGAGTTAACCAGTTTCAAATGAGAGTTTGATCCTGGCTCAGAAC
>CAYYWY010000055.1:0-9165 GCA_964475485.1 uncultured Nitrospiraceae bacterium | reverse complement strand
GTCATAATCTCGGCACTGCTCTTCGGCGCCGTGGAGCCATGGTCTCAGGCCGTTGTGAGTGTTGCGGCTGCCGCCGTCTTTCTCTCCTTTGTCTTCAGCATGAAAACGGCGGGTGCGGCACCCGGAGATGCAAGGGAGATTATCGTAACGATGGCTCTTCTCCTCCTCTATCCCGTCTTTCAGCTCGTTCCCCTTCCTGTTGCGGCCGTGGACCTTCTCCACAAGCGCTTCGCGGAGATCGTCAGCCTCGGTCCTGTACCACCGGGATTTCACAGTATATCCCTCTATCCCTTTGCCACAGAGATGGACTTTTCACGAATGCTCATATATGCCATGGTTTTTTCAGCGGCAGCCTTCGGGATAAGGAGCGAGGACGGCGTACACAGAGTCATCAAGACGCTGGCGGTTTTCGGCTTCATACTCGCCATATTCGGCATAATCCAGCATGCCACCTGGAACGGAAAGATATACTGGTTCAGGAGCCTCAGTCAGGGCGGGACACCGTTCGGCCCGTTTGTGAACAGAAACCATTTCGCCGGGTTCCTGGGCATGCTTATTCCGCTCACTCTCGGAATCGCCTTCAGGTCGAGGTCCCTTGAGAGGAAGGTCATGTATTCTTTCTTTGCGGTCGTGATGGCAGTCGGGCTGTTTTTCAGCCTTTCCAGGGGAGGCATCGTTTCGTTCTTCGCAGGCATCCTTGTTTTCTCCTTTGTGATACTCGCAAGGGGATGGTCGGGAAAGAAGCTGATCATCCCGGTGTTCCTCTTCGTCCTTGCCCTTGCCGTGTATCTGCTCTCCCTGGGGATCTCTCCCGTCATAGAGAGGTTTGCCCGCACGGATGTGACGGGTGAGCAAAGGCTCGCAGCATGGCTCGGCACACTCTCGGCCTTTGCCGACTTCCCGGCTTTCGGCAGCGGCCTCGGTACCTTCGAGCATGTCTTCAAAATATACAAACCCGGGAGCCTCACTCTCCTCTGGGATCATGCCCATAACGATTACCTCGAGTTGTTCCTTGAGGCCGGGATCGCGGGGACGGTCCTTGCGGCGATATTCTTCTATTTCGTCCTTGGCACAATCCTGAAGAGGGACTGGCAAGGAAGGGGAGTTTACATGGGAGCAGCCTTCGTTGCTTCAATAGCCGCCATGGCGGTGCACAGCGCGGTCGACTTCAATCTTCATATCCTTTCAAACGCAGTCCTCTTCTCACTCATTCTGGGTCTTGGGGTTGCCTCGGCCGGAGGAAACGCAAGAAATGAATCGTAAATCCTCGGTCTTGACCGTAGCCTTAACCATGGCCTTAGCCTTTTCCTGCGGTTTCGCCGAAGGCAGCAACCTCGTCCCGAACCCTGAGTTTCTTGCTCCTGAGGGCAACGAACTCTCCCCTTACTTCTGGCACAACGGGAGCACGGAAATAGAAGGGGTAAAGAGGAGTGAGTTCAGTGTTGGTCATGCAGGCTCTCCTCCTCTCAGGGCGCTGGGAATAAAGGGAGGAGAGGACAGGGGCGGGCAGTGGTGGTGCGTAATTGAGGGCCTCGAAAAAGGGAGGAGGTACGGCCTTTCCTTCAAGGTTTACCGGGAGGAATTCGTTGACGGTGCATTCCCCGAGGTGGAGATCTTCGGAAGAAGAATGAGGATGAGCAACCTCCTGACCTTCGGTTCCTGGCAGGACTTCGGGATAGCCTTCACCGCCGTGGGGGAGGCAACCGCCCTCAGGTTCATAAATGACTATCCCGTAATGTTCTATTTCTCCTCCCCAGTCCTTTTGAAGATGCCTGATTCAGAGCAGGGCAAAGAGCAGGGAGCGGAGGGCGAGGGGCGAGGAGTTGAGTACAAACCCTTCACGTTCGATTTTTTTCCCCTTGTTGCCTACGGTGCGGGAAAGGGAGACGTCGGGCTTGTCAGGGACCTTGGCTTCAATGCCGTCGTCGCCAGGATCAGCTCTGATTCGGCAGAAGAGATACTCATAAATGCATGGAAACACGGACTCCGGATCGTTGCAGATCCCCGCGATGACGCCTCAATAAAGAAGATCTCCAGTCTTGTCTCAACCTCAACCCTGGCCTCTTCTTTTCTTGGCTGGTATGTCGAGGATGAACCCGAGGGAAGGTCCGTGCCCCCTGAGGAGATTGCTGGTAAGACAAGAAAGATACGGGATTCCGGCTCAACCCATCCGTCCTTCATGGCCATGGTGAGGCCCGAGTTTGTGAGGGCATACAAAGACGCAGCAGACGTCATCCTCATGGACCAGTACCCTGTTCCCCATCATCCCCTCATATGGCTCAGCAAGAGCATCGAACAGGCAAAGAGGGCGGGGGCAAGGGACGTGTGGGCCGTCATTCAGATATTCGGAGGCCAGGGATGGAAGGGCAAGGGATGGGACAGGGAGCCTTCCTACCAGGAGATGAAGGCTTTGAGCTACCTCGCGATTGTCCACGGCGCAAGGGGGCTCTTCTTCTATACCATAAAGGACGGGAACTATGACGTAAGGCGAGACCCTGCCCACCTGAGAGACGTGAAGAGGCTTGTCCGTGAGCTGAAGCACCTCGGACCGTACTTTCTCTACCCTGCCGCAGGCACGCCGGGGTTTTTTTCCGACTCCCTTTACGAGTTCGCCCCTGACGGCACAAAGCCCGTCCATGCAAAGATGTTCAGGAAAGGGAAGGAGCTCATCGTGATCGCGGTCAACGTTGCTGAAAAGGAGGTGGAGGGCAGGCTCGTCGGAATGGGGGACTCCTCTTACCTTGACGAGTTCTTTTCTGGGAGGCGATATGTTGTGAAGGAAGGAAATATCGTTGATTACTTCAGCCCTCACGAAGTGAAGATCTACAGGGCGGGCAAGGAGCACAGGAAGCTCAGGATTCTGGACGGCGTGACAGGCATGGAGAAGGGCCGTTTCTATGCAGAGGTTGCGGAGTCAGGTTTCGACAGGACCCTCGGCCTGATGTTCAGGGAACTTCCCTCTGAAGACAGGGCCCTTCTTCTGATGAATGAGAAGGGCGGAGAGATGGCGATTCATGCGCTGAATACCGCACAGCCTCTCGACATCATCTTCTTTGATGAAAGAGGCAGGATCACCGCGCTCCGAAGGGGCGTAACTCCCTGCGAAAGCGAAGATGCGTGCGTGCTCCACACATCTCCTTCCCCTCCGAAGATGGTCCTGGAGATTAAGGCGGGCACCGCAGACATGCTCGGCATGACAGAGGGAGACAGACTTGAATTTTATTGACATCCACTGCCATATTCTCCCCGGCATCGACGACGGGCCTTCTGCCTTGCAGGAATCCCTTGACATGATGGAGGCGGCGAAGCGGGACGGGATATCACACATATTCGCCACTCCGCATATAATCGACGGCCTCTATCCCAACAAGGGAAAGGATATCATCCCCTTGGTGCAGAGGCTTAGAGAGCAGATGCCCGGCGGCCCTGAGCTTTTCTACGGGGCGGATGTGAGGATAACCCCCTTTCTCGCAAAAAAGATGGAGTCTGGAGAGGTACCGACCCTGAACGGTACCGGATACATACTCATTGAGTTTCCGGAGTTCGTCGTCCCCCCGAACACGGAACCCCTGCTTTTCGACTTGAGACAGAGGGGCTTTACGCCTATACTAACCCATCCCGAGAGGCACCTCAGGCTGATGCACGATCTCAAGGCGCTGAAGAGACAGAGGGATGCCGGGATGATGTGCCAGCTCACCGCCATGAGCATCACCGGCGATTTCGGCAGGGAGATTCAGAGAGCGAGCTTTACCATGATCGAAAAAGCTCTGGCAGACTTCGTGGCCTCCGATGCCCACAACACCGGTCTCAGGCCTCCTGTCCTGTCAAAGGCATACAGGGAAGTGAAGAAGCATTTCGGGGAAAAGACGGCAGATGCGCTGTTTCTCGGGAATCCGGGAAGGATTCTCGAAAACGTGAAGCCCCTGTAGGCGCGGGCTTCACCCTGCGCCTACCTTATCGTCGATGAACTGGTACGCAATATACACGAAACCCAGATGCGAGGACTCCACTGCTCAACTCCTCGGCGGTGCGGGGATAGAGACGCTCAACCCGAAGATAAGGGTAGTGAAACACACCCGGGGCAGGTATGCGGAGGTGGTTGAGCCCCTTTTCCCCTCTTACATCTTCGCCCTCTTCGACAAAGAGGCGCACGCCCGTATGATCAAATACACCAGAGGGGTGAAGTACATTGTGGGAAAGGACAACCCGCTCGCCGTCCACCCTGAGATCATAGCGGCTATTCAGGAGCGGATGGAAGACGGCATCGTCAGTCAGGACCCCGTGAACGTGAGCAAGGGCGACAGGATAATCATAAAAGAGGGACCCTTCAAGGACTTCTACGGCATCTTCCAGAGAAATGTTCCCGGAAAGAAGAGAGCGGTCATCCTGCTTGAGGCGCTCTACTGCACCCTCGACATTGAAAGCAGGCACATCAGGAAGGCATAGGAATTACCAATTACTACAATGACCCTCTGTTGCGATTTTTCTTGACCTTTCCGGGATGAACGGTTATTATCAGTTCAGTGCGTGAACGCACGGGAGGCTCTTACTTTGCGTCCTGTCTTCTGACAGGAAACGGCGGTAGCCCGCCCTGATAGCTCATAGCAAAGAACATAAATTGGACGAGCTTCAATTCAGGACCCTCCGTGAGCTGGCAAAGGACGGGACGCTTTCCCAGCGCGACCTCTCAAGGAGGATGGGCCTCAGCCTCGGCAGGGTGAACTACCTTGTGAACGCCCTGCTCCGGGCCGGCTACATCAAGGCGAGCAGGTTCAAGAACTCGAGGAACAAGATCGCCTATATGTACATGCTTACCCCTAAGGGGATGAGCGCCAAACTGAGCCAGACCTGCCACTTCCTTCAGAGGAAGCTCGAGGAATACCACCGGCTGAAGGAAGAGATTGAGGCTTTACGAAGGGAAACGAACAACCCTTGACGATGGTGAATAACGGCGGAGCGAATAACAATGGCTGAAAGCAAGCGCGTGCTTGTCACCGGCGCGGCAGGCTTTATAGGTTTTCACCTCTGCAGGAGGCTCCTTGCCCGCGGCGACAGCGTGGTGGGGCTTGACAACCTGAACGAATACTACGACGTCCACCTGAAGATAAACAGGCTCAGGCAGATAGCACGTGAGAAGAACTTCAAGCCGGTGAGGATGGATCTGGTGGACAGAGAAGGCATGGCCCGGCTCTTCAAGGAGGAGAGGTTCGACATCGTCGTAAACCTGGCGGCTCAGGCAGGTGTGAGATACTCCCTCGTCAACCCCTACGCTTACACAGACAGCAACATAAGCGGCTTCCTCAACGTCCTGGAAGGCTGCAGGCACAGCAATGTGAAGCACCTCGTCGCCGCCTCATCGAGTTCCGTCTACGGGGCGAATACGAAGATGCCTTTTTCGGTCCATCACAACGTTGACCATCCTGTTTCCCTCTATGCTGCGACGAAGAAGGCCAACGAGCTCATGGCCCACACCTATTCGAGCCTCTACGGGATCCCCTGCACGTGCCTCAGGTTCTTTACGGTTTACGGGCCGTGGGGCAGGCCGGACATGGCCCTCTTCATCTTCACGAAGGCGATCCTCGAAGGCAGGCCTATCGATGTGTTCAACTACGGAAAGATGCAGAGGGACTTTACCTACATAGACGACATCGTCGAGGGCGTGGTGAGGGTGATGGACAGGGCGCCTGCACCCGACACCCGGTGGAGAGGCGACGACCCCGACCCGGCCTCAAGCTTCGCGCCCTACAGGCTCTACAACATAGGCAACAACAACCCGGTCGAGCTCATGCATTTTATAGAGGTGCTTGAGGATTGTCTCGGCAGGAAGGCGGTAAAGAATCTGTTGCCCATCCAGGCCGGGGACGTGCAGGCGACTTACGCGGACGTGGACGACCTGATACGGGACGTCGGTTTCAAGCCTTCCACTCCCATAGAGGAGGGCATCGGGAAGTTCGTCGAATGGTACAGGGAGTATTATGAAGTCGGGTAAAAGAAAGGTTATGGGATGTGTGTGGCCGGACTCGGACTATGATATTCTTATTATCCCTGAAAAGAAAGGCAGAGTGGTAATAGACAGGCTGTATGATGCAGTGTTGGATGAGCTGCTCTCAACTGGAAGACCCATCTCATTGAAGCCTCTCGCTGAGCCTTGTGAATGTCCTTAAGGGCTAAAGGCAAATTATGACGGCCTGCTTCTTAATGTGGTATAATCTGACCGAATATTTTGGCAGTTTGGGTTATTATGGGAATAAAAGAACGCTGGTATAGATGTTCTCCTCTGCCGGATGATATTTCACAGAGGATAGATAAGCTCGCCCCGTTTTTCCAGAAAAAAGGCGTTTTGCTCGCATATCTTTTTGGTTCAATGACGAGAGGCAAAGGCAATGATGTTGACATTGCATTGTTATATGACGGAGATTTTTCAGCTATTAGAGGAGACCTTCAGGAAATACTCGGCTCATGGCGGCTTGATATTGTGAATCTAAAGGCTGCTCCTATCATATTGTCTTTCGAGATTGCAAGCACAGGGAAATTAATATATAAAATTGACGATGAAACAGAAAACTCTTTTGAGATGGGCATAATAAAAAAGTATCAAGATTTAAAACCTGTCAGGGACAGACAACTAAGATATCTAAAGGAGAATTTAGGGGTTGGTATTTAGACCAGAAACTATAATCTCAAGGCTAAAAGAGCTTGATACTATTACAGATGAGCTCTCAACCCATAAGGAGATTACAATTGAGGCTCTGAAGTCATCACTTTCTAAACGATGGGCTGTCGAAAGAGGGCTCATAGCTGGCGCCAATTTGATATTTGATATAGCTGATCATATTCTTGCATCCAAATTTCATATATATCCTGAGACTTATGAAGATTCCCTGCGCCTCATTCATGAAAAAGGGATAATAACAAGTGATCTTTTTGAAAAAATGAAAGGTCTTGGAGGCTTCAGGAATGTTCTTGTCCACGAATATCTTGGCATAGACATAAATGAGGAATATCAAAATTTTCAAAAGGCGCTTATAGCCTTTAGAGAGTTTGCAAAGGAAATCCTGTCTTCACATATTATGAGCGAAGGTGGATAAACTATCCCTGCCGCAGTGTTTCACCTGTCCATGAGTGAATTCTAAAGTGAAGGAAATCATGATAGCCATCCCCGGTTTATTAATCGGCGGCATAGCGATGCAGGTTCAAATCTTGTGAATGTGTCCTTGTCAGCGCTGGTTACAGGGGCATGGTCTTATCGCTGGAGTCGATTCGCTGCGTTATGTGATGTATACATGAGAATAAAGACAGAGACCGGGAATGTTAAAAGAAAAATTTAAAAAACTCCAGGATGAGCTTTTAACTGAAATCAAAGCCTTCTACGGCGACAGGCTAGTCTCTATCGTTTGGGAAGAATGAAAAGAGCAGAAGAGTTTGAGGCTGTAGAGGACAGGCTTGAGCCCCTCTTAAAATCCATGCGGGAAGAGGGGATAAATACTTTCATATCAGCTCTCTTTAAAACACCTCAAGAGGCTGAAAAGGGGAGTCCATTAAAATCCTTGAAGTCCTGTTACAGGAAGAGGACTATTCTGATGTAGTCAGAGAAGCTCAAGAGATAGTGGAGTTATCCCTTAAGGGAATGATGCGATATGTTGGCAAGAGAATTGGCTTTCTATGGTGATGTTGATTTCATTCCAACAGAAGAATATTCGGATGCAGATGCTAAAGAGGCAATAGAAAATGCAGATTTTGTGGTAAAAACAGCAAGGAGTCTGATCGGGGGGATTAAAAGACAGTAAAAATAGATAATAGAGGAATGGATAGAGACTGCTAAAAGCCTCAGGAGAAAGATTCCCGAGCCAGAGGGAAGACTTATGTATGCATGAGGTAGCAAGCCCAGAAATATTAAGAATAAAGACATGCCCCAGGAGCCATTTTAGAGAAAAATAGCGTGCTTGTAAAAGAATTTGACGGGTATATTCTTGAACATCCCGAATTTGCCGATAAAATACCAGACAATGCCCTTGTGGTTATGCAGATTGAGGGAGATGAAGAATTTAACAACTGGGCAAGAGAAATGGCACAAAGTGTAGCTGAAAAGGATACTTCCATTGTGTATGTTACTATCACGGAATTAAAACCAGTGCGTTCACGCATAGAAAATATGACATTAGAACTGGTTGCCTGAGGCGATAGGGTAATTAGGTATGGTGTCCCGGAATTACAAAATCCGACAAAATCAGTTTTTATGATAAAATGATAGAAAGGAGGGAATATGAGGTTTAAAGTGGTGATAATGTACGATCCTGAGTATAAAGGATATGTTGTTGATGTCCCTGGGCTGGTGGGATGTATGAGTCAGGGTAAGACAATAGATGAAGCTCTCGAAAATATAAAGGATGCGATTAGGGGATGGTTAGAGGTAGAAAAAAAACACGGGAGATTGGATGTTTTTGAAGAAAAGGATGTATTTCTGGGTGAGGTTACTGTTTAATTGGGCATATTATCCAATATTTCTAGCCAAGAGGCAGTGAAGATTTTTCAAAAGTTTGGCTATATCCTTGACCATCAAACAGGAAGCCACATGATACTTTATCACGAATCACGTCCCACCTTATCAGTTCCAAGTCACAAAGAATTAGCACCGGGATTATTACGAGGGCTTATTAGAAAAAGCGGACTGACAGTAAATGAATTCTTAAAAGCCCGATAGAAATTCATTCGCAATATGAAAAAATTCACCTCTCAGGAAATCAAGGAGTTTGTCTAAAAGCCCCTGTTTGACGAGAAGGTGATTCTCAACAAAGACCCCGTCATGGCCAAAAATACCTATAGGCAGGCCTGACCCCAAAGCCACCCATTTATTTATTTTAAGCCTTGTATGATATAATCGATTAAAATCGTAGACCTATGGAGGTGAGCAAAATGGGCATATCTGTTGAATTGCCTGAACTTAATATAAAAGAAGACGAAATAAAATTGTTACTCGCGGTAAAGTTATTCGAAGATGGCATAGTTTCTCTGGGGAAGGCAGCTGAAATAGCAGGTTACTCAGAAAAAGCCTCTGGTGAAGTGCTTATACACCGTGGCATCTCACCTATAAAATATTTGAAACTTGACCTTGATAAAGAACTGAAAAATGCCTGAAAAGGCTATTGCGGATACCTCTGCTCTTAT
>CAYYWY010000054.1:0-9938 GCA_964475485.1 uncultured Nitrospiraceae bacterium | reverse complement strand
TCACGATTGGAAAGAATGTGAAAAGTACGTTGAAGTTATCGATTTGCGGTCCTATCTTGGGCTAGGAAGGCAGGTATGGATACAAAACACCAAACCAGGGTATCAACGTGGACTTGATGAAATTCCAAAGCTGAGAACAAAGAACTGGACATGGACAGTAGCGCCTAAGGCAAGACCAGGCGATTTAGTGCTCATGTATAGGGCAGGGCGTGTGAGCGATGCACGACGGCATGAGGTTAATGAAGAGTTATTGCAATCTATTTCTAATATCTGTATTGTAAAATCTTTCCCCATGCGAAATAAAGACTTTGGGTATGGGGCAGAAGTGGCAATGGTTGCTATCCTCAAGAATCCCCTCCGCCTTGAGCAGATGAGAAAGGACAGGGTTCTTAAGACGGCGCCCTTTGTCTTGAGGAATTTGTTTGGAAGAAGTAATGTTACGCCTTACTGGTATAGACTTTACGATCTACTGCTGAAGTTAAATCCTTACAGCAACATTGAAAATTCTCTCAAGCCCTATAGACCTGATATGTTATGAAGAACGCTCGGATAGTCTTTCACTTAGTGTTTTAATCGGTTTATGCTCCCGGAATGTTCGGCCTGGGATAGAGTCCGGCAGCCTTGACAATCTTTTCGATGGCTTCTTCCCATTCAATCGCCTGGATGTGGACCCCTTTGACCCCTGGTATTTCAAGCGCCTGATGAATCAGTTCAACGGTGATCTTGAGTCCCTCTTCTTCCTGCAATTCCTTTGCCTTCTTCTTGTCATCTCCTGCCGCTTCCTTTGCCTTGTTCATGCGATCGATGAGCGACTTCGGTACAGAGACGCCGGCAACAGAGGAATCCATGTATTTCAGCATCATCGCGCTCTTAGGCACGATAATTCCGCCGAGTATGGCGGTGCGCTCGTGGAGGCCCATGTTCCTTATTTTCTCCATCTGAGAACGGAATCCCTCCACGTCGTAGATACCCTGCGTCTGTATGAAGTCCGCCCCTGCATTCACCTTCTTCAAGAGATTGATAGGCCTGAAGTCGACGGGATCTGCCATGGGGGTCCATGAAGCACCGATAAAGAACTTGGGAGCCACCTCCAGAGGGTCTCCGCCCTCCTGCTTCCCCTCGTCCCGCATCTTTTTGAGGATGCCGACGAGCTGACAGGTGTCTACATCATAGACATTCTTTGCGCCGGGGTGGCCTTTGAGTCTGCCGGCGGCGCTGAATTTCTGGTGATCTCCGGCGAGGCATAGGCAGTTCTTGATCCCCAGGGCAGCGGCACCGAGAAGGTCTGCCTGCATTGCGATTCTGTTACGGTCCCTGCAGGTCATCTGCATGACCGGCTCCAGCCCCTGCTGGCGTGCGATCGCGGCCGCAGCGATGCTCGATATGCGGACGACCGCAGTCTGGCAATCAGTGATATTGGCAGCATCGCAAAACCCCTTGAGGAGCTGCGCCTTCTTAATCACTTCATGAGCATCAGCGCTCATCGGAGGGCCGAGCTCGGCCGTGACAGCCGGCTGACCGCTCAGAATGACTCTTTCAAGATTGCTTCCGCTCTTCATTATCTCTTACCTCCCGAAACAGCCTTTTCCTCTTCCCTCTCCTCATACTCGCGGATATGTTCAAGCGATACCCTGCGAGGCCCGCCGTCCCGCGAAGTCGACCAGTTCCTCGGCGGCTGTATCTCGGCAAGTTTCTCGAGAGTCCCGAGCTTCTTCAAACGCTCGACTATCAGATACCACGCGCAATCCACATCCTGGCTGATCTCGCATTTCCCTTTGTTCGTCCCCCCGCAGGGGCCGTTCATGAGTGTTTTGGAGCAGCGCGCGATAGGACAGATGCCGCCGGTCAGATGGAGGATGCAGTTTCCGCACCCTGCGCAGAGCTCAACGAAGTTGCCTGGCGCTTCCACGGCACCATAGAAAGAGGTGTTGATGCCGGGATAGACAGGGATGTTTTCCGTCCTGTCTGAAAGGAAATTTACTCCCACACCGCACGCAGTGGAAAGCACGAGGTCGTATCTCTTCACCTCGCCGATGACAGGTTCGAAATACTCAGGCTCACAATGACGCATGACGCCGAGGTGGTTCACCTCCATCTGCTTTCCTTCCTGCGCGGCACGCATCCGAATAAGAGCGGCAATTGTTTCGGCCTCCTTTTCCCCGCCTGCATGGCAGATGGCAACACAGGTATTGCACCCGAATACCAGGACTCTCCTGAAGTCCTTGACCATATCCCAGACCTCATCTATCGGTTTCTGCGATCCAACTATCATAATTTACTCCTTTTCATAGGATTTATATCTCATATTTATCATATTTATGATCGGACCGTTCTCAGTCCGATCTTCTTGACCCTGCCTGCAAAATCCGCACACACCGCGGAATATGGATTGCCGTCTGCAGCCCGAGCCTGGAGTATCTCTATCCTTCCTTCCTCGATCCCGAGCATCGAGAGGAGTATCTTCACCCTTTCGACGCGAGCTTCAACCCGGTTGAAGATGCCCCGGTACTTGCAGGAGCCGTCCGAGCAGCTCACTACAGCAACGCCGTCTGCGCCACACTCGAAGGCCTTGAGAAGATCGAGGATATCGATGCGGCTTGTGCAATGCACCGGCACCTTGCGCAGATTCCCTGGAAGATCGAATCCAAGGATGCCCACATGATGGGTGCAGAGGAAGGCAACGACGACCGGCTCTTCCCGCTTTGGGTCTATGCTGCCTATAACGGAGGGCATTGTGTCCCTTGGCTCCCGGACATCATAGCTCACCATGCTTATTGCCTGGCCCGGACATTCCGGCGCGCACAACCCGCAGGCCTGGCAATATTCGGGTCTTATCTCAGAGTACGCTGTTACCACCGGAGCGCCGTAAGGGCAGACCCTCAGGCATGTAAGGCAGGCCATACACTTATTCTTGTTAACCACTGCGCCGCCTCCGCAGCCACGGCATCTTCCGGCCTCCTTCAGTGCCTCTTCCTCATCGTAGCCGATCTCAAAATGGACCATAGCATCGCACCGCACCTCAGGAGCGATATGTCTTATCCTCTGTCTCTCTTCCCTAGTTATCTTTTCGATTACCTCGGCGGGGAGCTGAGCGATCTTTTCTCTTTCCTGCTCGGGAAGGGTTCCTTCGATAGTTTCTCCCTGTAAGTAGAGGTGGATCGCTAGGGCAGCGCGGTGACCATTGGCAACGGCGGCTATAGCAGAGCCGGGGCCTGTCACGACTTCTCCGGAGACAAATACGCCCTTGGCGCTGCTCATCTGAGTTGCGGGATTCCATTCAATACGGCCACGCTCATCCGTCTTCACAGGACTGCCCTCAAGGAAGGAGATGTCGGACATTTGGCCGATGGTGATGATGATCGTGTCAGCCTCGATAAATGACGCCTGATTATTATCGAATGAGGGGTTGAACCTGCCGTTCTGGTCGAAAACTGACATCACCTTTACTACCTCAAGCCCCTTGACTGTGCCATTCTCGCGCCTTACTGCTTTCGGCCCCCAGCGGTGGCTGATTTTGATACCCTCTTCCAAAGCCTCATCAACTTCCCATTTCCATGCAGGCATCTCCTCGGCGCTCTCAAGGCAGACCATCTGGACGTTCTTCACGCCGAGCCTGCGGGCAGAACGGGCAACGTCCATGGCCACATTTCCGCCGCCGATGACAATGACCTTACTTCCGAGGGACGGCTTTTTCCCGAAGGCAATGTCCTCGAGAAAGGGAATCGCAAGGAACACACCAGGGCCGTCGACACCCGGGATGTTCAGAGATCGACTCCGCGAAAGGCCTACCGCGATGAGCACCGCATCATGTTGCCTCATGAGGTCGTCCATCTTCAGGTCTTTACCGATCTCGCAACCCGTCTTCACCTCAACGCCCTTCGAGATGATATCATCAATATCTTCTTTCAGTACTTCTCTCGGTAAGCGGTAAGGCGGGATCGCGCAAGCAAGCATTCCTCCAAGCACGGGATGGCGCTCGTAGATCGTGACCCCGTAGCCAATGTCGGCGAGGTCTCTAGCTGCCGTGAGGCCGGAAGGGCCCGAGCCGATGATGCCTATGCTTTTTCCCTTTGTTTTCTGGACAAACATCCGCTTTGCACGCCTGTAGTCTGCCGACTTTTCGATTGCGAACCGCTTCAGATGCCTCACCGCCAGGGGTTCATCCACCGCGCATCTCCTGCATGCCTGTTCGCAGGGGTGGTGGCAGATCATCGAACAGACCGAAGCGATGGGATTTGGTGCCGTGATAACCTCGAATGCCTCGGTATATCTTCCCTGTGCGATCAGTCCTACATATGCCTGCACGTCCGTGTGTGCGGGACATGCTGCGCGGCAGGGCGGATAAGGTCTTGTCTCCTTGATCTCCGCGCCGTATGGGCGGTAGGACGCCGATGCGGTTTCATTCCTAAATGGTGCCATAGATTTCTCCTCTTTTTTCTAACCGGTATTCGACTCTCAACGAGACGGAAATTGGCAGAAAAGCCCGCATAACCGAAGAACTGCGGTTAACCACGGAGGGCAGAGGGATGAGAGTATATTTCGAGAAAAATCTCTGTGAGGAAACCCTCTGTGTTCTCAGTGGCTTAGAAAGCCCTGTTAAACGAGCCTCCAATAAATATAGCATACTCTTTCTTTAATTTTCTACCCGATTCCTGCAGCGACTTTAGCGGACCTAACCGTGTTTTTCATAAGCATGGTGATGGTCATCGGCCCGACTCCGCCGGGCACTGGTGTGATGGCGCCCGCGACCTCCTTTGCAGCGTCGAAGTCTACATCTCCCTTGAGTATCGGTACGGGCTTTCCGGTCTTTTCGCTGATCTTTTCACCCACCCTGTTTACTCCGACATCGATGACGCATGCGCCGGGCTTTATCCATTCGGGCTTCACAAGGTGAGGCACTCCTGCGGCGACAATGAGGATGTCGGCCCTCTTGCAGTGGAACTCGAGGTTCTTCGTTCCGGTATGTACTACCGTAACGGTGGCGTTTGCCCCCCTTCCTTTCTGGAGCATCATGATAGCGATAGGCTTACCGACTATGTTGGAGCGGCCTACGACCACGACCTCTGCGCCGGAGGTCTCGAATCCAGAGCGCACAATGAGTTCCTGTATGCCTGCAGGCGTGCAGGGAAGGAACCTTGCCTCCTCGCCTCCTATTACAAGGCGCCCGACATTCACAGGGTGGAAGCAGTCTACGTCCTTATCCGGATCCACAGCGTTAAGCACTTTCTTCTCATTTATGTGCTTCGGGAGGGGAAGCTGTACGAGGATGCCGTGGATCTTCGGGTCACTGTTATATTTATCTATAAGCTTGAGAAGTTCTTCCTCTGAAATATCCTCTGGCTGGTTGTCCTGAATAGAGTGAAAACCAAGTTCGTGGGCTGTTTTCTGCTTTCCCGTGACATAACTGACGGAAGCAGGGTTATTGCCGATCAAGATAGTAACGAGCCCCGGTACTACGCCGTGCTTTTCCTTCATCTCCGCCACTTCTTTTTTAAGTTCCTCCCGTATCTGGGCAGCCACCTCGGTGCCGCTTATGATTCTTGCAGCCATCTTAGTCCTCCTTGATTTGGATGATCGGCTGTTTAGCCGTCAAGTTATATTCGTATTTCTTGCCGCAGTCCGGCCGCCGATTACTTCGATTACTTTATTCGAGGCGGGCTTGACCTTATGATCCGGACCCCTTCAGTTTCCCGCTTGCCAAGGTGGAAAAAGTGAGGTCTTCCCGCTTCTCGCTTATCCCGAATGATTCCGGGACAGGGACGAACATCGGTCGTAAGACGTCACCGATGATCTTCTTATTGCCGAGTCTAAACCGCTTCACCGATTGCTGGACTGCTCAATTACTTTTCTTGGATAAGCTGAAGCATCTCTTCCCGAGTGCTCTGCTTTGTCCTGAACAGCCCTCGGACGGCAGATGTGACTGTTCGGGTACCTGGCTTCTTTATCCCGCGCATACTCAGGCAGAGGTGCTCGGCATCCACAATCACCATGCACCCCTTCGGTTTAAGTCTCTCCATAATCAAATCGGCCAGCTGCGTTGTCAACCTCTCCTGCACCTGGGGCCTCTTGGCAAAGACCTCGAGCGCCCTGGCGAGGGCGCTGATTCCAACTATCCTGCCGCCTTCAGGGATATATGCGATATGGGCTCTTCCTGCAAAGGGGAGGAGATGATGCTCGCAAACGGAATAGAAGGGGATGTCTTTGAGCAGGACCATCTCGTCATGTTTCTCCCCCTCCATGGGCATGAGAATCTCCTCGGGGGAGGAGGTGAGGCCGGAGAATATCTCTTCATATAATTCGGCTATCCGCTCGGGTGTTCTCCTTAGGCCGGGCCTCTCAGGGTTCTCACCGATACCCTCGATAATGAGTCTTACACCCTTCTGTATCTTCCTGGCATCCATGATTTAAGAAATTTATAGCGATTTTAGCATTTCTTATCGCTCATTGGCAACGCAAAAATAAGGGAATCCCTATCCGTGTCTGCAACTGCGGCAGTAGCCCTTAATCTCAAGGGTGTGGGTGATCCCCCTGAACCGGTGCGATCTGCACAACTCATCCTGCAAGGCCTCGAGCTTCCGGGACGAGACCTCTATGACCCTGCCGCACTTCACGCATATCAGGTGGTCGTGATGTTCGTGGCCGAAGACATGTTCGTAATGGGCGTGTTTGTCGTTCCTCTCCACCTGCTCAACGAGACCGCTTTCCATGAGAAGAGGGATGGTCCTGTAGATTGAAGCCTTCGATATCTTGATCCTCTTGTTCCTCATGCGGGAGAGGAGTTCTTCCGGGTCGAAATGGCTGCCAATGGAAGAGACCTCCTCGAGTATTCTCTGCCTTTCCCTGGTGAACCTGAGTCCTTTACCGGAGAGGAATTCCCTGAATATCTCTCTTTCCATACGCGTATTTTAATGGAAACGGAGATGAGGATTCAAATACAAGTTCCTGCGCGGAGACGTTTGCCCGCAAATGAACCGCCGGACCATATTCCATTCAGGTTTCCTGTATCGCCTGCAGATACAGCACCTATAGCCGGTCGGGTACGCCGGCCTCTCTGTCTGCAACCTTTGACATCGCTTTCTCAAACTTTGCCCTTTTGCCGCGTTTGGCCCTTTCCGCAAGGTAATCTTCGGTCATAAGAGCCGACACCTTTTCCGCAAGGGCCGAGGCCACAAACTGGTTGATTGAGACATGCTCCTTTTTCGATAACTTCCGAACCGTTTCATGCAAAGAATCAGGCAGCCTGATGCTTAACGTACTCATTTTAAATACCTCCAATCTTTTTCAGGAATTCTCCCGGTGTCAACACCGTAATACCGAAACTCTCAGAACCATAAAAATCCTTCTTATCAAAAGTCACTATAGACTTACTGTTTGATGTTACCGCAAGCTCAAGCACCATATCGTCTTTGATGTCCGTCAGAAGAGGTCTCCAGAGATAGAAAACTTTCCAGTGTTTTGCAACCGAACATATATAATCGATGATATCATCAATATCGCCGGCACTGAGTTTTACTTCACCGATTAATCTCTTGGCCGCTGCTTCGTATTCAACTATTAACGGAACGGAAACGTTAATATCAAATAGACCTTTCCCGATAGCCATGAACAGCTTGTATGAAGCGCCTCTTTTTGACTTTAAGGCCGAGACAAATACAGAGGTGTCGATAACGGCTTCGGGCTTCACAATGGTATTATATGCAATACCATCTATCCCGTCAATGCCTGTGTGAAATGTGATTACCCTTTTGTACTGGTGTGAACAGGTTCAATTTCTCATGACCGGAGGGAATACGAGTATTTTAATGGAAATGAAGATAAGGATTCAATTCTTTGTTGAACCTTCGTCGCCTTCACAGTTCCGGGCTCCTTCAGGCTCGACACCGAGCGGAGGAACTGGCCTCGGTTTTAAATCAATTAGCAGACTGAAAAATAGCAGTACTTTAGTATAAAATGTGTCGTAATAGAGATGGCTACATCCTATATAAAAACACAACCTGCTTTGTCTAAAGACCTCTGGATAACCTCAGGCATCTTTTCGAGCCATTATCTCTTGGAACGCCTGCCGCAAGCAGGGGCAAAAATATGGCTTTCGGATGAGGAAAATTCTCAGGCACATATAAAAAAGTTTGGTTCTCTCGACAAGGATATTTCTTTATGGGAGTTGACGGCATGAGCCAAGCGGTTGAAGAGTTGACAAAAAAGAATCTCGCTATTGCCTTTAAGAGATTGAAAAAGGATACGAAGGGATTCAAGACACTTATTGTAAGAGACCCCTTAGATTATATTGATTTCATTGTTAATTTGGATGAGAATCTGGACTCGATTGTATATGAGATTAAAAATAATCTTTATCATCCACAAAAGCCATTTCTTTTACTGTCTGCTAAGAGCAAAGGCATTAATCGGCCGACAGTAGTGTTTGATATTAAGGATGCTCTCATGTATAGATTTTGTATTGAGCAAATAGAAGACGAAATCATAAAAAAGACGCGGCAGAAGCAATCTCGCAGTTTCAAAAATCCAGAGGGCTTTTCGCCTCTTTCGCTGTTCTGCTCGGAATGCAGTGGGTATAGATCATCGTTGTCCTGACATCACTATGGCCCAGCAGTGTTTGGATTGTACGGATGTCATAGTTGGCCTGTAGAAGGTGGGTGGCAAAAGAATGGCGGAAGGTATGCGCAGTGACACGCTTGGTGAGCCTTGCACGCCCGACAGCCTCGTGCAGCGCTTCCTGTACACGGCTCTCATGTAAGTGATAACGCCGCAGTTCATTTTTTGCCGGGACCGGAGTCAGCGCTTGCTGAGGGAAAAACCATTGCCAGATGAAATCTCTTGCAGCCCCCGGATATTTCTTTTCGAGTAAATCGTCGAGGAAAGCGCCTGAGTAACCTGCTTTGATGTCTGCGTCATGCAACTTTCCGCCGGTCTCAAGCTGTTCCCGCAGTTCAGTGGTTATAGACTGTGGGATGGGCACGGTCCTTGACTTCTTTCCCTTTCCGTCCTGTATGTTCAGCATGCCGTCCTCGAAATTGAAATTCTGCACCCGCAGCTTGATGCACTCAAAAAGTCGCAGACCGCAGCCGTACAGCAATTTGACCACAAGATCATATGGATATGAAAGATGTTTCAATACGGCGTCGATTTCCCGCCTCGAAAGAACAACGGGGATATATTTCGATTTCTTCGCGCGGGGAATGCCTTTATGGTCGCCGAAATCCTTCTTGAGAATATGCCGGTACAGAAACAATAAAGCGTTAAAAGCCTGGTTCTGCGTTGATGCGGAGACCTTGCAGTTCACTGCGAGATAGGTGAGATAAGCCTTCACATCGGTTTCCGACAACTCCCCAGGCAGCTTATCATGCAGGAAGCCTTGGAACTTGCGAATCCAATCCCCATATGCTTTCAACGTCTTTCGGGAATAGTGGCGGGTCTTGATCTCGTCGGACAAATCGGAGACAACCTTGTCCCATGCCGGAGAACCGGAGTTCTCAAGGCATCGCCATTCACTACAATGACTGCCGGATGATGAAGGAGAAACAACTTCGCCCTTAATAGTAACACCCCCGGCTTCGCCACCCTCTCTTAAGATAAGAGGGGGATAGGGGGAGTTATGATTCCCGGGGGTGGAGGGGGATATTGCCGTCTCCGAAAGCTGTAGGGGCAATCCCTCTGTGGTTGCCCGGTATTGAGACGAGGTAGAAGTTGTCGCACCTGCCTGTCCGGCAGGCAGGGCTTTTGTCTCTGAATCATGCATCTGAAAATATTGCGATACCGCATGGGCTGCCTGTTTTTGCTGTACTTTGGACTGTCCCTCGTGCTGAAGCTTTTCGGTAAACAAACGTATCTGCTCGGACCTGGAATCCGGCGGACGGTATTTGGCAAGAAAGTCCCAAAAGTATAGAAACCACTTCTTAAGGTTTTCATGCTGCGAAATATCC
>CAYYWY010000053.1:4623-9954 GCA_964475485.1 uncultured Nitrospiraceae bacterium | reverse complement strand
GGTGCAAAATATTCTGATTTGAGAAAGGCGATCATAGAATTGCGTGAGGAAGGGTTTAATGTAAAAGGCTTTGGTGATATGACCGCAGAAGAACTTGCAGAAATAGCAAATATGTCTGTTGATGAGGCAGTGATGGCTAAGGAACGGGATTTTGACGAGCCATTTGTCTTTGATGGCAGTGACATAGATGAGCAGAGACTTTTAGAAACTATCATAGCAAAAGGATTCAACTTTACTCAGGGAAGATTTTTCCATATCCTCGGAAACAGCGACAAGGGAAAGGCAGTGTCCATTTTAATCGATATATACAAAAAAAAATTTGGTGAGATCATAACAATCGCCATAGGCGACAGTCCCAATGACATCCCTATGCTTGAAAGGGTTGATTGTCCTGTTGTTGTCCGGAAAAAGGATGGAAAGTATGATCAAAGGATAACCCTTCCGAATCTTGTCAGGGCAGACGGCATCGGTCCGGAAGGGTGGAACCGGATTGTCCTTGAGTTGACGAAGGACAGGTAATCGCAATCACCTCATGAATTCAAGGGCCTTGCGAGCCTCCTCCCTGATTAACGGCTCGGCATCGCCTCCCGCAACCTTGAGAAGAAAAGGGAAGACAATGGGCTCGTGGAACGAAGCGAGCGCCTTCACCGCGCCCATCCTGACTGCAAATCTCCTGTCATCGAGTGCGGAGATAAGGTAAGGCAATGCCCTGGGGTCTCCGATCCTTCCCAGGGATTCAACGGCCGCTTCCACGAGGTACGGGGTCTCCTCACTCATCTTGTGGATAAGACCGTCCACGACCCTTGAATCATGCCTGAAGTTCCCGAGCGCAACAATCGCGTTCCATTTCAACGCCGGGCAGTTATTGGAAAAAAAGACGTCGTTCGTGACCTTTATCAGCAGGTCCGCAGAGCCGGGATCTCCGATTTCGCCCAGTAGGCGTATTGCCTTGATCTGCAGCTTCCAGTCGTCTCTCCTGTCTTCAACGATATGCACAAGGGCACTGACCAGTTCGCCCCTCCCCGGCAATGCGCTGATAAGTGAAGCCAGATCGGGCGTCTCCGCCTTCCCTATCTCTGTTATGAGCGTATCAACATCCCAGGCGGACGACTTTCCATAAAACAATAGTAAAACTATGAAGACAGCAAAAACTGCGTGAATCCCGAAAGGCGCACGCCCGGCATTCAGGATCATTCCATACCCTTTCTGATGTTCTTGAACCTTTTCAAGCGATAATATCCCTCTCTCTCCCTCTCGCCAATGTATTGTGCTATAGTCCTTATCCGGACCCTCAGGTCGGGAAGGATCCTCTCCTCCAGTACCCGTATCCTTCTCGCAGTCTTTACAATCTCCTCTCCGAGTCTCTTCAGTTTGCTCTCAAAAGCGGCGATCTCGATCATCGACTCGACAACCTTCTCGAAAAGAGAGATGCATTCCTCAAGGTGCGGGGTTGTGGAGCGGAAATCATAGCCTCTCTCCCCCGTCTTCCTCACGGGAGAATCATGCATCACCACATCCCTGTACTTCAGGCCCCAGATGCTTCTCTCGGTTATCTCGACTTTCAACTCCCTCTTTGCGGCAAAGGTTATGGATTCTATCCCCCTTGTTCCCTCATGCCCAAGGCTCAACGCAAGCTCTGCGAGAGCCCTGCCGTATGTTTTCCTGATATCCTCCCTGGACCTCAGGAAAGGCAGGGTGGTCGTAAGGAACTCGCGTATCAGCGCCTGCCTCCTCGCCCTCAAAATTTCGATGCTGTTGCTGACGGAGTGGGCCTTGTCCTTGAGAAGGAGAAGGTTTGTCCGTGTGGGATGGATCATTTCGGATCGCCTCCTTTCTTCTCAAAGAAATCCATCACTCTTCTGAGGAGAGCATCCTTGTCATAATGCACTCTGCCCTCCCGGGGCTCCCTGCGGGCCGCCTCTCCTTCCGCCATAGCTATGCCTTCCGTCCTCAGTTTCGACAGCACATTTGGGACATCGATAAACCGCGACAGCTTGTTGAGTTGGGTAATACCGCCCCTGAATCCCTCATGGTGGAGGGAGAGAAAGAGATGGTTCTTCGCCCTTGTCACGGCAACATAAAAGAGGCGCTGTTCCTCCTCGATCTCGTCTTCATTGTCCAGGGAAAAGGCCACCGGCAGCACCCCGTCCATCATCCCGATGATGAAGACCGATTCCCATTCCAGTCCCTTTGCAGAATGAATCGTAGAGAGGGTGAGAGGCTTTTCCTCATCCGGCCTTGAGGGTTCCACCCTCCAGACGCCTCTCTCCGGAGGCTCCACAGAGAGGTCTTCCAGAAGTTCCTCAAGGGACGTGTATCTCATTGATATCTGACGCAGCGTTTCCAAATCATTCAGCCTGAGGTGCCAGTCATCGAACCTGTCTTTCAGTAAGGGAATATAGTAATCCAGGACGAGGCTGAACCTCTCTCCTACATTCAATGCCTCGTTTCCGGCTCCTTTAAAAAGGGCGCCGAGTTTCTTGATTCCTTCGGAATACCTGCGGCCCTTTTCGTGTCTTGTAAACACCATCTCAAGGATGCTGTCCAATGCAGTGTTCGAAAGTATCTCTGCAGTAATGGATTCCGAAGTCCTTGGACCTATTCCCTCAATAAGCATAAGAACCCTGCCCCACGCCAGCTCGTCTCTTGGGTTGGCAAGGATCTTGATATGGGACATGACGTCCTTCACATGGGCTGTTTCGTAGAACTTCAGGCCGCCGAACACCTCGAATGGGATGTTCCTTCTGCTCAATTCGGCCTGAAGCGGTATGGAGAGGTACTGGGAGCGGAAGAGCACGCATTGGTGTCCCAGGGAAATGCCTTCGTCCCTCTGTCTCTTGATCATCTCCGCCACCCGATCCCCCTCCTCGTGGGCGTCCTTAAAGAAGAGCAGATGAGGCTTTTCTCCCACCTGCTTTTTTGCCGAGACAAGGCACTTCGAGTATTTATTCTTCATGTTTTCGAGCACGGCGTTTGCCACATCAAGGATCGACTGGGTGCTGCGATAATTTTCTTCTAGCTTTATAATCGTGCACTCAGGGAACCTCCTGGGGAAGTCCATGATGTTTTCGTGGGATGCCCCCCGGAAACCGTAGATGCTCTGCGCATCGTCACCCACGATCATTACGTTCCCGTGCCTTTCCGCCAGGAGGTAGGTGATGTCGCCCTGGAGCCTGTTTGTATCCTGGTATTCATCCACCATAATATACCTGTACTTCCTTGAGAGGCGCTCCCGCATCTCTTCATTTTCGAGGAGCAGCCTGAGGTAAACGAGCAGGTCATCGTAATCGAGATAGTTCTTGTTTATCTTGTAAGCAGTGTATTCCTTTCTCAGGTTCTCCAGGTCCTCTGCATATTCAAGGAAGTGTGGGTATTCTTTCTTCAGGACTTCGCTTATAGAGATGTTCTTGTTGACGGACATGCTGATGATTGCCCTCAGGGTGTCCTTCTTGGGGTATCTCTTCTCTTTCTCGTAGAAACCGAGCCTCGTAGCGCAACGTTGCACGGCCTGTGCCGCGTCACCTTCATCGAGCAAGGAAAAGGAGTCCGAGAAGCCGAGATTCTTTGCATATTTCTTTAGCTGTTTGTAAGCGAAGGAATGGAAAGTACCTCCGTCTACATCCTTGCATCTAGGGTCGTGCCTTGTGGCCCGTGATATCATCTCCCTGGCCGCGCCCCTTGTAAAGGTGAGAAGGAGGATGGAATGGGGGTTGACCTTCTTCTCCACGAGGTGAAGGACACGGTATTCGATGACCCTGGTCTTGCCGGACCCGGCTCCTGCGATGACAAGGACAGGCCCCTCGGTCGTAGTAACAGCTGCAAACTGTGATGGGTTAAGTTGTCGCTTTATCTCCATAGACCGGTTGTAGCGTTACTCTCTGTCATCCCTGCCCGTCCGCGATCTTTCTTCGTGCAAATCCTTGTCCTCATATTATTCGCCTTACCATTGTATCACATGCAGGGGCACTGCGATGACGGACACTTATTCCTCTTTCTCTGAAATGGCATAAATCCCCTCTCCCTGCACTTCCGTGCCTTCTCTTTTGAGGAATTCGTTAAGGCTGAAGGGTCTTGTGGAGGCTGGAAGTAAAGAGCTGCCCGCGCCCTCTCTTCAATCTCCACCTATCCTTTACCCCATGTGGAGATGAATTCGCTGTACGATTGGCCGAAGGCCCCCTTAAAGGCTTCCTCAATGCCTGTGCCAGCTGAAAGGGACAGGAGAAACTCCTTCACACGGTAGAGACCGTGTGTCTCGATGAGTAAGGAGACTGCAGAATAACTTTCCCAATAGGCCATAGAAACGTTCTTACCGGAAAGCCAGGCAAAGGACTCAAGTTGCCGAAGTGGGATGACCTGACCTGTCTTTTTCTGATAACTCCCCGAGAAATGCTCGGCAAGGCCTTCGTGTATCCACTGAGGACACCGGGGAGTGAGGGAGTGGACGACGGCATGGGCATATTCGTGAAAGAGGACTTTTCTCAACAGCGCCTCACTGCCTTCCGCTCCCCTCACGGGGATCCTTATCTTTCCGTCATACACGCCAGAGGACCATTCGGGAGACCGGGTTATGTCATGGAAATCCCTGCCTGTATAGAGTATGGTCGTCACCTTTGTTGATGGGAAATGACCGAACTCCTTTCCAACTGTGCTGTATGCATCCTCCAGTATTTCGAGTACCTTCCTGCTTATAGCACCGTGTTTGTACCCGTCGAAAACGACACGGAAATGGGCTGAGCTTTCGCTTTCGGAGCTTTCCGCGCTCTTTTTGTCATTCCTCAGTTTTTCGAAAAGCTTCAGGAGCTCCGGGTCACTCCTCAGAGAAAGACCCGCTTCTGCATGCAGCAGACCTCTTTCCGTATCATCTTTCTTATAGGCGAGAACCGCAAGAAGCTTTCTCACTGAAAAATCATTCGGATTATGCTCCACGGCCTTCTCAAGTACCCTTTCCGCACTGTCGTAATCTCCAAGCCTGAAATAACAGGCGCCCAGCGGGCCGAGAGCATCCCTGTCTCTTTCGCTGAGCTCCGCGTAGAGTTCTGCCGCGCCTTCGTAATTCCCTGAACGGAACTTCTCCGCTGCCTCCGAAGCGGTCTTACGGTCCTTCTCCTTTGTCTGTCCTGTGTTATCTACGCCTGAAACAACACTCTGCGTTTCGGTCAGCCAGGTTTCCGGAGCGGCTCCCCTCTCCTGCGAAGGCTGCGCAGGCACCGAGACGGAAGGCGCGGGCGGTTTCACATCATGCCCTTCCTCCCGGGGGATTACCTGAGGTTCTTCACGTGTCTGCTCGAAAGCGAGGTACGCACTAAATACAATGAGACTAAAGAGGAGGCT
>CAYYWY010000053.1:0-4612 GCA_964475485.1 uncultured Nitrospiraceae bacterium | reverse complement strand
ACAACTCTTCTCATTTAGCGCTGTCTCCGTAATATCTGATGCGCTTCAGGCCCGTGAGCCAGGAAAGGAGCATGCTCACAATGCTCACGATTATGGCGCCCCAGAAAGCCGCCCAGAAGCCTCTTATCTGAAACCCGAGATGAAAGGTGTCCGAGAGGGCAGCGGTGAGGGAGAGCATAAGAGTGTTTATGATGAGGGTGAAGAGACCGAGGGTGAGGACAATGAAGGGGATGCTCAGGAGCTGGACAATGGGCTTTATCACCGAATTTACGATGCCGAAAACAGCGCCGACGATGATCATCTTCCACCACTCGCCCGTGAAAGTGATGCCCTCCAACAGCTTTTCTGCAATCACGATCGAAAGGGTATTGATCATCACTCTAAGGATCAGATAGGACATCTCAGCAGTAAGTATATCACTGATAAAAGAAGTTTTCCAAAACGCTGAAGTATATCTTCACCTCCCCTCCCTCAGCCCCTCGCTCTCTTCTTTGAATCCATGAGGGCCTGAACAGGTTTCAGGCCATAGGGACTGCCCTGCTCTATGGCGGTGAGAACCGTACCGCCGCCTGTGAAGAAGTAGTATTTTGCATTGTCCATCACGGAGAGGTAGAGTCCGGGGCATAGATCCTTGAATTCCTGCAGTGTGTCTCCCCCTCCGTACATCTTCATGGCCTGCCTGTTTCTGTCTATGGTGTGATCAAGGGCCTGGGAGCCAGCGGTGAAATGAGGAGTGTATCCCATGACAGCATTGACGAATACGGTCCTCGCGTTCCCTATCGCCTCGGCGACAGCGCTGTCCTCAAAGGATGCAGGGTCGATGTCCAGGACATAGCCATAGGAATTGCCCGGTTTCAGGTCTCTCACCGATATGGTCCTGAATCTGCCTTCGACCCTTCCCTCCAGGGTGTCCGACTCAACAATGAAAGGAAGTTCGACAATCTTTCTTTGAACCGCATCCTTCTCGACAAGCTCCCCGGCAAGCTTTATGTCTTCTTCTGAAACGCCTTTTATTCTCACGTCATATTTTGCGCATAGATATGTATTGTAAATTACCCCTCCCAGAATCAGACGATCGACCTTTTCGTATATGGCATAAACGGGCCTTATCTTCGTATCATATTTAGCACCGGCCACCACAGCCACAAAGGGTCTCTCGGGATTGAGAACCCTCGTGAGGTTTATCAGTTCCTGCTGCATGAGGAACCCTGCACAAGAAGGCAGGTACTTTGTGATGTTGTATGTAGATGCGTGGGGCTGCCACGAACCGAAGGCATCGTTCACATAAATGTCCGCAAGGCCCGCAAGCTGGAGGCTGAGGGCCTCCCTCGGTTCACCTTCTGCCTCTTCCCCCGAAAACCACCGCGTATTGGGCAGATAGATCCCGCCTATCCTCCTTTCCTTCAGCTCACGTATGGCAAGGTTGACGGAGGTATCTATCCCCGTGATTCCCTTTTCAGGGTCTATCGGAAACCCCGGGATGTGGAACTTCGCATGGAGTTTTTGTTCAAGGTACTGGACTATGGGTTCGACAGACTCGTCAGGCCTGCAGGCGATCTTCCCAGTCTTCTTATCCCTTGGCCTTCCCACATGTGTCATCATTATCGGTCTTCCGCCCCTCTCGACAATATGGAAGAGGGTTCCCAGTGTGCGGTCGATCCTGAAAGGGTCCCTTACCTCCCCTCCCTTTACGACATTATGGTCGAATCTCACAAGGACGACTTTTCCATTCAGGTCGGCGTCCTGAATTAGGGGCAAATCCGGATTCAGGTTGTTCTTGTCCATCTCTAAAAAGTATCCTTCCTATGGGAAGAGATATTAAATGTCCTCAATCTCTCATGGTAATCCTCTCGCAAGTTCATATGCTCAGACAACCTGCAGTACTCGCTTTACTTCTTCAGGGACCCGGACGGGCTTGAAGTCCCTGCCTATACACACGAGGGTCGTGGTTGCGCTGGCCAGTGTCTTGTCGTCTTTCCTCACTTCCTGGAAGAACTTCACAGTGGAAAGCTTTATCTCGTCCACCCTTGCCGACACTGTAATGGTGTCCTGATACCGTGCAGGGTACTTGTAATCTATCTCAACTCTTGCGACCACGAAGAGCACGTTCTTCTCCGCCAGTTTCGGCAATTCGATACCCTTTAAGAGGAGATATTCAGTCCGCGCCTCCTCGAGGTATTTAAGGTAATTTGCATAATAGACCACTCCCCCGCAATCAGTATCGTGGTAATAGATCTTTTTCCGGATGATGAAATCAGCCATTATTTTTCCAGTTCAAATTTCTCCAAGAGGCCCATACCTGCATCCAGGGTCTCAAAGATGTCCCTTCTCGTCATCCCTTGATGAACAAACTCCCTCTCAAAGGTATCGGCGAAATCCAGCATAAGCTTGTCGGACTCCGTCATTCCTTCCCTTCCGACAATCGCCTCAAGCCTCCTTAGGTCGCTGCCCTTTGCATAATACTTGTAGAGGAGATTGGCCAGTTTTCTATGATCCTCCCTTGTCCTGCCCTTGCCTATACCGTTCTGCATCAGCCTCGAAAGGCTCGGGAGAACATCGACAGGCGGGAATATCCCTTTCTGATGAAGCTCCCTGCTCAGGACGATCTGCCCTTCTGTAATATACCCTGTAAGGTCCGGGATCGGATGGGTAATGTCGTCCTCAGGCATGGTAACCACAGGCAGCATCGTGACCGAACCCTTCATCCCTTTAATCCGGCCTGCCCGTTCATAAAGGGATGCGAGGTCCGAGTACATATATCCCGGATATCCTCTTCTCCCAGGAAGCTCCTCCCTTGCTGTGGAGACCTCCCTCAGCGCGTCGCAATAGTTCGTCATATCTGTTATCACGACAAGGACGTCCATTCCCTTTTCAAAGGCGAGATATTCAGCCACGGCGAGGCCGAATCTCGGAGCGAGGAGCCTCTCCACAACGGGCTCGTCCGCCATATTCGCAAAGGCCACAAACCCTGTCCGCATCTCTTCAAGGATCCTCGTATAAAAGGAATATTCATGAAAGGTAAGTCCCACCGCAACAAAGACAACGACAAAGCCGCCTCTGCTTCCGGTGACAGTGCGCGCGTTTTTGAGGATCCCTGCCGCCAGTTCCTTTGAGGGAAGGCCGGCACAGGAAAAGATGGGAAGTTTCTGTCCCTTCACCAGGGTATTAAGGCCGTCGATGCACGAAAACCCGGTCTCGATGAATTCCTCGGGCCGCGCTCTCGAGGAAGGGTTCATAGGGAAACCGCTCACAGGCGCCCATTTCTCCGGGATGAACATCGGTACTCCGTCCTTCGGCATGAAGGAACCGCTGAAGACCCTTCCGATAATGTCCGGGGAAAGTGGAGCCTTCCTCACTGCATCGGTAAAGATCACTGAGGAATTCCCGACATCCAAACCCCTTGTCTCACCATAGACCTGAACAAGCACCAAATCGCCATCCACCTTCAGCACCTCTCCCTCCATCTCTTCTCCGCCGGGATACCGGACATTCACCACTTCACCTGCCCTTGCGCTGAATACCCTTTCGACAAAAAGAAGAGGTCCCCTGATGGATGAGATTGTGGTATATATGTGCTCTGAAAGCCTCATACCTTATCCTTGCGGGTATTATACCACCTGCCGGATTCCGCATGAATAGTTTTCTTGTAACGTATTCTGACCCACGTGCGTCATTTCGGTCCGCCTCAGGCGGATTATCCGGAATCCAGGGTTCTGTTCCCTTCTTGAGTCTGTCTTGCCGCTCGTCGGTCCCGAATGCTTTCGGGATTTTTCGATCCGGTGAATCAGCAACCTATGGGGAAAAGAGGGGGTTAAGGAAACGGGAAGGGGACTGTCCCAGCAGGAATCTGATTTTCTCTTGACGATCCAAAGATGGCTTGATAGAATAGGCTCAACTGGAGGGGGAAGAGAAGATGGGGTAACTATCTGGAAAGACGATTCAGGGATGATAACCGTATCCTTCTCTTACGATCCACTTTTGGTCGCCACAGCAAAGACCATTCCCGGCCATAGATGGCATCCTGCCGGGAAATACCGGAGCTTCCCCAATACCGATGACACTTTAGAAAAGATTCGGAAGGTTTTTGAGGGCGAAGTACCCTGCAAGTAAAACTTCCTACTTCTGTCATTTGCGATCCCGACAGAAGGTCGGGAGAAGCAATCTCAATTTGAAGACCTCAGAAAAGAACTCCTCTCAAGAAAATACAGCTATATAAACATTAAAGGTTATGTCTATTACAATAGGGATTTCCTGAGTTTTATCGGCAAAAGCCGTTCCGAAATAACCGATAATGACATCAAAGACTATTTGATTTATCTTGCCGAAGAAAAACACTCAGCCACCTCAACACTTAATCAGGCAATCAATGCCCGAAGTTTTATTATGGGACCATGCTTAAAAGAAAATTTGTCTATGAAGTCAAAAGACCCCGCAAGGATAAGAAACTGCCAATTGTTTTAAGTAAAGAGGAAGTCGCTAAGATTCTCTCATCCATTGATAATATTAAGCATAGGACTATTTTGATGTTGGTCTATTCTGCTGGATTGAGAGTTGTGGAGGTAATGTCAAGTCTTTTCTGCAAAATCTCACAGAGCCTTTATTCTCAATGGTT
>CAYYWY010000052.1:0-9956 GCA_964475485.1 uncultured Nitrospiraceae bacterium | reverse complement strand
TCGCCCTTTCAAGGCGGTAACGCGGGTTCGAATCCCGCTGGGGACGCCAAAAATCTCAGCGCTTCTTCCATGCGGTTTATGCGGAAACCAAGAAGAAGACTTATGAATCGGGGGAAGAAGCATGGCCGTTTGGCCTATCTCTGAAAATCCCTTTTTCAAGGGCCTCAAAGAGTTTCATGAAGGATTTCGGGTTAAGTCTCTTCTACGACATGCGCAAGGAAACTTTTATTATTTTACCGTATCAAGGATATAACCGGCTCAGCGTGATAGATTATTGTTTATTGTATCCTGCCGTCTCTGATCGTTATTATCCTGTCCGCGCCGGAGGCAAGGTCGTTGTTGTGGGTAACCATGACAACGGTGTAGCCCTTCTGGTGAAGGGACTTCAATAACTCGAAAATCCTTTCGCTGTTTTCGGAGTCGAGGTTGCCGGTCGGTTCATCGGCAAGAACAATCTCGGGTTCGTTCACCAGGGCGCGGGCTATGGCAACACGTTGCATCTCTCCGCCGCTCAGCTGGTCCGGGAAATGCCCCTTCCTCCCTCCTAGCCCTACCATCTCTATCAGGGCCTCGACCTTCCAGCTTTCCGTCTTCCGTTTCCCGAAGACCACCGGAAGGGTCACGTTCTCTAAGACCGAAAGCCCGGGCATGAGATAGAACTGCTGGAAGACAAATCCTATCTTCCTTCTCCGTATCTCATCGAGCTCGGATTCCGCCATGTGCTCCACGTTCAAGCCGTCGAACTTCATCGAGCCTTTTGTCGGCCTGTCAAGACACCCGAGGATATGAAGGAGTGTTGATTTCCCGGCACCCGAAGGGCCGACTATAGAGATGAATTCCCCCGCGCCGATGTCCAGATCCACTCCATTTAGCGCATGAAGTTTTTCGGAACCCCTCGCATAGACCTTCTCGATATCTCTCAGTTCTATCATCCCTTAATCGCCTCAATCGGATTAATCCTCGAAGCCTTCCAGGCAGGATAGAGCCCGGAAAGGACACCCACAAGGGAGGTGAAGACAAGACTCGCCGCTGCAATGGCGGCGTCAAATCTTGCCATGTTCCCGCCCGGCACATAGGGCATCACTTTCCGTACGAAGACCTCAAGAAGGTCGTTGCCGGCAACCGATACAACGATTCCGGCGGCCCCTCCGGCAACGGTCAGGAGGAGGCCTTCCTTAAGGATTATCCTGAAGATGTCGGAGCGCGATGCGCCTATCGCCCTCATCATGCCGATCTCCTTTGTGCGCTCGAACACGGCCATGAGCATCGCGTTCATGACTCCCATTGCGCTCACGATGACCGCTATTATCGCGATAGAAAGGCTGAGCACCTTTGCGGAGGCTGCAAGAGAGGAGATGCTGTTCATGACCTGGTTCATGGTCACGATCTGGATGCCGGGTACCTTCTCGGCGAGTTCGTCTGTAATCTTCGAGAGGCCTGCCGGATCCTTCACCTTCACGCCTATGGCAGTGGCTCCAGAGGGCTTTCTGAAGACAGCTTGCGCGGTCTTCACCGGCATGTAGATGAAGGCATCGTCCTGACTTCCCGTCTTTTTCAGGACACCAGCCACATTGAACGTCCTCCCATCCTGATATGTGACTTTGTCTCCCTGCTTCAGTCCTTGATGTAAGGCGGTCTCCGAACCGAGAATTATCTCCTCTCCGTTTCGCGGAATCTCGCCGTCTATCCGCCAGTGGGGCTTGATCATTGAAAGCCTTTCCATCTCGACCCCATATACGATGTCCACCCTCCCTTTCTGAGGATTGGGCAGCTGCGCAACAAGGATGGGTGACGCAAACTCGATTCCCCCAAGAGCGGATATCTTCTCCATCACCGACACATCAAGGAACTTCGGTATCACCGAGCCGTGAAGGACCAGGGAGGCTACCTCATGGGGACATCCGGAGGGAACGACCATGAAATGGATGCCTGTCCTTTCGAGCTCCTTCGCGAGCCCCTTTTCATAACCCTTGTTGAATGTGAGGATCGAAAAGAGGACCCCGACGGACGTGGCGATGCCGAAGAGAGCGAGCATGCTCCTCGTCCTGTGTCTCTTCAGGTTCTTAAAGGCCAGCCTGAGAAAGACCATTACCTGACCTCAACCCCCCTTGCGATTACCTGAAGCTCACCCTGAACCGGATAGACCATACCCGTCACCCTGACGGTCTTGTTCATCCGGGGCGGCAAGGCCATATTGGAAGGCGCGAGATTGACGAAGACCTGTCCAGTGTCGTCCTGGAGCACGAACCAGCAGCCGTTCGAACCGCACTGGGAAGATATCCTCCCCTCGATGTTGACGGCCTTCCCAATGAAATCAGGATTAAGGAAGACATCCTTTACCTTTATACTCGGAATGCCGCTGTCGATGACCGCGCCGTACTGCTCGGCCGAGCAGCCGGCCAGGACCAGGGCGACAAGAAAAAGAGTTGCAACAGCAGCCGTTCTTTTCATTTGTTTACCTCTTTGAAAAACAGTTTCGCCTATTTAAGCAGAGAATCTGTGAAGAAATTGTGAAGACAGGACGGCTTTCTCTACCGTTTCTGAACATCCCCCCGTGTGGTAAAATATTCCGTATGGTTCTTCCGTTTCTGACAAGGTAGCAGAGTTCGCAGGGAAGCAATGAAAGAGGAAAAGAGGATCATTCTCATCTCCATCTTCGCCGCCCTTTCCATGTGGGCGCTGGATGCCGCTATGGACGTCTTCGTTTTCTTCAGTGGTTCTTTTTGGGACTTTCTTGTACTCGATGTGCCTCCATACGAGATCTACGTCCGCTCCATGTTCGCTGCTGGTTTTATTATATTCGGAATCGTCATCTCAAGGTTCGTGGCCAGGCGGAGGGTGGCAACAGAGGCACTTTTGAAGACCGAGGCTGAATTGCGGCGCGTGCTTGATGCGGTTTCCGACTATCTCTGGAGCGGACGCGTGGACACCGCTGGCAATTTCTCCTACAGCTACTATTCGCCTGTGGTGGAGAAGGTCACAGGGAGGCCGGCCGAATTCTACATGGAAGGACCGGAGCGCTGGCTCAGTACCGTTCACCCGGAAGACCGGGACAGGATGTCCGCTGCCGCATCAAGGCTGCTCTCGGGCCGGACCCCCCAGGACGAAGAGGAATACCGCATCCTCCTGCCAGACGGCTCTGTCCGATGGGTGCGGGACAGTGTGAGGGCGACACACCTTGCGGACGGCAGCATCCGCCTCGATGGCGTTGTCAGCGACATTACCGGCCGCAAGAAGGCTGAAGAAGAACTAAACAGATACCGGGGTCGACTTGAGGATATGGTGCTGGAGCGCACGACGGACCTCCTTACCGCCAACGCGCTCCTCAAACAGGAAATCGCCGAGCGGAAACAGGCCGAAGAGGCGCTGAAAGAAAGCGAGGGCAAATTCCGCGAGCTTTCCCAGCAGTTCCACACCCTTCTTGAGGCGATCACCGATCCCCTGACCCTTCTTTCTCCTGACCTGAAAGTGCTCTGGAGGAACAGGGGTTCGGCGCTGATTCAAGGGAAAACTGTTTCCGATGCGACCGGTCAATACTGCTATACCCTATGGCATAATCGTTCCACACCCTGCAAGGAATGCCCTGCGCTGAAGAGCTTCATTACGGGAAGGGCAGAGGTCGCGCAGCTTGAGAGTCCCAAGGGCAGGCGCTGGGAATTGCGGGCTTTTCCCGTTAGGGACGAAGAGGGGAATATATACAGCTTGCTTACCATAGCCAGCGACATTACGGAAAAGCTGGCCCTTGAGGCCGAGGCCAGGAGGGTGGCCCATCTTGCTTCTCTGGGGGAACTGGCGGCAGGCGTGGCCCATGAGATCAACAATCCCATAAACGGCATCATCAACTATGCCCAGATACTGGCAAACAAGAGCAAGACGGGGAGCAGGGAAAATGAGATCGCCAGCAGCATAATAAAGGAAGGAGACCGCATAGCCAATATCGTCAGAAGCCTCCTTTCCTTCTCCAGGGCGGGCAAGACAGAAAAGAACCCGGCGGGTATAGGCGAAATCCTTCAGGATTCCCTCGCGCTGACGGAAACACAGCTCCGAAAGGACGGCATTACCCTGAGGGTTGAAGTTCCCGGCGACCTTCCCAGGGTCCTTGCCCATCCTCAACAGATCCAGCAGGTCTTTCTGAATATCATAAATAACTCCCGGTATGCCCTGAACCAGAAATACCAGGGAATGCATAAAGATAAAATATTGAAGATCACGGGCGAGAACGCTGTTATTGATGAGCGAATGCATATCAGGTTCACGTTCTATGACCAGGGGATCGGCATTCCTTCCGGCGATATCGACAAAGTGATGAACCCTTTTTTTTCCACAAAGCCAAGAGGGAAAGGAACCGGCCTGGGGTTGAGCATCAGCCACGGGATCGTTACAGACCACGGCGGCAGCATACGCATCGAGAGCGTTGAAGGGGAGTTCACCAAAGTGATAATAGAACTTCCCGCAATTAGGGAGGAGCATGGCAAGAATCCTCGTTATTGACGATGAAGAGAGCATACGCGTCACGTTCAAAAGCTTCCTTTCGGACGAGGGACATGAGGTGACGACAGCCGGAGGGTATAGTGAGGCAATAGAAAGAATTGCCGGAGGCGATTTTGACCTGGTATTCGCAGACATTATCCTCGGCGCCGGAACCGGGATAGACATCCTGCGCGATGTGAAGGAGATGGGTCTCACGTGCCCTGTTGTCGTCATCACAGGAAATCCGGACGTCGAGACCGCATCCGAAGCGGTCCGCCTCGGCGCCTTCGACTATATTCAGAAACCGGTGCGGCAGGAGGCCCTCCTGCACGTCACTTCGGCGGCGCTGAAGAACAAGGTCGCGATCGACGAAAAGGAGAAATACCGGGCGAATCTTGAGGCCATCTTCAGAAGCGTCAAGGACGCCATTGTTATGGTCGACAGGGAATTGGTGGTCGTTGAGGTGAATGATGCGGCCAAGGGCATATGTGGGATTTCGAAAAGCGCCGTCGGAAAACCGTTCAGTTCGCTGCCAAAGGCGTGCGGCGGATGTCTTGAAGCCCTGAGGGAGACCATCGAAAAGGGGCAGTCCGTAGAACTTTACGGTCTTGAATGTCAGATCAGGAACAGGCCAAGACATGTCGTGAACCTGACGACCTCCCCGTTTATAGACCGCAATGGCGCTTTTGCCGGTGCTGTGATGGTTGTGAGGGATGAAACACGTCTGGCGGACCTCGAAAGAGACCTCAAGGAGCGCAGGAACTTCCACAACATCATAGGAAAGAGCGAGAAGATGCAGGAGATATACTCCCTCATCGAGGCCCTGTCCAATGTCCAGACAACGGTCCTTATCACTGGAGAGAGCGGGACAGGGAAGGAACTGGTGGCAGAGGCAATCCATTTCAGAGGGAACAGGAGCGACAGGCCCCTGGTGAAGGTGAATTGCTCGGCCCTTTCGGAGAATCTCCTTGAGAGTGAGCTTTTCGGACACGTGAAAGGGGCATTTACCGGCGCTGTGCAGGACAGGATCGGCAGGTTCGAGAGGGCGAAGGGCGGGACTATCTTCCTTGATGAGATCGGCGATATCTCCCCGGCAATACAGCAGCGCCTTCTGCGGGTACTCCAGGATACGGAGTTCGAACGCGTTGGCGCATCTGTACCTGTCAGAGTGGATGTCCGGGTCATTGCAGCAACAAACAAGGACCTGCGCGAAAAGGTCAGGAAAGGCGAGTTCAGGCAGGACCTCTACTACCGGTTGAAGGTGATTGAGATCTCCCTGCCTCCCCTCAGGGAGCGAATGGAGGATATACCCCTTCTTGTCGACCATTTCCTTTCCGCTTTCAACAAGAAATTCAACAAGGCGATCTCGGGAGTTTCGACTGATGTCCTCAGGGCGTTTCTTGAGCGCTCATGGCCCGGCAACGTGAGAGAGCTTGAGCACGCACTGGAGCACGCTTTTGTCCTTTGCCGTCAGAATATAATCACCATGGATCACCTCCCGCCGGATTTCAAGGCTTCTGTCAGGGAAGGCACGGAAGAGATTGCAGGAAATGAAGCCTCTTCTTTTCTCATGGACAGACAGACCGCAGAGCAAAAGGCAATCCTTCAGGCTCTCGAAAAAACAGCCTGGAACAAGGCAAGGGCTGCCCGGCTCCTCGGCATAAGCCAGCGGACCCTCTACAGAAAGATCAGCGAGTACAACATCAAGACGGAAGAGAAGTAGTTCATATTCATCGTCTACTATAGTTCACCGATCACAATTCATCCTTCATAGATCGCCCCGGTTCATACCGGGCACAGCACTTGCTTATATATAATAAGTGAAATTCCACATGAGCAGGTAAAAAGGATGAGCCTTGGAAAAAAGAGACTTTGCCCCTTTTTGAATGACGCTTTTGATGATTGTTATGTCAGCGACATGAACAGCCGGAACATCGAAAAAGCGATTCACTATTGCGGCCTGCATTACGAGGAATGTGAGATCTTCCGGAGAATCTCAGCCGGCAATCGGAACTCCGTGATAGAGGACAACAGAGGGTTCGGACAGGAACCCTAAGCCGGGTCAGGGATGAGGTTCCTTATGACAAAAACGGCACATGGCCTTGCCAGGAGTATGACAGAATTGGCATCAAACTAACATTTAAACTAACATTTATATTAATAAATTGCCGGGTTTCTTTATTGGCGCTTTTCTTGCGCGTTGAAGAGACTGAAGGCAAGAAATTCCGGCACGTTATGGAGGAGAACGAAATGGGAATGAACCGAAGAGAATTCATCAAGATAGGGCTGACAGGCATGACGGCCGTGGCATTCGGCAATGCCATAAAGATACCGGGGATATTTTCGGATTCGAGGGCCTTGGCGGCTGAAGTAGCCCTCAATCTTTCGATAACCGATGCCTTAATCGAGACAGTTGACCTCAACCAGACGTACATATGGGCATTCGATGACGGGACAGGGCCGAAATTCCCGGGCCCGACCATCTTTGCGAGGCAAGGAGATACAATAAGGCTCAGGATAACAAACAACCTCGATGAAGACCATGCAGTTGCAGTTACGGATACGAGGATAAGCAGCGGGGTGATCTCTCCTGGACAGACGGCCGACCTCAGATTCGACGCCCCGCCGGCAGGCACTTATATATATTATGACCCGTTGAATGCGCCTGTTAACCGGGTGATGGGTCTGAACGGTACGCTCATAGTCCTTCCCGGAGGAGGAGAGATCACACCTTATACAGGGCCGCCGGCCCCAGTGGACCAGCTTTTCCGTGACCTCGGAAATTCTTCGGAGTTCCCCGGCAACAGGTGGGACCCCGCAAGGACATGGATCTGGCATTTGCACAATATTGACCCCAGGTTTAATGCAATGGCACAGGCGGGCCAGACAATAAACCGCATTCAGTTCAGGCGTGAGTTCATTCCCCGTTATTTTTTCGTGAGCGGAAAGCAGGGTTTCTTCTCCGCCCATGACCCGAACATCTCCCCCCATGGCCGTGTGGGCCAGCCTGCGCTTTTAAGGGCCGTCAATACAGGTATGTCAACGCATTCGTTGCATCCCCATATGAACCATGTGTTCATCCTCTCCGTGAATAACGAGGTGCAGGATAACCTCTGGCTCGTTGACGCCTTCACTCTCACTCCACTCGGAAGGGTTGATGCGCTCATGCCCTTTATAAGGCCGCCGGACATCCCCCCGGTTGCGGTTCTGAAAGGCGGAAGCAACCCGCAGAGGCTTGTCAGACTTGATGCCCCGGAAGAGCTAGCCCTTGTCCTTGCGGACGGTGTGCCTCTGTCCCCCTTCGCCTATCCGATGCACTGCCACACCGAAATGTCCCAGACAATGGCAGGAGGCAATTACCCGATAGGCGGAGCCGTGGTTCACCTTGAGCTTACCGGGGATATCGACGGAGTCAATTTCCCTAACGTATAAGGAGCGTATAAGGATTGAAAGGAGAAATGTATGGCTACAATAATTCCGAGACCCCCGATACCTCCCGGCGAGGAGGCGATGTTTGCAAAATTCATGTGTCCGCCGACAGAGCCTTCTGTCCCTAACCCAAATCCTCTGCTTCCACCGCTTCCCTTCACTCCTGACATGGTAGCCCCTGACAGGACATTTTTCAGAAGGCTGATAGAGGACTTCGCAATTCCCCTTCCCCTACCGGCTCCGAATACAGGTGCTACGCTTATCCAGATGTGGATTATAAGCGACAGGGGACCAAATCCCCAGCCTTTACAGTTCCCCTCGCCATTGATCCGCGCTGTAAAGGGCGAGATCGTCCACACAATAACATCAAACAGGCAGGGTACCCATACCATCCATCACCATGGTTTAGAGCCGACTCCTGCGAATGATGGCGTCGGAAAGAGCTCTTTTGAGATCGGCGGTCCTGCCGGCCAGTACACTTATCAGTGGCTTGCTGCTCATCCCGGCACATATTTTTATCACTGCCACAAAAACACAGTGCTTCATTTCGAGATGGGGCTTTACGGTGGACTTATCATAGACCCTCCGAGGCCCGCCGGAGATACTTCGGTGCCTGCGCCTCCTTATCCCGCGGGCGGACCCGGGTATGTATCAGGTTTCAATCCTTCGGGAGGCAATGTGATCCGTTATGATGTCGAAAAATTCTGGGTTGTGGATGAGTTTGATTCTCAATGGCATAATGTCGTGGGTCTGGATCATGACGCTTTTATGGGGATATGCCCTCCTAACCCGAACGATCCCGGAACTTTTACACAGAACGGAAACCTGAATGATTTCAGGCCCGATGTTTTCGTTATATCGGGTGCGCCTGTAGCTGTCGGCTCCACCCCTGTGTCTGCCCCGGCCGTTGAGATAAATGCAGGTGTCGGACAGACCATCCTTATACGGCTGCTCAATGCCGGGTATACCGTACAGCAATACACCTTCGGACTTGATGCGCTTGTCATAGCGATGGACGGAAGGGCGCTCGGTGTACCGCCCTATGAAAACTACTCAAGGCCTTTCGTTGTGCCTGCTGGCAGGGCTTTCCGGCTGACCACCGCGAGGCGCTGGGAACTTCTGATACAGCCGGCGCGAACCGGAAGATTCCCTGTAACCTTTGAGTTTTTTGACTGGATTACGGGCAGAAGATATGCGGCAGCCCAGAGCGCGATCAATGTTGCATGAGGAGGGTCAAATGAAACACCTGTTTAGAATTCTGATTTCAGTAATTGTTATAATCGCTGCCCAAAGCCCTGGTTTTGCGATCAATATTGACGACATAGAGGACCTGACTACAACCGTCACGCCAACAGTCCTCGCTGAGCGCCTTGTAGGAGCCGGCAATGTCACGGGTATCCCCAGCTTTACGGGTGCGCCTGTGGCTGCAGGGACATTCAGAAACGGACTGAATGACGGCATCGGCATAGACCAGGGCATAATCTTGAGCACAGGGGACATCTCCTTTGCCATCGGACCTAATACAGACGGAATGGTAGGGCTCGATAATTTCATGCCTGGCGACGGCGACCTCAACGGTCTTGTACCGGCGGGGACTTCAGACGCTTCGGCTCTGGAGTTCGAGTTCATACCCCCAAAGAACAGGGTAACCTTCACCTTTGTCTTTGCCTCGGATGAATATCCTGAGTTTGTGGGTACTCAGTTCAACGACGTCTTCGGGTTGTTCGTAAACGGGGTGAATATAGCCCGCGTTCCGGGAACCACAAATCCCATCACTATAAACACATTGAACGGAGTCGCAACCCCTTCCCTCTTCAACGACAATTCTGATGCTTTGCTTCAACGGTTCATGACGCAATACGACGGTTTCAGCAATGCGCTGAGTGTCTCGGCAAGTGTGACTCCGGGAACTGTAACGCGCATTAAATTTGCGATTGCGGACACGTCAGACGCTGAAATCGACACAGCTGTATTCATCGGCCCGGCAGTCTTCACCAACGTCTTTTCCATATCCGGGAGGGTTACAAGAACGGATGGCAGTGGTTTTCCGGGCGTGA
>CAYYWY010000051.1:0-10328 GCA_964475485.1 uncultured Nitrospiraceae bacterium | reverse complement strand
TGGCGACCCCAGCGGGATTCGAACCCGCGTTACCGCCGTGAAAGGGCGATGTCCTAGGCCGGGCTAGACGATGGGGACAGTGGTGAGCCGCGTTGGATTCGAACCAACGACCCACGCCTTAAAAGGGCGTTGCTCTACCTACTGAGCTAGCGGCCCTCGGAAATATTAGGATACACGCAAAATTCCTCCATTGTCAATCTCAGCGCCCCTTCTCACAACGCCACCTGGAGATGTTGGTGAGGGCAAAACAGTTGCAATTGTTCCCTTTTAAAAATATAATAGCGCAATGTTGGCAAAGATACAGAGCGCCAGCGTCGTGGGCATCGACGCCCATGCCGTGGAGGTAGAGGTCGATATAACCTCCAGGGGCCTGCCACATTTCTCGATGGTGGGGCTGCCTGACGTTGCGGTAAAGGAGAGCCGCGACAGGGTAAGGCCGGCCCTTAAGAATGTCGGGTTCAACTTCCCCCTGAAACAGATTACGGTCAACCTCGCCCCCGCCGATCTGAAGAAGGAAGGATCGTCCTTTGACCTGCCGATCGCCGTTGGTATTGTCGCCGCCGAAGGGGTTATAGATCCAGGGCTTGCCAATGGATATCTCTTCACAGGAGAACTCTCCCTGGACGGAAGGGTAAAGCCCGTACGCGGAGCCCTCTCCATGGCTATCCTCGCAAGGGCGATGGGGGCGAAGGGGCTTATACTTCCGAGGGAGAATGCCCCTGAGGCCGCGGTTGTTAACGGGGTGAATGTCTATGGCCTTGGAAGTCTTCCCGAGGTGATAGAGTTTCTGACATCCGGAGATTCAAAGATTCCATTGAGGATAGACCCTGCCAAGGCACTTGAGGAGAACTCCTGTTACGAGGAGGACTTCTCCGAGGTAAAGGGGCAGGAGCATGCAAAGAGGGCGCTTGAGGTTTCAGCGGCAGGCGGCCACAATGTTCTGATGATCGGACCGCCAGGCTCGGGTAAGACGATGCTTTCGAAGCGGCTCTCCACGATACTTCCGAGGATGACCTTCGAAGAGGCATTGGAGACAACCAGGATACACAGTGTTGCCGGACTTCTAAAGGATGGTCAGCCCCTGCTTGCCATACGGCCCTTCAGGTCTCCTCATCACACCATATCCGATGTCGCCCTCATAGGAGGCGGACAGATCCCGAAACCGGGAGAAGTGAGCCTCGCCCACAACGGAGTGCTTTTCCTTGATGAACTGCCCGAGTTCAAGAGGAATGTCCTTGAAGTCCTGAGGCAGCCGATTGAGAACGGGGAGGTGACCGTATCGAGGGCGGTAGCTTCTGTGACCTATCCATCAACGTTTATGCTCGTGAGCGCCATGAACCCATGTCCGTGCGGGTATCTCAGCGACCCGCGGCACCAGTGTACATGCAGCCCCGGGCAGGTCCACAGGTACAGGCGGAGGGTCTCGGGCCCTCTACTTGACAGAATAGATATTCATATCGAGGTGCCTGCTGTGCCTTACAAGGAGCTCTCGACAGAGTATTCGGGTGAGAAGTCGGAGACGATAAGGGAAAGGGTCATGAGGGCGAGGGAGCTTCAGCTTGAGAGGTTCAGGAATGACAAGATATATTGCAACGGTCAGATGAAGTCCAGGCATATCAAGAAGTACTGCAAGCTGAAGGATGAGGCCCACAGCCTGCTTGATGCTGCGATGCAGAGGCTGGGTTTGAGCGCAAGGGCTTACATGAGGATACTGAAGGTGTCGAGGACCATCGCAGACCTGGAGGGCTCGGAGGTCATCCAGAGCCATCACGTCTCCGAGGCGATACAGTACAGGACATTGGATAGGGGAGTGTTTTAAAAGACCGTTGAGTCTTTCGGCAGTTACGAGTTCGCCGATGCCTGTAAGATTGACGGCGGCTCTGCTTAATGCTTCTGCTTCCCTGCTGAATTTCCAGGCCAGCACAGTAAGGACTTCATCGATGATCTCACTGGAGATAGCGATTTTATCTTTGCCCTCGATGACCCTCATCGTCGCATCGTTCGCCTTGCCTCCGAGAAGGGTCGATGCGGAGATGAAAATATTCGGATCAAACACTACCCTCATTTCCTGAGATATCTTTCGAGGTCTTTCTCCGTCAGTATTCCCTTGTCTTTCGCCTTCATGGGCCGGTATCCCTGCATGTCCCGGAATTCCCTCTTCAGCCTCTCTTGCCGGGCGGGCCTGAGGGTTATCAATAAATAACGAGGGAGAGGAGACTGTCGGGTAACTGCCGTCCTTCCTTCCAGACAGGAAAAACAGGAAACCGGTGTTCAACAGGGTATCCCCTCAGTGGTATAATACGTCATAGTAGCGCCAATCCATAGTGGGGGTATTCGTGAAGGTCGGGGAAGCACTGGTCAAGGAAGGTCTAATCACAAGGCAGCAGCTCGAAATTGCGCTTCAGAGGCAGGTGCAGTTCGGCGGCAGGATCGGCACGAACATCGTGGAACTCGGTTTCATCGGGGAGGATGAACTCACGAAGTTCCTGAGCAGGTATTTCAGGATACCTCCTGTTCTGCCGGATATGCTCACATCCATAGATGAGGAAGTGCTGGGTTCCATGAGCTCCGAGATCGTCGAAAAATACAGGATCCTCCCTTTCAGAAAGGAACGTAGCCGGCTCCACGCTGCCGTTCTCAACCCCAAAGACATCAAGGAGATCGACGAGCTGAGGTTCATCACGGGCTTCGATATCATCCCCTATGTCATCTCGGAGCTAAGGCTCCTCTATGCCCTCGAAAAGTATTACGGAATAAAGAGGCAGCTGAGGTACATAAGCCTCACGGACCGGTTCAACCCCGAAACGAAGGTGGAGGAGGACTCTATCGACAAGATGAAGAAGGCATTTTCTGATGTGAAGGAGACTGAGGAGATAGCAGGGATCCTGATACAGGCTGCTTACAAGTTTGCGGCGCGGGTGGGTGTTTTCATTATTAAGGGGAAGAACATCGTAGGATGGAAAGGAAGGGGCATCAGCGTGGAAGGGTTCTCCGTAGCAGGAGAGGAGGATATGTCAATCTTCTCCGATGTCTTGAAGCGGCGGAGTTATTACAGGGGCCCTGTGCTTAAAGTAAAAGGAAACGAGCCGTTGATAAAGCTTCTCGGCGGAACACCCCAGGACGCCCTTCTCATGCCCATAGATATCAGGGAAAGGGCGGTCGCCCTCCTCTATGTGGACAACGGCAACAGTTCTGTCCTTGATGCAAACGTCGGCTACCTTTCAAAGCTTGCGACTATGGCCGGAATTGCCTTCGAGATTATGCTCCTGAAGAATAAGATCAGGGACCTGTAGCCAATATTATATTAATTCCTTTTTCCAGTTGAGCGTCCGTCTCTCGGCAAGGCAATAGCCGTTATTGGCCATGTCGAAGTCTTGGCACCTAAGAACACTCTGTTCCTATGCTTTGTTAAGGTAAGGTCCGCTCTTGCGGACCGGCAAATAACCCTGGGTCTTGCCCTTCGATCCGGACACTCAACTACGTCTTTTGTATGAGCTGGTTAGCAGGATTTCCCTTTCCAGTCTTCTTCAGCCATGCCTCCACCTCATCGGCTATCTTCTTCCTTATCTCCTCTATGCTCCCCATCGCGTCAACAATCTTTATCCTGTCCGGTTCCATGCGGGAGAGTTCGAGATAACCTGCCCTTACCCTCTCGTGAAAGGCGATATCTTCCAGTTCCAGCCTGTCTATCTTGTTTGCCCCCCTGTTGCGCATCAGACCTGTCTTCACATCCATATCAAGGAGAAGCGTGAGGTCGGGTTTCAGGCCCCCCGTGACAATCCCGTCCAGACTTCTGATGAGCTCAATGTCCAGCCCTCTGCCGTAACCCTGGTAGGCGAGGGTTGAATCGCTGAACCTGTCTGTGATCACTGCTTTACCGGCACCGACAGAAGGGATAATCAGCTCATTGATGTGCTGGCACCGGTCGGCCTTATAGAGGAGGAGTTCGGTCAGGCTGTGCATCTCCCTATGCTCCACCCTAAGAAGTACCTCCCTAATCCTCAGACCTATCGAAGTCCCTCCGGGCTCTTCTGTCAGGACTGTGGGGTACCCTTTTTCAGAAAGGTACTCCGATAGAAGCCGGGCTTGAGTGGTCTTGCCCGTGCCCTCTATGCCTTCAAAGGAGATGAAAAAACCCTTCATGTGAAAATCCGAAATTCGAATGTCGAAATCCTAAACAAATCCAAGATCACAAAGTCCGCCTTATCTGTCTTCGAGTTAAGAGTTCCGAGCTTGCTGTTCAAGCGAAAGCCTCCTTGAGCCTCAGGAGCAACTGGAATATCTTTATCGTCTCAGCGGTGGTCCTTGAGCCTGTACCGCAGGAAGGGGTGAGGATCGAGCGAGGTTCGAGAAGGTCCGAAGGGATATGCTTCTTAAAGGCTTCAAACTTCACTCTGAACTTATGTATCAGGGACTCCGGTGTCTCGGCAAATATGTCATCGGTTGTCGGGACAATGCCCCAGGCAAGGTAACCCCCGTTTTCGAGGAACTCTCCTATCTCCTTGTGGTAAACGGCAAGATTTTCGAAATAGTGATAGGCATCAAAGCTTATCACCTTTACCCCGCAATCAAGCACAAGGGTCCAGTCGGCATTGGCGCAGCAGTGAATACCGGCTATCGCCCCAGCATCTTCAACGGCAGAGGCTGTCTCGCTGAGGAGTCTCAGGGTCTCTTCCCTGCTTACGCTGAGGTATGTGCTGCTGCCGAGGGCCGACAGGATAGGCTCGTCGATGAATATGAGGATATTATCCGCGTGAGGCCTCAGCTGGTCCACCTGCCATCTGGACTTGGCCTGGAGGAGCATCAGGGAGACCTGACGGAGTTCCTCGTCAAAGTAAGCGAGCCTTCCTTCCCTGTCCTTCAGTCCGAGGGTGAAGGTCATAGGACCTGTTATCTGGCCCTTGATGTATTCGAACCGTCTGCCCCTTATCATCCTGAGAAAGGCGTGAAGTCCCCTCGAGTAGTCATCAGAGACGGCTATCCTCGTTTTTTCGCCGCAGGTCTCATAAAAGCGTTCCAGTTCGTCGCTCTCATCCCTGCTTATGAAGATGTTTTCGTTCTCCTGGTCTATCTCGATGAAGGGCATACCCTCGGAATACTGCGGAATCATCCATTCGAGAAACGAGAGGCGGGGCAGCTGGGGCCAGAAGGGGATATCGAAGGTCTCGATCACAAGCCTGCATGCCTCTTCGGGGTCGAGATGGGGAAGGCTTCCGATGCCTGTTGTCGAAAAGGGCTTTAACATTTAAGAATGATACATCAATACGCAGCCAAAGGCAATGATTATAGGCTAAATGGTATAATTCAGCATGAAGCCGAGGTTGTATCTCAGGGTCGGGGACAAGGTCAGGCACATCAGGTATTATTCCTGGGGATATGGCGTTGTAGTGGAGGAAAGCCACTCGACGCTTGCAGGAGGGTTCTGCCTGATAAGGGTTCTTTTTGATGACGGGGTCGAAAGGTCTTTCATCAATGACCTCGATAATGAATGCTGTTGTTATTATGCAGGACTCAGGGCCATATAGCGTAAAGTATTATGTTAGGTTTTAATCATAACTCTTGCAATTAAAAGAAAAATCTTGACAAATGCCATCGGGAATGCTTTAATTCCCGTATGGTACCTGTAAAGGGTGCGGAAGACAGGCCATCTGTTCTCGTTGTGGATGACCTCTGGTCAAATCTTGAACTGCTGGATGCCATTTTCACCAACGCCGGATTTGAGGTCTTCAGCGCCCTAGACGCCTCCGCGGCCCTCTCCATATTCGAAACACACAGCGTGGATCTTGCTATCCTTGACGTAATGATGCCAGGCATGGACGGCTTCGAACTCTGCAGGAGACTTAAGTCGGCGACAGAGAAGCAGTACTTTCCCGTCATTCTCCTCACCGCCCTTACAGACAGGCAGAGCAGGATTACGGGGCTGCAATGCGGCGCGGACGATTTCATCAGCAAGCCCTTCGATGCCACCGAACTTACCATAAAGGCAAGATCCCTGATCAGGCTGAAGGCACTTCAGGATGAACTGGAGCATTCCGAGAATGTCATCCTTACCCTGGCTGTGGCCATGGAGGCGAGGGACCCGTACACCAGGGGACACTCCACAAGGGTGGGTGACGTTGCCAGGTCATTTGCGTCCTTTCTTGGTTTTGGGAAGAAGGAACAGGAACAGATGCGCAAGGCCGGCATTCTCCACGACATAGGGAAGATAGGTGTGAGCACGGACCTCCTCTGCAAGGAAGGCAAACTTAGCGGGGATGAACTGGAAGCGATAAAGAGACATACTATCCTTGGAGAGGAGATATGCAGGCCCCTTGTTTCAATTAGGGGGATTCTCCCTGCAATAAGAAACCATCACGAGAGATGGGATGGATGGGGATTCCCGGACGGCCTTTACGGAGAGAAGATCCCTCTGAATGCGAGGATCCTCTCTATCGCGGACTCCTTTGATGCAATGGTCTCGAAGAGGCCTTACAGGAAGGGGAGGTCAATAAACAGGGTCGTAGAGGTGTTCAGGGCCGAAAGGTATGGCGGCCAGTGGGACCCCAATCTCGTGGGGCATTTCATAGAGATGATGACCCGGATTGAGGCCAAAGGAGGGATGGAATGGTCAAGCTCGCGATAGCCGGAGGCAATATCGCCGGCAGCACGGTTATGTCCATGCTGAGGGGCGACTCTGACATAGAGCTTGTCGGGATATACGAAAGGAATCCAGAAACACCGGGTGCGGTTCTCGCTCAGAAATGGGGGATACCCCTTTTCTTCGATATCAGCATCCTCGCCAGGACAGCCAGGCCGGAGATCATCATCAATGTCACCGGAGATGCAAAGCTGAGTGAGACTGTTAGGATGCTCTTCAGCCGTATCGAGGTCATCGACGCCACCGGCGCGCGGTTTCTGTGGAAGACCATAGAGAAACAGAAAAAGGCGCTGGTCGAACTCTACAAGGCCATGGAGGACCAGAAGAGAATCCTCTCTCTCCTGGAGAACATCTCAGTGACCGAGACCCCCGGCGAGTTCATGGATTATGTCCTTTCCAGGGCGATGGAGATAAACGATTCTCAGGCAGGGAGCATTGCCCTGGTGAAAGGCGAAGGGATGCGCCTTATGGCTTCGCGGGGTCTCAGCAAGAGGTTTACAGAGAATACGTCCTGGGACGTGATGCCAGGCGGCCTGACCGATATGGTGATCAGGAAGAAAGAGATCGTCGCAATTCCCGATATCTCCGAATTCGGATTCACGAATAACCCCGCCCTCATCAGGGAAGGAATAAAAGCCGTGCTTGCATGTCCAATTATGGTGAATGACCATGTCCTTGCGGTGATATATCTGGATGACTTCAAGTCCAGGCCTTTTACCGATAGGCAGAAGAGGGCCCTCGGCCTTCTTTCGAGGATCATCGGCCTTATCCTCGACAGGCCGAACCTTCTGAAGGCGATCAGGGAGCAGGGAGAGGAACTCTCCAGGATCAATGAAAGGTTTGAGAGGAAGGTGAAGGAGAGGACGGAGGAACTGGAGAGGATGAACAGGGAACTGGAGCGGGCAAGCCAGCACAAGTCGAGGTTCATCGCCAACATGAGCCATGAACTCAGGACCCCTCTCAATTCGATCCTCGGGTTTTCCGAAGTGCTGATGGGAAAGATATTCGGGGAACTTACCGAAAACCAGGAACGGTATGTGAGGAATATCCATTCCTCGGGCAAACACCTCCTTGAGCTCGTTAACAATGTCCTAGATATCGCGAAGATAGAGGCTGGGAAATACGAGATGAGTTATGAGACGTTTCCGGTTGAGGACATGTTTGGGGAGATAACCGCAGTCATAACGCCTATGGCTGAAAAGAAGTCGATAGACCTCGACCTCGACATCGACAACGAAGTTGGTCCCATCACCGCCGATGTCGTCAAGCTTAAACAGGTCTTCTACAATCTCCTCTCCAACGCCATAAAGTTCACTCCCGAAGGGGGCAAGGTGAGCATTGCCGTCAGGAAGGAGGCCGGGCGCGGAGAGGCGGCTGACCAGGATATCATTACCTTTGCGGTCTCAGACACGGGCATCGGCATAGCGCCTGATGACATCCACAGGATCTTTGACGAGTTCGAGCAGGCGGACTCCGCTTTTTCAAGGCAGTATGGAGGTGCCGGTCTCGGACTCGCCCTGACAAAGAAACTTGTTGAGCTCCACGGGGGAGAGGTCTCCGTCGAAAGCAGACTGGGCGAAGGGAGCACCTTCACGGTCTCGATTCCTGTTGTCGCCCAGATGGGGGAAAGACAGGCTGAGGAAGTTGAGGCTCTCAAGCTGAATTTTCCGTGGATGAATGAGAAGGCGTCGCTCATCCTTGTTGTGGAGGACGACCCGGCAAGTGCGGAACTCCTCACCATACACCTCACACAGGCGGGGTACAAGGTCGCCCATGCGTTTGACGGCGCAGAGGCGGTCGAGAAGGCCATCGCCCTGAGGCCGTTCGCCATTCTCCTTGACATCATGCTTCCCAAAAAGGACGGCTGGGAGGTGCTCCAGCTGCTTAAGAGCAATGATTCAACTTCCCACATCCCCGTATTGATCCATTCCATAATCGACAACAAGGACCTCGCCTTTGCCCTGGGCGCCACAGACTATCTGCTGAAACCCCTGGATAAGGACGCCCTTCTCGAAAAACTCCACGGCCTGAGCATCATGAGGGGGAGGAAGCATCCCGTCACACTCCTCATGATCGATTTCAACGGGGACACTGAGGTGCTGAAGGACGCCCTCGGCCCCGACGAATATCTCCTTTACTCTGCAAAGGAGGGGAAGAGGGGAATCGAGCTGGCAACGGCATTGAGGCCTGATGTGATACTCCTGGACTTCGAACTCCCCGACATGCTCGGTTTTGACGTCGTGAAAGAGCTGAAGGAAAACCCTTCGACGAGGAATATCCCGATATTCATCCTCACCGGGAAGGACATATCCGTCGAAGACAGGATAAGCCTTATGGGGAAGATCGAGAGGATCATCAAGAAGCATAAGTTCGATGTGAAGGAGCTCATCGACCATATCATGGAGATAGAGATACTTTATCCGAGGAGGGCTGGGCTTGTTGATGAACTCACCGGTATCTTCAACCACAGGTACTTCCAGCTTCGTCTTGCCCAGGAAGTGGAGAGGGGGACGAGGTACAAGCAGCCCTTGAACCTCCTCATTCTGGACGTGGACTTCTTCGGCCAGTACATCCGTGACAACGGTGAGCATAGCGGAAACGTCGTACTGAAGAAGATCTCCGAGCTCCTCACAAAGAATATCAGAGGTTCCGATGTCGTAGTAAGATACGGAGGGGACGCCTTTGCAGTTATCCTGCCCAATACGGTCCTTTCCGCGGCGCTGTCCCTCGGCAACCGCTTTAATGCTATCATAAGAAACTACCCCTTCTCACGTGAGGAGACCCAACCAAAGGGAAGGCTCACAGTGAGCGCCGGCCTCGCATTCCTCGACGGCCAGACTCCCGAAGAGCTCATAATGTGCTGCGAGAAGGCCCTGGCACGGGCGATCAAGAGGGGGGGCGACAGGGTCGAGATATATTCAAAGGAGCGGGAGGAAGAGGATGAGTTCCAGGAGAACAAGGATTTGAAATTGAGAATTCAGAATGAAGGAATTCCATAACCCTCTTTTCTTTTTGGATTTTGAATCATTCCTTATATGAGACAGAAAACAGATATCTTTTTTGATACCTTTCGCAGCCCGCTGGGAACGCTCTTCCTCGTCTTCTCGGGAAAGGCTCTGGCGGAAATAAGGTTTGAGGAAGAAATTCCTCCTTATCTCAGAGGAAGGGCGCCCGAATCTTTCAAGAACCAGCTGAGGGAATATTTCGGAGGGAGTCTCAGGGAATTCAATCAGGATATCGTCTTTCTTGAGGGCACGGATTTCGAGAGGAGGATATGGCTCTCGCTTAAGGAGGTCCCTTACGGAGAGACGAGGACCTACAAATGGCTCGCAGAGAAGATGGGAAATCTAAAGGCTGTGAGGGCAGTGGGTCAGGCCCTGGGAAGAAATCCTGTGCCGATTGTGCTGCCCTGCCACAGGATCATCGGCTCCGACGGCTCGCTCGTCGGCTATACGGGAGGGATTGATATCAAGAGAAGGCTCCTGGATCTGGAGTACTACAACCTGATAGGGAAGAAGTAAGAAGAAGGCAACCGAATCTCTCGTCTTTCAGAGCGTATATGGATCGATTTGAAATACTCCCGTATCGCTTCTCCGCTCATTTTGCGGCCTTCCTCTTTGGATATTACAGTACTGCAAAATAAGGTTACATTGTAAATGTCGCAACAATTACCCGTACGGTTACATTTTAG
>CAYYWY010000050.1:0-10796 GCA_964475485.1 uncultured Nitrospiraceae bacterium | reverse complement strand
ACCAGTACTAATAGACCGTGAGGCTTGACCCTTATTTATTCCCTCCTGTTGTCAAGGAATACTTGCTTTTCGTTCTCTTGGCGTAGTATAATTTTTATGGAAAACACGGTTTCCGGTGGCGATACCGGAGGGGTTCACCCGTTCCCATTCCGAACACGGAAGTTAAGCCCTCCAGGGCCGATGATACTCTGACCGCGAGGTCTTGGGAAAGTAGGTCGCTGCCGGATTAGATATAGGGAAAAGGCCCGGAATTTATTCCGGGCCTTTTCTTTGGGTGTGTCTCTGTTTTCTTGACTTCCAAGCCCCATCTTCCTCCGGTATTCTTCTATCCCTTTTTTTCTCTTCTTCATGTCTGCCATAGGCCTGACGCCACCAAAGACCCTGTAATGCATGTTTCCAACGTCTTCGGTTCCATACAGCCTATCAGGACTTCAGATTTCTTCAATGGCCGCGTGCTCACCTTGACAGCCCGGGTTATGCTGCTAAGATTTGATTTAGAGCACAGTCAAAATCCATGCAGGATATACGAGGACGGGATAAATATTATATTATATCAAGGGAGGTTCCATGAAGAAGATTACCAAATACTTTCTCGAGGGGCTGCTGTTCCTGGCTCCGATAGTGCTGACTCTCTACGTCCTTTATTTTGTTTTCTCGAGGGTTGACCACATTTTCAGATTCCGCGCCCCGGGGTTGGGGGTTCTTGTCACGCTGGCGATAGTGACAGGAATAGGATTTCTTGTCTCCACTTTCCTTGCAAGAGGAGTAGCGATGGTTATCGACAACATCTTCAGTCGCATGCCTCTTATCAAGATGATCTATACGTCAATAAAAGATCTCGTGAATGCATTCGTGGGCGAAAAGAAACGCTTCAGCTGGCCTGTACTCGTAACCCTCTCGCCTGGAAACCGTATCATCGGTTTCGTGACAAGGCCGAGCTTAGAAACAATCGGATTAGCTGAGAGCGTTGCAGTATACATACCGCAGTCCTATAACTTCGCCGGCAACCTGATTGTTGTGCCGAGAGAACAGATTACCCCGATAGAAGCCGATAGCGGGAAGGTAATGGCGTTCATCATATCCGGCGGGGTTTCGGGCCTCTGAAAGCGCCAAACGCCTGCTCTTTCCAACCTCCGTTGTTATCGTTATAAGTGGAACCGGCTCCTGAGAGTGAAGCGTGGCCAGCGGTTCATCATTTTTCGTTACTGCAAGCCCGTCGTTCTATGGGTTTCCTGTAGGCTTGAGTTACACGGCATTCTCCAGGCATAGCGCATTCAGCATCAGCTTTTCCGGATACTGGCCAGGATATTATCATCCTTACTACGCATCGGCTTATCGCCCTGCCACTGTCTATTATGAACCTGTCTATTTCTATTATGGGAAAAAGTATTATAGGCGTTACTACGATTCATGGGATGACTTCCGTTACGAACGCCGCTTTCAGAGGAGCCGCATTGATGACATCGACTGGGTCAAGGATGCCGAGGAGTTTCTAAGGGGCGGCAGGTAATCATCCAACAATAGCAGAAAAAGGAGCTAAGAATACATAAGCTTGCGTTCGAGGTCGGTGGAGCGGGAGACCCTTCTGGCCTCATCCAGAGTGATGATGTCCTGCCTGCAGAGCTGGATAAGGTGCTGGTCAAGGGATTGCATATTGTATTCGTCGCGGCCTTTCTCAATATGATACTCGATCTCATCGAGGTGCCCTTCACGGATGCATGCCTTGATAGTCGAAGTGGCATACATTAACTCCAGGGCCGGCAGGATGTCCTCCCCGCCCTTGTCCCTCACCAGCCTCAAGGAAACCGTAGCCACGAGTATCTCCGAGAGCCTGTGCCGAACGATCTCCTGGGCCTGAGGAGGGAAAAAACCCACGATGCGATTAATTGTAGATGCGGCATTATGGGTATGGAGGGTGGAAAGAACCAGGTGCCCGGTCTCGGCAGCTTTAATACAGGCATCGATTGTGTCCAGGTCGCGCATCTCACCGACCATAATGACATCCGGATCCATACGCATCGCCGCCCTCAAGGCTCCACTGAAACTCTCGGTGTCGATACCGAGTTCTCTCTGAACGATACAGCTCTTGTTGGAAGAGAAGAGAAATTCTATGGGATCTTCTATGGTAATCACATTGTAATTGAAGTTTTCATTGATGAACCGGATCATTGAGGCAAGGGTCGTGGATTTGCCGTTTCCGGTCGGTCCGGTGACAAGGATAAGTCCATTGGAGGCCTGAACGATCTTTCCGAGTACTGGTGGGAGGCGCAGTTCCTCAAAAGTGCCGATATGGTGAGGTATGACGCGCATCACAATGCCGATATTGCCACGCTGACGGAAGATGCTGACCCGGAATCGGCCGACATTTTCAAGCGCATAGGAAGTGTCGAATTCCCTCAGGTTCTCGGGAAGCTGCCAACTGTGCTGTTGCATGACCACATTGGCAATAAACTCAGTATCGCTCTTGGTAAGACTACTCAGCTTCGAGCGGATCAGGTGGCCGCGGGCCCTGAACATTGGGGGCACGCCGACTTCAAAATGGATATCTGACACCTTCTTTTCAAAGGCTATTTCGAGGATCTGCTTTAACGTCGCAATATCCATTATCCTTCTCTCCACGAAATTATACATGATTTCATCGTGGCACGCACAAAATCACTTCTGAGACACTCTGGCGATCTGTCTGCGGTAAAGCATATTCTCTATGATTAGGCCCGCTTCATGCGCCATGATTTCGAGGCCTTCCGTTTCAACCGGCAGGGACGCACTCCTTCCGAAATCTCCATAGACCAGAGCAACAGTCTTACCACTGCTCCTGACCGGTAAAAGCACAACGGCAGGGCTGAGAGGTGAACCGATCTTCTTGAAGAGATGCCCCCGCAATACCCCATCATCACACTCCCCGCAAAAAGGTTGTCCTTTTTCGATCACATCGCGAAAAACCGACGGTACTGTCAGGGGGATCCTGAGTCCTGCTGCCAAGCCCGCACCTTCATGCTTTCCTGTGCTGATTCCCACAGCCCTGTCACCTACAAGCTCTGTCGGACGGACAACGAATGTAATTGCCCGTTCGAACAGCTCGGTCACAGAGCTCAGCATGGCAGAGAATATTTCAGAAGGTTCCCTGATTTCCCTCAGAGCAAAGACACGCTCCTTGAGCCTGCCCAGCCGGCTGTCAACCGCTATAGGTACTCTCTTCTCGGAAAACATGGCCTCGATGTATGAGTCAAAGGCCTCAAGGAATGCTATCGTGTCGTTAATGAATGAAGTCTTCGATGCCTCCTTCAAGGGTTTGGGGAAGACCACTCGTATACCGTCGTGCAGTGCCCTCAGCATGAAAGCGTGGTCCGTCCAGGGGGCCAGCTGGACGATTGGGACTATCGGATAACGCTCCCTCACCTGCCGCCGCAGGTTGATTACCTTCTCCCCAAGAAGCATCCCCGCTGCTCCATCTGGGGCATCGAGTACAAGGACGGGCGATAGCTTCATCTGCAGGCATTGTGCAATGATGCGGTCGAGCTCCTCTTCCCCGTCCGTGGCGAAAACCAGCACACCCTCATTCTTGCAGATTGTCATTACCGCGTGCTTTATGAGTTCATCGCCGCTGAACAGGGCGACTGCACGCGCAACGGCCTTCTGCTTTGCGGAACCCTCATAAGAGCCGGTCCTCGCCATGGCACCGTCCAGAAAAGAGACAAAGGTCTCCTGCTCTTCGACAGAAAAACCTTCCAGGCACTGTCGTATCTTCTGGCGATGGATCTCAGCTGGGTTAAATATCTCGTGAACAGGGACAAATTCGGGCATCTTCCTCTCCATGTGGTCAAGGTCTTCCAGGCCAAGGTCCTCTGCGGTGACGATCCGTCCCTTCGCATCATATCCTCCGGACTCCGCCATAGTCGCAACCACATCGGCAAAAGCCTCTTCGTAGGACGGGACCTCCCTGCCGGACTGGCGGTCCCGCTCACGTTCGTCAAAGACGCGGAGAGCATCCATCAGCACCATCTGTGCGTCAAGGCTCATCCCTTGCTCCATCCTGCCGATCGGGTAGCTGCATTCCTGCGTTACCGGAATGTCTTCCGTATCGAAGGTAAAGGTTCCACTGCTCCAGCTCATAAGCTCAACAATCGTGATCTCGATCAGCTTTTTCAGAGCCCTTGATGCGTCTTCAGGCTTCAGCCTACCCATTTCAATGAGCGTGGCCAGCAGTGGCTTGCGATTCTTTCTGGCCTTCCTCTGGACCTCAAGTGCATCCTCGAGGTCCTTCAGGGCAATCAAGCCCATCTTCACCAATACCGTACCTATGCGGATTCTGTTGTTTAGATGGCTGGCACCGACGATATAGCCGTTGCTGAAGACGATTCTGCTTTCCCCCCTGCTGCTCTTGACAGAAAAAGTGCCCGACTTCCTCGTAGTATGAAGCAGCTGGATTATGTCCACGATATGAAGATGTTCAAGTTCTCCGGTCAAGCCCATGGATCGCTCCGGTCAAAACGAGTATTCCGCATGCATACAAAGAATAGCACAAGAAGTGTTAGCGGGTAAATATGGCCCCAGAGGCCCTTTTTCAGCTTGTCATTAGCGCGCTCTCGTGGTACAAGGACAATATATGAAGAGGAATATTACGATCTTCCTCTGCGGAGACGTCATGACCGGCAGGGGTATTGACCAGATATTACCACACCCTGTTGCACCTCATATATATGAGGAGTACATGAAAAGCGCTCTGGGATACGTGAAACTCGCCGAACTGGTGAACGGTCCTCTTCAAAAACCGGTAGGGTTTGAATATATCTGGGGGGATGCCCTAAATGAACTGAAAAGGGTTTCACCCGATGCAAGGATAGTCAATCTCGAAACAGCTATAACAAAGAGCGAAGATTACGAAGACAAAGGCATTAACTACAGGATGAACCCTGGAAACATCCCCTGTATCACCTCTGCAGGAATAGACTGTTGTGCTCTCGCAAATAATCATGTGCTCGATTGGGGATATTCCGGCCTTGCAGAGACTTTGGAGACGCTGAGACGCGCCGGGGTGAAGAGCGCAGGAGCCGGCATTAACCTTAAGGAGGCGGAAAAACCGGCTGTCATCGGGATCCACGGAAAAGGAAGAGTTGTGGTCTTCAGCTTCGGCTCGGTGACGAGCGGGATTCCCCTTCATTGGGCTGCCTCTGAAGACAGTCCGGGCGTGAATCTGCTGAAGAGCCTCTCGGATGAGGAAGTCTCCCATATCCGTGAACAGGTCCTCGAAAAGAAACAACCGGGAGACATCGTCATCGCCTCCATCCATTGGGGAGGGAACTGGGGGTACGAAGTCCCTTATGAACAGAGAAGATTTGCCCGCATGCTTATCGACAAGGCAGGAGTGGACATTGTCCACGGGCATTCCTCACACCATGCCAAGGGTATCGAGGTTTACCGCGAAAGGCTGATCCTCTACGGGTGCGGAGACTTCCTGAACGACTACGAAGGGATAAGCGGTTATGAGTATTTCAGGGCCGATATCGGACTGATGTATTTTGCGGAAATGGATCCGTCGACAGCAAAGCTTGCAAGCCTGAGGATGACACCGACACAGGTGAAACGCTTCAGAGTGAACAGGGCATCAGGCAGGGACTGCTGTCTGATCATGGAAATACTAAACAGGGAAGGCAGCCAATTCGGGACAAGGGTCACAAGGGAGAACAACACTCTGCTTCTGAGCTGGGCTGAATAAAAAAACTCCCTGGCCTTCGCCAGGGAGTTTTGGGGACAGACCGGAGTACCGCAAATCAGGTGACGCTGATCTTCTTGCTCCTGCTCCTCGCCTCTTCGGACTTCTGGAGTCTCACTTCCAGAACACCATTCTCCATGTGAGCCTTTATCTTTTCCGTGTCGATATCGCTCGGCAGCTCAAACCTGCGGAAGAACGAGCCGTGAGCACGCTCATACCTGAAGTAATCTCCCTTCTCCACTTTTTCCTCTTTCTTTCTCTCGCCGGAGATAGTAAGTACATTATCGGTGAGATGTATGTCGATATCCTTCTTGTCGATACCAGGCAGATCAGCCTTAAGCACGAGCTCGTTTCCTTCCTCGTAAATATCAACGCGCGGGACAACAGTCTCAAACTCTGTCAGTCTCGTCTCAGGCCACATGCTCGAAAGCATCGAGAAAGGCCTTCTCCATGCCTCCTCAAACCATTTCTCCATTTCCTCGAAAGGCGAAAGATACTTCGGTCTTTCCGTTTTTATAAGCTCAGTTGTGCCCTTGTACCCTGCCATAGCTTTCACCTCCTTCTGGGTTCTCTCTCTCCGCCTAACCCTAATTAAATCATATATCAATGCAGTTATATGAGCAACCCTCAACCGTCGGCCTCTCGGAGGGATTTCGAGTATTTGGAATCGAAAGGCGGAATTATTCCTTTTTTTTTCTCTCTATTCCCTATAGACAACTACAATCTTTACCGCATTCCATTTCCTCAGAAATCTCTTTTGTTTTAAGACGTTATAGCCATCCTGCCAGAGCCATTGCTTTTGTGCCCCAAAAATGTTTAAATTCAATCGTGTAGAAAGCTTTCCCTATTCAGGAGGCTGGCAATGAAAGTCGTGGCATTCAATGGCAGCGCGCGCAAAGACGGTAATACAGCAATCCTCTTAAATACGGTCTTGGAAGAAATCAGGAATGAAGGCATCGACACCGAGTTGGTCCAGCTTTCCGGTAAGTCGCTTCAGGGCTGCGTCGCCTGTTACAAGTGCTTCGGGAACAAGAACAGGAGATGTGCAGTGGAAAAAGACGAAATGAATACGTTTATAGAGAAGATGCTCGAGGCTGACGGCATCCTCCTCGGCTCTCCCACTTATTTTTCCGACGTCACTGCGAACATCAAGGCGCTCATCGAGAGGTGCGGCATGGTAGCCAGGGCGAATGGAGACATGTTCAAACGGAAAATCGGAGCCGGGGTGGTTGCAGTACGCCGCGCCGGGGCGACTCATGTCCTGAGCTCCATCAACTATTTCTTCCTCATCGGGCAGATGATCGTTCCGGGCTCCAGTTACTGGAATCTTGGCATCGGCAAAGAACCCGGGGAAGTGAGGGACGACGGCGAGGGAATGCAGACCATGGTGAACCTTGGGAAAAACATGGCCTGGCTTATAAAGAAGATCCGTGACTGATCGGCAGTATGGTGGGACCTGTGCGGCGCCTTGAGCAAATTTTTGAAAAGGTCCTCTGGCAAAGCAGGCTTATAATAGTGATGGCAGTCGTCGCCAGTGTCCTTTCCGCACTTCTGCTCGTGGCAATGGGGAGCTACGACGTCATCCTCCTTTTCGGGGAAGCGGTTCACGCCTTCCGAGATGCGGATTCATATGGAGACTTCCACAAGACCGCCCTGACTCACATAATCAGCGCCCTTGATGCCTTTCTCATCTCAACGGTGCTGATTATCTTCGGCATAGGCCTTTACGAGCTCTTTATCAGCAAGCTTGATCAGGTCGAGAAGGACGCAAAGTCCTCGAGGATACTCGTCATCCATTCCCTTGACCAGCTGAAGGAAAAACTCGCCAAGGTCATTATCATGGTGCTCATAGTCACTTTTTTCAAGTTCGCGGTCGGCTTCAAATATGCCACTGTTCTGGACCTTCTTGCCCTGGGAGGCGGCATCTTCCTGATAGCCCTTTCCGCCTATCTCTCCCACAAGTCATCGGGAAGTGAAAAGGATAAGAGCCATTGAAAATAAACATGACCGCGTTGCATTAAAAGACATCTGCATGCTTATGAAATTACCCGCGTTCGCTTTGGCTCTGCCTCTGTTTCCTGGTTGTGCAGGCAAGGCTTCCGTGAAAGAAGGCATTACCGGCTTTGCAGGCAGCGAGAAGGTGATTTCGACATCTACATTACCCGACAAAAATGGCATATTGGGATATGACAATACTTGATTTCATGGAGGCATGGGGCATGCGTCTCGGCGTCTCTTTCATTAGAGCTCGCCTGGTATACTTTTTCCTTGCCTTGCCTGCAGCGTGGCCTTTCCTTGTGTGCCATACCGAAGCCTCCGAAGCCAAAGGCTACATCCGCCATGAGATCGAAGCTGAAGTCAGCCCTGACAAGCATTTGATCTCGGTGAATGACAGGATCACGCTTCCACCTGATTTTGCGCAGGAGTTCACCTTCCTTCTCCACAAAAACATCAGGTTGATATCGGAAACGGAGGGCATAACAATCCTCAGGGAGGGGAGTTCCGATGTGGTTGCCGACTCATACCGGATCAGGCTTCCCGCCGGAACGAGGACTTTTGCTCTCGATTATCAGTGTGTTATAAACCATCCCGTCGAGCCGGTAGGAAAAGAACAGGCCAGGGGTTTCAGCAGCACGCCAGGCATCCTCTCTGAGGAAGGGGTGTTCCTCGCAGGAAGCTCTTACTGGTACCCTGTTATCGAGGGGAGTTTGCTGACGTTTTCCCTCAGGGTCGCACTGCCATCGGGATGGGATGCGGTCAGTCAGGGGAGGCGCGGCATTCACGGCAAGGGGAAAAGCACGTCAGTCGTGCAGTGGGACTCTCCTGAACCCCAGGACGAGATCTACCTTGTCGCGGCCCGGTTCACGGAATACACACGTTCATCGGACCATATTTCTTTAATGGTCTTTCTCCGGACTCCGGACAATGGGCTGGCTCAAAAATATCTAGACGCCACTGCACGGTATATATCGATGTACGAAAACCTCATCGGCCCTTATCCATATTCGAAATTCGCGCTTGTGGAGAACTTCTGGGAGACCGGCTTCGGGATGCCCTCTTTCACTCTCCTTGGGTCGAAAATCATCCGACTTCCATTTATTATCAACACCTCTTATCCTCACGAAATCCTCCATAACTGGTGGGGAAACAGCGTATTCCCCGATTACGACAAAGGGAACTGGTCGGAGGGTCTTACCGCATATCTGTCGGATCATCTCCTGAAAGAACAGGAGGGCAGCGGGGCCGAATACCGTCAGACAATCCTGCAGAAGTACGTTGACTATGTGTCAGAGAGAAAGGACTTCCCTCTTATCCGGTTCCATTCGCGCCACAGCACCTCTTCAGAGGCCATAGGATATGGTAAATCTCTGATGTTCTTCCATATGCTGAGGCAGGAGCTGGGAGACAGGACGTTTATTAAGGGCCTCCGGGATTTCTACCGGAACAACAGGTTCGGCACCGCATCTTTTGACGATCTCAGGAGGAGCTTCGAAAGGGCCTCAGGAAAGGAGCTGACGGAAGTGTTCCGCCAATGGGTGGAAAAGGCTGGGGCACCGATACTCAGACTCGGAGACGCGAAGGTTCGTAAGAATGGAGAAGGCTACCTGCTTACAGCCTCAATTGAACAGGTTCAGCCCGGAGAGGCATATCTCCTAAGGATTCCCGTGGCGGTTACTACAGAAGTCAAGGAGGACGCTTATCAGATTATGGCGGAGATGAGCGGGAAAAGGGTTGATTTGAAACTTCACATGTCCTCAAGGCCGACGAGGGTGGATGTTGATCCTGAGTTCGACGTTTTCCGCAGACTTGACAGGAAAGAACTCCCTCCTGCCATATCCCAGGCCCTTGGTGCGAAAAGAATGCTCATACTCCTTCCTTCATCCTCAGATAGAGCGATGCTCCGGGCGTACCGTGATCTTGCAAAGGCATTGGGCGATTCCGGTCCCGATGAGGTGGAACTGAAGCTTGATAACGAAGTGAAGAAACTTCCTTCTGACAGTGCCGTTGTCGTTTTGGGATGGGAGAACCGTTTCCTGGGCAGATCACAATCCGCTTTTTCCGGATATGACGTGTCCCTGACCCAAAAGAATGTAGCCGTTGGAAGAACCGGAATTCCAAGGAAAAACCATTCCGTGGTACTCGCCGGAAGTAACCCGGAAAACATTGAGTTCGCTTTAGTTTTCATTGGCGCAGACTTCCCTGGAGCCCTCCCCGGTCTTGCCAGGAAGATTCCCCACTATCATAAATACAGCTATCTGGTTTTTGAGGGAGACGTGCCTGTCAATGTGCTGAAAGGCCGCTGGCCCGTCATCGATTCGCCCATGACACTATTTCTGCCAGATGCTCGCGGAGCCGCCAGCACCGTACCGGGGAGGCTCGCACCAAGGCGTCCCCTCATCCTTCCTGGTGAACTCCTTTCAAAGTGGCGGGCGATGGAGACCATGACGTCTTTGGCGGACGGCAAACTCCAGGGTAGAGGACTAGGAACGGAGGGACCGGACCGGGCGGCTGAATACATCGCATCGAAGTTCCACGAGGCCGGCCTCAAGCCGGGAGGAGATGAGGAAGGCAGCTATTTCCAGACATTGCAAGAGCATCTGAAAGAAGAAGGTGAGCCGCGGAGGGCGAGAATACGCTCTGCAACAGACCCTTCTGCTGCAGAGCGTTATGATAGTTACTCTTCGCAGCAAAGCCGTCTCATTCGCTTTTTCCCATTCGGGGAAACTGCAAGGACAACCTCCACTTTCTTCCCGCAGTTGCTGCAGAACTGTGCCTTGTTCTTCGACTCAAGGCGCGCTGCCACATCGGTCTTGGACTTCCCTTTCTCGGCCATTGGTGCTCCCTCCTTTCGAACTCATAATCCTCCGGAAATTCCCTCAACTATCCCGGAAGGCGTGCTTTCTCTCTCTCAGGTCCCAAACTCCATCGGCACGGACGCCGCCAGCGGGATAGAGCGAGCGAGGAAACTTCACAAAACCATATAGATTAACATAAAACATTTACCTTGTGTCAAGAAATCTGATGTACCCCAAAATTGCCGATAGACTTTGGCACCCCTTACCTTGAGGCCCGAAAATGCGCT
>CAYYWY010000049.1:0-10887 GCA_964475485.1 uncultured Nitrospiraceae bacterium | reverse complement strand
ATAATACGTTTTTATAATCCAATGCCAAGAAATAGGTATGGTGTCCCCAGAATTCGTTAGCGTTTCAATCAGTCGCCTGAAGATTCCCGATCCACCTCAGGTGAAGGAATGGCAGCCCTGTCCGGGACGATAAGTCTTTCTAAAATCCCATAAGTGCCGAGCGTGCCATGTCTATGACGCCTGAAGGAAGCACCCCTATGATGAGGACCGCAGCCGTTGTTACAGCCAGTGCAAGGCTCGTGGAAGGGGACGATGCGAGCACGACTTCTCCTTTCGGTTCCCTCATGTACATGTACATGACGATCCTGAGGTAAAAGTATGCTGAGATGGAGCTGAAGACCACTGCCACAACGGCGAGCCATGTATATCCTGCGTTCACCGCTGCCATGAAGAGATAGAACTTTCCCACAAAACCCGCAGTAGGTGGAATACCGGTGAGGGAAAACATGAATATGAGCATCAGTGCCGATGCCAGGGGATGCGTTTTTGCCAGGCCCTCATAGTCGGTTATCGCCTCTCCTCTGAATCCCTCCGTCCTCAGCATGATCACGATTGCGAAGGCGCCGATGTTCATGAAGGCATAGATGAAGAGGTAGTTCATCATGCTCGCGATGCCATCATTGCCTCCGGCGATTATGCCGATCAGGGCGTAGCCTGCATGAGCGATGGATGAGTACGCAAGCATCCTCTTGATATTCACCTGGGCGATGGCAAGGATATTGCCCACTGCCATGGTAAGGATCGCGACGGGTACGAGTATGTCGGCCCAGTTTGCCTGAAGGGTACCGAAAGCGATGAGGAATACCCTTCCAAAGACCGCAAAACCCGCAGCCTTCGGCCCAACGGACATAAAGGCGGTGACCGATGTGGGCGCTCCCTCGTAGACATCGGGAGCCCACATATGGAAAGGCGCAGCCGCTATCTTGAATCCGAACGCAACCACAAAGAGCATCACCGGGAGCATCACGGCAGGATTTCCGGCGATGCCGCCGGCAGCAAGGATCTGGGCAATGGCCTTAAGATTCGTGGTTCCCGTTAGGCCGTAGATCATCGACGTTCCGTATAGGAGAAAGGCGGATGCAAAGGCCCCGAGGAGGAAATACTTCAAGGACGCCTCATTGGACCTCGTGTCGTGCCTGAAAAAACCGGCCAGGACATACACGCTCAACGCCATCAGCTCCAGTCCGAGATAGAGCACGACGATATCCCCTGCCGAGGCCATTATCATCATGCCGAGGGTTGAAAAGAGCATTAGGCTATAGTACTCTCCGAAATCGACCTTCTCAAGTTTGATGTATCTTATGGAGATGAGCACAGAGAGAACAAGGCTGACGAGGAATATGATCTTGAAAAAAGAGCTGTAACCATCTGATATGTACATGCCTGAAAAGACGCTTCCCGAGGAACCGATCATGGTCAAACCGACCACCCCAGCCGAAACAATGCTGAGAAGCGCCGTAATCTCCTTCCTCTTCAGAACGAGGTCCAGCATAAGTACGAGAAGCGCAAGGCCCGCCATGACGCTCTCGGGAATCATCGGAGTTATGTCAGGCATCTGCATCTCTGTCTCCTCCTCTTGCTCTCATCGCCACGGACGCTTTCATCACGGTATCATCCCAAGTATCTTCGCCGCGAGGTTCATCTCATGCCCGCCCCCGATGCTCAGCCTCTTGAGCAGATGTTCGACAGAAGGGTGCATAAAGCTCAAAAAGGCATTGGGATAGACACCGATCCAGAACACGAGGACAACCAGCGGCAGCAGGGTGACGGTCTCCCTCAGGTCCATCTCGCTGAGGCCCACAACCTTTTGGTTCGTTTCCATAAAGAAGACTCGCTGGTAAAGCCAGAGCATATAGGCCGCCCCGATGATTATCCCCGTTGCAGAAAGGACACCCGCCCATTTGCTCGCGGCAAACCCGCCAAGGATTATCAGGAACTCCCCCACGAATCCGTTCATCCCGGGAAGACCTATGGAGGCCAGGGTGAAAACCATAAAGAAAGCGGCATAAACAGGGAGGACAGTCGCAAGTCCTCCGTAATCCCTTATTTCCCTGGAGTGGGTCCGGTCGTAGATTATGCCTACCGAAAGGAACAACGCCCCCGTCACGATCCCATGGTTGATCATCTGCAGGATGCCGCCTTCGAGCCCCTGAATGTTCAGGGCAAAGATGCCGAGGGTCACAAAACCCATGTGGCTTACAGAACTATACGCGATGAGCCGCTTGAGGTCCGTCTGCGCAAGACAAACAATCGCTCCATAGATGATGGCGATCACCGAGAGTGTGAGCATCGGAACTGACATCGCCTTTGACGCCTCAGGGAAGAGAGGGAGGCTGAACCTCAGAAAACCGTATGCGCCCATCTTGATCAGCACCGCGGCAAGGATCACGCTTCCGGCAGTCGGCGCCTCGGTATGGGCGTCAGGAAGCCATGTATGCACAGGGAACATCGGCACTTTAACTGCAAAGGCAGCGAAAAAGGCCCAAAAGAGCCAGAACTGCATCTCGTAGGGATAGCTCTTCTTCACCAGCTCAAGGATATTGAACGTTTGGCCCGCATACGAATAGAGCACGATAATGCCCACGAGCATGAGCACGCTTCCAACAAGCGTAAAAAGGAAGAACTTTATTGCCGCATATATCCTGTTCGGCCCGCCCCAAACTCCTATGAGGAGATACATAGGGATGAGCATCGCCTCCCAAAATAGATAGAAGAGGAAAAAGTCCAGGGAAGAGAAGACCCCTACCATCGCACCCTCCATCACGAGGATCGCGATATAAAACTCCTTGATCTTTGTCTTGACGGAGTTCCATGAGATCAGGACACAGAGTATGGTGACGAGGGTGCTGAGTAGTATGAAGAGCACACTTATGCCGTCCACCCCGAGGAAATACGTTATGTTCCACTCCGGTATCCATTCATGCATCTCAACGAACTGCATGAGGTGTGTAGTCTTGTCAAACGCGGTGAAAAGCGGGATAGAGAGGACGAATGCGGCTATACTCACCACAAGGGCGACCCACTTTATCAGCTTATCCTGGGCCCTTCCTATAAAAAGCAGCACAGATGCCCCGATTAGGGGGACAAATATCAGAGTGCTGAGTATCGGGTAATCGACACCGCTCATAATGCCATCCTCCGCCCTACCATAGTAAAACCATAGCGATCACTACAAACGCCCCTATAGCCATAACAGCGGCATATTGATGTACCATGCCAGTCTGGAGGCTTCTCAACCACAGAGAGAACCTCTCGATCAGGCCTGGAACACCGTTTACAATGCCTTCGATTATCTTTCCGTCGGTGATGCCTACAATAACGTTTTTCGCCGTCCAGACCGTAGGTCTTACAACGATTAAATCATAAAGCTCATCGACATAGTACTTGTTCCAGAGCACCCTGTAAGGGAATGCGAACGTCTTGCCGAGGCTCTTCGCAAGGTCCGTTTCTCTCAGATATACGTAGGCGGCTCCGGCGATGCCGGTAAGACCGATAACTACAGATGAGACAACTACCGCCCATTCCTCCGCATGGGTGCCGTGACCCTTGGCATGTCCGACAACGGGAGCGAGGAACTCTGCAAAGTGCTCGCCTCCTCCCAAAAGAGGAGGAATGCCAACCCATCCCGAGGCAACTGCTCCGGCCGCAAGAATCATTAGCGGTACGGTCATGACTTTTGGCGACTCATGGAGGTGATGTTCCTGCTCATGAGCGCCCCGGAACTTCCCATGAAACGCCAGGAAAATGATTCTGAAGGAATAAAACGCTGTCAAGAGGGCTGTGGCTGCGCCTATCGCAAACAATATGTGGCCGAGAGGTCCTGAGGCATAAGTCCTCCAGAGGATCTCGTCCTTGCTGAAAAATCCCGCAAGCCCCGGGAAACCAGCGATGCTAAGCGAGGCGATAAGAAAAGTCCAGTACGTGACCGGCATATGTTTCTTAAGACCGCCCATCTTCTGAATATCCAGCTCTCCTGCCATGGCGTGCATAACGCTTCCTGCCCCAAGGAACAACAAGGCCTTGAAAAATGCGTGGGTATAGAGATGGAAGATACCGGCGCTGTAAGCCCCGACCCCGCAGGCAAGGAACATGTATCCCAGCTGACTCACCGTCGAGTAGGCAACTATCCTTTTTATGTCGTTTTGCACAAGGGCTATGGTAGCTGCAAAAAGGGCTGTCGCCGCTCCCACCACAGCAACAAAGTTCATCGCTATGGGGGAGAGACTGAATATCGGGTTGCAGCGCGCAACCAGGAACACACCCGCAGTCACCATCGTGGCGGCATGGATAAGGGCGCTAACCGGAGTGGGACCTTCCATGGCATCCGGCAGCCAGACGTGCAGAGGTATCTGGGCGGATTTTCCGATAGCTCCGCAGAAGAGGAGAAGCGCTATAAGGGTTACAAGATCTACTTCCATGCCGAGGAAATTCACCGTCTGGCCGGCGATCCCGTTCATTGCGCCGAAGACCGGGGCATAATGGAGGGTACCGAAGGTGAGGAATACCATTATCACCCCGAGACCGAAACCGAAATCTCCGAACCTGTTCACAATAAAGGCCTTCTTCCCTGCATCGGATGCCGACTTCTTCTCATACCAGAAGCCGATGAGGAAATAGGAGCAGAGTCCTACAGCCTCCCATCCGAAGTACAGCTGGAGGAAATTGTTGGACATCACAAGCATGAGCATCGAGAAGGTGAAGAGGCTCAGATAAGAGAAAAATCTGTAATAACCCTTATCGCCGTGCATGTATCCAACCGAGTAGATGTGGACAAGGGAGCTGACTGTCGTGACCACAATGAGCATCACAACGGTGAGCTGGTCGATGAGAAATCCTACCGAGACCCTGAAGTCTCCCGAGACGATCCACGTGTAGAGGTCTTCATTGACGGTCTTCCCGCCGATGACGTCAGAGAGCGTAGCTACCGATATAAGCCACGATATCAAAACCGCAGGCACAGCGACCCAATGGGCCCTGTCCCTTATCAGGTTCTTGCCGAAGATAATATTAACAAAGAACGCCGCCAGCGGCAAAAAGGGTATCAAAAGGTACTTATCCATTTCTTTGCCTTCCGACTTCTGATTTCCGGCTTCTGATTTCTCTCGTCATCCTTTCATCTCGTTAGCTTCGTCGACATGCGCGGTAACCTTGTTTCTGAACAACGCGATGATTATCCCCAGCCCTATGGCGGCCTCTGCAGCCGCTACCGCGATTATGAAAAACACAAGCACCTGCCCCCGCATATCGTTCAGATACCTGCTGAAGGCAACAAGGCTTATGTTCACTGCATTCAGCATGAGCTCTATGGACATGAACATGATGATGATATTACGCCTGGTGAGGAACCCGGCAACGCCCACAATGAACACCACAGCACTTAGCGATATATACCAGTTTAGCGGAATCATCAGCTCCTCAGCCTCTTCTTTGCAAGCACTATCGCTCCTATGATCGCCACAAGGAGTACTACCGAGACCACCTCAAAAGGGTATAGATATTCCGTGAAAAGGATCTTACCAAGCACCTTTGTATTTGTCTCGGCCCTGATCAATTCCACGGTGAAGGGACCGGCAGGCCCGGCGGAAAACGATCTCAGGGAAAGAACGATCGCGGCGAACAATCCAATGGCAGCTATCAGCCCCAACGGCCAGGGTCCAACATATCTCCTCGCCAGAAACTCCTCTTTAAGGTTGAGAAGGAGGATGACAAAAAGGAAGAGGACAAGGATGGCGCCCGCATATACAATGACCTGAATTGCCGCAAGGAATTCAGCGTTCAGGGTCACATATAGAGCCGCGATATGGAAGAAAAGGACGAGCATGGTGATAACGCTGTGCACTGGATTGCTCCTCGTTATCACGAGTACGGAAAGAACCACGATAGCAGAGGCAAGATAAGTGAAGATCACCTCAGCCAGCATTTCTTTTCCCTCTGAACGCCGCCTGGTTGTCTGGCGTGCCGAAATCAGCCGACATAGGATGCCAGAACTTCTTGAAATACTCCGCATCCTTCTCCTGTCCCATATACTTGTCCCAGTTGGCAAGAAGCTTGTCCTTAGTCATATAAAGGGTATCCCTGGAATAGTCAGAATATTCATAATGCTCTGTCAGGACCACCGCGGAATATGGACATGCCTCAACACAAAATGCGCAGTAAACGCATCTCAGGACCTCTATCTCATATCTCTCCACAATCTTCTTATGCTCAAGACTGTCGGCGGTATAGATATAGATGCACTTTGAAGGGCAGACCGCCGCGCACAGGCCGCACCCTACGCACCGTGCCTCTCCAGTCCGATAATCCCTGGCAAGGGCGTGGAGACCCCTGAATCCGGCCAGCGCTGGCCTCTTCTCCTTCGGATACTGCCTCGTAACAGGCCGGGTGAACATGGTCTTCAGTGTAAGGGCCATACCCTTGAGTATTTCGGTAAGGAATATGGTTCTTATGAGACTCTTTAATGTCACGGCAGCACCTTTGCCATCTTCAGAATACCGGTAAGCACGATATTGAACAGCGCAAGGGGAATCAGAACCTTCCATCCGAGACTCATGAGGTGGTCATACCTGTATCTCGGCAGCGTAGCCCTGACCCAGTAGTAGATGAAAATGAGGACATAGAGTTTTATCAAAAACCAAGCAAACGGCACGTATGGTATCTCGAACGGTCCGTTCCATCCGCCGAGGAAACAGACTATCCCGATTGAGGCCATAATGATCATCCCGGTGTACTCGGCAATAAAAAAGAGGCCGAACCTCATGCCGCTGTACTCCACGAAGTATCCCGCCACCAGTTCGCTTTCGGCCTCGGGGAGGTCAAAGGGCGCCCTGTTCGTCTCTGCGATGGCAGCGATGACAAAGACCGTGCATCCGATAATCTGGGGAATCAGGAACATGCCGAGGGGATATCCTTCCTGCGCCCTCACAATCTCGGTGAGATTCAGTGAACCGGACAGCATCATCACGCCGACAAGACTCAAACCCATGGCGATTTCATAGCTTATGACCTGTGCTGCGGACCTGAGACCGCCGAGGAATGAATATTTCGAGTTCGACGACCATCCCGCCATGATGATTCCGTAAGAACCGAGGGACGACATCGCAAGGACAAAAAGCAGCCCGACATTAATGTTTGCTATGGCGAACCCGTCAAAGAAGGGCACTACCGCGAGGGATGAAAGGGCACCAACAAGCGATATCACCGGAGCAATGAAGAACACCGGCTTATCCGCCATAGCCGGGATTATGTCCTCCTTGAAGAAGAGCTTGATACCATCCGCCAGGGGCTGGAGTATGCCATGGGGGCCCACATTCATGGGACCAAGCCTTACCTGCATATGGCCTATGGTCTTCCGCTCAAAATAGGGCGCATACGCAACATGCAGCATCACTGCTCCGAACACGATGACGATCTTCGCCAGAATGGTCGCAATATAAAGTAAGGTATCTATTGCACCGGGCATATCAAACCTCTGGGCATTGTCTCATTCGCCATTAATAAAACAAAATCAAGAATGGTTTTGTCAATGTGAGAATAACCTCTCTCCTCTGCAACGGCATCATTTGCTCTTCCTGAACATTAGATGCATCAAATCTATATACTGACTGTTCATGTTTCTCACGATCGCAGATAGATGTGAGGCGATCCCCCGCAGCACCTTGCCCGCGATCAGAGGGTAAGTATTCATAAGGCCCTCAAAATCGGCCCTGCTCAGCACAGTTAGACGTGTATGGCGGTCTGATACGGTGGTGGCGTCGTGAGCGCTTCCGTCGAGAAAGGACATAATACCGAAGATATCTCCCTCCTTCAGGGTCGCAATGCAGAACTGATCGCCTTCCACCATCATCTTGTTTATCTTCACTTTCCCTTTCTCGATTATACTAAGGCTGTCGCCCTTTTCTCCCTCCTTGTAGATTGTCTCGTTGGCACCGTACTCACGGGACTGCAGCAGTCCCTTGATCACGCTCATCTCAGAAACGTCAAGCTCTCGGAAGATGCGGACTCTGTCCATTACTACTGCGTCCTCACACAAAAGACATCCGGCAATATCGCGAATGAAAGAAGGCCATGGACGAAAGGAATCCGTCTCAAGGCGCTCCTATCTATCACACTCGCCAAGCACAATATCGACTGTTCCGATATTTGCGATGACATCAGCGATAAGGGAGCCTTCACACAGCCTCGGGATGACCGAGGCATGGACAAAGGACGGCGACCTCACCCTCATCCTGTAAGGCTTGCCTGTCCCATCGCTTATAAAGTAAAATCCGAGTTCGCCCTTGGGAGCCTCCACAGCCGAGTAGATCTCGCCCTCAGGGCCTGCCATGGGTCCCTTCGTGATAAGGATGAAATGATGTATCATCGACTCCATGCTCCTTAAAACACTGTCTTTGGGAGGGAGGGTGAACTTCGGGGCATCCGGCGCCATAATAGGCCCTGCCGGAAGTTCCTCAACGCACTGCTTTATGATCCTTGCCGACTGCCTGAACTCCTCCATCCTGCACCGGTATCTATCATACACATCACCGGCCTTGCCGACGGGCACATCGAATTCCACCTTGTCATATGCATCATATGGGGCATACTTCCTCACGTCATAGGCAACGCCGGAGCCCCTCAACGTGGGCCCGGAGAGTCCCCAGCTGACCGCCTCATCTGCCTCGATAACCCCTATTCCCTTAGTCCTCTTGAGCCATATCCTGTTCTTGTCGATGAGGGTCTCGTATTCCTCCACTCTCCCGGGAAACTGTTCGGCAAACGCGTAAAGGCTGTCGAGGAATTCCTGTGTCACGTCGTTTCTCACGCCGCCGATCCTCGCATAACTTGTGGTAAGCCTTGCACCGCAGAGCATCTCAAAGAGATCCAGTATCCACTCCCTTTCCCTGAATGAATAAAGGAACACGGTCATGGCCCCGATATCCAGGGCATGAGTGCCGAGCCAAAGAATATGGCTGCTTATCCTCGACATCTCCGCAACCATGGTCCTGATGTACTTCGCCCGCTCGGGGGCCTCGATGCCGAACAGCCTTTCTACGGCAAGACAGTATCCCTGATTGTTAGCCATGGCGGATATGTAGTCGAGCCTGTCCGTGAGAGGCAGGGCAGTGAGATAGGTCCTGTCTTCCGCAAGCTTTTCGACACCCCTGTGAAGATAACCTATATAAGGCGTACATCTCACAACCGTCTCGCCGTCCAGGTCGAGGACGAGCCGCAGCACCCCGTGGGTAGCCGGGTGCTGTGGTCCCATGTTTATAGTCAATTCTTTCGTCTGCAATTCAGCGGCGCCTTTATCCATTTTCTCTCATCTCATATGCCCTGTTTTTTCCGGACAGCTCGAGGATCTCCTTGAACCCCTTCCATTCTTTCTCGCCGAGATCACTCTTTAAGGGGTAGTCCTTCCTGAGAGGATATCCTTCCCAGTCCTCGGGCATCAGGATCCTTCTGAGATCAGGGTGCCCCTTGAACCGTATCCCGAACATGTCGAAGCATTCCCTCTCGTGCCAGTTCGCACCGTCCCATATGCTCACCATGCTGTCGAGAACAGGGTCTTCTTCCGGCACCTCCACCCTTATCCTCAACATATGCCTGTGGCTTATTGAGTAGAGCTGATACACAACCTCGAATCTTGGTTCCTTTCTGCCGAGGTAATCAACACCGCAGACATCCCTCAAATAGCTGAAACAGAGTTCCGGGGTATCATGCAGATATTCCATTATCTCTTTCAGCCGGTCTTTCCTGAGTATGACGGAAATCTGGCCCCGGAACTCCCTTATCTCCTTCACCTCTTCAGGGTAGCGTTCCTTCAACGCCTCTGCGATAGCCTGAGAGATGAATTTCGGCTCGGTGGTCACGCCGTTATCTCCACATGCTCCATCTGAAGTGTTCCTTCTTGATCTTTTCCTGGAGCTTGACGAGGCCCTCCATGAGGGCTTCCGGCCTCGGAGGACACCCAGGTATATAGACGTCCACGGGCAGGAAGGAATCGACACCCTGAACGGTACTGTAAGTATTGTAAATCCCTCCCGAACACGCACAGCTTCCCATGGATACGACGTATCTCGGCTCGGGCATCTGGTCATAGACCCTTCGAATTACAGGTACCATCTTCTTCGTCACGGTCCCCGCGATGATGACTACGTCCGACTGCCTGGGTGAGCCCCTGAAGATGATCCCGAACCGGTCTAGGTCGTAGTGTGCCGATCCGGTAGTCATCATCTCTATGGCGCAGCAGGCAAGACCGAAGGCCATGGGCCAGAGGGATGATATCCTGCCCCAGTTCACGAGCTTGTCCACTGCGGTGACGATTGTATTTGCCCCGGGGATTATCCTCACCCCCTCTTCAACTTCCACCAGTACTGTTGTGCCGTCTATTATCATATGCCCTCTCTCGGTGTCACTGAATTCAGTCCCACCTGAATGCCTCTTTCCTCCATGCGTAGACATAGCCGACTACGAGAATGGCGATAAACAGCATCATCTCTATGAATGCATAAAGCCCGATCTGATCGAACACAATCGCCCACGGGTAGAGAAAGACCGCTTCAACGTCGAATATCACAAAGAGCATGGCTATGATATAAAACCTGACTGAGAATCTGTATCTCGGCTCTCCAACCGGCGGATTTCCCGATTCATACGGAAGGAGCTTTTCCTGGTACGGCCTTCTCGGCCTGAGAAGCATGCCCACAGCAAGCGTGCCAAGGCCAAAAGCCAGCACAATCACCATGAAGATGACTATGGGCAGATATTCCTCTGGTAAGAATGCACCTGACATAAAACGACATATTCTACACTCAAAACGGTCACGGGAGTCAAGCAAAAAATCTTGCACCCGCCTATCGCCTCCCGTACCGCCTCTAACCGTGCAATATCCCTTATGCTCATCTCGCT
>CAYYWY010000048.1:0-11297 GCA_964475485.1 uncultured Nitrospiraceae bacterium | reverse complement strand
CAATGACATTTCTTATCGCTGGATTTGGGAGTATTTGTAATCAATGCTCGCTGTATTAACTGTTCCCCCCAAAAATGTGCTACTTCACAATCATCTCACGGATGTGGTGCAATTCAGTATCCCTGCGCGACAGGGAGGAAGGATTTCTGTTAAATTATTACATGGCTAAAGACGGGCAGAAGACGGCGGGGATACTCGTCATCGGCAACGAGATACTTTCGGGGAAAGTCCGGGATGTCAACTCATCCTTTCTCGCCTCCGAACTGAGAGATCTTGGGATAAGCCTTATGCGCATCCTGGTCATTCCAGATGATGAGGAGATCATAGGAAAAGAGGTCCGGGCCTTCTCTGAGGCATATGATTATGTGCTCACTTCAGGGGGTATCGGACCGACACACGACGATGTCACGATCCTCGGCATCGCAAGGGGGTTCGGCGTGAATGTGGTGCAAAATTCCGAACTCGTCGAGCGCTTCCGCATGCATTACGGTGAGAGGCTGAACGATGCGGTAATGAGGATGGCGCGAGTTCCTGAAGGAGCCGAACTCATTGATCCGGGAAATATGAAATTCCCAATCGTCATTTTCAAAAACATTTATATCTTTCCCGGCATACCGAAGTACCTGATCGAGAAATTCTCGGCGGTCAGGGAAAGGTTCCGCTCCTCTGCCTTTTGCATAAGACGTTTTTTCGTGAACGCAAACGAAACGGATATCGCGTCAATCCTTGATTCAGTAGTTGCTGAAAACCCGGAGGTGGTCATTGGCTCGTATCCCATAGTGGATAACCCCGGATATAGAATTATCATCACTGCCGAATCAAAGATGCCGGATGCGCTGCGCGAGGCGGCGGATGGACTGCTAAGAAGGCTTCCGAGGAATATTCTTGTGGCGGTTGAATGAAGGCCCTGTACGGCAGTCTTGCCGACCAGCAGGAAGATGCATGCATATACCTGCTTTTAATGCAAAGAACTGCGTGCATTTCATGCTCAAGAAGTGGTAGTAAGGAGCGCCGATTGTCCCGGAATCCCGGCACTAGAGGTATTTACCTTTACAATTTGCCGGGGAGATTTCTCTTGGAGAATTGGCATGAGGTGTGAATATATACACAGCAGCCTTTTGCGTCCGCGTAAAGCCAAGGCAATAGAGAAGAAAATCAAGAATTCAGGCACTGAGGCCGGGAAAGATAAAACCAACCCGGTCATTCTCGCAGAATTCTCATAAAAGGGGAGGTAGTTCCGATGGGCAGGTACGAGGAGGTTTTTCAAAGGAGCATAAGAGACCCTGAAGGCTTCTGGGGTGAGGCTGCGGAGGCCATTTCTTGGCACAAGAAGTGGGACAAGGTTCTTGATGACTCGGGAGCGCCGTTTTACCGATGGTTCACAGGGGGAGAGCTGAACACCTGTTACAATGCCCTTGACAGGCATGTTGAAAACGGCAGGGAAGATCAGATCGCTTTGATATATGACAGTCCCGTGACCGGTCAGATCAGCAGGTTCACCTACCGCGAGTTGCGCGATCTCGTTTCCCGTTTCGCAGGAGCTCTCAGAAGCATAGGTGTTTCAAGGGGTGACACGGTCATTATCTACATGCCCATGGTTCCCCAGGCGGTCATTGCGATGCTTGCCTGTGCGCGCCTCGGAGCGATCCATTCCGTGGTATTTGGAGGTTTTGCCCCCCATGAACTTGCCGTCCGTATTGATGATGCAAGGCCGAAGGTTGTCATCTCTGCATCCTGCGGGATAGAGGTGAAAAAGACTATCGAGTACAAGCCGATGCTTGAAAAGGCAATTGAACTTGCATCCCATAAGCCCCGGAAATGCGTGATCCTCCAGAGGCCACAGGTTAAGGCAGAGCTCGTACCGGGCATGGACCTTGACTGGGATGAACTGATGGCAAAGGCAGAGCCTGCCGGTTGTGTTCCTGTGAAAGCGACGGATCCTCTATACATCCTTTATACATCCGGAACCACCGGAATGCCGAAAGGTATTGTGAGGGATAACGGTGGCCACGCAGTGGCGCTTCGGTGGAGCCTCGAAAATATCTATGACACGAAGCCTGGCGAGGTATACTGGGCAGCATCCGATGTTGGCTGGGTTGTGGGGCATTCTTACATCGTGTATGCCCCCCTTTTTACAGGATGTACCACTATTCTTTATGAAGGAAAGCCCGTTGGCACTCCAGACCCCGGAGCATTCTGGAGGGTCATTTCTCAGCACAGGGTGAAGACTCTTTTTACCGCTCCTACTGCTTTCAGAGCCATAAAGCGGGAGGATCCGGGAGGCGAGCATGTGAAGAAGTACGACCTATCCGGATTCTCCTATCTGTTCCTTGCAGGGGAACGGCTCGATCCAGACACCTACCACTGGGCTTACAATCTGCTCGGCAAGCCGGTAATAGACCATTGGTGGCAGACGGAAACAGGCTGGCCTATTACGGCCAACTGCATGGGTATTGAGAGCTTCCCGGTCAAGCCGGGCTCATCAACAAAACCGGTGCCGGGGTTCGACGTCCGGATCCTCGACACCAACGGAACCGTTCTCGGTCCCAAACAGGAGGGACTTGTGGCGGTAAAACTCCCTCTACCCCCCGGAACTCTTCCTACGCTCTGGCAGGCCGACGAGCGGTTTCTACAGTCGTATATAAAAGTGCTGCCAGGCTACTATTTCACGGCCGACGGGGGATACAAGGACGAAGAAGGATATACCTTCATCATGGGCAGGGTGGATGACGTGATCAACGTTGCCGGTCACCGTCTCTCGACCGGGGAGATGGAGGAGATCATCGCGACCCATCCGGATGTTGCCGAGTGTGCAGTTATCGGCGCCGCAGATTCACTCAAAGGACAGCTGCCCGTGGGGCTTGTGGTATTGAAGGCGGGGGCGAAAAAACAGCCCGAGGAGATCAGGAAGGAGCTTGCGCAGCTGATACGCGGCGAGATAGGTCCCGTGGCCTGCTACAAAGAGACAGCTGTTGTTGCGAGACTTCCCAAGACCCGTTCCGGCAAGATACTGAGGGGCACCATGAGGAAGATAGCCGACGGTGAAGAGTACAAGGTGCCTTCGACCATCGATGACCCTGCCGTCCTCGGGGAGATCGAAGAGGCCCTGAGATCCATCGGCTACGCAAACAAAAAGAAAGCGGTTTCATAGCTTTCTCCAACATAGAACGATAAAGAAATACAGGCTGGCCCATGTGCCTGCCTGTATAGTTTCCAGGAGGATGCCGAAGGAGGCTGGATGAAAAAGGGGCTCAGACTGGGTGATTTTGAGCTTATATGGCTTAACGGCGGAAGGTTCAGGCTGGACGGCGGCGCTATGTTCGGAGTCGTGCCTAAGGTCCTGTGGTCAAAAAAATATCCCGCGGACGAAGACAACTCTGTCCCCCTGGTAGCCTACCCCATCCTTGTTAAGACCCCTGGAGTTCTCATCCTCATCGAGTCGGGGTTGGGGAACAAACTCACCGACAAGCAGAAACAGATCTTCAGGGTAAAGGAGGATTGGAGCATCCTGGAAGATTTGAGTTCCCTCGGCATAAGGAGGGAAGACATTGATTTCGTGATCCTTACCCATTACGATTTCGACCATTCAGGCGGAGTGGTGATGCAGGATGAAAAAGGGGAATTGACCCTCACCTTCCCCAATGCAAAACATGTTGTCCAAAGGCAGGAGTGGGAAGATGTCCTGAACCCCAACAAAAGGTCCATCAATACCTTCTGGCCTATAAACTACGAAGTGCTGAAAAGGAGCGGCAACCTGGAGCTGATTGACGGCGCAGTTGATGTAGTGGAAGGAGTAAAGGCCATTCATACGGGCGGCCACAACAGGGGCCACCAGATAGTGAGGCTGGAATCGGGTGGTGAGGCAGCGCTGCACCTGGCTGATCTCCTGCCCACACACGCCCATTTTAACCCCCTCTGGGTCATGGCGTACGACAATTTCCCCATAGACGCTATCGCAAAGAAAGAAGAGATGGAGAAGGAAGGCGTCGGCAGAGGCGCATGGTTCACCTTCTACCACGACCCCTTCATGCTCGCCTGCAAGTTCGATGAAAAGGGGAATATTGTTGAGAAGCGGCCTGAAGGGGCGTGTGATGCTGTTCATCCTTATATCAAATCGAGAGCATCACCGTGAAGCCTGTCTGTCTGATGTGTCCGTAAAAGATCGGTTACCGGCACGGACAGCAGTCGCGCATAATTGCTTCCATTTTCTCCTTGAAAATTCCATCCCTTCAGTATTTAATAGAACCTATGGCAGAGGAACAAAAGGTTACGGTTCCGGAGGCTTATCTAAGGAGCATCGAAAAGAAGGTGGATGCCCTGACAGTCCTTATCGAGGTCTCCACGCTCCTGTCGTCCACCCTTGAACTGGACGAGCTTATGCCCCTTGTTATGGAAAAGGCGAAGGCCGTGATGGACGCGGAGGCCTGCTCCATCCTCTTTTACAATAAGGCGACAAACAAGCTCGAATTCGAGGTCGCCATGTGCGATGAGAACTCAGCCTCCGATATCCTTAAGAAGACCATAACCCTCGATATGGGTCAGGGCATCGCGGGCTGGGTTGCGGAGAACCGGGAACCACTCATAATAGACGATGTAAAGAAAGACGAGCGCTTTTTCCAGGATGCGGATAAGCTCACCGGCTTTACCACTAAGAGCATTATTGCCGTGCCTCTTGTGGGAAGGAGTGGCCTGATCGGAGTTGCCGAGATCATCAATCCCCGAAGGAAGGACTATGATCCTGAGATATTCCGTCTCCTCTGCCGGCAGTTTGCGATCGCCATCGAGAACGCCCGCTTCCACAGGGATTCAATCGAAAGAGAGAGGGTAAGACAGCAGCTCGAGATCGCATCGGTCATACAGAGAAGCTTTCTGCCCGAATCTCCTGTCCTCACAAGGGACAATCTCACTATCTCGGCTGTGAACATCTCGGCCGCTCAAGTCGGAGGGGATATCTATGATTTCATCGACCTCCCGCACGGCAAGGTGGGGGTGCTCATAGGTGATGTCTCCGGCAAGGGGATCTCTGCCGCCCTATATATGGCCAAGTTCATCAGCGACTTCAGATACGTTTCTCACCACATGGAAAGCCCCGACCTCGCGCTGAACAAGCTGAATGCGCTGGCATCCCGTGCTCCAATGGGGATGTTCCTTACCGCAATTTATGGAGTCCTCGATATGACGACGCGAAAGCTCCACCTTTCAGTTGCGGGGCATCCGCCTCCCATCAGGATATCAAAAGGCGAGGCGGAAGTTATGGCCTTACCCTCGGGTCCCCCCCTTGGCATTGTCCCGGCTGAATATCCTGCAATCGCTATTTCCCTGGAAAAGGGCGACAGGCTCCTCTTTGTCACCGACGGGGTCTTTGACGCGAAGAATAAGGGCGGTGAGAGGATAGGCTTCGAGACCGTGCTCCGTTTCATAAAAGAGAACGCGGAAGACCAGGACCTAATCGGGAAGATCGTGAAATATGTAGAGGATTTTTCGGCAGGAACAGAGAGGACGGACGACCTGACAATGGTCGGCATACAGTGGAACGGATGATGTGAATGAAGGATTCGGCTGTCATCACCATTCCTTCGGACCCGAAGTATCTTTCTGTGATTAGGGCCGTGACCGGCACCATGGCTGAAATTTACGGCATGGCTGGCGGAAGCGTAGAAGAGGTAAAACTGGCAGTTGACGAGGCATGTTCCAATGTGATAAAGCATGCCTACAGGGGAGACAGGGGGCAGAGGATTGTTGTAAGATTCAATCTGAAGAATGGATTTGAGGTCGTCATCGAAGACAGCGGCATCAAGGCCAGGCCGGAGTCCATCGAGGGCAGAAGCCTTGATGACATAAGACCCGGTGGCCTCGGTGTCCACCTAATCCGGCGGGCTTTCGATGTTTTTGCATTTGACAGGGGTAGGAAGAGGGGAAACAGGCTCAGACTGGTGAGAAAGAGGAAAGAGTGAGGATTGAGACCGCAGACAGCAGCGGGGCAAGGATAATCTCCATTTCGGGAGACATCGATATGTACTCGTCTCCGGAGCTGAGAAAGGAGCTGATGTCCATTGTCCAGAAAAAGGTTTCCCCCCTCCTCGTGGACTTCAGAGGAGTCTCCTATATAGACAGCTCGGGGATCGCGACCTTTGTGGAGGGCCTTAAGGGGATGATGAAGTACGGAGGAAAACTGAAGTTCGTGGGCATCCCGGAAAAGATCATGGAGATATTCTGCTTCGCAAAACTGGACAAGGTCTTTGAGATATACGGAACGATGAATGATGCCCTCAACAGCTGAACACCTCTTTGGTTTCATAGGCAGAAGAACCATGTCGTTCCTGAGAAACCTGCAGGATGCGTCGAGACTCATAAACAACACCTTTTATTGGACTTTCATCTCCCCCTTCAAGGGTAAGCCTGTACGGCTCAGGGCGAGCATATCCGAGATGGTCAAGACAGGATACAACTCTGTACCCATCGTTGCGGTCATCTCTTTTTTCGTGGGGATCATCCTTGCACTGCAGGCAGCATATCAGCTGAAGAAGGTAGGCGCCCTTATATATGTTGCCAACCTTGTGGGAGTCTCCATCACCAGGGAGCTTGGTCCGATCCTCACTGCCATCATTGTCGCGGGGAGAAGCGGTTCCGCCTTTGCAGCAGAGATAGGCTCGATGAAGGCGGCGGAGGAGGTGGACGCGCTGGTGAGCATGGGTATCAACCCTGTAAGGTTCCTCGTGTCGCCCAAGCTCATAGCCCTCATGATCATGCTCCCTGCCCTGACCATATTCTCCGATTTTGTAGGCATCCTCGGAGGGCTCCTGCTTTCGAAAGCGGCACTGGACATCAACCCTTATAACTATTTCCAGCAAACGATAAATTCTCTTCTCATCAAGGACCTAATGACGGGGCTCGTGAAGGCGTGGGCCTTCGGCGTTGTGATCACCATTGTCGGCGCATATCAGGGGTTCAAGGTGGAAGGTGGCGCCGAGGAGGTGGGAAGGCGTACCACCGCTTCGGTCGTCGCATCCATCTTTCTGGTGATAGTCTTTGACCTCTTCTTCACAACGCTGTTTTATTACTTCACATAAGATAGATTGGAAATGAGAAGCGGGAAATGAGGCTGATATGGAAAGGGCGATTGAAGTTACAGACCTTGTGACCCAGTACGGGGACAGGGTGATCCTGAAGAAGATATCCTTCTCCATACCCAAAGGGAAAACTACGGTTATCCTCGGAGGGAGCGGTTGCGGCAAGAGCACGCTCCTCAAACATCTGATCGGACTGCTGAGGCCGACATCCGGCAAGATACTAATCGACGGAAAGGACGTAACGGTGATGAACGAGGAGGAGTTCAATGAGGTGAGGAAGAAGATGGGTATCCTGTTTCAGGGAGCGGCGCTTCTCAATTCCATGACCCTTGCGGACAACGTCGCACTTCCTTTGCGTGAGCACACAAGACTGGAAGAGTCCACCATCCAGATCATGGTGCGCATGAAGCTCGACCTCGTCGGTCTCTCCCGCTTCGAGAGCTTTTATCCTTCCCAGCTCTCGGGCGGGATGAAGAAGAGGGCGGGAATAGCGAGGGCAATTGCCCTCGATCCTGAGTTTCTTTTCTTTGACGAGCCCTCTGCAGGGTTGGACCCTGTGACTGCGGCCGGTCTTGACGAGCTCATCATGAAACTCAGGAATGTCTTCAAGATGACGATCATCGTGGTCACCCATGAACTTGCCAGTGTATTCACCATAGCGGATTATGTTATTATGCTTGACCTTGGCGAGGTGATATTTGCAGGCAGCCTTGAAGAGCTGAAGGCATCGGGCCATCCGAGGATAAAGATGTTCCTCGAAAGGCGGCCCGAGGGAGAAACCTATTCCCCTGAGGACTATTTCAGGTTTATCGCAGGGGGCTGATTAGGGAGGCGATGTGGCGTTTCTGAAGGAAGAGATCAAGGCAGGCATCATCATCGTGGCGTCGTTGCTTCTCCTGAGCGGTTTTGTGATCCTCATCGGAGGAAGCCAGGTCTTCGAAAAGCTCGATACTTACTATATCAAGGTGATGAATGCCGCCGGCGTGGAAGAGGGTGCACAGGTGAAACTGGGCGGCGTAAGGGTTGGAAAGGTGCTGAGTATTATCCCTCCTGCTTCCCCGGGGGAGCAGGTGACGATAAAGATCGGCGTAAGAAAGGGCACCGTCCTTTACAAAGGAACAAGGGCATCCATCACCCAGGTGGGTTTCGTCGGGGACATCTATATTCTTCTTTCCATCGATAAGACGACCAGCGAGAGGTTCAATACGGGAGACACAATTCCTTCGGATGAGCAGGTGCAGTTCACTGTGCTCATGGCAAGGCTCGACAGCATTTCCCGGTCGGTGGACGGCCTGATAAAGGATATCGATTCGATCTTCAGCGACAAGAATATCCGTGAGATAGAGAGCCTCCTTAAGAACGCCAACACCGCCATTGTTTCGGGCTCGTCCAACCTGGATAAGGTTGCGACCGCTCTGAAGAACACAACCGCAAAGCTCGAGCTTGTGCTGAATGAGGTCGAAGGGCTCGTGAAGGACAACAGGACGGAGATCGCCCAGTTTATCAAAAGGGCGAGGGAAGGAGTCGAAAAGGCAGTGAACATGGTAAGGACGATCGAAGAGGCCGCGAAGAACGCGAACATGACCATCAAGTCCGCAGACAGGGCCATTGACCGCCAGTCACAGAACCTCGACAATCTCCTGACCACCCTTAACAGGACCACGGAGGACCTCCGCGACGCCCTGCATGAAATAAAGAGCAAACCCTGGAGTTTCGTGTACAAAGAGGAAAGAGGGAAGGAGGAGTAATGAAGAAGACAGTATTTCCCCTGCTAATCGTTTTCCTTGCATCCTGCTCAATGCCCGAGACGCGAGTTTACAGCCTGCATCTGCCCAATCCCTCTTCTCACAAAGGCATAACGGGTGCAGCAGTGACTGATTCATCCGTTGCGGTATTTGTGGACTCTCCAAGATATCTCACACAGCCTTATATCGCCTACAGGAACTCTCCCTATCAACTCTCCATCTCCAGGTATTCGAAGTGGGACTCGGCTCCGGACGAGATCGTGAAGGGGGCCTTCAGGGAGAGCCTCTCTTCAACAGGTCTTTTCAGGGACGTACGGACATCCAATTCCGTATCCAGCGAGGCCTATTCCCTTAAGATCAGTCTCAAGCGGTTCGAGAGGTCCGACGAGGGAGAAATATCCTTTGGAGAGATCGCCTTTGATGCAGGGCTCATCTCGCCGGAGGGCAAGAGTCTTTATCTGGGCTCCGTCACAAAGAAAGTTAGGCTCGAAGACCGCAGCTTTCTCAGCCTCGCGAAGGGGTTGAGCACCGCACTCGGGGAGGGGACTGGAGAGGTGATGGGGAACGTGGAGAAGGCGCTCTGGAGGCGCTAAAGCGCGGGAAGACGCGGGACTACCATGTCAGCGAAAGAAGGCAGCCGATATCCTTCTGGAGCCTGTTGAATTTGCACTTGATCACCATGCACTGCTCGGAGCGGTAGCATTTCCCTTCCTTTATGAGCACGTGGACGCGGATTCCGGTGCTTTCCCTGTGCTGGCAGGGGATGTGGAGCTTCCCGGTCATTTCAGAGAAGTGCTTGTCAAGATGGCGGCCTTTCATGTCTTATTATACAACTCTCTTAAGCTCATTTTTCGAAAAAAGGAGGAACGCAAAGAGCAGGCAGGAGAGGATCGACATGGCCGCTCCGTAAAAGAAGAGCGCCTGGGGGCCGATGTTCTGCCAGAGGGCCCCGCCGATAATGCTTGACGGGAGGGCTGCGAGCCCGATGATCGTGTGATAAAGGCCATAACCGGTTGCCTTGATGTCTGGATTTATGATGGTTGCAACAAAGGCCCTTTGGACTCCTTCATTGACCGCAACGAACAGCCCATATGCCATAAAGAGAATCCAGGCATGGACGGAAGTTGTGGCCGAGGCAAAACCGATGAAGATGAGGGAGAAGAGTATATAGCTTGCGAATATGACTTTTCTTTTCCCGATTCTGTCAGCCACTATCCCCGCGGGAGTGGAAAGGGCGGCAGAAACCATGTTGAAGCAGAGGTAAAGGAGAGGTATTGCGGCTGTCTTCACCCCGAGGTCCTGCGCCCTGAGGACAAGAAAGGCTTCGGAGGTCTTTCCGAGGGTGAAGACAGCGACGATCAAAAGGAATACCTTGAATCTCCTGTCAAACCCTTTCAGACTGATTTGCGGTTTCTCAGCTCCCCTGCTTCCCTTCGTGTCCTTCACAAATAAGGAGATGGTGATGACGGCAAAGAAACCGGGGATTATGGAAAGCCAGAAGACCCCCTGGATGCTGCTATGGAAGAGACCCATAAGGGCAAAGGCAATGCCCGGGCCGATCATCGCTCCTACCGTATCCATGGAGCGGTGAAAGCCGAATGCCTTTCCGATTATCTCCTTTCTCGTTGAATCCGCGATGATTGCATCCCGTGGCGCGGTGCGTACTCCCTTTCCTACCCGGTCCGTAAACCTGTACACAAGGACATGTACCCATGATGCGGCGGTTGCAAGGATTGGTCTGCTGAAGACCGATATTCCATATCCCCAGAAAATGAGGGCCTTGCGCTTCCCGATCCTGTCGGACAACCATCCGGAGAAGACCTTGAGCATGCTTGCCGTGCTTTCCGCGATGCCTTCGATCACCCCTATGGATGTTTTCGAGGCATGGAGGACATTGTTGAGATAGAGGGGAATGAGGGGGTAGATCATCTCGGAGCTTATGTCCATGAACAGGCTGACTACGCCAAGGGCAAAAACGTTTTTGGGAAAACCAATGATCTCTTTCCGCTCCTTCATGGTGTGATATTATAAAGCATGGGAGAGCAAAAAAACGCCATATTTCCAATACCATATCTCCAGATATTGAGACCGGGAATCAGTCATTACTTCATGAAAAGCGAGGTCGCTTCGCTGCGCTCGCAATTACAGCGATTTGGCTTTTTCAACTTGATACTTTTGCTTAATATTATTTTCAGGATCATTAATGTCCGGTTTAAAAATGTCCGGATGCTACAAACCATATGATTAATAAGAGATTGCACGAAATTATTATTGGTTTCGACTTGAATGTACATTTGGCAATAGGCAATCATTTCGGAATTGTAAATTCCGGAGGTGCCGATGTACACAGGCAAAACCCTATTTGCACAAATCATGGATTTTCTCCCTTGGAGCACATTTCATCGCATCGTAGCTCGCTATGGAGGCGACTTTGCCCGTCTCTATGCATTGCACCGGGCCGGCAGCTTCTTTGTAACTCGCA
>CAYYWY010000047.1:0-11466 GCA_964475485.1 uncultured Nitrospiraceae bacterium | reverse complement strand
AAGTACAGAATAGGCTATGCAGATATGAAATATTTTGCCTTCTCTAAAAAATCTCTTGACATCTTTATAGCCTCTTCTGAGTCCTCTTTGGTAAAAGGTATCTCAGGATAATAATCAGCCTCTTCCCTCATCTTCATCAGCCTGCCAATAGTCTTGCCTATCTTAAGGTCAAACTCTCCTGTCTTAATATAGTAAAGCCCGAACATCCGCTCAACACCTTCATGGGTATTTGGATCCACTCCCTTTAAGAGTAATAATGCCTTTGCAGCATGGTAAATTGCATAATAAGAGGAGACGACACTTTTAAAGAAAAACCCTCCATCCATTAATAAAACCGCTGCCCTGAGTTCATCTTCTGCCCTCTGGAATTCTTCTTTAGATTGCAGAAGTGCCTCTTCTCTGCTTAATCTTTCGACCATAAAATAATCCCTTCCTCAGCAACACTTCTTAAAAAACTTGTGCCTCCCGCCTGAAAATCCAAAGCAGTAACAAAGATAACAGAGACTGTAACACTGTATTTCACTTCTAGTTCAAATATTAAATCGTAAATCTCAAATTTTAGTGTCCGACGCAGGTCATAATCAGTAACAAATAGCATATCTACATCTGACCATTCAAGAAAATTACCCCTTGCCTTTGAACCATAGAGAAGGATTTTGTTGATCATCGGATATAGGGGTGGTATTTTTTGGATAATATCATTCAGTAGTTGCTGCTCAGGATAACTGAGGTAAGGATGCTGAAATATGTATTCTGCTATCTTTCTCATGACCTGATTATACCATAAAAAGATAGCTACTTCTTAAATCATTTTACCACAAGCACTGCCCATTCAGAATGCCCTATTACCCTCTCTGCAACACTCCCAATAAGGAGTCTTGATAGACCTGTCCTTCCATGAGAGCCAACCACAATCAAGTCTGCCTTATGTTTATTTGCAAACTCAACAATAGCCTCATATATCCTTTCATGGGGTCTGTTCCTGACATGCTCTGTTTCTATCTTAATGCCCTCTTTCTGGGAGGCTGACTTTACCCTCAAAAGGGCATCCTCTGATTCCTTAATTCTTTCTGTTGTAGCATCAGGCCTTGTTACAGCTATTGCATAAAGGGAGGCTCCTGTGTTTTTTGCAATCTGAATAGCCTCTTCTGCTGCCGAGACAATGCACAAAGGGGCATTCGACTTTATAACAAAGCCCTTTCGCAAAGAACAGATACTCTACACTATAGACAGGGCTTTTAAATGGGTAAAGCTCCAGAAGGAAAACAGGATGCTGAAGGAAAGGCTAAAAAAAAGCGAACAATGAACAATAAATAGTGAAACTATTTTTACTGACTGCTATTCGCTGACAGCTGCTCGCTTTGCAATGTGTCCTTTAACAAACTCCTCTATATACCAATCGGTAATAGCATCGTTGTACATGACCATATCCAGTTGTTTGGTATAAACTGTAAGCTTCCCGAGTATCTCCAGCATTTCCTCGATGGAAGGCTTTTTGTACTTTGTGATATTGGCGTCTATTACATCCTCATGGACTTTTATTCTGAAGTCCAGTTTTTTGAGGATCTCTGTTATCAGCCTTACCCTTCTCAGTCTTCTGTCCGTAACAGCGCCTCCCCCTTTAAAGAAGAACCTTATATAGTTGTCGTTTATATTTTCACCTGCATATGCCTCCACAGTAGAAAAATGATACCCCAGCCTGAGAGAGAAGTTCATGTATTCCTTTGAGATGAACGAAAAACTCTCTTCGCCTGTCTTGCGGAGTTCTTGCTCCGGGATGGTTGCGGTGTGGGCCATCATGCCTAAAAAACCTTTTGTGTCAAAAGGTTTCGGCTCAGGCCATCTCATAGAGGCAAGCCCCTTGAAAAATGCATTAAAAGGTGTTGACTGGATGTGTTCCGGTAAAAGCTTTTTGTTGCCTCCTTTTATCCCTCCGCCTAAATCGATAATGGATACACTGAGCGGTATCCCGGCTAACAGTCTCCTTGCCTCTCCGATCTGTCCTGACGGCATATCGGCAATCCTGAACATCTCGTGCATTCCTATTTCATGGCAAAAACGTGTAATATCATGGAGGGTATTGCAGAATTCGGGCTTGAAGTTTTCGTCTTCGGGGTCGACCAAATTCAGCGGAACAACCCACTTCAGAACCTTTTCCAGTATTTTGAAAAGCTCCGTACCCTTGAACGGTTCTTCTCTTTTTGAGAATGCAATAAGCTCCTCTACTCTGCCTTCATAGATATTGCAGTTCAATGCATCTACTGTTATTTCCTGTCCGTGTTTAATAACATCGGTTGCTGTCTCTGCATCGAGGATTGCAGGCACCTGAAATTCCCTTGTAAGGGATGCCATATGGCCCGTAGTCCCTCCGACATCCGTAACAATTGCGCTCGCCTTATTCATGACCGTAACGAACTTTGTGGATGTGTGTCTTGCCACTAGTACAGCGCCTTCTGGAAAGTCTTTCAGGTCTTCTTCTTTCCTCAGAATAAATGCCTTACCGTAACCTATTCCTTTACAGGCTATAACGCCTTTGTCGAGCAGGATGTTGTATCCCTTTATTCTTCTCGGGACTTTCAGCTTTGGAGCCCCGGCCTGAATAATTCTTAAAGGTCGGGTCTGCAGGATGTATACACGGTACTGTTTATCGATTGCCCATTCAATGTCCTGCGGACATTTATAGTGATCTTCGAGGGCAACGGCATAGCCTGCAAGGGTTTTAATCTGCTCATCGGTGAGACAGGATTTCCCTTTCATATCATCAGACAAAAGGACTTCTTCCAGTTCACCGTCTGGTCTACATATCAGCATTGTCTCCTGTATCGGAATCTTTTTTTCAATTATTGTAAAGGGGTGTGGATGCCTCGATACAATATAGGTCTCCGGCGTCACAACCCCTTCGACAGCGCACTTGCCTAATCCCCGTATGGCGCTGATTATGATATTGTCATTCTGGGGTGCGTTCGGATCCTTGGAATACATCACTCCTCCTGCCATGGCATCAACCATTGTAATGACTCCTACTGACATCACCATCTCGTATTCCTGGAAGCCCTTTGACTTGTAATAGAATATGGCGCGCGGGGTAAAGAGGCTTGCTACAACCTCCTTGTATTTCTGGAGGATCGACTCAGGCAGGACATTGAGGAATGTCGAATACTGCCCTGCGAAGCTGAAATCACCATCTTCCTGAAGGGCACTGCTTCGGACAGAGACCCTTAATGTTCCTTCAACTTTCAACTTCAAACCTTCAACTGCTTTTTTGATATCATCATGCAGGTCTTCCGGGATTTCGCTTTCTGCAACCATATCCTGTATCTCTTTGCTCACTTTGTTGAGCTGTTCCATATTGTCTATCTGTAATTCTGATAACCTTTTGTTCACTTTTTCCAGAAGGCCATTGTGCTCCATGAATCTTTTGTATGCGAAGGCAGTTATGGCAAAACCGTCAGGGGTGGGGATATTAATGCGGTTTCTCACCTCTCCAAGGTGTGCGTTCTTGCCGCCGACCTTATCCAGCATTTCTCTGTCGATCTCATCAAAGGGTATGATAAAACTGCTGACAGGTATCTCTTTTTTCCTGACCGTTGTTTTTTCTATTGAGGAAGCTATCCGGCTGAATTTGTCATACAGAGCGGTGTATTTGTCTTTCGATATCTTATTAAGATTATCTATGATGTCCTTAACCCCGTCGGTAACGGCTTTGATATTAGTCTCTATATACTGCCTGTCGAATAGAAACTCCCCTGACAGCTTTTCCTCCATATCAGCCATGATTTCGAGGACCTGATTGTTTTTATTAAGCAGGTCTTGAAATGCGGAATATTTCTCTTTGAATATCTCCTCGCCTGCTTTGTCCTGATAGGCGGGCTTTTTGAACAACTGTCTTAAAAAACTCATACTAAAATTATAATACAAAACCTCAACAATAATCCGTAACCATGGTATGTTCATAATATCCGTAATTTAAGCAAAGCAGGCACGGCTTCAAAGCCTTTATCAATGCGATAAGATTATTAGATGCCTGTTTATACTGCTTAATGTAAAGGTGATGCTGAAGTTGCCCTTAAACAGTTGGAGGGTTCGGCGCTGTGGTATCGCTGATAAAGGCTTTTCACCCATGCCTGCCTTGCTACTGTAAATGCTTGATTACGGATTATGGTCTCAAAAAAGTTCTTGACAACCCTTAAAAGGTATATTATTATAACAATATACTTAAATACATTATAATGATATGACATTATTAAATTATGCCGAAAGTATTGATTGACAGGGAAAATCCACAAAAACTTTACCTCCAGCTCTACGAGATATTAAGAGGAAAGATAGAGAGCGGGGAGTGGACTGTTGATTCTCAGATACCCACCGAAGAAGATCTGTGCAAGACATACGAGGTGAGCAAGGCCACGGTCAGGCTTGCAGTATCTGAGCTTGCGAGGCAGGGTTATCTAAGGCGGCAGCAGGGGAAGGGGACATTCGTCTGCAAAAGGGTCATCCCCGAAGGACTCTCGATGTTCACCAGTTTCAAGGAGCTTATGCTCGAAGCAGGTGTAAGCTTTTCTACAAAGGTTCTTGCGCAGACAGTTATCATGCCGATAGACGACCTCGATATAAAGCTCGACATTACCGAAGACAAACACATCATTTATATAAAAAGATTGCGTCTGATCGATAATGAGCCTATCTTATTACAGGAAACATATATGCCTCACTATATATGTCCCTTGCCCTTGGAAGAAGACCTCGAGAGCAACTCGCTGCTTGAGCTTCTTGAAAAGAAGTGCGGCGTGAAAATCACGAGCGTGCAGGACTATATCGGCATTGCCTATCTAAATGAGGAAGAAGGCAGGCTGCTGGGCTTGCCGGAGGGTTCTGCAGCACTGCTTTTGGAACAGCTTTTTTATTCAGAGAAAAATAAGATAAAGTATACCCGCTCAATCAAAAGACCGGACAGGTTTAAACTTTTTATAGAACTGGAGAGGAAATAAAAAAAACAGTGTCAGTGATTAGTGTCAGTGTCAGTAAAAAACATCTTCACTGACGCGGATAACTGACACTAAAAAAGGAGGATCTATGGCAGGAGGGAAAACAGTAAAGGATTTGATGGTCGATGTCTTCGAGTTTCCGCACATTCCGTACTGGTTTTCGATAAGACAGGCTATCGGGATTATCAGAAAAACAGTGCTGGAAAGCAACAAGTGCGTCAGGCCTATCGTGATTCTGGTGTTTGACGAAAAGTACAACCTCGTCGGCACACTGACCCACATCAACATTCTCAAGGGGCTTGAGCCTAAATTCTTGAAGAGAGTAACAAAGGCTGAAGTGCATGAAGAGAGCGAGGTGGATTTGTCTGTTATATGGGATAACCTCTTCAGTACAGAGTCTAAGAAATTGGCAGAAAAGCCTGTGAGCGAGGTCATGGTTCCGGCAAAGCTGTTTGTTGAGCAGGACGACCCTATTACAAAGGCAGCGTATATGATGCTGCATAATGATCTGATTCTTCTGCCTGTTTTGGAGAACAAAAAGAAGCTGGTCGGCGTTGTTAGAATGATAGAAATATTTGACGAGCTGTCCAACGCTATTCTGAGCGAGCAATAAGGAGGATATACATGACAGAAAAGGATATTAAGACTATGCAAGGCTTACCCCAACCTCCGCAGGAGATATTGATAGCGCCTCCGAAAATCCCGTTTGACTGGAAAAGGGTTTTCTTTATTTTATTGGGATTGGGTCTTTTTCTTTTTGTCTATTTCATGCCGCAGTGGAACGATGCTGTTGACCCCACAGGCAAGGCATTCCCGCTGTCTAAAGAAGGTAAAGGGGCAATTGCGTTGTTTTTACTGGCGGGCATATGGTGGGTGTTTGAGGTTGTGCCTATAGGCGTTACATCTCTCGCAATAGGCGTTTTTCAGGCGCTGTTCAGCATACGCTCTGCAAAAGATGCCTTCAAGGATTTTATGGACCCTTCGGTTATGTTCATCTTCGGTTCGGTTGTTGTCGGTCTCGCATTTACAAAATCAGGCCTCACAAAACGCATTGCATACAAAATGCTCGAGGTCGTAGGTGAAAAGACAAGCATGATTTTATTAGGCTGTCTTGTGGTTACTGCGGGTCTTGCGCATTTTATGGCTCACACGGCAGCAGCGGCAACTGTATTCCCGATATTACTTGCAATCTATGCCCTTTACGGCGAAGGCGATAAGCAGTCAAAATTCGGAAAGGCTCTATTTATCGGCATGGCATATGCCGCAGGAGCCGGAAGCATTATCACATTTCTCGGCGCAGCGCGAGGCCCTGCAGCAGCGGGTATGTTCAAAGAATTCACAGGAAGAGATGTCGGTTTTTTTGAGCTTACAAAGTATATGTTTTTTGTCGGCTGGATTATGGTGCTTTTGATATGGGGATATTTGATGATATTTTTAAAACCTGAGAAAGATGTTATACATGGCCTGAAAGACAAGGTCAAACGCCTTTCAAAGGAATTAGGCCCCATGAGCTTTAATGAAAAGTTTGTTATTGCTGCCGTTATACTGGTGGTCATAGTTATGGCAATGCAGTCGTTCGTGCCTGCTCTTAAGCCTCTTGACAGGGCGGCTATTATGCTGGTTTCCACGCTCCTGTTCTTCATATTCAAGGTGCTTACAGTAAAAGAGCTTGAGGAGATTCCGTGGAATATCATACTTCTCTTCAGCGGCGCAATGAGCATCGGCTTCTGCTTATGGAAGACAGGCGCTGCGCAATGGATGGCTGTTAACTGGCTTGTAATGTTCCAGAAGGCGCACTGGATGGTATTTGTCCTGAGTATAGCAAGTTTCGTCTTGATTATGACCAACTTTATTATGAATGTCGCTGCAATAGCCATATCCCTGCCGGTCTCGCTTGTTGTGGCAGGGTATCTTGGCGTTGCTCCCGATGTTATTTTTTATTCATCTCTCGTAACAGCAGGTATGCCGTTTGTTCTTCTCATCGGAGCTGCTCCCAATGCTATAGCTTATGAATCAAAGCAGTTTTCCACTGGTGAGTTCTTTAAGCACGGAATTCCAATGAGTATCATTCTTATTGCGGTTTTAGCAATAGCCATTATTACCATATGGCCTGTAACCGGAATGCCAATACTGAGCAAGTGATGGAGGGCTTATGGGATTTGACGATGTGCTGAGCAAATTATTCGGCAACTACTATACAGAAGCCGATTTTGTGGAAAAGACATATGCTGAGTTGAGCAAATTCGGTTTCAGTGCTGACAATGCCATCGCCTGCGTGAGTGTCTGCAGGGACGAGATTACACAACCCTTAATTGCATTGATAAGAGAAAAATGGGGCGAGGCTTTTAATCTCTCAAGCCTCGCCGGAATGTTTTTTGCCGGTCAGACCGGACTGGCTGCTGCAATGCATCACTCGCCGAACATCGGCGGTAAGGAACGGTATGTATTTTATTGCCTGCCACATATAGCTATAAATGACGATGGACGCATAGGAGTATGCAAAAGGATTGGCAGGCAGGGAGAGTCCACTGCATGCGGCGCACTTGTCGCATTCCAGAAGGAGCTTTCAGAAGGTAAACTGAACCTGTCAATGGACGACATAGACATCGAGCAGAATCTTCTTAAGAGGAGGCTCTTAAGGGAAATCCCCTATGGCCATGTCCCTGACCTCCTTGAACTTACAAAGATAACACAGAAGGTTGTCCAGAAGGATATAGAATATGCCCTGAACACGATAGTTGACAGGAGGAAAAGCGATTATGCGGTGATTTCAGGCATCCAGATACATGGGCCAGAGCGCAATTATGTCTGGATCGCCTCATGCTATGCGGTTGTAAACGAAGTGATGGAGAAAATTGAGTTGAATGGCTAAAAACTTAATTGTCATTGCGAGCGAAGCGAAGCAATCTCAGTTTTTCAGGCATGAAATCGAGATTGCCACGCCCTTCGGGCTCGCAATGACAGGTGAGGGGTCTCGCTCCTCGCAATGACAAAGGAAGTAAAGATAATTATTAAAGAACGGAGGAAATCATGAAGGCTAAGGATTTGATGATACCGCTTCAGGAGTATTTAAAGCCGGAGAACACCTTGAAAGAATCAGTCAATCTTTTGAAGACAGCTAAGAGAGGGGAGGAGAGGGTCGGAGTCAAGGGCCTTCCTGTACTCGATGAAAAAGGCAAGCTCGTCGGAATGCTTTCCATGAGGGATATTTTGAGGGCAGTATTCCCTTTTTATCTCTCCATGGTGGATCTGGGAGATTTTACATGGGACGGCATGGTAGAAAACATAGCCAAGAAATCCTCAAACAGAAAAGTCGGAGAGGTGATGAGCAAGGTAGTAATAAGCGTTGATGAAGGCGCATCTTTAATGGAGTGCGTTGACCATATGATAAAGCATAATATCAAAAGGCTTCCTGTTATCGATAAGTCAGGCAGGGTAGCCGGAATGATATACGAAAGGGATGTGTTCTTTGCTATCACAAAGGCAATGCTCGATGAGAACAGCGGAGGTGCTAAATGACTCATGAAGCTGCCGCCGCTTCACAGCCGTTTGTGATGGATACGGCATTCTGGACTGCTACTGCAATATTTTTGCTCGCTTATGCCGCGATAATATCCGAAAAGATACACAAGACTATCATCGCGATATTCGGGGCGGGATTGATCCTCGTCTTTAAGATACTTCAGCAGCACGAAGCCTTTCATATCGAGGAATTCGGAATAGACTGGAATGTCATATTCCTCCTTATCTCTATGATGGTGATAATCAACCTGATGAGGCCGACAGGCGTCTTCGAGTATATAGCGATCAAAAGCGCCAAATGGGGGAAAGGCGAACCATTCAGGATAATGGCCATATTTGCCGTTGTTACTGCAGTCTTGAGCGCCTTTTTGGATAACGTAACGACCGTATTGCTCATAACACCGGTCACCCTTCTTATTGCCGACGCCCTCGAAGTTGACCCTATACCGTATCTCATCTCATGCGCGTTGGCCTCGAATATCGGCGGAACGGCGACACTCATAGGCGACCCGCCGAATATCATGATAGCCTCAAAGGCGCAGCTCGATTTCATGGCCTTTATATATCATTTAACGCCTGTGGTAATAGTAATAATGGTTTTTTATATTCTTGCCATAAAACTTATATGGGGGAAGAAACTTAAGACAAGGGAAGAACTCAAGCAAAGAATAATGGCAATGGATGAAAATGAGGCGATAAAAGACCCTGTAATGCTCAAAAAGTCTCTCTTTGTCCTTGCGGTTGTCCTTACTGGATTCGTTTTCCACGGTGTCCTTCATTTTCAGCCTGCAACTATCGCTCTTTTCGGAGCGGGTCTTTTGCTGCTTCTTTCAAAGACTCACGAACCACATCACATATTGGCAGAAGTTGAGTGGCCTACGATTTTCTTCTTCATGGGGCTTTTCATAATAGTTGGCGGCGTTGTAAAGGTGGGACTCATAAAATGGATGTCCTTGCAGATACTCGACTTAACGCAGGGCAACCTCTTTGCAACCTCGATGGTAATCATGTGGTTCTCTGCATTTGCATCTGCAATAGTTGACAATATCCCGTATGTTGCGACCATGAATCCGTTGGTGATCGATATGGCAAAACAGCTCTGGCCGAATTTATCCGGCATCCAGCTTTTACAGCATCCCGATCTGATGCCCATCTGGTGGTCGCTTGCGCTTGGTGCATGTCTTGGAGGCAACGGCTCTGCAATCGGTGCATCTGCCAATGTCATCGTCGTTGGCATGTCCGAAAAGGCTGGAAAAAGAATATCGTTCATGAAATTCATGGCATACGGAATGCCAATAATGATTATGACCGTAATAGTGTCAACAATATATGTATGGCTCAGGTATTATGTGCTGAAGATATAGCAAATTATTCTTTCCGCAATTCCGGCAATTGGAATTTCGCGATTTGGCAAAGATGTTTAATACATCCCGATTTTATCGGGTTCATCTTAGGTGGAGACTGTCAGAAAGGAAAAGATGTTCAAGGAGGATTAACCTTATGATGGAAATGGTCGCAGTAGTCTTTGTGCTTGCTTATACGACAATTGCGCTTGAGCACCCCCTGAAAATCAACAAATCCGCAACTGCCCTGCTTGCCGCGGGCCTGATGTGGACGCTATATTCGTTTGCGAGTCCGCAAGGGGTTGAAGTGGTTACGCATCAACTAACAGAAAAGCTTGCGGAAACAGCGGCAATAGTATTTTTCCTTATCTGCGCCATGACTATTGTCGAGGTCACGGACTCGCACGGAGGTTTTGAGGTCATTACCTCCCGCATTAAGGCAAAAAAGCTTTCGAGCCTCCTCTGGATTATCGGCTTCATTACCTTTTATCTGTCATCAATTCTTGACAACATGACCACTACCATCGTGATGGTCGCTCTTATGAAACGCCTTCTCAAGGATCATAAACAAAGGCTTTTCTTTGCGGGCATTATTGTTATTGCAGCAAATGCGGGCGGCGCATGGTCGCCTATCGGCGATGTCACGACTACAATGCTCTGGATAGGCGGACAGATTACAACACTTAATATTATGAAGACTACATGGATTGCTTCTATGGTCAATCTGCTCGTTCCTCTTGTCATAGCCTCTTTTATGCTCAAGGGCGATGTTGTGCCTCCTGACAAAGTTGAAAGCGGTGCCACGAATACCTCCCAGTTCGAAAAGAACCTGATGTTCTTTATGGGCATGGGATCTCTGATCTTTGTTCCAATCTTCAAGGCTGTTACGCATCTGCCTCCTTACCTCGGCATTTTGTTCGCGCTCGGCGTGCTCTGGCTGACAGGCAACATCCTGCATCGCCAGAAGCCTGCTGAAGTGAAGGAACATCTTACTTTGACAAAAGCGCTCAGGCGCATTGATATGGCATCTGTTGTCTTCTTCGTCGGGATTCTGCTCGCCGTGGCGACTCTTTCTGCCAACGGCATGCTTCCGGCATTGGCGCACTGGCTCGATGCAAAGCTCGGCAACCAGTCTCTGATTGTTATTCTCATCGGCCTTGCTTCGGCTGTCATAGATAATATTCCTCTGGTGGCTGCCTCTATGGGCATGTATCCGCTTGCACAGTTCCCTACAGACTCCTTTATTTGGGAGTTCATGGCATACTGCGCAGGCACAGGCGGTTCGATACTGATAATCGGTTCTGCCGCGGGTGTGGCTGCAATGGGATTGGAAAAGATAGAATTTTTCTGGTATGCCAAGCGAATCGGGCCTCTTGCCTTTATCGGGTATTTCGCGGGTGTGGCAGCCTACATAATACAGTACAATCTGCTGCACTGAATATTGAATCCACTGGGACAGTCCCGATTCTACGACTTAGCTTCGCTCAGTCCGTAAATCTGGGACAGTCCCCTATGTCTATGCACTGAGTTGATATTGGGTAGCGTAAAATCTTCTGTGTAGAATCTTGAAGCAAAAAATATAAGGGTGTATTCTCCATTGTTCGGGTAAAGAACAA
>CAYYWY010000046.1:0-12636 GCA_964475485.1 uncultured Nitrospiraceae bacterium | reverse complement strand
ATCCGGAAGACATCACCATGGACAGGGACCGTTCCACCACTGTTTTCCGCATCTTTCAGGAGGCACTCACCAACGTTATCCGGCATGCGGAAGCGACCAGGGTCAAGGCGTCCCTAGAGGCACTGGGTGACAGGATAGTCCTGCGAGTCGAAGACAACGGCAGAGGGATAACGGAAAAGGAGATTTCCGACCCGAGGTCTTTCGGTCTGATAGGCATACGGGAACGTGTCCACTACTTCGGAGGAGAGGTGAAGATAAAGGGTGCAAAGGATAAAGGCACGTCAGTGGAGATCTTTATTCCATTGAAAAAGGCAATGGGATCAGAAGAGGGCTTGTAGGAAAATGACTTACAAAAAAATCAGACTTCTTCCGATATTGCTCTTTTCCATTCCCAAATATATAGTATATTGGTAATAGCATGATGATAAGCGTACTGATAGCCGATGACCACACCATAGTCAGAAAGGGGTTGAAGCAGATTCTGACCGAGACTCCCGACATGGTCGTTGCAGACGAGGCAAGTAACGGTCATGAAGTGATGAGCAAGATACGTCAGCGTGACTATGATGTCGTGCTCCTCGACATCTCGATGCCCGGCAAGAGCGGTCTTGATATCCTTAAGGAATTAAAGGCCGAAAAGCCGAAGCTCCCGGTCCTCGTTCTGAGCATGTATCCGGAAGAGCAATATGCCGTCAGGGTACTGAGGGCGGGGGCATCGGGATATCTCACTAAGGAGAGCGCGCCGGATGAACTGGTTGTGGCCATGAGAAAAGTTGCACAGGGAAAGAAGTACGTGAGTCCTTCGCTGGCTGAGAAACTTGCCTTTGATCTCGAGTTCGACGCCAAAAGACCCCTCCACGAGGCCCTTTCGGACCGTGAATACCAGGTGATGTGCATGATCGCTTCAGGCAAGACCGTTGGAGAGATAGCAGAGAAACTGAATCTAAGCGCCAAAACCATAAGCACTTACAGGGCCCGTATCCTGGAGAAAATGAATATGAAAAACAACGCAGAACTTACCCATTACGCGATCCAGAACAGGCTGGTGGGATAGAAACCCCGTCCCCCCCTTGCAGTTTGTAGGACTAACTCCTACAAGAAAGTGCTTTGATACCTTACAATAAAATCAGCCTTCTGCTGATTTTATTTTCCGTTCTGGAAGTATAAGCTTAAATTGTTGTTTGGCCGCTTTTCCGCGATGGTTGAAAGCAAAGCACGCATGTATTGATACCTGTCGTCTCTTTTAAGGAAAGGAGCCGCGCTATGGATTTATTTGAAGCAGTGGGTCAGAGGATAGAAGGATTGGATTTGTTTGAAGAATATTCAGACATGGCCGGTCTTGAGTCCCTCAAGGAAGAGAGCCCCGAGGGCCAGGAGTTCCACTGGTACGAAGGCGGCGGAATTACTGAGACAGACCTTGAGGAGAAAGAAAATATCTCCTTTTCCGATGACGAGTACGATCCTGTGAAGATGTACCTCAAGGAGATGGGTTCCTTCCCCCTCTTGAAAAAGGAAGACGAAGTCGAACTTGCGAAAAGAATTGAGAATGGAAGGGAGAAGATCATGAAAATGGTGTTTTCCCTTCCTTACGCGCTGGAAGGGTTGATCCGTCATGGCGATTCGGTACGGAGAGGGGAGGCGTCGCTGAGCGAACTCATACAGGGCGACGGGGAATCCGGGGAGGCGCCGGATAGCGAAAGAATGAGGTTTTTTGAGCAGATGGATCGGATAAAGCACCTTTACCGCCAGAGAGTCGCCTATCTTAACAGACTTTCCAGAACCCTGACGAGAAAGGCGATGGCAAACAGAAAAGGCCCGGGACGTAAAGGAATCATCTGGAACATTGGCGACATCCCCCGGTCTTCCGGCGCAAGGGCCGCAAGATGCCTTCAGGACAATATGGAAAGGATACTTGAGGCAGTAAGAGGCTTGCGGCTTAAAGAAGAAGTCCTCTTCCGGTTCTCGGGCGATCTCCGCGACAATCTCCAGAAGATCGAGAAGGTACAGAGGAAGATGGCTTCCATGGACAGGAAGCTCAAGGACTCCGGCGGTATCAGGATGGGGAAGCGGCCATGGACGAGATCCCGCGGGAAAACAGTAGCGTCAGACTGCAATTTTGCTGAGATGAAAAAGAGGTATCGGGAATACGCTGACGAGATAAGGCAGTGTGAGCATTATATCGGAACAAGGTATTCAGCTATGAGAGAAGTGGCCGCTGCGATTTCTGCTGCGGACACAGAGATATCCGAGGCAAAGAGCGCGATGATCGAAGCTAACCTGAGGCTTGTGATCAGCATCGCAAAGAGGTACATAGGGAAGGGATTGAGCTTTCCGGACCTGATTCAAGAGGGGAACATAGGGCTGATGAGGGCGGTGGACAAGTTTGAATACCGCAGGGGTTACAAGTTCAGCACATATGCGACGTGGTGGATAAGGCAGTCCATCACAAGGGCCCTTGCGGATCAGTCAAGGACCATCCGAATACCGGTACACCTAATCGATCTGAGGAGCCGGATCATCAGGACTTCCAGGGAGCTTCTGCAGGAACTCGGAGAGGATCCCTCCGCCGAGGATATCGCAGCGCGCGTGAACATCCCAGTGGAGAAGGTGAGGGCGATACTGAGGCTGTCGAAGGAGCCGCTTTCGCTGGAGTCGCCGGCAAGCGACGACGAGGAGATCCATCTCAGGGACTTTATTGAGGATAAGACTTCCCCTTCCCCCCTCGAGGCAGTGATGAATGATGATCTCAAGCGGCATATAGAGGAGATTCTTTGTACACTGAGTCCGAAGGAGGAACAGATCATCCGCATGAGGTACGGTATCGGCGAGGATTCCCCGCATACCCTCGAGGAACTCGGCGAGAAATTTGATGTGACGCGGGAAAGGATCAGGCAAATCGAAGTCAAGGCAATAAAGAAATTGAAGTTTCCGGCGAACTGCATGTGGCTGAAGGGTTTCATTATGGCCTGACCGGACATCGGGAAAAGGGAGATGCATGAAAGTCTTTATTTTGAGTGATTCGAGAATGGTGCGGAGATATCTTATCACAAGGCTCTCATGCCTTCATGGCGTCGAGATCGTAGGTGAAACAGGGGATCCCCTCGAGGCCATCTCCGGTATCAGGCAGCGGGGTCCGGATGTGGTGATTGTGAAGATCCGGGCACGGAGGAGAGCCGGTGTCGACATCCTCCGGAATATCAAGAAAGTAAAGCCTTCTCCCACCGTGGTGCTGCTTACCCACAAGCTGCATCAAGCGTCGGCGGACGGGTTAACAGAACGCGAGGCAGACCTCTCGTTCGATATCTTCACTGAGCTCGACAAGATGGTGGAGGCGCTTACTAAGATACCACAAGGCGTTCCCGTTGGTACAGCGCTGCCGGTCGGGGCGTAGTATATAAAGACCGGAAGGTCTTTAAGTATCTTTCATCCCTCTGCCCCTCTTCCCTGTGGTTCAAAAACTCCAGGGGAGAGGGGGTCCCATTTACCCCGCATAGTTGGCTTTTCCAGCGCGCGTTCAAGAATGACCATGAATTCCGATCGCGGTATCTCCTTTGCGCCAAGGCTAAGGAGATGTCCTGTGGTAACCTGACAGTCGATGACATCGAAATCCCAGACCTCCAACTGCCTGACCAGCCTCACAAAGGCGACCTTTGACGCATCCGGACCCTTTGAGAACATGGATTCCCCGAAAAAGACGCCTCCAAGGGCTATGCCGTAAAGACCTCCTGCCAGTTCGCCTTCATGCCAGCTCTCCACGGAGTGCGCGAGTCCCGAATCATGCAGCCGGATGTATGCCCGTATTATATCCTCCGTGATCCAGGTGGCGCCGTGCTTTTCCCTGTGCACCTCAGCGCAGTTCCTGATCACCATATCAAAGGCCTTGTCTACGGTCACATGATAGAAGTTCCTTCTGAGAGTCCGTTTCAGGCTCCTCGATATTTTGAGCTCATCCGGCACAAGGATGAGACGGGGGTCGGGGGACCACCACAGGATCGGCAACCCTTCTGAATACCATGGAAAGATGCCCTTGGAATAGGCAAGAAGAAGACGGTCTTCGGAGAGATCGCCCCCCACGGCAAGAAGACCGTCCTCTCGAGCGTATTCAGGGGAAGGAAAGACCATTTCTTCGGTGAGTCGGAAGACCGGCATGGTTCTGTCGCTTACATTTAGGATAAACCTATCTTCTCAATGAGCGTATTCGAACGTCAGGCGATCTTTTTTTAGGTCGATACGAACCTTCCCGCCCCTTTCCAGCCTGCCGAAAAGTATCTCCTCCGAGAGGACATCCTTGATCTCGGCCTGAATAAGCCTTCCCATGGGCCTTGCCCCGTAGCGTGGGTCATGCCCCTTTTCGGCCAGCCAATCCCGTGCGGCTTCTGAGAGAACAATCCGCACCTTTTTACCCGCAAGCTGGTTCTGCAATTCACGGATGAATTTCTCCACTACCCTCTTCATTATTTCAGGCGTCAGTGGGTTAAAGGTGATGATGTCATCGAGGCGATTCCTGAATTCGGGGCTGAAGAGCCTGTTGACCGCATCTCTGCCTTTTGACCGGGAATCCATGCTCCGGTCTCCAAAGCCCACGACATTCCTGTCCATCTCCTGAGCTGCCGCATTAGACGTCATGATGAGGATCACATTCCGGAAATCAGCCCTTTTCCCGTTGTTGTCGGTCAACGTGGCGTAATCCATAACCTGAAGAAGGATGCTGAAGATATCGGGATGTGCCTTCTCAATTTCGTCCAGCAAAAGCACACTGTAGGGGTGCCTCCGAATGGCATCGGTCAGAAGCCCTCCCTGATCGAATCCCACGTACCCTGGTGGGGCTCCTATAAGCCGGGAAACCGCATGCTTTTCCATGTACTCGCTCATATCGAACCGGATGAATTGCACGCCGAGTACGGAAGCCATCTGCTTCGATATCTCCGTCTTGCCCACACCGGTTGGGCCGGTGAAGAGAAAAGAGCCTATGGGCTTTTCCAGGGAGCCCAGCCCAGCTCTTGACCTTTTGATGGAGGACACAAGGGAGCTGATGGCATCGTCCTGACCGAAAACGGCTCTTCCAAGTTCCTCCTCGAGGATTCTCAATCTGTCCGTTTCGGAAGTCGATAGGCTCCTTGTGGGTATCTTCGCCATCTTCGCCACAACCTCTTCCACCTCGCGGGCGCCGATTACCTTCTTTCGCTTGTAAGATGGCGAGAGCTTCAGTAGAGCCCCGGCCTCATCGATGACATCTATAGCCTTGTCAGGGAGGTACTTGTCATTTACGTATTTTGCCGAGAGCTCGGCTGCTGTCTTCAATGCGTTTTCCGTATATTTCACCCCGTGGAAATCCTCGTAGTACGCCTTGATCCCCTTCAGGATCGATACCGTTTCCTTCACGTCAGACTCCGGTATCTCTATCTTCTGAAAGCGGCGTGAAAGGGCACGGTCCTTTTCGAAATGGTTCCTGTACTCCTCATAGGTGGTTGCCCCGATGCAGCGCAATTTGCCTGAGATGAGGACAGGCTTAAGGATGTTCGATGCATCCATCGTACCGCCGCTCGTAGCGCCGGCTCCGACAATGGTATGAATCTCGTCGATGAAGAGGATCGCCCCGGGGATGCTCTCTATGCTTCTTATGGTCGCCTTCAAACGCGCCTCGAAGTCGCCCCTATACCTGGTCCCCGCCAGAAGCCCTCCCATATCCAGCGCAAAGATCCTGGTCTCCCGCAGAAGATCCGGGATCTGCCCCTGTTGAATCTTCAGGGCAAGGCCTTCAACAATGGCTGTCTTGCCTACTCCTGGTTCGCCGACAAATACAATGTTGTTCTTTCTCCGCCTGCCGAGGACCTGAATGGTCCTTTTCATTTCCATGTCCCGGCCCACAAGGGGATCGATCTCCCCTTTTGCGGCTTTTTCGCTCAGGTCCAGGGCAAAGACCTTCAAGGGGTCTCCAGTCCCTCTCTCCTTCTCAAGGGGGATACCTTCTCCTTCCTCCTCAAACCCCTCCTGCCCCCTGCCTGTCACTCCGTGCGAGATATAGTTCAGTACATCCAGGCGTGTGATACCCGTCGCGTGCAGAAAATGCACAGCATGGCAGTCCTCCTCAAGAAAAAGAGACGCAAGAACATCGCCTGCATCCGCTTCTTCTTTTCCCGCAGACTGAACATGGTTCAGAGCCCTCTGCAAAACCCGCCGGAAGCCGACAGTGGCCTGGGGATAGGGAGCAGTCTGAGATGTGAGTTTCGGCACGTTCTTCTCAAAAAAATCCTCAAGCAGGAATCTGATTCTCGAAACATCTCCCCCGCAACGGGTGATTATCTCGACACCCAATCGGTCTCGGATAATCGCAAACAAGATATGCTCCACCGTGAGATACTCGTGATTGCGCGCCCTTGCATCCCGCGCCGTTGCTTCGAGGGTCAATTCCAGTTCCCTGTTTATCATTCCCTTTCCATCACGCAACGGAGGGGAAACCCTTCCTCCCTGGCGAGTTCATGTACGGTCGTCACCTTGGTCTCAGCGATATCCCGCGTATACACACCGCAGAGCCCGACCCCGCTGTTGTGAACATGGAGCATAATCCGGGCAGCTTCGGCCGGGGGCTTATGAAAAACCTTCTCCAGAACCCGAACGACGAAGTCCATGGACGTATAATCATCGTTAAGGAGAAAAACCTTGTAAAGATCCGGGGCCTTTGTCTCCCTGATCGCTGCTGCTTCAAGTTCTTTCCGAGTCTTGATATCGTCAGCACCCATCTATCAGTTCCAAGTCCTCTATATATAATACATATTTTAGCAGATTACCCATACCCGTATGCTAGAGGTCTCGAGACCGGACTTCATTCTCGTTATCAGGGTCTTTCAACTGACAAGCGCAGTCCTGTTGTTCCTTAACAGGAAAAGCGTCGCGCTCCCTCTGCGGTTAATTCTTCAGGTGGTCGGCGGAAAATTACTGACGATACAATGCAGAACCTTCGCAGGATTTCACAGGGTTATTTCTGTCTCTCTTCCTCTTCCTCCGATAACAGGACATTACGGGATCCCGAAATGTTTTTCTTTTACGGCATCCGCCGTATTTCATCGTTCCTCTTTTGTGCTAAACTGTGAACATGAACACCTTCGCTATATGGCTCACCGGCATGCCAGGAAGCGGAAAGAGCACCATTGCCGGGGAGTTGAAGAGGCTCCATCCCGACTTCATCATCCTTAATATGGACGAATTGAGGAGGGTTGTAACCCCCGAGCCGACATATTCGGATGCTGAAAGGGATCTGGTGTACAGATGTATTGTCTATACAGCCTCGACGTTCGTGGAGAACGGCCACAATGTTATCATCGATGCCACAGGGAATCTCAGGAAGTGGAGGGACCTTGCGCGGAAGCTGATTCCCAAGTACGCTGAGGTTTACCTGAAATGTCCCATCGAACTCTGCAAACTCAGAGAAAGGGCGCGCCTTGAAACCCGCGGTGCGCCAAGGGAAATCTACAAGAAGGCCGAGGCCGGTTGGCCAGTGCCGGGCGTATCGGCCCCCTACGAGGAACCCTTGAACCCCGAGCTCCTTATCGAGGCGGACAGGACATTGATCCCCGAGGCCGTTAGGAAGGTTGAACAGTTGGTCGCCGAACTACGGAAGGACCTATAGCCTGATTGTGCCGAGACCGAGAAGGTCAAAGAGCACGGAAAAACTGTAATCTTTCTCCCTCCTCGTAATGATCATTTTCACTCCCCAGCACTGCTGCTGGTACCTCAGTTTTGCGATGAAATCCTTAAGCCCGCCGCTCTTTGCGTCATACCAGAAATTCCCCTCCGCTGAAACCGCCCTGGAGAAAGCATAGCTCATGCCCACCGAAAAAAACAGTGTATCCCTTTCCCTGTCAAATCTCTCTCCAAGAGTGAGACCCGCCTTTTGCGGAATGGATATTACAAGGTCGCTGTTTACGTTCTCCACCCTCCCCTTGTTCACGTCGTATGATGTCTCTCCCCTGAAGGTAAAGGGCCTTTGGATGGCTGCCTCCAGTTTCAAGGGCAGAAATGGACGATCGCCCCTGTATGAATCAAAGGGCTGGGAGATCCTCAAAGTCAGGAACTCGCCCCTGCCGTCCATGAATCTGTTGAGCAGGGAGAGTTCAATCCTTGAGGTTCTTCTATAAAACTCCGTGGAATCAAAGAGTGGAAGGTGCGACTCTGTAGAAGGGATAAAAGTGTAGCTTAAGGAAGGCTCGATCACGTGGACGAAAGAAGGGTATCTCTTCACCAACCTCGTCCGCGCCGTAACCGCATAGTCAAAGCTTTCCCTGTGGGGTGAACTGTCGAAGTTGCCGGGCATTGAGAGGGAGTATGCCGTCTCCCTGAGCCCAAGGGACTGATTGATTACGACATCGCTGCCAAAAGAGTATGAAAATCTTGGATAGAGATCGAGTCTTCTGCCCGAAGTGCCCTCTTCTCTCCAGAAGTTCGAAAAGACGGCAGAAAATGAAAATACCAATGGTCCGATTCTTTGCGGATTCATGAAATAGCCCGTTTCGGGGAACCTCTGGGCGACTGAGGAAGATTCCGCACTTTCGCTGAGATCGACAAGGTACCGGGAGCTCAGAAAAAGCCTCGAGCTCTCGAATCTCACAGCAATTTCTCCCGTCGATTCCAGGAATCTCCCTGTGCTTACACTCAAGTACGATGCGGGATCAATGAACCCCTTGCTCTTGTTCACTACAAACGGATCATATTCCCTGTAAAATTCGCCGCTATTCATATAGTTCAGATTAAGATAGCCTGTTATCCTGGCGTCACGTTCCCTGTCGTAATATCCTCTGATGTCCCAGAAGTTACTGTCGAGCTTATCGTCTTTCAGGTGATAGACCCAGAGGTTGCCTCTTGAGCCGTCCGTTTCCAGAAACCTGTATTCCAAACCCTTACCGGCGCCTCTCGAAGAATAGACATCCAGGACAAGACTGGCATCCCTGTTGCCTGAGATCGCCCAGAAAAAGGGCTGCTCATAATGGACGCCCTTTGATTCCACATACCCAAGGCCGGGCATGAGAAAGCCGGTCTTTCTTTCCTTGGCCAGCGCGGCAGAAATATACGGGGAGTAAAAGACAGGCTGACCCTTGATATTGAAAGTAATGTTCCTTGCCTTCAGCCTTTCGCCCACGATTACGTCAACGTCAGAGCCCCTGAAGCACCATGCAGGAACAGGGGCGTCGCATGTGGTGAAGGAAGCCTTTCTGAGGATGTATTCCCTCTCCCCGGTCTTTTCGATCTCTTCGCCGGTGATGTGGTAGTTGTCCTTTTTCGAGAATATCTCGGCTTCATAAAGGATACCCGTCCTGTGTTCGAAATCGAGCTCAGCCCTTTTAGCCCTTATCCTCACATCTGGGTCTTCATATAAAACATCCCCCGTTGCGATGAGGTAAGAAGTCTTTTCGTTGTAACTCATCTCCTCCGCCCTGACGACCGCCTGCTCTCTATAAATCTCCACATTACCCCTCGCCGTGTATGTGAATGTCCCCCCGTCATAATCAAGGGAGTCCGACTGTATAGTCATCTGTTCCTCCGCATGGGAAGGGACGGTAAAAAGCAGGGGGCAAAGGGTGTAGAGCACAGAGCACAAAATTGAAATAAGAAGCCCTTTATGCTCATGCAGAGTTCTTCGTTTCATGACATTGAACTTTGAACAAAGAGCTTTGAAAGTCATTCTTCTTGTCATCTCAGCCCCGCAAGGGATGTGGAATTGCTTCTTCCACTGAGAAGCGCCTTAGCCTCGCCGATGGTGTAAAAGGAACCGGTAATGACTATAAGTGCAGATCGAGAATCCCCGGCTGTCATGCCATGTGCAAGTTCAAGAGCCTCTTTCACGGAACGGGTAACTTTAGAAGTAAATCCTGCTCTTCGCGCACTTTCTGCCAACCTTTCAGGGGAGGCGGCCCTTTCGTAGTCAGGCGCCGTGAAGATAAGCTCGGATGCGAGGGACAAAAGAGGCTCCATTATCCCATCGATGTCTTTGTCCGACATCACCCCGAGTATCAGGATGATTTTCTCATAAGAGGGGATAAAGTACCTTTTCAGGGATTCGGCAAGGGCCTTTGAGGCTGAAGGGTTGTGCGCACCGTCGATCAAGAAATCGTAACAGCGCCCCTCTTCCTTGATAAGCTCCAGCCTTCCTTGCCATCGCGCATGCGCCAGCCCCTCTTTCACCAAACGGTAAGAAAAGGGCTCCCTCTCCATAACCAGCTCTATTGTCCTGACAGCGATGGACGCGTTTTCGGCCTGATGTATTCCGGAGAGGGGAATGTAGAGGTCACTTAACTTTTCCTTCCCTTTATAATCGAAGACAACCCCCTGCATATCGATCTTCTTAGGGCAGGAAAAGAAGTCCTTCCCGAAGACAAGAAGATCTGCCCCTTTTTCGGCTGCTTTCTCCCTGATCACTTCCTCGACCACGGCTTCCTGGGACGAGGAGACAACGGGTATGCCCTTTTTGATTATTCCCGCCTTCTCCCCCGCGATTTCTCTCAATGTCTCGCCAAGGAACTCCTTGTGGTCAAGGCTGATATTCGTTATCACTGACACAGCAGGAGTCACAACATTGGTGGCATCCAGCCTTCCCCCCATCCCCGTCTCGACCACCGCCCATTCGACTCCATGTCTTTTGAAATATAGGAATCCCATAGCCGTCACGAATTCGAAGAAGGTGGGCAGGAAAAATTTCTCACTTCTTTGTATGACCCCCCTTATTTCTTCAGTGAGTTCCACCACTTCCCTCTCTTCTATCTCGGTATCGTTCACCCGTATCCGCTCGGTGAAACTCACCAGATGAGGAGAGGTGAAAAGGCCGACCTTGAAGCCTGCAGCCCGTAAAATAGAGGCTATCATTGCGGATGTGGAGCCTTTGCCGTTGGTCCCCGCGATATGGATGGATTTGAAAGAATCCTGAGGGTTTCCGAGGAGGGAAAGAAGCCTAATGGTATTTTCGAGGCCGAGCTTTATGCCGTGCTTCTGCAGGGCATAGAGATACTTAACAGCATCGTTATACTTAATCGCCATATTTCACCGCAGAGGACGCCGAGTACGCTTAGGCTCAGGGAAATTATTAACAATCCTCTGAATACCGTTCTTCAGCGCTTCAACATTGAAATTAATTAACAACCCCACTTTACAGCCTGAGAGTTTCAGATAGGATATAAATGTTATTTTGTTGATTCCTTCTTCTTTATTCATCTCCGCGCCCTCTGCGGTCTCTGCGGTGAATAAGTACAAATTATATTATAGCGTCAAGAAAGTTTACCAGAGACCTGTAAAAAAGTCATTGGGAAAGGGCAGTGCTTTGACTTTTGCCTTGAAAGGTCAACCGTCATGGAAGTTGGATGAGAAATCTACTTGCTTTCCTGTATCCTTTGGGATACAATATGACTGTGATAGAAGTGCGCCAGACTGATAAATATTCAGAATGGTTTGATGCCTTACACGATAGACAGGCCCGTGCTCGCATAAATGCACGTATCCGCCGTCTATCGTTGGGCAACCCCGGCGATGTTAAACATGTGGGAGAAGGCATTTCTGAGCTGCGCATCGATTATGGCCCCGGCTATCGAGTGTATTTTACTCAGAGAGGTCGTGAGGTGGTAATCCTGCTTGTGGGTGGGGACAAGCGCACACAGGATAGGGACATTAAGACAGCGCAGGAGTTGGCGCATAACTTGTAGAGGAGGTTATTATGAAACGCAAGAAGATAAAGACTCGCCCATGGGATGTAGTGGAACACCTCAAGACCGATGAAGATATGGCTGCCTATCTTGAGGCTGTTCTTGAGGACGGAGATCCCGCATTGGTCTCCGCTGCGCTGGGTGATATAGCCCGTGCTAGAGGTATGACAGAGATTGCGCGTAAGGCAGGATTGGGACGGGAAAGTCTTTACAAAACTCTTTCTCCAGAAGGCAATCCGCAATTTTCCACCGTGATGAAGGTGGTACAGGCCCTGGGACTGAAATTACACGTTGAGCCTGCGCATAGATAGTGTGTAATTGGAAAAAGCTTTCCGCCGGGGAGTATTACGATGATAGCCCTATAAGTTGCCGTGCGCCTTGATTCTTGATCGGCTTCTCTCAATTATGCATACTGCTGTCGAAGCTGAATCCGACAAGGGCGGGCTTTTCCCTTTACGGCCAAAATCACCTCTCTGAAGCCCAATTTGTTCCAAATGTGGCTTGTACGAATCTGCCCCTCACAAAAAATCTTGGCATTCGCTCATCTTCTTGTCAGTCGAGGTCATTGTTGCAGAATTGCTGCACTCTTTGAACTTTGTTTGACAGAGAGAATGGGGATTGCTATAATCACATCATTGGAGGGAATGAGCATGGGATGACTGTCGGCAGAGATGATTCAGGAATGATAACATTATCGTTCCCTTACGATCCCCTCTTGGTTTCAAGTGTCAAGACCATTCCCGGCCACCGTTGGCATCCTGTTGAGAAATACTGCACCTTCCCGAATTCCAACAGAACACTTCAAAAGATACTGGAAGCCTTTCAAGGCATCGAAATCCATGTTGACCCCGAATTGCAGGGGACTGTCCATGATTTACGGACGGAGCAGAGTCCCCTAGGTAATGTCAAGTCTTTTCTGCAAAATCTCACAGAGCCTTTATTCTCAATGGTT
>CAYYWY010000045.1:0-13631 GCA_964475485.1 uncultured Nitrospiraceae bacterium | reverse complement strand
ATAATACGTTTTTATAATCCAATGCCAAGAAATAGGTATGGTGTCCCCAGAATTCTAATTCCCATTATAGGACTGCTATCTACTTTCACTGCGGCGGCCTGGACCTATTTCCCAAGCCTCCCATTAAACCGACATTATGTTTCAGAGGAGCCTAACCACAATATATGGGGGCTACCCATGAGAAACCCGGATGCGCCTTTCTTATAATCATCTGACCCGATTCGGGAAAGTAACAGAATCAACTGACCTGGAAGAGAAAGGGCAGCCGGGACGTTTTCTGTTTGGCGACAGTTCCCGAGTGCCCTTTCCAAAAGCACTGTATTGTTACTGTATTTACCCGTTGATGTAAAGAGACTATATGAGCTCGGCAAGAGATATTCGTGGCCGAAGCCGCATCAGACCTGCAATTGTAGTTCAGACTTCGGAAACATAGATAGGGTCCCCACCGTTCTTATTGTTCCTTTCACCACGCAAATAAAGGCTGCGAATTCCCGTTTACATTTGTCGTCGAGCCTGATACTACCAATAACCTGGCTTCAACATCTGTTGTTTTGGTATTTCAGCTAAGGGCCATTGATAAAAAGAGGCTAAAAAGTAAAATTGGCAGTTTAAATGCAGATGATATGCAGACATTAAAGCAAAATCTGGAAAACATATTAAGAACATAAAAGATGACCCCGCCCGCACGGACAGATAACAACGGACTGGCGTAAATACCCAATGGGAAATCGCCAATCCCGAACGTTAGCCGTTCATTGCAGGCAATGAAAAAATCAGTCGGTAAAGCGCCGGGTAATCATCTTTCGCCATGGAGATGTCTTCTCTGAGAAGCCTTACCCCTTCTTCCACATGTTTCAGAAAGTATTTTTCCCCCTTTACCGACGAGAGAAAACCGTATGCTCCGAGGGCCTGCATATGTCTCTGGAGGCGGCAGGGAAGAAGGGAATCCCTGAAAGCGCCTTCATTGAAGCCTGCACCCTTCTCCTTCATCTGCTCAATATAGTAAGCCAGCAGTCTTTCCCTCAGTCCGCTCTCAAGCCGGTGATAGGGATCCCAGAGAAGGGACGCCATGTCATAAGCGGGAGGTCCCATCCTTGCACCCTGATAATCAATCAGTCGTGGAACTCCTCTTGCAATCATGACATTCTGAGACTGGAAGTCGCGATGGATGACGGTTTTCGGAAAGGAATCCACCCTCAGGGCAAGGCGATGGAATTCCTCTTCAAGTCGAGACGCGTCTTTTGCCTCTATGCCTTTGATTCGCGAGACATAGTTCTCAACAAAATAACTCGTCTCCCATCGCAAATGTTCATAGTCGAATATCCGTTCTGCAAGAAGATTGCATTCCGATATGCTCCTTGTAGCTGTTATATGTAGCATGACAGCGACATCTATAACCATCCTGTACATCTCTTCTACGTCTTCCTCCCGTCGGTTACATTTCAGCCAACTATACAGATTCAGGTCGCCGAGGTCTTCAAATCCGGCCTCCTTTTTTTCGAGATCGTAGCTAAGGAGTTCTGGCACAGGGATTCCACAACTCCGGAAGAACTCCGTATATGCAATGTGGCGTTGCATATCCTTATCTTCCAGGCTATATCGCACAAGCACGAAGGAGTCCTTCTCCCCTCTAACCCGGCGGTATTCTCTGTCCGACCCTCCGGCACCGATGAGGACGTCACGTGCTTCCCTGGATAACCCAAGCAACTCGGCTTCGGCAACGGGGATTACGAAATCAGGACCAACGATGCAATTCTCAAGCAATCCCCAAATCTCTTTCTCAGTATTTTCCCCCATACCTCCTTTAGTAAAGGGTTGACGGGGGGAACTGCATGTTGCAGGAGAGAAACTCTTTCTGAAAGAAGCGGGAAGCATTATACAGTTTCTTAAGGAGATATTTTCAGGCAGCTCATTGCTTTCTTCGATTACGACATATCCGTCCATTACGGCCCGATCACAACCCCTGACAGAAGGATGTATATAGATGTTCTCCCCCTCCGACCTCATCGCCCTGACAACGGCGGAGGCGTACGCCGAAGGAGTTCCTATGTCGCTCCAGTAACTTCCGCTCACATCAAAGGTCCCGACCCTCTCTCCGGATGCTGCTGCTCCAATCCACGCATCTACAACACTCGATATCCCTTCGGGAATGAATCTGAGGAATTCAGGCGAATAGACCGCTATTCCCGTGAAGGTCATTTTTTTTTCGGCAGGGGATTGACGGATTACCGGGCTTTCTATACCTGCTAGCAGACCGTCCGGGCAGACTGACACATTGTTGATTTGCGGAAAATCGATCACTGCAATGGTGGCGATGTTTCCGGATGACAGATGAAACTCAATGAGCCCTTCGAGGTCAATATCGGAGAGTATGTCGGAGTTATGAACAACAAATAAGCCATTCGAGAGGAATCCCGAGGCATTCTTCAAGGCTCCTCCAGTTCCCAGCACAGGTTCTTCAGGAAATGCGACGACCTTTTCCCTGAAGACCGAGAGTCTTATCCATCTTTCTATCAACCTGCCTTTGTAATGGAGGTTTATCCCTATGCGTTTGAGCGGCAGAAGGGAGGCCCTTTCAAGAATGATTTCCAGCACAGGCTTCCCGGCAACAGGAAGGAGGGGCTTCGGGATATGAAACGTAATGGGCTGCAGCCTTTCACCTAGGCCTGCGGCAGGGATGAAAAAGTTGACGGGCTCAGTCATAAATCAGGAATCGTCTTCTCACTGCCTTATCGAAGCGGGCGCACCCCTCGCGCCACCATGCTTCCATCTGGGTAAGTGACTCTCCCCTCTCAATTGCATCCCTCAGTCTGTCAGTTCCCGCAAGGATATCGACGGGCATCTTCTCTTTCTCATATTCATAGGGTGGCTTCTTCCATTGAAAGTGATCGGGATAGAGGTCGTGTACCGCCTTAAGCACGGCCACTCCGGTCTTGAAAGGCTTAAAGAGATCCCTGTTCGTAATATGGATATGCACCCCACCGCAGAGTCTGCACTTATGCTTCTGGAAAGTAGGTTCGAAATAAAGTTGTCTGAAGGCGACACCCGGCAGTTTAAAGTCCCTCAATCTCATCACAAGGGAATCGGGCTCAATGAAAGGGGCTCCGAATACCTCAAAGGGCCTTGTAGTGCCACGGCCTTCGCTCAGTACCGTTCCTTCGAGGAGGCACATGCCGGGATAGACGATTGCGGTTTCAAGGGTGGGCATGTTGGGAGACGGCATTATCCACGGCAAACCGGTCTCATCAAACCACATCTTTCTTCTCCAGCCTTCCATAGTAACGACATGGAGATCAAGGAGAGGATAGTAGGCAGTCTTTAGATAACTGGCGACCTCTCCGATGGTCATTCCGTGGCGTACCGAAAGGGGCCGGTTTCCGACAAAGGACGCGTAATTGGAATCAAGAACCGGCCCTTCGATAACAGAACCTCCAAGAGGATTCGGCCTGTCGAGCACGACAAGTGACTTGCCCTGCTCAAGACACGCCTGCATGCAGAGCTCCATGGTCCATATATAGGTATAATAGCGAGCGCCGACATCCTGGAGGTCTACAACCATAAGGTCAAGATTTTTAAGCATATTGCCATTAGGTTTTCTCGTCTTTCCGTACAGGCTGAATACAGGAAGTCCTGTCTTTCCGTCGGTAAAGCCCTTCCACTCCACCATGTTGTCCTGTGTATCGCCCCGGATTCCATGCTGGGGGCCGAAAAGCGCGGCAAGTTCGCATTTCCTGGACCTGAGGAGGAGGTCCACGGCATGTTCATACTTCTTGTTTGCTGACGCCGGATGAACCAGAAGCCCGACCCTCGCCCCCCAGAAGCGAGAAGGCAATCTCTTTTCAAACATATCGAGTCCGGTCTTGACAGCCATGCGAGATATGCTCCTGACATTTTTAGCTACTCTAACATTTTTCAGGAGGCAGTGACAAACGCGTCCTGCAATGTAACTGTCGGAGGCCGGCCGCAACAAATGAATCACTGCGGCATCGGTTTGCGTCTCATATGTCCGAGAGGCTGCAGGCAGGAAGCACTCTTATGGAGCAATCTCCGTTTGTATCGAAGGCGCGGTAATCCTCATAACTGCGTATGTTCTCGCAATACCTGGTCTCACAGACAAGATCGGAGAATATCTCGACCCTTTCGCCGGCCCTTACCGCAAAAGTCTTGTTCTCGTCCCAGAGATAGCATTCACCTCCGTCCCGTTTAAACCAGAGGTCTCGCGTAGTAAGGTTCTTGACGATTATTCCTCTTTCCTTGCATTGATCCTGTATCTCGCCGGCAGAGGAAAACCGTGGAAATGTCAGCACAAAGCCGAGAACGAAGAAAAGAAGTACTCTCATAAAACAGGTCCTTGCGTCAAGGTTGCACCCAAAATCCTTGCTGCCAATGGCTACTCACCCTTCTTCTCTTTTCCCAGGCTTTTTATGTAGTTTACGAGATGCCACCGCATCTCACTTGAGAGTTCCTTCTTGTAACTCGTCATCGTGGTCCCTTTTATGCCGTTTGTGATCACGTGGAAGATCTCGCCATCGGTATCCCCGTGTATCCATTTATCATCGGCCAGGTCAAGCCTTTTCTCTTCCTTTACGAGACGGCCATGACACAAGATGCAGTGCTTCTCGAAAATCTCCCTTCCCTTTCCGATCGACTCTTCAGTCATCGGCACCGGGTTCTTCATCTTTGCAAGGTCACTGTGCCTATGCGGCTCGATCTTGTGCTCGTGCTGACCGGCCACCGTAATGTTCGCTGCTAAAAGGAAAAAAAAGAGAAGAATCAGGCACCTCATAGTATCACTGAGATTCATTGCCTCCTGAACTCCCTTCCCCTCCATAGCATGTAAATAGCAGGGTAAATCACCAGCGTAAGGAAGGTAGAGGTGATGACGCCGCCGATCATCGGGGCAGCAATCCTCTGCATCACATCTGCGCCCGTGCCAGTGCTGAACATGATGGGTATAAGCCCGGCGAGGATAACGCTCACGGTCATCACCTTCGGCCTCAGCCGTTTCACCGCGCCGTACATAACCGCATCCCGGAGATCGTCCATACTGTTCAGCCGTCCCGCGCTTTTCCACTGCTTATACGCAAGTTCGAGGTAGAGCAGCATGACAACCCCTGTTTCGGCAGCAAGCCCTGCGAGGGCTATAATCCCGACCCAAACAGCGATACTCATGTTGTATCCGAGGAAGTAGAGGAGCCAGAAGGAGCCCACAAGAGAAAAAGGAAGGGCCGATAGAACCAGAAGTGTCTGAATTGCCGACTTCGTATTGAAATAGATGAGCACAAATATGATGAGAATGGTAAGAGGGATGACGATCTTCAGCCTTTCCTGGGTCTTCACAAGGTACTCATACTCCCCGCTCCATTCGAGTCGATATCCTGGAGGAATCTTCAACGCGGCGACTCTCTTCTTTGCCTCATCCACATATCCGCCTACATCCCTGCCTGTGAAGTCTATGAATACATAAGAGGCGAGAAGTCCGGCCTCGCTCTTGATGGCCGTCGGACCCCTGACAATCTTTATTTCTGCAAGCTCCCCAAGAGGGACCTGAGCAGAACTGATGGGGCCGGGAAGCAGTGAGAACGCCCCGGTTCCATTCATGCTGGCACCCGCCTGCAAAGACATTCCCGAAATAGCCTGGGCGCCTCCACCCATTCCCATCACAGGTACAAGCACCCTCTTCAGTCTGTCGATGCTATCCCGCAGCTCCCTCGCGTATCTGACATTGACAGGGTACCTTTCTCTGCCCTCAATGGTTGTGGTGATACTCATTCCCCCAAGGGCGGATTGAATAACCTCCTGGACATCGTCTACGCTCAAGCCGTAGCGAGCGGCCTCCTCACGCTTGATCTTGAAGTCAAGGAAGTAACCGGTTGTGACCCTCTCAGCGTATGCACTTCTCGTGCCCCGGATGTCTTTGATGGCGTTTTCTATCTCGAAGCCTATCCTCTCGATCTCATCTATCTTCGGACCCAGGACCTTGACGCCGACGGGAGTCCTTATGCCGGTGGAAAGCATATCTATTCTCGCCTTGATCGGCATGGTGAAGGAGTTGGCAACGCCCGGGATCTGCAACGAGTCGTTCATCTCGTTCTTGAGCTTCTCCACGTCCATCCCTTTTCTCCATTCGGACTTCGGCAGCTCCTTCTTGATCCCCAGCCATTTTGACAAATAATCACCGACAGAGGGTTTTTCGTCAGGCTTGAGGTTCACTATGGTCTCGAACATCTCAAGGGGGGCAGGGTCGGTAGCGGTCTCGGCACGACCGGCTTTTCCAAACACCTGCGCCACTTCCGGTATTTTCTTCAATATCTTGTCTTGCATCTGCAGGAGGTCCCCGACCACGGAAACAGAAGGAGGCGGAACAGTGACGGGCATGTAAAAAAGCGTCCCCTCATAGAGAGGAGGCATGAATTCAGAGCCGAGCTTAATGAAAGGATACGCGGTGACAGCCATCGCTATGACTGCCAGTACGATGACCGACTTCCTGAACCTGAGGGCAAGTTTCACGAAGGGTTCATATATCTTGTGAAGGACATTGCCTATAGGATTCTTTTCTTCTGGTTTTATCTTGCCACGAATAAACAATGTCATCAGCACGGGGGTCAGGGTGATGGCGAGGAGCGAGGAGAAAAGCATCGCAAAGGTCTTTGTATACGCTAACGGCTTGAAGAGCCTGCCTGCCTGCGCCTGAAGAGTAAAGACGGGAAGAAATCCGACGGTGATCACCAGAAGGGCAAAGAACAGGGAAGGGCCGACCTCTTTCGCAGCATCGATGATCACATCCAGGCGGTTTCCCTGCTTTCCGCCGTGCTCCCATTCTTCGAGCTTCTTATGGGCGTTTTCGACCATGATGATGGAGGCATCCACCATCGCTCCTATGGCGATCGCAATGCCGCTCAAACTCATGATGTTCGAGGTGACCTTGAGATAATACATCAGTATAAAGGAAATGATAATCGCCACGGGCAGGGTGAGAATAACAACAAGTGCGCTCGGAAGGTGGAAGAGAAAGACTATGCATACGATGCTCACGGCAACCGAGAGCTTGATTATCTCTTCCTTGAGCGTATCGATGGCGCGATGTATCAGGTCGGAACGGTCGTAGGTCACAACGATCTTCATCCCCCTGGGAAGACTCGGCTCGATATCGCTCCTTATCTTCTCCTTCACCCTGTCTATAACGTTCAGGACATTCTCGCCGAACCTTACCACCACGATGCCTCCAGCAACCTCGCCCTTTCCGTCGAGATCCGCGATTCCCCTCCGTATCTCAGGACCAAGCTGAACCTTAGCAACGTCCTTCAGAAGAATGGGGGTTCCGGCACCGTTCGTGCCAACAGCTATCGATTCGATATCGCTGACACCTTTGATGTACCCTCTGCCCCGCAGCATATATTCGACGCCTGAAAACTCAAGGACCCTTCCTTCCACGTCCTTGTTGCTCTTTTTAACAGCCTCCATCACCTTCATCAGAGAAAGATTGTAAGCCAGAAGGCGGTTAGGGTCTATCGTTATCTGGTACTGCTTGACAAAGCCCCCGATGCTCGCAACCTGCGAAACCCCGGGAACGCTCTCCAAGGCGAGCTTCAGGTTATAGTCCTGCACCGAACGGAGCTGCGAAAGGTCATACTGCCCTGTTTCATCGACCACTGCATAAGAAAAGCCCCATCCTACACCGGTCGCATCTGGGCCAAGCACTGGGTTCACATCGGCAGGGATCTTGTTCTTTACCGCCTGGAGATACTCGAGCACCCTGCTCCTGGCCCAATAGATGTCTGTCCCTTCTTCGAAAATGACGTAGATGAAGGAGCTCCCCAGATAAGAAAAGCCGCGCACTGCCTGAACCTTCGGCGCAGCAAGTAACGTAGCGGAGATGGGATAGGTTATCTGGTCTTCCACAAGGTCAGGGCTTCGACCGATCCATTCGGTAAAAATTATCACCTGAGGGTCGCTCAGATCGGGCAGCGCATCAAGGGGGGTGCTCCTCAGCGACAGATATCCCCATATGCATAAAAAGACTACGAAGAGGAAGACGATGAACTTGTTTCTCGCGCTGTATTCGATGATCTTTGCGATCATTATTTTACGATTCCTTTCAGCCTCGCCTCCGAATCGATGAGGAAGTTGGCTGCAGAAGCTATCTTCTCTTTTTCCTTGAGTCCCTTCAGCACCTCAACCAGCCCTTCGGCCCGCAGCCCGAGGGTTACTTCCCTCGGCTCAAAATATCCTTCACCCTTATCCACATAGACGATCTGTCGCGTCCCCGTATCTATAACCGCGTCTTCAGGTACGGCAAGCTTTTTCCCCATGTCCATCTTAATCTCGACATTCGTAAACATCTGAGGTTTCAACTGACCTCCGGGATTGGGAATCGAGAACCTCACCTTCGCAGTCCTTGTATCACCCGACAGAGCCGGATAGACATAATCGATCCTTGAAGTGAACTCCTTGCCGGGGAAATAGCTCAGGCTGATCCTTGCCGTCTCGCCTGCCTTTATCAGGGGAAGCTCATACTCATAAATATCCGCGATGATCCATACAGCGGACAGGTCTGCGATATCAAAAAGCTTCTCTCCGGGCATTACGCGCATTCCCTGTAGAGCCATCTTCTGGACCACATAGCCGTTCACCGGGCTGTACATGGTAAGTGTCCTTATTGGTTTCTCAGATTCCTCTATTTTCCTGATCTGCTCATCTGTTATGTCCCAAAGTCTCAACCTCTGCCTGGCTGCTTCGACAATGGTCTTTGCATCCGCCGACAGCATTGAATTTATGGTATCGGCCTTGCCTTCCGTGCTCCTTTTAACCCACCTGAGAACATTTATGAACTCCTGCTGGGTAGCAACAAGCTCAGGACTGTAGATCTCGGCAAGGTGTTCGCCCTTCTTCACATGCCGCCCTGTGTAATCTACATGTAACTTCTCGATCCATCCTTCGAACTTCGTATTAACCGTGGCCAGCTTTCTCTCATCATATTCTATTCTCCCCACCGTTCTGACAACCTTCCGGAGAGGTTTCACAGAGACCTCGACGGTCTTTACACCTATCAACTGCTGCTTCTCGATAGGGATTTCGACTGCCGGAGCTTCCCCGGCCTCCTTTTGTTCCTTTGGCTGTTCCTTTGTCTGTTCTCTCGACTGCTGAGGCTGGGAAGGCGGCGTTCCTCCATGGCCCGCATGTCCGGGCTGTTGCTGGGCCATTGCGGGCGACGGAATATCCCCTTTCGAAAAGCCGCCTATGAACCCCCCTTTTGAAATATACAGGAAGGCCGCTGCGGCGATTACTGCGGCAACAACGATGAGCTTAAGCTTATTTCTCTTCATTTTCCTTCACCTCCCGCCGAGAATCCTGAATTCCTGCTATTGTTTCAATTCTTGCTATCGCCTTTTCTCTTTCGACAAATTGCTTCCAGTATAAGGTCTCGAAGTCGAGAAGAGCCTTAAGCCTGTTTATCACAGTTATCGCCTCAACCTTTCCCGTCACATACCCCGCGAGTGCCGATTCAAAATCCTGATAGGTCTTGGGGATCAGACCGTCCTTGTATAATCCCATCAGTGTTTCAGCCGTCTTGAGCATAGAATAATTATCCCGTATGTTTGAAGAGATCATCAGCTTCATCGCCTCCAGCCCGCTCCTCGTCTCCGACAGAGATGCGCTGGCCTCGTTCACAGCCTGTCTCTGTTTCGTTCTGTAGAACAGGGGGATATTTATGGCTGCAGTCAGACTCCACATGTCGTCGAACTCCCCTCCCCTTTTCATAACGGTCCCCGTCAAGGTGAAATCGGGGTAATATTCTCTTTCGGCCATCTTTACCTTGGCCTCCGCCGCAGCAATCATCCTCTCCATCGATCTGATTTCCGGTGAGCTCTCATAAGCAATCGTCAGCAGCTCCTTCATATCCCTTCTGAAAGAGATATTGCGCACGACGGGCCTTCCCAGGGGAGACGTGACCTCCCTTCCTATCGTGCTGTTGAGCATGGCCTCAAGGGCCTGAATCCTCTGCCTCTGCATCTCCTCTTTTTCGAAAAGCATGTACTTTTCCGTCTGTGCCATCAGAACTTCCTGTTGCGGAGCCATTCCGGAGGAATATCTTGCAAGGGCTGCATCCTCAATCCTCGAAAACAGAGCGGTCCTATCGCGAATGATATCGATATCCTTGTAGGCAAAAAAGAGGTCGTAGTACAACTCCGTGACCTTGGCCCTTATCTTCAGCTTCAGGGAGTCATAGGATGCAGAGAGACTTTCAGACTCTTTTTCGGCCATCTCGCCCTTTAACGAAAGCTTGCCCGGGAAAGGGAACATCTGTGATGCGGAGAACATCCACCACGCATCAGGCATCTCCTTGAACGTGTATCTTTTCCATCCTTCGTTTTGATATCCGAACATGAACATGGGGTCCGGAAGGCTCTTTGCCTGGGGTATTTTGTACCTTGATGCGGCCACTCTCGCCTGAAACGCGAGAACCTCGGGGCTCTTCTGCAACGCCTCATCGATGATGTCCTGGAGGTTGAGGTCCCCGGCAAAAGAATATAAAGAGGAATAGCCCAGAGCCGCTAAAAAGATTGTCATTGCGAGCCAAAGGCGAAGCAATCTCAAAACAATGGGTTTGCTTCGTCGCATAACTCCTCGCAATGACGGCGTGAGGCGAATATAGGATTTCGATTTCACTTACTTCGCGTCCACGGTAAATTTCATTGTCGAGGTCTTTCCGGCCCTCGTGATCTTTACCGCTATATTCCATGATCCCGACATGGACAGGTTCATCTTCGCCTTATACTCGTCCCCCTTCAGTTCGGTATCCGTCTTATAGTTCATGGCGGGCATTCCAGGCATTGCCGGCATAGAGTATTCTACGACGACTTTCGCATCCCTGGCATGGTGCCCTGACGCGTCCTTCACTTCGATGCTGATATTATTGTCACCAACGACCGGAGGGTTCTTATCGATTTTAACCTCCACATCGTATTCTCCCGCCTTTTTCTTCAGCTCATAATCCTTCGCATACGCGACTCCTGCAATCAGGACTATGACCAATGTGAACAGCACTAACTTTTTCATTCTTACCTCCTATTTGCATATTTTGCTTTCGTGACCCGTCACGCGTAACGCGTTACGTGTTACGACGTTATCTTTTATATTCCTGTTCGACGATATCCCGTATCTTCTTTACGGGATATCCTTTTTTATACAGCTCGAAAGCCCGCAGGGCCTCCCCAAGACAAATATCTCACACAGCCGCATGGTTGTCAACATAGCAGCTGAGGAGGCTCTTATGCCTGAATGCGGGGGATTCCTCGCATTTGCAGAAACAGTATATGCTGTCCAGCACCCATGGAATCTCCTTCGCTATCCTGTACGCCTCCTTTACCATCGGGTCCCCGAAAAGATATGGATCAAGGGTAGCCCTCGTCTCCCCCCTTCTTAAGGATTCATCCATCTTAACAGAAAGGCCCTTCTGTACTGCTTCAGAAACAACCGCAAGAGCCAGAGTCGAAAGCACGATCACGAAGAACCCGGCAGTTACTTTTCTCATTCAATTTACACCTCCTTCTGATTTATAAAAATAACTTATCAGAACAATTTGAATAAATTATGAATTTCAGAAAAAATGGCTCTTCAGGCTTTCCTGCCGGGAGAAAGGCTTTCGCCTCCCACCTTGCCTTCATCAGGGTCAAAGCCTTACTCGCTTCTTCCCTGTCGAGCGCAGTATGACAGCATCGTCGGCATATCTGACCATTTCATATCCTTTGAGCTCCATCTCATGGTCTATTTTATCCAAATATATATTTGCCAGAAGGAGGCTGATTACTGCTCACTGTGGAGTTCGTCTTTGTCGTATTCTGTCATCCCCGCTTGTCGGGGAACATACTAACCTATCAGCTTTTTGCCATACCTTCTTCTGTAGTAAAACAATAAAAGAACTGCTATAACAGGACAAATCAGACCAAGCAGAATATATACCCGTGAATCAAAGACTATACCAAACACCATAAGTGCTGCTACAGCTGGAATCGGGATTAACGGCGCCAATGTTATAAGAATCCTTTTGTCTTTCATATCCTGACTCCCTTTAACAGCGCAGAGTTTGTGACAACGGACAATGAACTCAATGCCATTGCTGCTGCTGCGATTATGGGGTTAAGGAGTCCAAAGGCAGCAACCGGGATACCTACAGTGTTGTATATAAATGCCCAAAAAAGGTTCTGTTTTATCTTCCGCATTGTTTTTCTGCTGAGCTTTATGCCCTTGATTACGTCTCTCAGATCATCCCTTACCAGTATGATACCGCCTGTCTCTTTTGCAATATCAGAGCCGCTGCCTATTGCCATACCGATATCTGCCTGGGCAAGCGCAGGGGAGTCATTAATGCCGTCGCCCACCATCGCCACAACTTTACCTTCAGCCTGAAGTTCTTTAATAACCTTGGACTTTTCACCGGGCAGGACATTTGCGACAATTCTTTCAATGCCGGCTTTAGAGCCGATGGCCTTTGCGGTATTTTCATTGTCTCCTGTCAGCATTATAACCTCGATGCCTTCAGTCTTAAGGCCCATTACTACATCTTCTGCGTTATCCTTTAAAGTATCTGCAACTGCAATCAATCCAATAAGTCTTTTGTCTCTCGCTACAATCATCACGCTATTGCCCTTTTCTTCAAGCCCTGAGATTACGGTCTCTTTATCTTGTATGCCGACATCATACTCTTTCATAAGTCTTCTGTTGCCTATCAGGATTTCTTTTCCCTGAGACTTCACTCTGACGCCATGCCCCGGAATGGCCTCAAATGTCTCTGCATCTGGTATGCTTAATCCTGCCATTCTTGCTCTCTTTGTAATCGCTTCAGCTAATGGATGTTCCGAGCCTTTTTCTGCAATCGCTGCAAGCTGAATAATTTCACTTTCACTGACACTGTCCACTGACACTATCTCTGTCACCTCAGGTTCACCCTTCGTTAGAGTACCGGTCTTGTCAAATACTACTGCATTTAGTTTTTCGGCCCTTTCGAGATATTCAGCCCCCCTGATAAGTATTCCCAGTTCGGCTCCCTTACCCACACCAACCATCAGTGCCGCCGGTGTCGCTATGCCGAGGGCACAAGGGCAGGCTATAATCAGCACGGCAACGAAAGACAGCAAAGCCATGGTCTGATTCCCAATAATCAGCCAGCCTGCAGCAGATAGAAAGGCCACACCTATAACAGCAGGAACAAAATAGGACGCAACCTTGTCAGCGAGTCTCTGAATCTGCGATGATGATGCCTGGGCCTCCTCCACCAGTTTAATTATCTGGCTCAATGTAGTATCAGCGCCAATTCTTGTTGTCCTGAACTTGAAGGAGCCTACTTTATTTATCGTGCCACCTATAACCTCATCGCCTGTCTTTTTCTCAACAGGGACACTTTCACCGGTCAGCATTTTTTCGTCCACCGATGAATGTCCTTCTGTAACAACTCCGTCAGTCGGTATCTTCTCCCCCGGCCTGACTACAACTACCTCATCCACCATGACTGATTCAGCAGGGATTTCAACTTCAGTGTTGTCCCTGATGACGCGTGCTGTCTGTGGTTTGAGGTCTAGCAGGGTGCTGAAAAACTACTTCCAATGTTTATACGTATAAGGTATAGTTGA
>CAYYWY010000044.1:0-14723 GCA_964475485.1 uncultured Nitrospiraceae bacterium | reverse complement strand
GGAGAAGCTGCAGGTGGCAAAACAGCTTGCCCGTCTGGGGGTTGATGTTATCGAGGCGGGGTTTGCCATAAGTTCGCCCGGGGACTTTGAAGCGGTAAGAAGGATAGGCAATGAGGTCGAGGGACCGGTTGTATGCAGTCTTGCAAGAGCAAAAGAGGCCGACATAAAGAAGGCATGGGAGGCTCTGAAAGACGCAGCGAGAAGGAGGATACATACCTTTCACTCGACATCCGATATTCATCTTAAGTATCAGTTCAGGATAAGCCGGGAAGAGGCGTTAAAACGCTCCTGCGAAATGGTCAGGCTTGCAAGAAGCTTCGTGGAGGATGTCGAGTTCTCACCGATGGACGCGACTCGGACCGACCTGAGCTACCTGCTCGATGTCGTGGATGCCGTTATAGGGGCAGGGGCCTCAACGGTCAATATCCCCGATACCGTTGGATACACTACGCCCGAGGAGTTCGGAAGGATGATAAGGGCCATCAAGGAGAGAATAAGGGACAGGGCGGTCATCTCCGTTCACTGCCATAATGATCTCGGACTTGCCGTGGCGAACTCGCTATCTGCGATTCTGAACGGGGCTGGCCAGGTTGAGTGTACCATCAACGGTATTGGAGAGCGGGCGGGAAATTGCTCCATGGAAGAGGTAGTTATGGCATTGAGGACGCGAAAGGATTTCTATGGTGCGGACACTAATATCAACACAAGGGAGATTATCCGCTCAAGCAGGCTCATCACAAAGATAACGGGGATACCGGTCCAGCCGAACAAGGCGATTGTCGGAGCCAATGCGTTCGCCCATGAATCCGGGATTCATCAGGACGGCCTCCTTAAGGAAAAAACAACATATGAGATCATAAGCCCCGAGAGCATCGGACTTAAGAGCGCAAAACTCGTGATGGGGAAGCATTCGGGAAGGCATGCCTTCAGAACAAGGCTTCAGGAGCTCGGGTACGATCTGACAGCCGAGGAAACGGAGAAGGCGTTTGAGAAGTTCAAACATCTCGCAGACCAGAAGAAGGAGATATTCGACGAGGATATAGAGACCCTCGTTTCAGAAGAGGTGTCGAAAATTCCCGAGGTCTACAGTCTGAATGACCTTTCCGTGGAGAGCGGGATGAAGAAAGAGCCGAAGGCTACCGTAAGAATGAAGGTCAACGGTAAGACTGCAACCAAGACAGCCAAGGGGGACGGCCCCGTTGATGCCATATACCGGGCCATCTCATCTCTTACGAAAACAAAGAGCAGGTTGCTTAAATTCGAGGTTAAGAGCATTACCGGCGGCACCGATGCGCTTGGCGAGGTCTTTGTAACGCTTGAGGAAGACCGAAATACTGTGAGAGGCCATGGGGCTGATACGGATATCATCGTCGCTGCGGCCAGGGCTTATATCAATGCCTTGAATAAATTGGCCTCGAGGAGGAAGCAGGGGTCCTGATCTCCTGTGGCGCTTACGAAAGAAATACGGTTTTCCAAAGGACTGCAAAGCCCGTTCACCTTTCCCGCCTTACTCAATAGGCAAAGTTAGGCGAATGCATTGAAAAACAAGAGGAAATTTTGTATGATACTTAATTCTTGGATGGAGGTATAGAAATTAGGATAAGATATTCTGACGGAAGAGAGGTCTCCGGTCCCTTTGCGGACATCCAGAAGGAGCTGGAGGGAGCGAAAGCCATTGCCGTGAAAGTCAACGGAAACCTGAAGGACCTGTCGGAGATAGAGCATCTCGGCGACGAGGCAGATATCGAACCGGTGAACTTTGACTCTGCGGAAGGAAAAGAGATTTACCGTCACAGCGCGTCCCATATCATGGCTCACGCCGTCCAGAATCTTTTTGGATTCAAGGTGAAGCTTGCCATAGGCCCGGCAACTGAGGAAGGGTTCTACTATGACTTCGACCTCGACAGGCCGCTTACGCCAGAAGACCTCGAACGCATAGAAAAGGAGATGGCGGAGATTATAAGGAAGAACAGGCCCTTCATTCGCAAGGTCTATCGGAAGGACGAGGCTATAAAGCTGTTTCAGGACGCAAAGCAGGATTACAAAGTCGAGGTACTGAGGGAGATACCGGACGAGACAGTTTCTGTTTACGAGGAAGGTGGTTTTGCGGACCTCTGCCGTGGTCCTCACGTTCCCTCCACGGGGGCGATCAAGGCGTTCAAACTCCTGAGCATAGCCGGCGCGTATTGGAGGGGCGATGAAAAGAACAAGATGCTCCAGCGCATATACGGTACGGCCTTTGCCGATGATAGTGAGTTGAAGGAGCATCTGACCTTCCTCGAAGAGGTGAAGAAGAGGGACCACCGGAGGCTCGGCAAGGACCTCGACCTCTTCAGCATCAGCGATGAGATTGGTCCTGGTCTGATCCTCTGGCATCCCGACGGCGCTGTCATCAGGAAAGCGATCGAAGACTTCTGGAGAGAAGAGCATTCAAGATCTGACTATAAGATACTCTTCTCCCCCCATATCGCAAAACTGAACCTCTGGCAGAGGAGCGGACACCTCGACTTCTACAGAGAGAACATGTTCTCTCCGATGGAGATAGAGGGCGCTGAATACGAATTGAAGCCCATGAACTGCCCTTTCCATATTCAAATATACAAGAGCAATCTCAGGAGCTACCGGGACCTTCCCATTCGGTATGCGGAGCTGGGAACTGTGTACCGTTATGAGAGATCGGGCGTCCTTCACGGGCTTCTGAGGGTGAGGGGGTTTACGCAGGATGATGCGCATATATTCTGCAGGGAAGACCAGATCGAGGAGGAGATACTTAAGGTCCTTGATTTCACCCTCTATGTCCTGCAAACATTCGGATTCAGCGAATACGATGTCTATCTCTCGACCCGCCCGGAGAAATATGTAGGGACGATAGGGAATTGGGAGCGTTCCACGGAGGCACTGAAGCATGCCCTTGAGGCGAGGGGCTTGCATTATTCCATAGATCCCGGTGAGGGGGTTTTCTACGGTCCCAAGATCGATATAAAGGTAAAGGATTCCCTGAAAAGGGCGTGGCAATGCAGCACCGTACAGGTTGATTTCAATAACCCTGAGAGGTTTGATGTGACCTTCAGAGGAAGCGACGGCAAGGAACACAGGCCCATTATGATCCATCGTGCGCTTATGGGCTCGCTGGAGAGGTTTTTCGGGATCCTCATCGAGCATTATGCAGGGGCTTTTCCGACCTGGCTTGCTCCTGTTCAAATCGCCATTCTCACCATAGCAGAGAGGCATTCCGAGTATGCCTTGAAGATAAGAGAAAAGCTGAAGAGCGAGGGAATAAGGACTGCGATTAATCTTGACAACGAAAAAATCGGACATAAAATAAGAGAAGCGACTATCAGAAAGACGCCATATTTGGGTATAATAGGCGACAAGGAGATATCGGAGGCAAGCGTTTCCGTGAGAAAGCGTAACGGTGAGAATCTCGGATCCATGGCTGTGGAGGCTCTGAAGGGGCTCATTCAGGAGGATATTAAACTCAGGAGGTGAGAGTATAAGCAAGGACATCGGAAAAGATATAAGGATAAACGCAAGGATCAGCGCGAGAACGGTCAGGGTTATCGATGTAGATGGTCAGCAGGCGGGCGTAATGCCGATTTCGGAGGCGTTGCGGCTGGCTGAGGAAAGGGAACTCGACCTCGTTGAGGTGGCACCCAATTCCACGCCTCCTGTGTGCAAGATCATGGACTTCGGCAAGTACAAGTATCAGCTCGGCAAGAAACACGCAGTGAGGAAGACCATCGAAGTGAAAGAGGTGAAGCTGAGACCCCAGATCGATGACCATGACCTTGAGCTGAAGGCAAGGAACATCAGGCGTTTTCTCGACGACGGCAATAAGGCTAAAGTGACCATGTTCTTCAGGGGAAGGGAGATGGGAAGGACCGATCTCGGGATGAAGGTTTTTGATAAGCTTCTTCAATACCTGGGAGGAAAGTTCAATATAGAGCAGACGCCAAGGCAGGAGGGCAATCATATTACTATGGTGGTAGCGCCGAAATAATCAGGAGGATTCAATGGCCAAACTTAAGACACACAGGGGAGCTGCCAAGAGGTTCAAGGTTACCGGCAACGGCAAGATCAAACGTAGAAAGGCATATAAAAGCCATATTCTTACTGGCAAGCCTTCTAAGAGGACAAGGAGATTAAGAACGGCTGCTCTTGTTGCAAAGACGGATCAGAAGAACATAGAGAGACTCATACCGTATATGTAAGAAATGACACGTTGCGCGTGACGCGCTACGTGTTGACGAGGAGGAATGGATGCCGAGAGCAAAGGGTGGTTTCAAGACGAGAAGAAGAAGGAAAAAGATACTCGAAAGGGCAAAAGGTTACTATGGCGCAAAGAGCCGCCTATACCGTATAGCCACAGAGGCTGTCGACAAGGCTCTGCAGTATTCTTACAGGGACAGGAAAGCAAAGAAGCGGGAGTTCAGGGCCCTCTGGATCATAAGGATCAACGCTGCGGCAAGGGCGCTGGGCCTCACCTACGGCCAGTTCATGTCCGGGATAAAGAAGGCGCAGATAGGCCTTGACAGAAAGGCGCTGGCACAGATGGCTTATAGCGACCCCGCTGCATTCAGTCGTATTGCCGAGACCGTAAAACAGAAACTGGCATCGTAATCGAAGTGCGGAGGGAGGGTTTGAAGCGCCGTTTCCTCCCTGCCGCGCCACTCACATCCGGTCCCGTACTTCAATGGAAGATATAAACGATATCAAGACGGCTTTTCTTCGGGAGCTGAGTGCAGCCTGGAATGCCTCTGATCTCCAGCAACTAAGGATAAAATACCTTGGGAGGAAAGGGCTTGTTACCGTCAAGCTCAAACTTCTCTCAGCCGTCCCATCAGCGGAAAGACCCATCTACGGGAAACTGATCAACGAACTTAAAACGTTCATTGAGGGGGAGATATATCTAAAGGAGGCGCAGGTCAAGGACCTTGAGAAAAGCAGGAGGATCTCTTCGGAGGCCATTGATATCACCCTGCCTGGGAAGTATTTCAGGCCAGGCAGGACGCACCCGGTCACGGCGGTGCTCCAGGAGATCATTGAAATATTCGTGAGTATGGGCTTTGATATCGAGGTTGGACCCGAAGTGGAGCTTGACTACTACAACTTCGAGGCCTTGAACATGCCGAAAGACCACCCCGCCAGGGACATGCAGGATACGTTCTACATAAGCGAAGAGGTGATACTGAGGACGCAAACTTCTCCGGTGCAGGTGAGGACGATGGAGAGATCAAAACCTCCTCTGAAGTTTATTTCTCCCGGAAAGGTCTACCGGTGCGATGCGGATGTGACCCACTCTCCCATGTTTCACCAGGTGGAAGGACTGATGGTGGATACCGACGTATCCTTCAGCGACCTTAAAGGGATTCTCGAGGTCTTTGTGCACCGCGTGTTCTCGAAGGAGACGCCGGTCAGGTTCAGACCGAGCTTTTTCCCCTTCACGGAGCCGAGCGCCGAGGTGGATATCGGCTGCATTCTGTGCGGCGGTGCGGGCTGCCGTGTCTGCAAGGGCACGGGGTGGCTCGAGGTGCTGGGTGCCGGGATGGTCAACCCGAAGGTCTTTGAGATGGTGGGGTATGATCCTGAAAGCTATACCGGCTTTGCCTTCGGCATGGGTGTAGAAAGAATAACCATGCTGAAGTACTCCATCGACGACATCCGGATGTTTTACGAAAACGACATAAGATTCCTGAGGCAGTTCTGATGCGTGTACCCCTGGAATGGCTGAAAGAATTCGTAAATTTTCCGTTCAGTCCTGAGGAGCTTGCATTGAAGCTGACTATGGTCGGTCTCGAGGTGGAAAGAATCGAAAAGACCGGCGATGATACGGTGCTCGAGGTGAACGTTACCCCGAACAGGCCTGACTGCCTTAGCATCCTCGGAGTCGCGCGGGAAGTTTCTGCCCTGCTGAAGGTCCCGGTGCGGCTGCCGGGGTACAGGATACAGGAAGAGGCCGGTGAGTCGTCCGTGCTTGTGGAAATCATTGATGAAGACCTTTGCCACAGGTATGCGGGCAGGGATATTAAGGGTGTGACCCTGGGTGACTCTCCGGAGTGGATGAAAAAGAGGCTCGAAAAATGCGGTATGCGGCCTATCAACAACATCGTCGATATCACAAACTATGTCCTTCTGGAGATGGGACACCCCCTGCACGCTTTTGATATGGATACCCTGAGAGGTGGCAGAATACGGGTGGGACGTTCGGGAGCGGGCAGAACCATAACCACCCTCGATGGAGCAAAACGTCTTCTTCCCGAGGACGCGCTCCTCATATGGGACGGTGAACGGCCCGTGGCCGTGGCAGGGGTTATGGGAGGCGCTGAAACAGAGGTGAAAGAGTGCACAAGGAATATATTTCTTGAGAGTGCATTTTTTTTGCCAGCTTCCATTCGGAGAACCTCAAGGGGCCTCGGCTTGAAAACAGAATCCTCTTTCAGGTTTGAGAGAGGTACGGACATCGAATTCCTTGAGGAAGCGTTGGACAGGGCTGCATCCCTGATGGCCGAGCTTGCCGGCGGAAGGGTGTCAGGAAAGGTTGATGTGTATCCGAGGCCGTTTCGGGCTCCACGGATAGAGGTGAGGTATCAGCGCGTGAACAAGATCCTCGGGGTTTCAGCCGGACGCGAGGAGATGATCGATTTTGTGGAGCGGCTCGGGATGGCCGTTACCGTGGACAAAGATTTTTTCGCAGTCACGCCCCCGTCTTTCAGGGGGGATGTGCAGAGGGAAATCGACGTCATAGAGGAAATAGCAAGGCTCTTCGGATACGACAGAATTCCCGTGACGGTCCCGAGGGTCCCGGTGTCTGAAGGGGCAAAGGACCGGAAGCACCGGCATCTTGAGGCTGTAAGGCAGTCCTTCAGGGGAGCTGGGTTTACTGAAGCGATGAATTACAGCTTCATGAATCCTGCGATGCTGGACATGCTGAATATCGGCAGCGACGACCCGCGACGGAGAACCATAATGCTGCGGAACCCTCTAAATGAGGAGGAATCGCGTTTAAGGACGACGCTCGTCCCCTCTCTTATACGGAATCTCTCATCAAATATCAGCACTGGCAACAGGGAAGTACGTCTTTTTGAAATCTCAAGAGTGTTCATCGACAGAGGAACGGAGCTTCCTGAAGAAGCCCACCTCCTTGGGGCGATATATTTCAGGGATAGGGCGCCTGCCTTATGGAAAGAGGATGTGCCTGATTTCTATATTGTGAAGGGCGTTATCCAGGCAATGCTGGATGACCTCAGGATGACCGACTATGCATTTAATCCCTCATCGGAACCATTTCTGCACCCGGGGAGGTCTGCCGATATTACGGTGTCCGGCAGAAGGATAGGGTTTCTCGGAATTCTCCACCCGGACATAGTGGAAAGGCTGTCCCTTAAGGTGTCACGACCCGATATAATCATTGTGGAGATAAGCCTCGATGACCTTCTGCCGCTTGTGTCGGAAGCTGTGAAATACGAACCCATCCCTAGATTTCCGCGCATCGAAAGGGATGTTGCCCTTGTTGTGGATGAATCCCTTCCCTCTGCGGCAGTCATGGAGCATCTGAGATCCTATCCCACAGGACTCATAGAGGAGATATCGGTCTTTGATTGCTATAAAGGAAAGAACATCCCGGAGGGAAAGAAGAGCCTTGCCTTTGCCGTCCGCTACAGGGCAAAGGACAGGACCCTTACGGATTCGGAGATAGAGGATCTCCACGCAAGAATCGTCGCATTTATAGTGGAGAGAACGGGGGGGACGGTCCGGGGAGCTTGAAAAGATCAGGAGACCGCCAATTTGTACCCAGCGTTCGTTATCGCCTTTTCTATGTCTTCTTTCCTAACCGCCGTTTCATCGAAAACCACCTTCACGCTGCCTATCTGAACATCCAAGCTCTGAATGCCTTTCAGTGCCTCAATCGCTCTTTTTACCCTCGCGACGCAGTGCGTGCAACTCATCCCTTCAACTTTAATCGTAGTGTCGGTCATGAAGACTCTCCTTTCATATACAACTTTCTCACCTTCATATTTTACTCCCTGAAGTGGAGGAAGTTAAAGTACAAAGAGATACAGGGATTGGTTTCTCTTCTATCCCGTAATCCATTGTGTTCCACAAATGTACTGGAAGTCGCACCTGGGACAGCCGGTTTTTCTTTTTGAGGTAGCGGTGAACGGAACAGCGGGATCAACGATCTCTTTGATAAGACCGAAGAGAACGGTCCTTAATCCATCGAAAATTGTGCTCTCCTCCTCGGTAGCGAATAAGGGAAGTTCAATATTTCTGTCTATGACGGACCTGCCGAGAAGCAAGAAAAGTCCCCTCAAATCCTCTATTCTTGTGCCATAGCGCTCGGAATACAGGATGAGATAAAAGGGCAACTGGAGGCTCCCTATCGCTTCATCCCAGGAATCCCTGTCGTCAGTGTCGAGCTTGTCAAAGTCGATCTTCAGATGTTTTGCCGAGGAGCTTTTGTAATCAATTATATGGATCACGTGGTCCCTCTTCTCGATTACGTCCAGCCGGCCTTTCAGCTTGCGCGAGTCCAGAGTCACCTCGATAGACTCCTCCACGCCAATAATTGTCACTTTCTTCTCGTTAACAAGAGGTACGCGGTATTTTTTGAGATAGTCTCTGAGATGCTCCTTGATCTGGGCTTTCAGAAGGAACAAGGCTCCGGCGGGATTGGCACCATATTCCTGGTCGAAAAGATGGTCGATCAGATCGTCCATCTCCTTAAGGTCGAAGTCCGCTTCTCTCAAAACCCTATTCATTCTCAGTGAGAAATAGGACGAGAGAACGCGATGGATAAACCTGCCGATGTCGGCTCTTTCAATTTCCCCTGTGATCTCATCCTTTCTACCGAGACCAAGCACGTAACCGTAGTAGAACTGAAGCGGACAATTGAGGTATGTGTCAAGGGCAGTGGCGCTGTAAGTGAAATCCTTCAGGAAGGCAATTGTCTGTTCATTCTTGGGAATACCGGGAGGGTTCTCGTTCCCGAGCTTGACTTTGTATTGAACGGCCTGCACGTAATCACCCGCCTTTGTCGAACTGTCCCTTTTCTGTCTTTCCCAGAGGAGACTTTCCACAAAGCGCGATCTCTCCTTGACGTCATTCTCTGTGAAGAAGATGTGCACTTCCCTGGCACCCCTTACTAGATTCTCGAAGTAGTAGGCAAACAGCCTGTCCTTATCCAGGTAGGTTGGCAGTTTGAGGATTTCTCGCGCCTTCAAGGGCAAGAGCGTGTCCTCTTTAGAGGTGTCGGGGATCACCTCTTCGTTGGCATCGAGAAGAAAGACCGTATCAAATTTTATGTTTCTCGTTTCAAGAAAACCGAGAACCTGGAGGCCCTTCAGCGGGGTGCCCGGAAAGGGGACATGAGCTGTCATAATAAGTTTTCTGAAGAACGTGAAATAACCCGTCCTTTCAGTAAACGAGATATCCTTCACCAGAGATTTGGAGACCGCGTCCAGTGCCTTTATGAAGCATTCTGAGAAGGGATAGAAGAGGGGATGGAGTCGGGCCGTGCTGTTGTTGAAGATGAACATGAGCAGTCCAGCGGTTTTCTCGGCAAAGTCCCCGATATTCCTGAAGGAAAGGAACTTCTCGATCGTGTTAAGGTGGATCATCCTGAGATGCCCTTTGACTTCCTCCATGGTCATGCCTTCTTCTTCCTGGCGAAGCTGTTCAATAATGTTGCCGATTATCTTATCGTTGTTTTCTATCTCTGACAGGGTAACGAACGTCTTGGTCCTGGACTTCTGGAGTACCTCCTCCATGGTGTGTAACATGATCCGCGTGATCTCGGCGTTTCCCCTGCAGTAAATATTCTTCGTGTAAGGGTGCAGAGCGAACCTCATATAATCAGGGACGTAAATCCGGTCATCTTCCATAGAGCCAATCAATTCCATGAGGTTGTTAAGGAACCCGAAGACCGGCGTGCGGTACAGCGGATAACCGAGGGAGATATTGAAGTCGCCTTTATCCAAGAAAGTCATGCCATGCCGAAGAAGCGGAAATAGGGTTTCCGACAACGGTAGTACTATCGTGGTTTTTTCGTCCGGCAGTCCTTCCTTTCTGTATTTTTTTCTGAGAACGTTTCCAAGGGCAAAGACCTGGCCGTGAGTATCAGGGCTGCTGTAGAAGTGGATTTCGGGCTCATTGAGAGGTGGCTGGGCGGTGGCAGTCTCAATTCCCAGTTCTGACAGCCGCTCCCGGAGGCCCGGACCGTTCTGGAATATGAAGATCGTTTTTTTACTCGTAAGCAGCTTTCTAAAGATATCCTTCTCACATCTGGTCAGTGCGTAGAATCCGGCGAATATCACCTTTTTGTGCCCGTTGAGACCGCTTTCGATGACCTTCTCCGCAGCCGTGCGGTACCTCATGGACCTTGTCGCCATGCGTAGCTTGGAAACGGTCTCATAAAAGGTCTTGTAAAAGAAGTGCAGTGACTGAAGCCGTGTCAACGCGTGCCCGGGTATCAGCTCGTCTGTAAATGGTTGGATTTCCTTTACCATGGCAGGAGGGACTCCCTCTATATAGAGCTCCTCAATGTCCTTGTAAATCTTTATTCCCAGAGAAAAGAAACTATCGAATGTAAGGAAGTTCTCTCCGCCGAGGGGCTCGGTTGCACTCCTGTGAATCTGATAGAGTATAGCGACCGCGTCGACAGTCCCTATACTCTTCATCGGTTGTCCGGCTTCCATGATGTGATCGACAAACTCGTCCATGGACATAATTGAAGGAGGTATGAAACCGCCTTTTTCCCTGTGCGCCAATTCCCTTCTTAGGAAATGCGCCGGCCTTCTGCCCGGAAACACGACAAGGTTGTGAGAGTAGTCCCTGTTGAGCGGACTTATGAGGCTCGCTGTTCTCTCGATGAGGTCTTCCTCTGGGCCAATAATCAGTGCTTTGGTCATAATGTCTTGATCTCTCCGAGATCTACATAAATGATCTTGCCTTCCAGCCGTCTGCCGGGATAGATGTCCTTTGCGATTTTCAAGTATTTTCTCAACTGCGCCTTGTATTTCTCTCCAGCCCGGTCATCCGCCCCGGTCTTGAAATCAAGGATAGTAACTCTGTCCGTGTCAATCACGACCCTGTCCATCCTGAAGAGATGTCCTTCTTCATCGGAGAATTCCTGCTCCCTTCTTACCTCTCTGCCAGGACGCGCCTCGAAGTAGGTCGCTATCTCCTTGCGTCCGAAGAGCCGAAGAAGGAGCTCTTTTACACCCGCCGCAGCCGACTCTAATCCGGTTTCGACTTCGACTCTTCTGATGACGTCCTCGAGCACTCTTTCGATGTCGCCTTGCAGATATTCAATATGGTAGAACACCTTGTGGATGAATTCCCCCCTCTCTTTCTCACGGATACCGATCATCTCGTCGGTCCTGACCTCTGTCTTCATTTTTTCGGGATGATGACTTATGTTGAAGAGATTGGAAGACTTCGTGGCCGGAATCTCGCATCTTTCCGGCTTTGCCGTTGCCGCGAAGTCGCTTGCCGGAAGGAGATCAAGGGGAAATGCCTCGGTCCTTCCCTTTACGCCGATAACGTAAAGTTCCTCTTTTGCCCGAGTGAAGCCGACGTACAGGCTATTGAGAACGCTCACTTTCTCTTTTGTGGTCTCCTCTTCATAAAGCCTCTCGAATGCCGGATCGCTGGCCATCGTCTTCTTGTTGATCTTCAGCAGCCTTACCCCATCCAGCTCCTCGACGATGTAGTTAAACCCCTTGTTCCGGCGTTCGTAAAGCAGGACAATTACCGCAGGGAATTCGAGGCCCTTTGCCTTGTGGATTGTCATTACCCTGACAGCGTCCAGTGCCTTGGGCACGTCCATGTTCCACTCGGATTCGCTGCTGTCGCTGCCTCCTGCGAGGGCAAGGAAGTCCCTGACACTGTTATATCCTGCCCCTTCGATCTCCCTGACCGCATCGAGGATCTTCACAAGAGCAGCCTCCTCGTCAACCAAAGTCTCAAAGACCCTAAAAACAGTGTATGCATCGGTCACGAGGTCGTAGATCGGGGAATAACCCGAAGCCCTAAAAAGGTCGGCGAAGTATTTCTCCCATAAAACCGGGAACTCTCTCTGGAACTGCTTGTAGAGCGGAGAGTTCTCCCTGAACGTGAAGAGAAAGCCCCTTAGTCTTTCCGGTGTGATCTTGGGATGGTACTTCCGCAACAGAGCGCCGAAGATATCTCCGCACATGAACGTAACAAAGGAAAGATCATCCACTGGGGAATCGAGAAATGTCAGCAGCGCAACAATTTCGCCCGTTATTTTCCGCCTCCTAACGTCGAGGCTGCTGTAAGAAATGAAGTCGATATCCTTCTCGTTCAGCCAAAGCGTGGTCTTCACGACGTCTTCATTTCTCGGGGTCAGTATGGCGATGTCGCCATAGCTGAATCCGCGTGATCTCAGTTGTGAGACGAGGTCCTGTATGACTCGGCGCTCGGGAGGGGTTTCTTCGTCCCTTTCATGGAGTATTACCTCGCAATATCCCTGACGGCTGCCGTCTCTTGCGCACTGAACATAGTCGGTCAGTCCGCTCCTGCTCCCGGCATCCCTGTAATTATCATTGCCTGCCACGATCTCCTTGAATACCTTCTCGTTGAAATCGAGGATCTTCTTGAAACTCCTGCGGCTTGTAGTAAGCTCCTTTACGTAGTGTCTTGCTGAAGGAAAGGGGTTGTTATGTTCCGCCTCTCGCATGATTGTATAGTCTGCATTGCGAAAGCCGTAGATCGCCTGTTTGGTATCGCCCACGACAAAGAGACTTCCATTTTGGGACAGAGCGCTCTCTATGAGAGGGAAAAGGTTGTTCCATTGGATTAGGGAGGTATCCTGGAATTCGTCGATCAGGAAGTGGTAAATCGTCTCGCCGATCCTGAAATAGATGTCGGGGACGATTTCCTTGTTGATGTATTCCGCAAGGTTCCTGTTTATGTCTTCGATGAAAACCTTACCTTGACGCCTCTTGACGGATTCGACCGTCCTCTTAAAGGATTCATATATCTTCAAGTAGGGCATGGAACTGGACCGGACAAGTAGGGCAATGTATCTATTGATGAGGCGGCAGGCATTCTCCCATTGCTCGACAATCCGATCGAATGAGCCCTGAAGATGTGACTGGCCCGTCGAGGGCTTCTTGACCGGCGGGTTCTTAAGTCCTTTTCCGATCAAATCCGCAAATCTATCATCCTTCACAAGCTTCCGGATTGCCTCAAAAGAAGAGTTTGTCCGTGGCGTGAGCCCTGAGTCAACGATCATACTGTCAAGATCCTCAATGGCAGCCCTTATCCCGACCTTCAGCTCTTCAAAGGCCCTTGAGTAGTCCTCTATCAGAGGATTCCTTCCCGTCCCGGACAGCTTTCCGTAAAGGCTTTTTACTTCTTCGATGAGGACAGATGACGGGTCCCACATATAGGCTTCCTGGGCCGGTTTGCCTTCCTGGATTGCAGAGATTACATTTAGAAGGAGTTCTGCTGCCTCTGTGCCCTCGCGGGCTTCTCTCAAAAAGAGATCAAAGGAGTATTCCATGAGCGCGTCTTTGTTCATGAGGATATCGAACTCGGGATTGAACCCGAAGTCGATGGCGGAGGTCTTGAAGATCGAAGTCATGAAGCTGTCTATGGTCCTCACTTCGAAATCGGCATAATCTCTGAGTATCTCCTCGACCATCCGGCCGGCCCGTTCAGCCGCTTTCTCCCTGGACATCGAGACCGCCTCAAGTATTTCTTCGGTCTTTGCTGCGTCTCCGAAATGTATTAACTTGAGCCATTCGATTATTCTCCCTCTCATTTCCTTGGCAGCATTATTGGAAAAGCTTATAGCGAGAATATTCCTGAGGCTGTTCCTGGGTATTTTTTCAGAGAGAATGAACTGTACGAACCTCTTGGTGAGCATATGGGTCTTGCCAGAGCCTGCTGAAGCTTTCAGCACAATGAAATGAGGGAATTTCAGATCAGAATCTTTTTCTATTACGGGATCTTCCATTACTTTCATAGTACGCTCAAACGAGGGCTTTTTTCAATCCGTGTATTTCGAAGGGGGCATCCTTGATGCTGCGGCGGGTTCATCAGGACATTAGGGCGTGTTAAGAAAAACAGAAACAGATGAGCTAGATGAGCCAAGGGAACTTCTCACACGTAAACTCAGGCTGGCCGGCTCCTGAATAATGAGGCAGCCAAGAGGGGGGTCTTGGCTGCCGGAGGGTGGAGAAGTTATACATAACTATAAGTTATAAATGTGAAGAAATTATGAAGAGAAAGATCCTGTCTGTATCCCGGTTAATAGCCCCGAAAAAGCAAGTCGGAGTTCAGAACATCGCTGAAAAGCTTAGATGTATATCCTCTCGAACTTGTAGGAAACTTCTTCCTGCACCATGAGACGGAAATCGCACGCTAAGCAAGTTGTGAGCTTTTGAGCATATGTTCCCTGCACTGTTCCGCCGCAGAATGTTCCCGCGACTGCCCAGCAGACCCTGCCACCGTTCAGCCCCCCGTTCACTCCGTTTGCTCTGACTTCTGTCACAGCAGGACAGACGCCGAGTTCGTTATCCCTGTCCCTTCCGCACTTTTTGAACTCCCAGCAGTTGAGCCTTTTCATTACCTTCCTCCGAAAACAAAAGTCCGGGGAAGTGGCAAAACCTCCCCGGTCCCGTGCCCCCGTGGCATGTTAGGGCTATTCAGCCTTGGCGTGGACTTCCTCTGAGGGCACCTTTGCTCTGGCCATG
>CAYYWY010000043.1:0-15638 GCA_964475485.1 uncultured Nitrospiraceae bacterium | reverse complement strand
AATCACCGCTGTATTCTTCTCAAGCATTACGACTTCGCCCGTAAGCATGGAGCGACCGACATACACCCTGTCGTAAAGCTTCAGCCCCGTCATCTCGACCTTCACAGTAGGTCCTGATATGCCTATTATCCGCCCTGTCATATCTTCACTCTCACGTGGTATCCTATCGCCCTCTTAATCAGCCTCATGGCGTAATCTTCCTCCCCGGCCTCCGGCTTCTCCGGCGCCGGCAGCACAAGAAGGATTCCATACCATTTTCTCTCCAAATCCCTCAGGCTTGATTCACTTATACTCCTCGCAAGACGCTCGTCCACCACCACAAGGCCCGTCCCCGGCTCAGACATTAAGCTTTTGAGCTTCTTCTCCAGTTCCCCGCCCTTCAAAGTGCACTGCTCAGCCCCCGTAAGTCTGAATCCGTATTCGGCGTCATGGGTTGTAAGGAAGACTATCTTCTTCACCTTATCAGCTCCTCGGCAACGGTATCCCTGGCCATATTGCCGGAATGCACAAGGATGCCGAGGTTTCTCGCCTCAATAGAACACCTCCAGAGGTAGTCGAGAATAAGGCCGACATCCGAATCCCTCCCGGCTCTTTTCAACTCACGTGTCATCCATACATAGAGGGAATTCTCGAGGCCCGAGACATCGGGACCACGGACCGTTAAGCCTGTGAGCGCACGGGTGAGGAGAAGTACCCCAAAGATGTCATCCTTATCCATAACGTCCCTAAGCCTGGCACTGCTTATGCGACCGCCTTCAATAAAGGGAGGTTCCTCTTTCACACCCCACCTCAGGTATTTGAAGAGTGTTATGAGATTTCTCGCATCGATGATGCGGAGAAAAAAATCCCTTATGACGGGATGGAGCTTTGAATTCACCGTGTACTCAATAAAGCTGTCTGTCAGAAACCGCTCCACTCCCTTCAGACCCTCCCTTATGAAGATTTCCCTGATTCCACCGAATTTCCAGGAAAGGGATACGAAGAGAGCCTCGGTATCCCCGATGGTCTCCATGATATCTCTTCCCCTTTTCAGGGTCTTCTGAACATTGCCCGAAAGGAGGCTGTGCTCAAGCACCTGCCCCACCCTTGTGTCTTCACCGGCCGATTTGTACCTCAGGCAGTAGAAAAGCGTCCTCAGTTCCGAGTAGAGAAAGAAAGGGCCGAATATTTTCCTCAGCGTACTGTCCATCTGGGAATGTACCCAGGCGAACTCCATAATAAGGCGTCTCCATATGCCTTCCGAGGAGGCATCCGTCATGAAGCCACTGTACCGGGAAGAAGAGAAGTATTCCCGAAGGGAGGGAGCAGACATGAGGGACTCCCAGTCCCTGACGAGGGTTGTCCTCCTGGCTCGCAACCTCGACAGGAGGTACTCCACGGGATAACCTCTCTCTTCATTTTCCCGCAAGAGCTCCATACACGTCCTTAAGCATCTCAGAAAGCAACTCCGCCCATGCCCTTTCCAGCCTCTTCTCAAAGGTGTTGACAATTCGAATGTCCCCTTTGCTCTTGCTCACCTCAAGTCCACCGCTTATCGAGTTATCCACAACAGTCTCCGAATCCGGGAAACATTTCGCTGCAAGGTCTTTGTCCCCGGGATTCACTCTCACAATGTCCCATCTTCCCTGGGGAAGCTCCCTTACCAGCGATAAGAAAACATCACTATAGTCCTTTTCCCTCAGACTGCGAAGGGAACTCAGCGCAATGCGGTACAGTCTCGACGATATCTCTTCTTCCGCCTTGAGCCTCTTAGCCCTTGCGGCTCTCTTCGCCTCTGAAATAATTACGTCGGCCCGTGACTTCGTGCCATCCACCCACTTCCTTTCGCAATCCTTCCTTAATTCACCTATGCGCCTCTGCGCATCGGTCCTGATCTTCTCAGCCTCTGCCTCCGCCTCCCGCCATATATCCATGACCTTTTCCTCGCACTCCTTGCTCAGGGCATCGATCAGTTCCCTGTAACCCATCTACCTGACCGTGAGAATTATCATGGTTGCGATGACAAAGCCGAGTATCACCATAGTTTCGGGAATCGCGAGAAGGATGATGACCGTACCGCTTAGCTCTGGCTTTTCGGCAAGTGTCCCGGCCCCTGCCGCCCCTATGCGCGACTGTGCCCAGGCCGTGGCTATCGCAGAGAGCCCAATTGCCAGTGCCGCAGCAAACGCTATCAACGCCTTTTCCATACCCTACCTCCTTTATTCATTGTCACCGACTAACTCTCCCTTCTGAAGGGCTCGAATTTCCTTCCCCCATGCTCCACGAATTTGCTGAAGAACTCGACATAATGAAGCCTCAGGGAATGGATCGTGGGGGAGAAGACCCCGAGAATTATATTTATAACGTGGAGCAGTCCTGCCACGGTAATCCCGAGCACGACATCTCCGGTCATCCCTGCCAGCCTGTTCGCCACAAATGCCAGGAGCACGGAAGCCAGTCCTATGGCCATGATTCTTCCATATGAAACGATATTACCCACGCTCTTCAGGAGTTCCAAAGGTGCAAGAAGTCCTCCCGTGAAGAAAAGCAGCGGGGTGAGGATGAGGATAGCGATGATGACGGGCTTTGTAAGAAGCCAAGGGAAAGGCCTGAAAAAGGATGCCACAAGGACAACCACACCGAGGATGACAAGGATGTTCATAAGCTTGAAGGCGGCCTCCTTCTTCGCCTTCTTCCTCAAAGCAGAGGTGAAACCGAGGAAGAGACCCAGGCCTACATGAACCACCCCGACTGTGAGGGCAAAATAGAGCATGGGGATAACCGCAGCCCTTCTTTCGATACAGAGGGGAGTCAGGCCAAAAAGTGTATGGCCCAGTTCTCCGAAGAACTCGCCGTAGAGTATACCAAAGAAGAAGGAGTAGAGGGAACATACGACCAGTATCTTCGATGCGTCCCTGATATCGCATTTCTTCCTGTACTTTTTCATTATTATGAGAGAGATGATAATGAGCACAATTGCATATCCCGCATCCCCGAGGATCATTCCGAAGAAGACAGGGAAGAATATTCCGATGAAAGGGGTCGGGTCGAAGGACATATACTTCGGCAAAGGAAGCAGCCGGACAAGAAGTTCAAATGGCCGGAAATAGGAGGGGTTCTTAAGTACGATGGGAACCCTGTCGAGGTCCTCCTCCATCATTCCTTTTTCGACGAGTTCCACTTTCCCGCCGAACGAGGCATCGAGGCTCCTTCTAAGACTTTCCACCTCTTCTGAAGGCATCCAGCCATTGATGAAGAAACACATCCTCGTTTCAAAGACCATGGCCGTAGTCTTCAGAAGGGAAAGCCTCTCTTCCACCCATTCCCTTACCCTCGCATAGATGGGCATCCACCGCAGGGAGAATTTCTCCAGCTCTGCATTTATCCAATCGACCTTTGAGACAAGCTCGGCAACCCTTTCATCAATGTACCGGCGCTTCTCCGCAAAGGAGAGATCGCGTATGGGGGGTGGAAAAAGAAGCTCGGGTATCTGTTCGTCGCTGAGGGATTTCTTTACTTTGTCAGCGGTGCCCTTCTCAACGGTTATCAGGCCCACGATAGTGCCGTCCTCCCCTGTTTCGGTCAGAAGTTCGAACCTGTAATCGGTGAGGCGAGATATCAGTTCCCTCAGCCGTCCCACCATTGCCGCTTCCTTAATGGTAAGCCCTATGAAGTCCAGATCGGGCGCCTCCTTGACGTTCTCAATAAGTGAAGAGAGCGTAGTTAGGAAGGTGCTGTAGCGCCTGAGTTCTTCCGCCTCTCTCCGGAACGCTTCCCTCTTCGCATGGAGGTCTCTGCATATGTCCAGATGCTTTTGGACGGTTCTGCTTATCGTTTCGATGATCGGAAGGGGCTCCATATAACTCCTACGCACTGCAATGGCAGGAAGGTAGAGGGATATCTCGTTGATCTTGGCCTTCAGGTCTTCGAGAAACAGAACTTCCGAGAGATCTCCCTCATCAGGCAAAAAGGAGCTGACATACTCCTCGCATTCCTTCTCAATAAAACCGACCGTAGCCGGTTCTATCTGCAATACGCCTGCCTCCTTCAGCAGGGAAAGCACATCCCGAAGGAGACCCTTGGGTCCTACGATCTCGACCTTTGACATCCTTACGATCACGGGTTTCCTTTGGACTGCGGTTTTTTCAAGTCCGCTCACCTTTAGCGGGCAATATCGAGGAGATGTGCTTCATCACTATCTTCTCCAAGACCTCATCGCTCATGACGGACAACTGTCCGGCCTGTGCGGCTGCATCGCCCATTATCTCTGCAGCCTCCTTTTCAGCACGGGCTTCCGCGTCCCTGATCATCTTTTCGCGGGTCATTTTCAGACTTTCATCTTCCCTCAGGACTTCTTCTTCCGCTTCCCTTCTCACCTTTTCAAGCCATTCAGCAGCCTTCCTCCTCTCGGATATGAGCCGCTCCTGAATCTCCTTTTCGACTTCGATGACCCTGCTCAGGATGTCCTTCTCCACTATCGCGCACCCCTGACAGGACGACCTCCCCGCGGGAGTATCGCTATACCTGACGAATCTATGTGGCAGCACAGACGGTCTGCGTCCGGGTCGAACCCTATGTGTTCTCCCTCCTTGATGATATTGTGCTTATCCACGATCAGCCGGCGCAGACTGCATCCCTTCTTGAGCACGGAATGGTCCATTATGATGCAGTCCTCAACGGTCACGTCGTTTTCTATTACCACGCCGCTCCTGATAACCGAGTTGCGTATCTTCGCCTTATGGATCACGGTTCCCTCTGCGATGATGCTGTTTCGTATGTCCCCTCTCAGTATCTTCGAGGAGGGTCCCTCATAGCCGGATGGGTGGATAGTCCACTGTGCATTGTCGAGCTCGAAAAGAGGAGTTCCTCCGAGCATATCCATATGAGCATCGAAATAGGCGCTGATGGTGCCCACGTCCCTCCAGTACCCCTTTTCTTCATATGGCATGGTGCCGGGTATCACATTGGTCGCAAAGTCGTATGCGAACACCCTCCCCGAATCGACGAGATCGGGTATCACATGTGCGCCGAAGTCGTGCTGTTTCTTCCTCTGCGCCCTCGCAAGGGCATCAAGAAGCACGTCCTTGTTGAAAATATAATTGCCCATCGAAACGTATGCACGCCTGGGATCATCCGGCATCGCGGTCGGCTTCTTCGGCTTCTCCTGAAAACCGACGATCCTTCTTTCACCGTCCGCCACTATGACGCCGAAGCCCGATGCCTGCTCAATCGGTACGGGCCTTGCGGCCACCGTGACAAAGGCGTCTTTCGACAGGTGGAAATCGATCATCTGCCTGATGTCCATCCTGTAAATATGGTCAGCGCCGAACACGGCGACGAGTCCCGGATTATGCTCGCGCATAAGAGTCATGTTCTGAAAAACCGCATCCGCCGTTCCCTGGAACCATTCAGGCCCCATCCTCATCTGCGGGGGAACGACTGTCACGAAATGGTCCTTGATGACGGAGGACAGGGCCCAGTTCCTTCTCACATGCTCGATGAGGGACTGAGATTTGTATTGCACGAGGAGATAAATGGAGTATATGTGGGAATTCACGAGATTGCTCAGCACAAAGTCGACTATCCTGTACCTGCCACCGAAGGGGACGGAGGGCTTTGAGCGAAATGAGGTGAGGGGAAAGAGCCGCTCCCCCTTTCCACCGGCTAACACGAAAGCGAGAATCCTCGGGTGCGACATACATACCTCCTGCAAGAAAGGTTATGATTACATGAGAAGCGTTCTTTTCGGCATGAACCTTCATCCCCCTGATCGATCTTTCCGGATCGGCACTGCGGGCAGTCCGGGCTGCCCGCATTCTCCAAGATATCCCCGGTACGGCGAACCGCATCCATCGACTACCTACAGTATAAATACTGGGATAAAGATGGTCAAGGAAGGCGGTGACTTCCGGCTTACCCGGACACGTCCGGGATCGGGCCCTCTTTTACATTTTGTGGATTTTTGGAGACCCCGGGGGTATAATTGAATCACTGATGGAACAGCAGAGAAGGGAAATAACAGAGGCATTCCGGAGATGGCTTGTGAAGATCGACATGGCCTTCCATGTTATAGCCGCGCTCCTTCTGCTTGCCGCCTGCGGCTTCATCCTTTACTATGCGATGCTGAACATCGCCCATCCTTCGCGCAACTCCATTATTCATCTTGTGAACGATGTCCTGCTTGCCCTCATCATCCTTGAACTGCTCTGGACAGTCATAAGGTTCCTGAAAAAACAGAAATTTATCCTGGGCCCCTTCCTCGCCATAGGTATCATCGCAGCAGTGCGGCGAATACTGCTTATCGAAGCACAGACTTCTTTTCTGGAGCACGTCCCTATAGAAAAACTTTATGAAATCGGGCTGAGCGCCGTCGTGATAATCATTCTCATGACGGCCTATTACCTCTCTGTTAAGGCGGCAAAGATCGAGTCATGAAGTAGGAGGGAAAGATGGTGGACGAGCATTTCTTTGATATTGTGTGCAACGTGGATATGCAGGAGGTGTCCAACGCGGTCAATCAGGCAATAAAGGAGATACTGCAGAGGTTCGACTTCAAGGGAAGCAAGAGCAGCATCGAACTCGATAAGGGCAAGGGATTGATAACCCTGGTGTCAGACGACGAAACGAAGCTTAAGAGCGTTATCGACATCCTCCAGTCAAAGCTCGTCAAAAGGGGCGTTTCCCTCAAGGCATTGAACTACGGCAAGGTCGAACAGGCCGCAGGGAGCACAGTTCGCCAGGTCGTAACCCTTCAGCAGGGGATCCCTCAGGAAAAGGCAAAGGATATTGTGAAACTTATAAAGGATCTGAAACTCAAGGTGACCGCCGAAATACAGAAGGATCAGATTCGCGTTAGGGGGAAGAAGATAGACGACCTTCAGCTAATTATAGGGAAACTCAAGCAGAAGGATTTCGGAATCGCCCTTCAGTTCACAAATTACCGGTAAAAGATATTTTTGTCACCTCTTTTTGTGCATTGAATTGACGAGTCTGCACATTCAGGAAACTGAGCCCAATGAGAGTACAATCCGAACAAACACGCCAAAAGAACCAAGGGCTTAGAGTACAAGTACGCCTCATTTCGCAGGAAACCAACAACGTTCCCCTCAAAACCTATGGGGCGCGCCATATGTCTTCATGGATTCTCTCGGTATGAGGGATCCGTGCTCGATGACAGAGCGGAGAAGCTATTCATGAGGGGGCTGACGTAACCGTGTGAACTGCTGCAATTTGTTCAGAGTTCGAGAGAAAGTGAAAGGAATACGAAGCAATTTCGAGCTATTTCTACCTTCAAGAGATTGTCGACGATTCCCCGGGGAAATCTGGCGTTGACCTGGGTAAAAAGGATTTGATAAACAATATTTAGCACTCATGGCTTGAGAGTGCTAATGGCTCAGAAAGGCTTCGTGGCACAGGTGATTTTCATGGCGGTGAAAAAGGAACAGATGGCCAACAATGTCATTGAGAACCTCCCTCTTCCATTCCTGCAAATGGATGAACATGGAATTATTATCGGGATCAATGACGCGGCGGAAACCCTGATCGGGCTTTCAAATGAGGCGGTAAAGGGCAAATCTCATTTCGAAATCCTCCACAGCACGAAGTCAAGAGAAGCTTGTCCGCTATTCACACATTCAGTTAAAGGCGGACAGCCTTTCGAGGTCGAGAGCACCTTGAGAAAGGCCGATGGTGAGGTTATCACCATATCATCCATAGGCTCTCCACTCTATGATGAGGGCAGGTTTATCGGGGGTTTTGAGTTTTTCAGGGATATTTCGGTCTTGAAGAAGCTGGAAAAGGAAAGAAAAGCCTTTCTGTCGATGATAGCCCATGATATGAAGAATCCCGTCATATCTTCCCTCGGCTTGCTCACCCGTCTTTTGGCGGAAAAAGCAGGCCCGTTAACGAGCTCACAAAGAAGCTCTCTGGAGCTACTAATGGACGCTCAGATCCAACTTAGGACACTTATAAACGACTTTATTGAGCTATCAAGGCTTGAGATCCGCGAGAACAAACCAGTCTTCGGTCCGTTTAGCATGGAAAACGCCTTGCGTGAAAGAATCGGAGCCCAGAAGGAGAAATCGGACAAGAAGGATGTTGAGATCTCCTTCAAGTATCCTGATACGCTTCCGATCATCAATGCGGACACACTGATGATAAACCGCGTCATTACGAATCTCCTGGATAATGCGCTCAAATACACTAATCCGGGCGGAGCGATCACAGTAAGTCTTGTGGATCAGGAGGAAAATATCCTGGTTCAGATAACTGACACGGGTATTGGTATCCCTGAAGAACATCTTCCACACATATTCGACGCCTTCTACCAGGTGAACCCGGACTCGAAGGGTTCAGGCCTTGGGTTGTCCATAGTCAAGAAAATCGTCGAGGCCCATGGAGGAAAGATTTGGGTTGAGAGTGAACCTGGGAAGGGAAGCACTTTTAGTTTCACATTGCCTAAGGGGGCTCCTTCGTCATCTCAGTGAAAGGGAACGCCGTGCATAGAAACATCATAGATTAATTTAGAGACATATGTAATTAACAAAGGGGCGTGAACCACGGACGCTTGAGGAAGTGATAGTGTTGGCGATCGAGATAACCCGCGACGGAAGGGAAGGAAGAAAAAAGGTAACTCTGTTTGCTGTAGGGTGTTCTACGACGGAGGGATCATCGCCGAAATCCTCCCTGAACGTGGCTGCTTCGGAACTATAGCTTGCACTTATCCAAAACGGACGGACCATGAAATGAGCTTATTTGCCAAACGGAACGGAAATGGGAAATGAAATAGACGAGATAAAAAAGACAGAAGACAGCAAACAGGTTGCATTCTATTTCTGGATACACTCGGCGTTCAGGAAATACATCGAGATAACAACGGATTTAATCCTGGTCGGCCTAGTGCTTGTAACATTTTTCTTCATAATGAAAACGATCTACCTCCTTGGAATGGACATCTACAAAGAGACAAATATTCCCTATGTGATATCAGAATTCCTGTTCATATTCATCCTCATAGAGGTAATGCGGATTCTCATCATCTACATCGAGTTTCACCATGTCTCGGTCGACATCATGGTCGAGTTGACGATTGTTGCAATACTCAGGGAGATTATGCTGAAAGGGGCAATTGAATTGGAGACAATCAAGATAGCCGGCCTGTCTCTCCTGATTGCAGTTCTCGGACTGTTGCTTAAATTCGGAGGCATACGTATAAAGGCCAGCGACGTAGCCAGCATATATAAGCCGTTTTTTCAACCCAAGAAAAAAGAAGGACAAAAATGACCTTGGGGACTAAAAGAGCACGACCCCGACGGTTTCGCCCTCTTCGATGCCCCGTATCCCCGAAGGAATCGTCACAGTGCCGTCTGCCATGACCAGAGTCCTTATGAGGCCCGATTTCCCCAACACCGGCACGGCCCACAGTTCTCCATCCCTCTCCTCGATCGCGACCCTTATATGCTCTTCCCTGCCGGCATCGGAGGAGACGTTCTTAGCCATTCTTGCACTTATCGCCGCTTTCCCAAGATATTCCTTCCCTGAGATACCAGCAAGCATCTTCAAAACGGGTCTTACAAAGAGGTGGAAGCAGACGCTGACTGCCGCCGGATGTCCCGGGAGTCCGAACACGGGGACGCCATTCACAACCCCTCCTATGGTCGGTTTCCCGGGCTTCAGGGTGACACCGTGAAAGATAACTCCCGGAGAACCGAGACTGCCGATAATCTTTGCAGTCATATCCATGACGCCGACAGAGCTCCCACCCGTGATAACGACCATGCCCGATGAATTCACCGATTCCTCCAGAACATCCCTCAGGAGCTCGTACTCATCCCTGAATATGCCCTTCCTGACTGGAATACCTCCGGTCTCAAGTACAAGACCTGCAAGATTGTATGAGTTCACGTCCCGCACCTGCCCGGGGAGAGGGGAGCTATAGGCAGGGACGATCTCATCTCCCGTAGAGATTATGGATACCTTCGGCTTCTCGTAAACAGCCACTGTCGTTATTCCCACGCCCGCAAGCGCGGCAACATCCTGGGGCCTTAGGCGACTTCCCTTTTTCAGGATAATATCCCCCTTCTTTACGTCTTCGCCGACCGAGATGACGTTCTCTCCCGGCGCCACGGGCTTCAATACCTCTATCACCTCACCTCCGGCAGACTGCACGTACTCAAGCATGACGACCGCGTCCGCACTAAGTGGAAGCATTCCCCCGGTCGGTATCTTTGCAGAGGTCCCCTTTTTCAGCGAGAATCCGGGTTCCTTCCCCATAAATACTTCATGCGTGACGTTAAGGTAAACAGGCATATTTTCAGTCGCTCCAAAGGTATCAGCGGCAATTACGGCAAATCCGTCTACAGTCGAGCGCGGGAAAGCCGGCAGGTCCTCGGGTGAATGGAGGTCTTCGGCAAGGACTCTTCCGTAAGACTCCTGCATGGAAAGGTCCGAGACGGCCGGTTCTCTTAGGATGATGTGAGCTGCAAGGCGCCTCTGCGCCTCGGCAACGGAAACGGCGTCCTCTCTGCCAAGCATGTCACGCATAATTAAAAAGGCCAGGAGACCTGGAAATCAAGAGATCAAGTAAAAGACCTGAGAGCACCGAGAGCAAACCCCTCGATCCTTGAACACCTCAAAAAGATCAGATGAGTATACTGCAGCCCGGTTGCCGCACAGCGGCAATGGGACTTTCGTTGACCACTTCCGAGTCTTTGCCGTTTCGGAGGATATCCACCATCCTGTCAATGGACTCGATCTGGAGCCTCCTGATGTTCATCCTAGTGAGATTCGTCGGGTCAAAGGCGTTCCTCTGAATGAAGTTGCCGAGCCTTTCTTTGTTGAAGCAGGAAAGAAGAAGTATGCCCTTGAATATCCTCTTGTTCGTCTTGAAGGAGAAGAAGACGCTCTCAAGCGACTTCTCAAGAAAGACGTCATTCCTCACCTGAACCTTCCGGTCTATGCTCATTGCCTGAAACCAGTATTTCTTGTCAATCATGCTGTCCGCCCGCAGCTCCACAAGGGTGTGCCCTATGTTCTTTTTCGTCTTTATGAAGCTTCCATGAGCGACGGTGTCTGCTGCGAGGTGGCTCATGTATCCGTATACGAAAGCCTTCTGCTGACGGGTGTCTGCAGAGTCAAGAAGGCCCAGGGCCACATCCCAGCTGTGGGAGTTCTTGTCCTCAGGCAAGAACTTTTTCCCTATGATAATATCGGCCATCAGGTTCCCGTAGAGGAAGTCATGCCGGTACTTCTTGATTAAGGCATACACCCCCGCGGGAAGGAGAGATCCGAGGGAAAAGATCTCGTTGCCGAGATAGACATGGGTGAGGGGTCCCCATGCAAATGCAAAAGACGGGACTAAGAGAAAAGAGATGACAAGAATGGATTTCAATATCTTCATTTCGTCTCCTTGAGAAGATTCAATAAGAGTCTCACGCCTACGCCGGTAGCTCCCTTGGCAAGATAAGGCTTATCCTTTTCCGCCCACGCTGTCCCAGCAATGTCAAGGTGAACCCAGGGGGTATCACCCGCGAACTCCTTCAGAAAGTATCCTGCGGTTACAAGGGATCCTGTCTTTCCTCCGGAATTCTTCAAATCTGCAATATCGCTCTTTATATAGTCGAGATACTCCTCATACAGCGGCATCTGCCATACCCTCTCATATATTTCATCGCCTATATGCTTCAGCCTCTCCATCAGCGCACTGTCGTTTCCCATCATCGCGATGGCCTCATTCCCCAGGGCGACTGAGCATGCGCCGGTCAAAGTCGCCACATCTATTATAGCCGCCGGCCTGTATTTTTTCACATACCCCATAGCATCAGCGAGGGCAAGTCTTCCCTCGGCATCGGTATTGACTATCTCGACTGTTTTGCCTGTAATTGAAGTTACAATGTCCCCCGGCTTAGATGCAGATCCGCTCGGAAGATTCTCGGTCGCAGGCAACAGGCCGATTAGATTCACCGGCAACCTCATCCGGGATGCCGTCCTTATTACGGCCAGGACGACCGCACCCCCTGCCATGTCATACTTCATCTTTTCCATGCCCTCGCTCGGTTTTAACGAAATGCCTCCGCTGTCGAAGGTGATGGATTTGCCTATGATGGCGATCGGCCTTCCCTTCCCGCCATTATATTTCAGGATTATGAACTTAGGCTGCTCGGCAGATCCCCTCGCCACCGAGAGGTACGCCTCCATCCCCTCTCTTTCTGCATCCCTTCTTCCGAGGACTCTCACGGTCACTTTTCCTCCTGCCAATGACCTCGCCGTCCTGGCAAGGACAGCGGGGGTCATATCATTGGCGGGTGTGTTGACGAGATCCCGTGCATAATCCACTGCAGCGGTTGTCGCCAGGACCCACTGTATCGAATCAAGGAGTGTCTTGCTGCTTTTCCCGATCAGGGTGAATCGTCTTAACCTTCCGGGGGTTTCCTCATCTTTCTTGTACCTCCTGTATCTGTACAGGGAAAGAAGACCTCCTTCGAGGAAAGGTACCGGCGACTGTTTAAGGGAAATAATATACCGTGCGGCAAGGGATACGTCCCTGCATCCGACCGAACTGAGATAGGAAAGAGCCTTTCCTCCCGCCTGCCTCAGCCGTTCCCCTGACGCCTCGGTCTTCTTGCCCAGTCCAACCAGCAGAACCTTTTGCGGCTTTATCATGCCCGCCGAGTGGATAAGGGCTACCTGGTTCTGTCTTCCCCCGAATTCTCCCGAAGAGATAACATTCCCTATAAGACCCCTGAGAGAAGAATCGATCTCCCTGTACAGCTCCGCCTTCTCCCCTTCGCACAAAGGCAGGATGAGGGCATCGCACGTGTGTTCTACTTCCTTTATGTTCCTAATGACTACGTTCATAAAAATATTTATATTCTATCACAAACGGTGTTTTTGTTTTCGCGCAAGGCCGGCTTTTGCTTTCTTGCAGTTGACTCAGTGTTATAGTTTATGGTAGCTTTACTAATAAATTTTTCGGGAGAACGTATGACGAGTAAGAAATCTCAGGGGACGCAAGAGATAGGGAAGAAGGTCTCTCAATCCCGCAAGACCGCAAAGACCGCGGCACCAAAAAAGACCGCTCAAACGGCGGTGGATAAAAAGACAAATGCAGTGACAAAAAAGGTCGCTTCAGAGAAAACGAATACAGTAAATGCCGAACCGAAGAGACACTGGGAAACACAGAAGAGGAAACTCACGCCGCGGGAACAAAAGATACAGGAGATAAAGAAAGCCCTTATCGCCCAGAGAAATGAACTTCTGAGCGAGGCGGAGGAAGCCCTCAACGCCCTTCCCGGACAGACCATATTCCCCGATATGGGCGACCAGGCCAGTGCGGAGATCGACAGGACCTTCATGCTTCGCCTCAGAGGAAGGGAACAGAGACTCCTGAAGAAAATTGAGGCTGCCATAGAAAAGATCGACAGCGGCTCTTTCGGCATCTGCGACGTATGCGGAGAAGAGATAAGCATCAAGAGGCTCGAGGCAAGGCCAGTGACTACGATGTGCATCTTCTGCAAGACGGAGCAGGAGGAAGAGGAGAAGCTCAGGGGCGCATAATTCTCTTATCCTTTTATCTTCAGCCCGTATTTATCTCTCAGTACATCCCCCAGCATATTGAAACAAAGCGCCGTCATCGCAATGGCAAGCCCCGGGAAAATCACCATCCAGGGCGCTGACAGGATGAACGCCCTGTTTGCGCTGACCATCGAACCCCAGCTCGGCATAGGCGGCTGGGCTCCCAACCCGAGGAAACTCAGCGAGGCCTCGGTAAGGATGTAACCTCCGAGTTTCAATCCGGTCATCACGACAACCAGCGGTATGCATTGAGGTAGGATATGCACGAACAGTATCCTTCCGGTGCTACATCCCAAGGCCCTCGCGGCATCGACGAAGGGCGCCTCCCTCAAAGAGAGCACGTATCCCCTAACAAGCCTTGCAAAGGAGGCCCATCCCACTGACGCTATGGCGATCATCACCGTGTAGATGCCAGGCGGAATGATAACCGATATCCCTATGGCGAGCAGGAGCGAGGGAAAGGCGAGTATAAGATCGACGACTATCATTATTCCGGTGTCTATCTTTCCGCCTGCGTACCCCGAAAGCAAGCCTATCAGTAAGCCGACCCCGACGGACAGCCCGGCAGCCATCAAGGCTACCGAGAGGGAGACCCTTCCTCCATGGAGAATCCTCGATAGGATGTCCCTGCCCTTGTTGTCGGTACCCAGCAGATGAAGATGGCCCGGCGGCTGCCTGAGTTCATCGAGGTTTATCTCCTCAGGGTCATAAGAGGAAATAACAGGGGCAAAGACCGAAGCGATGATAATAAGAGCCAGTGCTGAGAGAATAATCTTAATCATGTCTTGAGTAGAGCCTCACCCTGGGATCGAGGTAGTGGTAAATGATGTCCACAAGGAGATTGATCAGAACATAGATTGTCGTGCCGACGACAATACATCCCATGATAACAGGATAATCCCTCTTGATTATCCCCTCCATTGCGAACCTTCCTATGCCATCCCATCCGAATATGGTTTCAGTCAGCACCGCGCCGTTCAAGTAACTACCGAAATCCAGCCCCGCTACGGTCACGAGAGGAATGAGGGCGTTTTTGAAGATGTGGATGAACCTGACCCTGTTCTCGCTTATTCCCTTTGCCCTGGCTGTCCTCACATAAGGCATACCGAAGAGGTCGATAAGAGTAGTTCTTGCAACTCTTGTGAGCGTTGCGAGGGCCGGGAGTGAAAGTGTGATTGCGGGCATGATGAGAAACCTGATATCTCCCATGCCGGAAGGCGGGAGCATCTTCATCTTCAGGCTGAAAAAGAGCATTATGAGGAGGCCGGACCAGAAGACCGGCAGACTCAGGCCGATAACAGAGAGGGATGATATTACCCTGTCGATGACGGCCCCCCTCCTCAGGGCTGAAATGAAACCGAGGGTTATTCCTGCCGGTACAGCGATGAACATGGCGCCTACGGCAAGGAGCAGCGTATTGGGAAGCTTCGCCATAAGGTCGTCACTCACCTTCCTGTTCGTATAATAGGAGCGCCCGAACTCTCCCTTCAGGAGCAGATTGAGATATCCCATGTATTGGACAAGAACATTTTTGTCCGCGTTCAATTCCCTCCGAATGCTTTCGATCACCTCCGGCCTTGCCCTCTCACCGACAAGGCTGAGAGCAGGGTCTCCGGGCAGGGCCTTCGTAAGACCGAAAGTAAGCGCCGTTATGCCCAGAAGAAGGGGCATGAGAAGAAAAAGGCGCTTAAAGATGTATCCTTTAATTTGACCCTCCCGAAAACTTTGATGCGCGGATATCTGAATTCTAACCAAACGATGAACTTAAAATCCACATATGATTTGCGTCGTAACAATCGGAAAAGGTGGACCCCGGAATTCGGACAGCTGCTTAAGGTGTAAAATAGCTGTTTGAAGGAGGAGGTTCACGAATGAGCAAGACGAAGGGGACGAGGTATTCTGCGGAGTTCAAGGCGAAGGTAGCGCTTGAGGCTCTGAGAGGAGAAAAGACGATAGCAGAGCTTGCCGCTCAGTTCAGCGTTCATCCCAATCAGGTGAGCGACTGGAAGAAGCAGGCGTTGGGCGGGATGGCGGACATCTTCAAGGGGAAGAGTAGAGAGAAGAGATGGTCAGTGCCGGTAACACGG
>CAYYWY010000042.1:0-15721 GCA_964475485.1 uncultured Nitrospiraceae bacterium | reverse complement strand
CTGATTCAGCCATGATATGTCTTTTTGTAGGGCTAACGCCTGAACTGTGCGGTGGTTATTCGCCATCCGCACGAGTGATTTGCTATCTGCTATTTTATTCCGCTGTTAAATTCGACAAACTTTTCCCAGTTAATAGAGCCGTCCCCGTTGCAAAAATCTCTAATAAATTCTGCCGTGAATCGATTTACTGCACGTTCCCATGCCTTTTTATAGATTACTCTATGCTTGGAAGGCTCATCTCTCATTAATCTGACTAATTTAAGATAAAAGTCTGGATCGCCTGTGATTTCTGTCCAAAATGCTTGTCCTGAACGGTCTCTATAAATCTTTGTCTTAGATGGCTCGGACTTCATCTTTCCATAACAATGACCAAGCAAGGCATCAAATTGCTTATGGAGTTTCAATAGCCGGCTTCTCAAGGTATTAAATTCATCGTTCTGTCTTTTCTTTTGGCTGGCATTAAAGATATTTGGTCCTGATTTTACCGCAATGGCAAGATATTTCTTATCCGTTTCAATAGCAATGTCAACGCCCTCGCTTGGTGAAACTACACCTCCCGATGCTATCTTTGCTATCGGTTCAAAAAAGGCATCGCCGAAGATGCCTTCGTCAGAAGCAATCATATAGGCTGCAAGTATTTCTTCAACAATTTCTGATGCCTTTTCAGTTCCGATTGCTTTGTAAAGGTAAGGATTTTTCCGTTTGAGATAATCTTTCAGCTTGAGGGTTTCAAGTCTTTGTAAGCGTCTGTTATAAAAATCTTGTAAACACTTTGCTATTAGCCTTTCTAACTCTTTTGTGTTCATCACGCTCCCTGATACTCATTAACTAAATCCCACAATGTAGGTTTATATTTTTCTTTCAGTGCAGATTCAGCCAAATCACAATATTCTCTTTTTATCTCAATCCCTATATATTTTCTGTTCAATTCTTTACAGGCTAATGCTGTCGTTCCTGAGCCGATAAAGGGATCTAAAACCACATCATTTACATCTGTAAAAAGCCTTATAAACCACATAGGTAAGGCTATAGGAAAGGCTGCGCTGTGGTTTTTATTTGAACATTCGGTAGCTAAATGCAGAACATTTGTAGGATATACCATTTCACGTCCTATCCAATTTGATACATTTTTCCCAAATCCACTTAATGACTTTGATTCGTCCCGCCTGAGGTCGGCTTGACTTAAACGGCTTAATCTTTTTTCAGCCCAATCGCCCACAGGAACCATAACCTGATCTTGATACATCTTGAATTTAGTCTGTTTTGTAAAGTGTAAACATCTCTCCCAAGCATCCCTAAAACGATTCGGCCATTTTCCGGGGTAGCAATTCTTCTTATGCCAGATGTATTCTTCAGTCCACAACCAGCCTTGTTTTCTCATCTCTAATATCAACTCAATTACATAAGTATGTCTTTCCCCATTTACCGCCTTTTCCTTTATATTTAAAACAAAAGAGCCTTCAGGTTTTAAAATCCTTTTCAGTTCTTTACTTATAGGGAAAAACCATTCAACATATTTATCAGGATGAATACCGCCATAACTCTTCTTTCTGCAATCTGCATAAGGTGGAGATGTTACAATTAGATCTATACAGTCATCGGGAAATGTGGGTAAAATCTCCTTTACATCACCGCAAATTATTTTATCTATGGGCAGTTTCATGGCAATATTTTAACTTAATGAGACTGGAATATCTACATTATATTTATCAAAGGTTCTCTTTATCATTCTATATCATTAATCGTCAGATAACGAGGCGGATGAGCAGCCCCGAAGGGGGTCTGTCTCGATTCGCTTGTTGGCGCAAGGTCTTATGATTATATTTATATACGATTGCATAAGCGAATCGATTGCTCATCCGCCTCGTTGGCGCAGACACAGTCTTTTTTAAATTTTATCGGGTTTTAGATCATGGGAATAAGCAATGGCATTACCAGTTCGCCTTCTTTTCATAATTGTCTTTATTTATTTTCTGCGCACTGGCGGCGAAGCCGCCCTGCGCCTGTCTGCGCCAACGATTAAATATGATAAAAAACCAAAACCAGTTGAATCTATTAATTTCTTAACCGGACAGTAGTGAAAGGACATGGAGTCAAACAAATCTACCCTCTTTATGACAAGTAAGAAAGGCCAGAAAATACGCCCCTGCTCCTATCCACATCACGGTCTGAAACCCCACTGCCATGGCCAGCATGATGGTCAGAAGGGGCGCCAGGACCGAAGCGCAGCCGTTCACTGCCCATGCCCACGGGATCAGCTCAGGGGTTTTCTCGCCAAGATTTCTTATTCCCATGGGGAAGGGGATGCCCATGGGCAGGCCGAGGGGGATGAGGAAAGCGAATCCCAGGGCGACTTTTCGAAGCAACGGCTGAGGGGCTATGAAGTCCGAAAACAGAGGCACGAGAAGACTGTATGCAGCGATCAGAAGAGTTAAGGCGAGGAGTATAAAGGGACTTCTCAACGGTGAAAACCGGCTGCTGAGCAAGCTTCCGATACCCGAGCCTATGAGAACAGAAGTCAGTACCGCGGCGACTGCATAGGACGGATTTTCGAGCGGAAGGATCATCTTTTGAATGAGGGAAATCTCGACGAACATAAAACCCAGGCCAAGAAAAGCGAAATAATACAGAAGGTGAAGGCTGGAGCTAAGGTTAAGCTTTTTCTTTTCTTCAACCCCGATCCTGGTTCCAGCCCTGGAGAGGGCCGGGAGAGCAACGAGTACGATACTTAAGAGCAGCACCTGAAGGAAAACGGCAGGGAGCAGATAGCCCTCTTCAATAAAATACTGCCATTTCCCTCCCATTATCTTATAGATTCCCTTTATATTGCCAAGTCGGAGGTAATAGTGGAAGAACGGGTTTTCGTCGCTAACAGGTGCTATGTCGAAGAGGTAGTCACGCTGAAACGATTCCCTCGTTTCAGGACTCAGGATGCTCCTGAACGCGGTGAAGTACTCATTGGAGGGCATCTTTACATGGACATTTGTTTCCTCCTCCTTTATCCCTGGAAGGTGGATGAGATCGAATCTCCGCGTGGAAGAGAATCTCCTCACCTTTTCCACCTCTTCAGGGGTGAAGGGTTCCCTCTTTGCCAGGATGGATACGCTGCCCCAGCTCCTGATAGCAACAATTCTTTCGTCCGGGTGCTCCATACCCATCTCGGCCATGGATTTGACGAGGGTGTTCAGAATCCTCAGTTCAAGTCGGGGAGGAGGGAGGATGAAGAGGTGGATCCCCAGGACCCCGTCCGTCTTCAGGTGCCCCAGATACTCCTTGAACGCCTCGACAGTGAACCTGTAGTCCTCGCCGATCCCGAAGGTGCCTGTCGGTGAAGCGCCTGCGAGGGATATGTCGATAAGGTCAAAGGTCTCTCTTCTTGCCTTAAGCCAAGACCTTCCCAAACCGCTCCATGTGCTTTCCTCGTAGATACCTCCTGAGAAGTCATTGAAGTCATCCCGTATTACACGGATAACAAGGGGGTTTGAATCCACCTTCACAATATTTCTTGATCGAAAATGGCGCGCGAGCAGGACTTCAAGCCCTCCCCGGGGCTCCAGTATCAGGACATCGTTCCTTCCGGCCAGTGAATAGGGAAGGGCTGATGGCATGAACTCAAGGAATGATAGCGTGCTTCCGCTTGCGGAAGTAACGGCGTTCATCTCGCCTCCGTCTATGGAAAGACCGAGCTGTTCGGGGAGGCTGTCCAGATATCTGAGACTCAGCCCGGGTGCGAACCTCGCCGCGGGGCCCCTGAAGATGTCGATGCGGGAAAAAGGGCTGTGGTACGTCCCGACATGCTCGGCCCCGGGGAACTTCATGGCAAGTTGGAGCCCTTTGTAGGGAGACATCCTTGGGTTGATAAGGGCGGGGAGGCTTAAGATGGAGAAATTAAGTGCGATGAGGATTGCCGAAAAGACCTTTGTTTTCGCTTTACCGGCAATGAAAGCGCCTGAAAGGGCTATGGACGACACAAAAAGAATGGCGTACTCGGGGCCGGTCTTGCCCATAAGGCATACAATGCCCAGTGAGCCAGTGCCTGCGCCCAGGAGGTCTGCACCGTAGAGAAGCCCGGAGCTTTGACTCATGGCCGAAAATGCAGTGGAAACGCAGAGCCCGAAAAAGAAGAAGGGAATCGAAAGAAGCAGGTAATAGAGGCAGATGTAAAGGATCTGGAGCCGATCCCATGAAAGCCTTACTGGATCGAAGGGAAGATGGTTGGTCGCGATGTAGCTAATGGTGATGCCTACCCCAAGAAGAAGGCCGTATAGACCGATCCTGTAGGAGACGGAACCATTCGGGGGTGTTCTGAGTACCGGAAAGATGGAGAGGACCGTACCGCTTGCGCCGATGCCGAGCATAGCAATGCTGATGACCATGAATGCGAAATGGTATGAGAGCGATATGGAAAGTACCCTTGTAAGTGCAATCTCATAGCAGAGGGATGAAAAGGAAAAGAGAGAAATCCCGGCGAGTATCCTCCACTGTGTCATCGCGTTTCCCTTTTACACCATATGCAGAGTGTTGTCAAGGTGTTTTCTGAAGATGTTCCTCACACGGTAGAATGAGGAAGAACGAAGACTTTCTCTTGGATATCGGGAAATCCGAGAGAAAGCCTTTACAAAAAATATCAACCTATTCTAATATTCTTGTATTGCTGCGTTATGAAGGAGGCCCTTTGAGGTCACTGGGACAAAAAGTCGAGTTATTAAGGGTTATTGCTCATCCCGTGAGGATAAAGATACTGGAGGAGCTTCTCAAAGGAGTGAAGTGCGTGAGCGACTTCGAGGAACTGCTCAAGATAAACCAGCCCAACCTTTCGCAGCACTTCGCGCTGCTCAGGAATAGCGGAGTTGTCGATTATTATATGGACGGCAGGCTCAGGTGTTATTTCCTCGTAGATCCAATAATCCCCGACCTTCTTGAAGTGCTTGGAAAGCACTACATCGAATCCCTGCCGGCCCCGGCGTGCTGCCCTGTGACTAAGAAAGGGAAGTACCCGGGGGGAAGAAGGCATTGACGTGAAAGGAGGGGCATGGCACATGGATATCAAACTTACCGAACTCTCAAGCTGCGCAGGGTGAGCTGCCAAATTCAGTCCTTCGGACCTGTCCTACGTGTTAGGGCAGCTGCCCCCCATAGCCGACAGGAATGTCCTTGTAGGCACTGCCAATGCGGACGACGCGGGCGTTTACCGCATCTCAGACGAGCTTGCAGCCGTTTTCACAGCAGATTACTTCACCCCCATCGTTGATGATCCTTACTGGTTCGGTGCCATAGCTGCCGCCAACGCTCTTTCGGATGTGTACGCGATGGGAGGAATACCAAAGGCGGCTCTGAATCTCGCCTCTTTTCCAGGGGAGCCCGAGTTTCTTCCTTACGCGAAGAAGATTATGCAGGGGGGAATCGAAAAGATGGCTGAGGCAGGCGTATCCATCATCGGAGGGCATACCGTAAAGGACAAGGAGCCGAAGTACGGCTTCGCGGTCCTTGGTTTTATTCACCCCGGCAGTATCCTTGACAACTCCAAGGCAAAGGTAGGTGATTCCCTCATACTCACCAAGCCCCTCGGCACCGGCATTATAGCTACAGGCGTCAAGGCCGGGATATGCAGTAACGGTGTAATCGAGGAATTTACGAAGTCGATGGCCAGCCTGAACAAGAGGGCGAGCGAGATTATGCTTGAGGTTGGTGTGAGCACGGCAACGGACGTCACAGGGTTCGGCCTTATCGGGCATCTGAACGAGGTGCTAACAGCGAGCAGGTGCCGGGCGCGCCTTTACTCGAGGCGCGTGCCGTTCCTCAGTGACGCCGTGAGAGTTGCCGATCTTGGAAGGATACCGGCCGGCACCAGGGCAAACGAGAAAATGTATGAGGCGTGCGTGGAGTGGTCAAAGGACGTCTCCGATACAGTAAGGGTCCTGATGTACGATGCCCAGACCTCGGGCGGGCTCCTTATCTTCGTTCCGGCGGAGAGGAGGGAGAGGCTTGTCTATGCTCTTGAAAAAGAAGGGATTCTCGCCGCATACGTCGGTGATATTGTTGACGAGGGGGAGAAAGACGGTAAGCGGATTTTTGTCGGCTGAGGGATTTTTTGGGCATTGAGGTTTATCATTAGTCAGTGTCGGGCAGGCCTTTTCAGAATTTTTCTGATCGACATTATCCTGATATTATCCGTCCTTGATCTCTTCATGAAAAATGTTTCTGCAACTTCTCTAAAGTTTTTTTTCATAAGGTGTCACAGGAAAATTCCTCGAAGTCCTGTCCAACGTCTTTTTCCGGGTTGATGTATGTCCTTTGCTTCTTCCATGTTCCTTTTCTTTGCAGGCGCCTCGGTGGGTTTCCTTTCCGGCCTTCTTGGAATAGGGGGCGGGATCGTCATGTTCCCCCTTCTCCTCTATCTGCCGCCATTTCTGGGGTTAGAGGGGATGGACGTAAAGAGCATCACCGGCATCACTATGATTCAGGGCTTTTTTGCCTCTCTTTCTGCCACGCTTTTTTACAATAGGGAGAGGCTTGTGAACAAGAGCCTTGTCATGACTCTGGGCCTTTCTCTCTTTCTGTCATCCCTTGTCGGGGCGGTATGCTCGAAATGGGTACCTGACAAGATACTCCTGTTCATTTTCGGGGTGATGGCCATTGCCGCATCTGCTATGATGTTCATTCCCCGCAGTTACGTGAAGGACGACCTGAGGGCGGACGCGGTTGATTTCAACAGGCATGTTGCCGTCATTGTTGGGATTGTGGGGGGATTTTTCATCGGGATGGTCGGGCAGGGAGGCGCTTTCATTACCATACCGATACTCCTCTATCTCCTGAAGGTGCCGCTGCGTGTGGCGCTCGGAAGCACCCTTGCAATCGGGCTGTTTTCTTCCACAGCAGGACTTGCAGGAAAGATCGCCACAGGGCAGGTACCTTTCAAGATCGCGGTGGTACTTCTTCTTGGCGCGATACCCTTTGCACGATTCGGCAGTTACTTGAGCAAAAGGACTAAGGTTGAGTTCCTGAGATGGCTTCTGGCGGCAATAATTTCGGCCACCGCCGTCAAGGTGTGGGCGGATATCTTCTGAGTTTCTAACAGAATGCTGAAAAACTCTCATTCCGACTAAGAAGGCTGTCATACCAGCGCCGCGCCTGCCGGCAGGCAGGGGATCCAGCGACTTTGCTCTGTTGGGACAACTTAACATCACCGGATACCGGCTTTCGCTTGTATGGCGACAGCGGACAGCATTTGGAACCTGATTTCAGAACAATAGCAGAATCTTTCCAGAAGACCGGGATTCCAATAAGTTATTATTATTTCTCCTGAAGAAGGCCTTTCAGAATATTTTGGACAGCAATGATGTGAAACACTTTTCAGCAGTCTACTATAGCCACTTTTTCCTCTTGAAATAAAACAGCATGAAGATACCGATGGCGAGCATCACGCCGAGCAGGGCAAAGTATCCCCACCGCCACCTGAGCTCCGGCATATACTCAAAGTTCATTCCGTACACTCCCACGATAAAGGTGAGGGGTATGAAGATCGTACCGATGATGGTGAGGAATTTCATTATCTCGTTCATCCTGTTGCTTATGCTCGAAAGGTAGATATCGAGCATGCCCGATAGTATATCCCGGGACGTCTCTATTGCATCGATCACCTGAATGGTATGGTCATACACATCCCTCAGATAGACCCTTGTGGGCTCTCCGACAAGTGAAGATTCGCCCTTCTCGAGAAAACCGATGACCTCCCTTAAAGGCCAGACAGCCTTGCGCAGGAAGATCATCTCCCTCCTCAGATCATGGATTTCATGCAAGGTTCTCGTTTGAGGGCGCCTTACGAGCGCGTCTTCGAGGCTCTCTATCCTCTCCCCCATCTTTTCCAGGATCACGAAGTAGTTGTCCACAACGGCGTCGATCAGAGAGTATGCAAGGTAGTCTGCACCCATGCCTCTTATGCGGCCCTTCCCTGTCCTGATCCTCTCCCTCACTGCATCGAAGACGTCTCCTGCCAGACCCTCCTGAAAAGAGATCAGAAAATTGGACCCCAGGATCAGACTTATTTGCTCGGTGACAATACTGGAGGTCTTTTCATTATGAAGCATTCTCAGGACTATATATAAATAGCCTTCGAAGTCTTCGACCTTCGGGCGCTGCTCGGTATTCAGGATGTCCTCAAGGACAAGGGGATGAAACCCGTAGCAATCGCCGAGTCTGCCGATGTTTTCGACGTCATGGAGACCTTCTATGTTTATCCACGTCACCGAGGGCTTGTCTTTGAAGGCGAAACACTGCTCTATACTCTTGAATTCCGTCTCCTGCAAGCCCGAATCGTCATAGTTCATGACTGTGATCCTTATGTCCTCGGTCTTTTTCTCTCCGATATGGATAAGGGTTCCGGGAGGCAACCCGCTCTTCCTTGATCTTTTCCTGGCGGTCTTTGGTTCGTGCATGTTGTTTCCCTTAGCGTGTTAGGGAATTTTATCACACGCCGGGGTTCAAGACAAATGGAAGCTCACTTCGAACGGTTACGTCAGACGCATTGCTGGATGGGTCTTTTCCCTATTATTAAGGATGCTGCGGAAGGCGCGCGGTCATCAAGACCCGGAAATTGGAAAAGATGGGGACTCTCAGGAGGATGGCGAGGTACTTTATGGTAAAATAGCCCATGGCACTAAAAGGCATTGTGGGTCAAGAAAAGGCCGTAAGCATTCTGCTTCGCACCATCGAAAGGGGCAGGGTTCCCTCAGCCTACCTCTTTGCAGGTGAATCCGGCATAGGAAAGAGATTCGCCGCCCTCAATCTCGCAAAGGCTCTTAACTGTCTGAAACACGTAACATCTCACTCATTCGATGCCTGCGACGAATGCCCTTCCTGCAGAAAAATCGACTCGGGGACCCATCCTGACGTGCTGGTAATAATCCCTGAAAAGGGTGAGATACGGGTGGGTGAGATAAGGGCAGTGGAAGAAGCGCTCTCCCTCAGGCCTTTTGAAGGCAGGAGGAAGGTCGTGATCATCGACGATGCTGACGCAATGAATCAGTCGGCTGCGAACGCCTTTCTCAAGACTCTTGAGGAGCCCCCCGAGGAAAGCCTCCTCATACTGGTCACAGCGCATCCCGGCATGCTGCCCGAGACCGTACGGTCCAGATGCTCGAGGATAAATTTTGTCCCCCTCCATCCGCGAGCCTGCGAAGAAGTGATAACCTCTGTTCTTGGCGCTGGTGATGCCGCCGGAAAGAAAAAAACACCAGCTCCAGGTGTCCGCGATTTGGCGGACCTTGTCAGGCTCTCGATGGGGAGGCCGGGGCTTACCGTCTCGTCGGATATGATAAGGGAACGGGAGCGTTTCATCGGTCTTCTCGGCAGTATGCTGGAGGGAGGCAGCGAAACATGGGCAGACAGGGAAGAAATGGAGCGGTGGTTCGATATGGCGTTGACTTTCTTTAGGGACATGGCAGCGATGAAGATCGCAGAAGACCCTCAGGAGCCCGGCCTTTTGATGAATGATTACATAAAGGACTCCTTTGCGAGGATGACGGCGGGGACGGACATAAGAAGCATAGTCTCCGTTTATCACAAGATGAACTTCGTGAGAAGGCAGATGGGATTCAACCTGAACAAGGCGATCACATGGAACTATACGGCCTCCGTTGTGAGAAGCATAAAGGACATCAGATGACGGATAACAGAGAGCATATGCCCGATGTAGTCGGGGTGCGATTTAAGTCATGCGGCAAGATCTATGATTTCGAGGTAAACGGACTGGAGCTTAATAAGGGGGATGCGGTCGTAGTTGAGTCTGAACTCGGCCTGAGCATAGGGAGTGTGGTCATCGAAAGGCATTCCCTCGCCGGGAACGTGAAAGAGCTCAAGAAGGTATTGAGAAAAGCGGGGGAAGAAGACCTCAGGCAGAGGATGGGTAACGAGGCCCTTGAAGCCGAGGCAAAGGCCTACTGTCTCGAAAGGATAATGGCCAGGGGGCTTCCCATGAAGCTCATCTGTACCGAGGTTACCCTTGACAAGAGGCGCATCATTTTCTATTTCACGGCGGAGGGCAGGATAGATTTCAGGGAACTGGTGAAGGATCTAGCGGCCAGGTTCAAGACAAGGATCGAGATGCGGCAGATCGGCGTAAGGGATGAGGCGAAAATGCTTGGCGGACTGGGGATATGCGGCAGGGAACTCTGCTGCAAGAGGTTCCTTATCACCTTTGAGCCGATATCCATAAAGATGGCCAAGAGCCAGGAGCTTGTCCTCAATGCGAGCAAGCTTTCCGGGGTCTGCGGAAGGCTCATGTGCTGCCTCAGTTATGAGTACAGTGAGGATCTGCCGGACGAGGAGGTCACGACTGTCGCGGAAAGCGAGGAGATTCTTGTCGACATTGCGGAAAACCCTCCTTGCGCGCAGGAGGAAGGTAGTGTTCTGCCGGAGCTGAAAATGCCCGGGGAAAAAGGCCTGCATCTGGATGCTATTGAGAACCGTCAGTTGGCGGGGGAGAGAACTGGGACAAGAGAAACATCCAGTGAGGAAGAACCAGGACCAGCATCTGAAAAGGCAGTTTCTCCCGATGAGGCTCCGTCTTCCGTCGGGCAGACCCCCGGGGAAGTAAAGAGGTTCCACAAACGGAAGCGCAGACACAGGAGAAGGCACCGCAGATGAGGGAGAGATTCTACGTAACCACGCCCATCTACTATGTGAACGACGTCCCCCACATTGGGCATGCATACACAACAATTGCCGCCGACATCCTTGCAAGGAGAAACAGACTGCTGGGGAAAAGGGTCTTCTTCCTCACAGGCACCGATGAACATGGTCAGAAGGTGGAGAAGGCAGCCTCGGAGAAAGGCAGGACGCCGAAAGAACACGCCGACCTGATGGTCGAAAATTTCAAGAAGCTATGGGAAAAACTGAAGATATCAAATGATGCCTTTATCCGCACAACCGACGGCGAGCATGTGAAGACCGTTCAGGGGCTGATGCAGTCACTGCGGGACAGAGGAGAGATCGAGAGGAGGTCCTATGCTGGCTGGTACTGCACGCCTGATGAGCGGTTCTGGACCGAAAAGGAACTGGTGAACGGCAACTGTCCGGACTGTGGCAGACCTGTCGAGCAGATACAGGAGGTGAACTATTTCTTCCTCATGTCGAGGTATCAGGACAGGCTCATCAGATACATCGAGGAAAATCCCCTTTATATACTGCCCGAGACGCGCAGAAACGAAGTGCTCGGCTTTTTAAAGAACAACACCTTGGGCGACCTCTGCATCTCCCGTCCCAGACAGAGGCTTTCGTGGGGAATCCCGCTTCCCTTTGACGACGGTTTCGTAACCTATGTATGGTTCGATGCCCTAGTGAATTATTATTCTGCGACGCGTTACCTTGCACCTGATGCGGGAAATGCTACCCCCCTCAATTCCCTCCTTGATGGAAAGTGGTGGCCGGCTTCCCACCATCTTGTGGGAAAGGACATCCTCACAACTCACGCCGTGTACTGGTCGACAATGCTTATGGCTCTGAACCTCCCGCTGCCTGAAAATATCTTCGCCCACGGATGGTGGACAGTGGAAGGGCGGAAGATGTCCAAGTCCCTCGGAAATGTGGTTGACCCTCATGCAATGGCAGACAGATATGGAGTCGACGCCTTCAGGTACTTCCTCTTCAGGGAAGTCTCTTTCGGCCTTGACGGGGATTTTTCCGAGGAGGCATTGATACGGCGCATCAACACTGACCTTGCCAACGATCTGGGAAATCTGCTTTCGAGGTTCCTCGCCATGGCTGAGAGGTACTTTGGAGGTGTGATTCCACTGCCCGGGCCGGGTGAATCCGGGACCGCGACGAATGAACTTGCAAGGGTGTGTATCTCCTGTACAGGTCCCTTGGTCGATGATGAGGGTTTTTCGAACTGGAAGCATCTCAGATTTAATATGATTTTGGAGTATGTGTGGGATATCATCAGCGCCTCCAATAATTTTATCGCTTCTCAGGAGCCGTGGAAGCTTTTCAAGGAAAACAAAGAATGGCTCAGGACGGTGATGTTCAGTATCTGGAACAGTCTTCGGCTTGTTGCTGTTCACATTTATCCTTTTATGCCTGAAACTGCAGAGAAAATATGGAATCAGCTGGGGCTAAGGTCACTTGTAGAGGAAGTTAAGCTGAGCATAACTGAAGTGAATGGATTTCCTGAGGTCTTCTTCTGGAAATGGCTTCCTAATTATTCCGTTATCGTTTCGAAGGGCGAGCAGCTCTTCCCGAGGATAGAGAAGGAAAAGTTGGAGGTTGAGAAGAAGGAGAAAGTGAAGATAACGGAACAGGGCGAGAAGGAGTTGCTTTCGATAGAGGAGTTTGCGAAGGTGGAGCTCAAGATTGGAAGGGTGATAAGCGCCGAGAGAGTCGACAAGTCGGACAAGCTCATAAAACTCAGAGTCGATATCGGCGAAGAGCGTCAGGTTGTTGCAGGCATCGGCAAGGCCTATGACCCCGAATACCTTGTGGGCAAGGAGATCGTGGTCGTTGCTAACCTCAAACCCGCGAAGCTCATGGGCTTTGAATCCAGGGGGATGCTTCTTGCAGCCACGGACGAAGACGGAAGACCTGTCATCCTCACTCTTGACAGGGAAGTGAAGCCGGGGGCGAGGGTAAAGTAGTTCCCACCTCCCTCATCCTGGCATCGTAGACTCGCCGTACTTGCCGCACAAGTCATCGAGAAAACCCTGCAGTTCATCAGGTCCCGGCGGCGTTTCGGGCAATGCCACTTCAAGCATAGAGGCTTTGAATATCTTCTTCAGAAGGATAAGAACGCAAGAAGGAAGTATTTTGACCGGCAATAACTCAGGTGCTTTTTCTATGAGGAGAAACTCCGTATACCAGGTATCGCCAGTGGGAGCAATTCCTTTGCAATCATTCCCCTTAATCCTCCTCGGCGTTGCCCCCTCTGAAAGAACCAGGTCCCTGACCGCGAGATTTACGAGCTGAAGTCCCCTCATGGCGGGATTTGAGCCTATGCCGTGCCGTCCCTTTGTAATGGGGGAAAAACGGTCTATGTTCACGCCCGAACAGTAAAGCAGGGCATCCCCATCCTTGGCGGGCTGCACGACAAAGTACAAATAGTCATTCACATATTCGCAGATCGCGCTCACCTGGAAATTATATCATTAGCAGGACGTCCTTGCACCTGTCCGGCGGAATCATATATCCTATCCTATCTCGACGAGATTTCCGGACAGATCGCCTCGCGCCTTCGCTGCATCTGTCCTGGTGGGTAAGATGTTCTTGACAGCGGCATGATAATCCTGGCTGTGGAAAGGCTTTCAAAGGTCATCGGAAGCGGGCCCGCGAATAGCTCAAACCTTGAGGCTCACTATTATCTAGCCCTGTGTTATGAGGCTTCCCGTGAGAAGGAAAAAGCGAAGGCGGTATATGAGAAGATACTTGCCGAGGATTATCAGTTCAGGGACGTGAGGCGGAGGTTGCAGCGGCATCAGTTGAAGTCTCATAACCCTTCGGGTCTTCAGTAATGGCTTGCCGGCTTGAAGGAGGAGGATCTATAAGCGAAATTGTTGCAGAAAAATTATAAGGAAACTGATAAAATATCCATCCATTGGGGGAAGATGATGGCACATCCGAAGGTTAAAGACTGGCCGAGGGACGAAAGGCCGAGGGAAAGGCTCATCAGATATGGCGCGGAAAGCCTTTCCGAGGCCCAGCTTCTTGCCATTATCCTCAGGACCGGCGGCAACGGAAAGGGCGTGATGGCCCTTGCGATGGAACTCCTTGAGAAGTTCAAGGGCCTCAGGAATATCGACAGCGCATCCCTCGCCGACCTTATCAAGGTGAAAGGGCTGGGTACTGCAAAGATAGCTCAGCTCAAGGCTGCCTTTGCCCTAGGCAAGAGGCTTATGGGAGAATCCCCGGACAGCGCCGAATCCTTTCTCTCCAGTCAGGCCGTCTATTCCTGGTGCGCACCGAGGTTTAAGAACATGAGAAAGGAGGTCTTCGTCTCCCTTCTCCTTGATGCAAAGAACAGGCTCATAAAAGAGGCCAGGGTCTCCGAGGGCACACTTACCAATTCAATCATTCATCCGCGCGAGGCGTTCAGGGAGGCGATAAGGGAATCGGCAGCCTCTGTCATCTTTGCCCATAATCATCCCAGCGGAGACCCTGAGCCGAGCAGGGATGACCTTGCCGTTACGGAAAGGCTTAAGGCAACAGGCGAGATCGTCGGCATAAACGTACTTGACCATGTGATTGTCGGTGACGGAAAATATGTTAGCCTCAGGGAGCGGGGTGTATTGTGAAGGGCGATCCGGGCGCGGAGGACGAAGATGCGGAATTATCAGGGGCTAATGATAGTCTGTACTTTTTCCGCCGTTATTCCAGCGAAGGGGTAAATCCACTCTAAACATAGATGCCCGGCTGAGAACTTCGGGCATGAAGATTAACGGTGAGGGCATCCGCAAATGTTTTTCTGAGACCGCAATAACATTCGATATAGAGATCGATCAAGGAGGATGGCATGGTAAGAAGAGCACTGATGAGTGTCTCTAACAAGAAAGGGATTGTTGATTTTGCAAAGGGATTGTCGGCCATGGGAGTGGAGATTCTCTCTACAGGCGGGACTGCGAAGGCGCTGCGCGAATCGGGCATTCCGGTGATAGAGGTCTCCGATTACACCGGGTTCCCCGAGATGCTGGAAGGGAGGCTCAAGACTCTCCATCCCAAGATCCACGGAGGACTGCTTTCAAGGCGCAGCAATCCCGGGGACATGGAGGACATAAAAAAACACGGTATAGAGCCAATCGATATGGTGGTAGTGAATCTCTATCCCTTTGAGGAGACCGTCTCGAAACCCGGCGTGACCTTTGAAGAAGCGATTGAGAATATCGACATCGGGGGCCCTACCATGCTGAGGGCGGCATCGAAGAATTTCCAGGATGTTGCAGTGGTGGTTGACCCCGATGACTATGAGTCCATACTGAACGAGATGAAATCGTCCAAAGGTGAGATAGGCAGAGAGACAAAGCTGAACCTCGCGAAGAAAGTGTTTTCCCATACCGCCCGGTACGACGCCCTAATTGCGGATTATCTTGCGGGTGTCACGGAAAAGGAGAGGTCATTCCCGGAGAGCCTCACCATCTCCTTTAAAAGGGTGAACGTCCTGAGATACGGAGAAAATCCCTTCCAGAAGGCCGCGATCTACCGTGAGAGGACAACAGGCCTTTCTCTTCCGGATGCAAGGGTGCTTCAGGGTAAGGAGATGTCATTCAACAATTACCTCGACACCCATTCGGCCCTCCTCTTGGCTCTGGAGTTCGAGGAGAAGGCATGCGCAATTATAAAGCATAACAATCCCTGCGGCGTTGCAGTGGGCGAGACCGCTTCAGAGGCGTATGTGAAGGCTGCAAAGACGGACCCTGTCTCTGCCTTCGGAGGTGTGGTGGCCTTCAACACAGAGGTGGACGAGGCGGCTGCGGGGGAGATGTACGAACTCTTTCTTGAGGTGGTGATCGCGCCGTCCTTTACAAAGGGTGCCCTCGGGGTCTTTGCGAAGAAACCTAACGTGAGACTTCTTGAGCTCCCCGATATGCTCTCCCCACACAAGAAGAGGCCAGGCTCCTGGGACATGAAGAGGATAGCCGGAGGGCTGCTTCTTCAGGGATGGGATTACTCCGATGAAAACGTAATGTCCCTGAGAGCGGTCACAAAACGCCAGCCCACTAAGGAAGAGTATGAAGCGATG
>CAYYWY010000041.1:16885-18666 GCA_964475485.1 uncultured Nitrospiraceae bacterium | reverse complement strand
GCCGACGGCCACGGCGGAGAGGTATTGCAGAGCTTCACCATCGATATAAAACCCGAGCAAAGACAGTAGATGGAGATACGCTTCTCAAGACATTCCCGGAGAAGGATAGACCTCTATAATATCGATGAAAACGACGTAAGGCATTTGATAGAGTCTGTTATAATGGATAAAAGACTGACAAGAGGAAAACATGAAGAGATAAGTTATGATTTAAAAAAGAGATATAACTATCCGCTGAAAGTTGTGTTTGTTATCGGGAATGATCAAGTAACGGTATTGACCGCATATCCTTTAAGAAAGGAAAGAGGGCGATGAAGATATATTATGACAAAGAGATAGATGCAGCCTATATAAAGCTTTCGGATGTAAAGCCTTCAGGGGTAATAGAGATTTCCGAAGGGATAAATGTTGATACCACTGAAACAGGTGAAATTGTGGGAATAGAAATCCTGGACGCTTCAAAGAAGTTTCCTTTAAAGTCACTTTTCACATGCGAATTTGACAGCGACTTGCTGTTGAGTAAGGCCTCGGGCTGATCATAACCCCTCCTTCGCCCCTCTTATCTTAAGAGGGGGAATTTTCTTCCCCCTTGGATTAAGGGGGATTGAGGGGGTTACCCCTTCACCACTCCCATGGGTCTCAGTCTCGCCACCTTCTTCGATATCCCTGCATTGTGAACAACATCCACCACATTGGATATATCTTTATATGCCTCGGACATCTCCTCTGCAAGGGTCTCACGCCCGGCAGACTTGACGATTATCCCCTTGTCTTCCATTTCACGCCATATCGCCCGGCCCTTTGCCTGTCTTATGGCCTGGTGCCTTGACATCACTCTCCCTGCCCCATGGCACGTCGACCCGAAGGTCTCCTGCATCGCCTTTTCCGTCCCCAGAAGAACAAAGGAGGCCCTGCCCATGTCGCCGGGTATAAGGACAGGTTGACCGGTTTTCTTGTATGCTTCGGGCAGCTCGGGATGACCGGGAGGAAATGCCCTTGTCGCTCCTTTTCGATGAACAACGAGTTTCATCTTCTTCCCGGTGACGCTGTGCTCTTCGACCTTCGCAATATTATGGGCAACATCGTAGATAAGGCTCATCCCCAGTTCTTTTGGAGATGCCCTGAAGACCTGGAGGAATGCCTCCCTCGTCCAGTGCATAATACACTGCCTGTTTGCCCATGCATAATTCGCAGCAGCCCTCATGGCAGCGAGGTAATCATCTGCCTCGGGGCTTCCAAAGGGAGCGCACGCAAGCTCCTTGTCAGGCAGTTCTATGCTGTACTTGGAGACGGCCCTCTCCATGACCTCAAGGAAGTCTGTGCAGACCTGATGTCCGAAGCCCCTGGAACCTGTATGAATCATAACTGTCATCTGGCCCCGGAAAAGACCCAGTGCGCTTGCGGCGGTTTCATCGTAAATTTCGTCCACGTACTGGATTTCAAGGAAATGGTTTCCGGAGCCAAGGGTCCCCTGCTGGGCCCTTCCCCTCTCGTAAGCCTTCCGGCTTATAAGGTCAGGGTCGGCGCCGTCTATGAATCCGCCCGACTCGATCCTTTCAATGTCCGCGGCATCTCCGTATCCCTGTTCCACCGCCCAGCGCGCGCCCTTCAAAAGCAGTTTCCGCTCGTCTTCGGCGCCGAGGCGGATCTTCCCCCTTGAGCCGACACCTGAAGGTATCTCGTTGTACAGGACCCCGACGAGGTCCTTCATCCTCGGCAGAACCTCATCCCTTGTGAGGTTCGACCTGAGGAGACGGACCCCTCAATTTATATCATAGCCC
>CAYYWY010000041.1:11685-16860 GCA_964475485.1 uncultured Nitrospiraceae bacterium | reverse complement strand
GTGCTCAATGTCGAAGGCCGCAACGCCGCCTATCGCAAAGCCGTATCCCGTGTGGATGTCGGGCATGGCCATGGATGCCTTCACGATTCCTGGCAGCGTTGCAACGTTCGCTACCTGTTCGATGCACTGACTCTCGAGTCCCTTTTCAAGGACTTCGTCCAGATAGATTATCCCCTTTACCCTCATGCCGGGTTTATAATCGACAGGGATTTCCATCTTCGTGCTATCGATTCTCCTGAGTTTCTCGACTCCCATTCAACCACCTCCTCTCAAAATCAATACCGAGCAGAAAAGTGACGGCAAAAACTTTACTCGTCACTTGTCACTGTCTTCCAGACCTGTCCAAAACAGAGATTGCTTCGCTTTGGTCGCAACGACAAATTGAGCATTGATGACGTTTTACTGTCATTGCGAGAAGCTTTAGCTCTGAAGCAATCTCGTTTTTGAAAGCCGATGTTGTCAAGCATCTCATAGGCTGTTTTGGACAGTAGTGACTGTCTTCTATATGTCAAAAATAACATTCGTCACCCAGATCCCATCCTCTTTCTCTATGGCGAGCTGATGGTATGTTGCTGCCTTAATGAGTAACCTCCTTTCGTGTCTTTCGGGATCGAATTCCTCCCCTGATACTGTAGCTTTAAGCGCGGGGTTGATTTCGGCAATCACAATCCTTCTGCCTATGAACCCATAGGCATCAAACTGAAATATAAGCTCATTGAGCCAGGCCACAAGGAGTCCTTCAAGGGAAAGGCTCTTGATGTCCACGGAGATATCCTTTTCCTCCCTTATGGCTTCAGGGTCAGTGATGAGGCTATACATCCCCATTGCGGCATTGACGAATAGCTCCTGGAGGGTCTGCCCATATGCCCGTATACCCGCATCGCCGGAAATGTCGATAACCTCGAAGGTCTTCATGCTAAAGGCTAACATGTGGCGGGGTATCAGTCAAATTACTGGAGTTTATACCCTAAATTGAGCGATTCTTATATTTCGTTATTCCCCGATTTAATCGGGGAATCCAGAGGGCATGCTTGATCCCCCCGGTCAAGCCGGAGGAGGACAGTGACACTCATCGGGCAATCAAGCCTTGCTGCAATGCATTGTCTAATAAGGGATTCTTTAAGAAATCGCTCTTTCATCCCTCCCATCAAGGGAGGGGTGAGGGGTGTTCTCGGGTCGATGACAGTCATGCCCTAGTAAACTTCCAAAGGGATTCCCTGCAGGTTATTGGTTTGAAACCGAAGAGTTTTTCGACAGAATCCAGTTCACAGATGTTGTCCATGCCGAGGAATCTGATTTGTTCGGATGTCACGGAGGGTATGTCTTTGCCGAGAAACCTGCCCAGACCTTTCGCAACACTGATGAAGGGAACACCTGCCCTTGCAAAAATCGTGGGCATATGGACAATTGTTTTCTTGGTCCCCATAACCTCCATCAGCAGCATGACGATCTCATTATAGGTGAGGTGCTCAGGACCGCCGAACTCGTAAGTCTTCCCCAGCGCATTCTCATTGCCTATTATAGTCAGAAAGCATGTTACCCAGTCATCAACGTCAATGGGCTGGAATCTTGCATTCCCATCTCCCGGCACCGCCACCACAGGGCTCAGTCTTATCAGTCTCTTCAATTTCTCTGTAAAATCGTCTTCTTCGCCTATAACAAGGGAAGGTCTGAAAATGGTATAGGGGATGCCGCTATCTTTCACGATCTCCTCGGCCTCAGCCTTTGTCCTCTGATACCTGAAAGGTGAATTCCGGGAAGCTCCGAGGGCCGACTGATAGAAGAAATGCTTCGCGCCCGCTTGCTTGGCCTCATCGACAAGGTTCTTTGTGCCCTCCACGTGTACCATCTCAAAGGTCATATCCGCTTTCTCCTCTATGATCCCGGCCAGGTGGACCACCATTGTGATGCCGTCAAGGCTTCCCTTAAGGCTTTCCCTGTCAAGGATGTTGCCTGCCCATGTCTCAAATCCTTTCCCGTGGCAGGCAGCGGCATCGGCGGAATTTCTCACAAGGCATCGTACGGCACAGCCCTTCTCTTTCAATGCCTCAAGAAGATGCCTGCCGATAAATCCGGTTCCGCCGGTAATGAAAACAGAGGGGCTGTGTTTGCTGCTCATTTCCGCTTTATTCCTTTGTATAGAATCTACTATATTGAATAGACACCATTTGGAAAATCTCCCCTCACCCTCTTCGTCAATGAGGGCTTTGTTCCTCCCTTGGGAAAAGGAGGCCGGGAGGGATTTCACAAATTAATGGTCTAATTATCTTGAGGCTGTCAATAACTGAGACTTCTCCAGGGATACGGGGATCGATGTGCACCAGATCCCGGTTACCAAATTAGCCTGCCCCTTCTGTTCGCCCAGCAGGCCAGGGAGACATGGACGAGATATGACTCGGGGTGCCTGTGGTTGATGCCTATCTTCACCGCAAGGGCTGTTGTCTTGCCGCCGAGACCAAGGGGGCCCATACCCGATCGATTTATCTCCACAACAAGACTCTTCTCCATGTCGCTTAAGACGGGATGTTCGTTCTCGTCGGATATTCTTCTAAAGAGCTGATGCACCGCAAGGACAGATACCTGTTCATGTGTGGCGCCTATCCCCACGCCTATGGTGTAAGGGGGACAGCCTTTGCCCTCTGCCTTCGTTACGCAGTCGATGACGCATTTTGTGACGCCTTCAAGGTCTCTGCCCGCCTGCAGCTCCTCAACAGGCAGTTTGTAGGTCCTGCTGTAGTTTTCACATTCTCCTGCCTTGAGCATCAGGTCTATTGTGAATGTGTCGTCGAGGGCCTCTTCGAGGTAGATGACCGGGAAGCCGATGCCGGTGTTGTCGCCGGAATTCTCGCCTGTGAGAATGTCCACGGCATTAAGGGCAAGCGGTACTTTCTGTGTCGCAATGGAGGTGGCCTCGCGTATGGTATTCTTTATTTCAATATGGCCGAGTCCCCGTGGGACCTTTACCCTGAAGACAGGTATGCCGGTGTCGATGCAGGCCGGCCTCGGGACTTGCCTCGACCTCTGAATATTTTCAAGAATGCCTGAGAGGGATTCTCCTTCCCGTGAATCCTTCTCTGTAATAAGAGCGCCTTTGATCGCTTCCTCCACATCGGGGGGAATGGAAGTGGCTACCTTCTTGTAAAGCTCAACAATGCCGTCACGGAGTTTCAGCATAAGGTCCTCTTTTCAGGCCCATTTTGTCATATCAGCCGGTGTGAATATGATCTCGTCTCTGAAAGACATTATCAGGAACACGGCTTTCTGTATCGCCGGGTCAAGGACGTCTACCATGGCTGCGTCGAGTCCGGCCCCCGCCAGGTAGGTCAAAAGCGCTGCGTTGACTCCTGATGCCAGGGCTTTCGGAAGCCCTGCCGAAATATTCGAGATCCATGCGATAGTATTGATGGGAGGTTCCACCATCTCATTAAGCACCCTGATGCATTCATGGGAATTCACTATATGGCTTTGTCCCATTCCCCTTCCCACGTGGACAAGTGATGGATCTGCAAAAAGCCGCTCATTGGGGATATCCGCTGCATTCGCCATTTCTATCAGCTCTTCGATAATCTGGAGCTTTCCTTCCAGTGTTGTCGGCACGGTTCCCCTGGAGGCCCGAAGCACGAGGGATGCACCGGAATGGGCAATGAGTTCCAGAAATTCTTCAACATCCTCAGGCTCTGTTGCTGAGAGGTAATTGACCAGGGGCGGTTTTTTGCACAGCGGGAGGGATTTCCTAAGCGCGTCCAGGTTACGGGAATCCAAGGACAAAGCGGCTTCCGTTGCCCTGCCGGCCGCTTCCACCGCCAGGGGCAGCGCATCGCCGTCCCCTGCACCATCAGTCGAGCACTGGAGATTTATAATTTCGGCTCCGGCCGCGGCAAGCTCCCGTGCCATCTTCGAAATCGTGTCGGAGTCCTTTCTCTTCAGCGCTTCGATGTATTGCTTGTTTCTGACGTTAAGGTTTTCAGCGATAACTCTCATACCGCACCTCCCTGGATAAAGGCATGCATTCACGACCGTCTTCGGCCTGCCGCAGGAAGCAGGGAATCTAAAAAGATTATATCACAAGCGAAACGATACACAAACTCAGCTCAGATATTTCAGGAAAAGTTCTCTTGTCCGGCTCCTCCTTGAATCTATGTGCGCCAGCAACTCCCCGCTGTCTGCAAAACCCATGAATTCCCCGGCATCATCGGCCGCAGGGCCTGTTCGCTTCAGTACCGGCTCCCCCTGCAGCCTCAGAAAGCTTTCGAGGGTTCTGAAGAAAATGTATGTTTTCTCCATGAACTCTGCCTCCTGCACTTCTATTGCGCCGGAAAGGCGGAGCCTTCTTACCGCATCTACTGTCCCCTGCGGCAGAAGTCCTTTGTATTTATGACAATTCACCAGCTGGAGGTACTGTACGGTGAACTCCAGCTCCTCGATGCCGCCCGTTCCGAGCTTAATGTCGTAGCCTTCCTTTTCCCTTGAAAGTTCCCGCTGAATTCTGTCCCTCATCGACTTTATGCCGGAGGCGGATACGCCCCGGCCCTTCATAACGAGGATCTCTTCCCTCATCTTCATGAATGAACAGCCCGAGGTCATGTCTCCGCCTATAGGCCTGGCCTTGAGAAGGGCCTGGAACTCCCAGAAGTGAGCTGCCTGCGAATAATAGCGGTTCAGGGAATCCACGGTCGATATCAGGGGTCCTTTTGTCCCATCCGGCCTGAGTCTCATGTCCACGCGGTAGGCAAGCCCGTCCTTTGTGTAAGAAGTGAGGAGCCTTATGAGCCTTTCAGCGGCTTTTACGCTGCCTTCGGATATCTCCTTTTCGGAGGCGAAGACAAGGTCAAGATCCGAGTCAAAGGTGATCTCCCTTCCGCCTGCCTTACCCATGCCGATTGCCACGAACCCATCCTTTAACAATTCGTCGAGGCATGCGGAGACCACAGCCTCGGCAGCCTTGCTCAACCCCTTAATAAGCCTTATGGTATCGATCTTCTTCTCAAGGAAGAGGGTTCCGAGGCGGATCTCTTCCATCTGGCGCAGCATCCTTATCGAGTCCGAAAGTGACATCCCCGATTTCACGGTTTCTCTGAGCTCCCGCTTCAGGGACGCCAAGGTCTTTTTCAGGAACATCTCGTGCCCGATGAGTTCAAGATACTCGGGCCGCTTCATGATGTTCTTCAGAAGGTA
>CAYYWY010000041.1:0-11675 GCA_964475485.1 uncultured Nitrospiraceae bacterium | reverse complement strand
TGGAAAAGATGCGTGCCAGGGCGGGGATAAGTGTCTCGTTTTTCTCGAACAGCTCCAGATAGGATTCTTCGGAAGCAAGGATCGTGGCAAATGACTGGAGTCTGTTCAGGGCTGCATCGGGATTTCTGGTTTTCAGCGTCTCGAGGATGAAGGCAGGGAGTATCCTGCCAAGGAGTCTCCTGCCCCGGAGGGTCTGAAAGGAAAAGGTGATGTCCTTTATATGTGTTATGTTGCGGGCGGCCTTCTCAATGTCCTTGATCGGATATGCCCGCAGAATCTCTTTGAGCTCACCAACGGACAGATCCTGATCAAAAAACAGCGATGCCTCTTCCGCCGCTCTCTTTTGTCCACTTTCCACAAACAGGGAGTCATAGATGCTCCTGACCGCCCGTCTTCTCTCCTCCAGTTCCAGGAGGAAGGACGTTCTGTCGGGGAAACCCATCTTCCTGCCCAGCGCACTAAGCTCGCTTTTTTCGGAAGGCACCGAGTGGGTCTGGAGGTCGTTCAGTTGCTGGAGCCTGTGTTCGAGCTTCCTCAGGAAAAGATAATTGTCGTTCAAGATGGCATAATCCTCCCGACCGATGAGGTTTTTCTGTAAGAGCCTGTGAAGTCCCATGAGAATGCTCCTTTCGCGCAGGAGTGGTTCCCTGCCGCCGTAGATCAGCTGAAGGGCCTGTACGAAGAACTCTATCTCCCGTATGCCGCCGTAGCCCCGCTTTATGTCGTCCTTCTTGAATGCCGCATCGATCCTTGTCTTCATACGCCGTATCTCTTCTATGGCGCTGAAGTCAAGGTATTTCCTGTAGATGAAGGGCCTGATGGTTTCGAGAAACGCCTTGCCTAGGCCGTCGTCCCCGGCTATAGGCCTTGCCCTCAGAAGCATCGCTCTTTCCCATGCCATGCCCCATGACTCGTAGTATGTTTCGTATGCCGTGAGAGACTGGGCGAGACTTCCCCTCTGCCCCTCAGGCCTGAGTCTGAGATCAACCCTGTAAGCAAAGCCGTCGCCAGTGTTCATGGAGAGGAACCTGTTTATATGCTCTCCCAGTTTGCAGTAATACTCATGATTGCTGATCCTGTTCTTTAAGATGCCGCCAGATGTCATTACGCCGCCGGTTTCGCCTCTCTCGGTGCCGTACACGTAGAGAAGGTCGATGTCTGAGCTGAAGTTCAGCTCATTGCCTCCAAGTTTTCCGACGGAGATGACGGAAAAGGCATCATCCCTCGGCTCCCCGTAAGTCTCCTCAAGCCTGTTTCGCATGAGCTCCAAAGATTCCGTTACGATCACATCAGCCAGCAGGCTAAGCTCTGCCATTGTTTCAGGGAAGTCGGTTATGTTGAGGATGTCCCTTAGTGTAATCCTGAGAAGGGCTTTCTTTTTGAAGATGCGCGGAATACTCATGACAGTCTCGATGGGGGCATCGGAAACGCCGCCGATCTCCTCTCTTAATGCAGCGGCAAGGGATTCCGTCCGCAGAGGCTCACGCACCTTCGGGATGCTTTCGAAAAGTGCACCGGGATGGGATGAGGCGAAATGGGCAAGGAACTGACTGTAACTGAAGAGGAGGGAAAGAGCCCTCAGGTTTGCAAGGACTTCATCCGTCCTTTCCGGGTTGCTCTCGCAGAACGATCTGAGATTGTTTAAAGCTCGTTCAGGGTCAGGGGTGAATGAGGCGGCATCTTTAAGCTTCTTGTCCAGCATTCTTCTTGTGTATGGCAGCCGGGGCTTCCTGGTCCCATAACCTGGGGTCAAGGGCGTCCCTGAGACCTTCACCCACCAGGTTGTAGCCCAGTGCCGCGATCAGGATGGCGATCCCGGGATACAGCGAAAGCCACCACGCAACCTCTATATTGTCCTTACCGGACGTGAGGATGTTGCCCCAGCTCGGAGTAGGGGGCTGGACCCCCAGGCCCAGAAAAGAGAGGCCTGACTCAAGCAGGATGGCCCCTGCTATCCTGAAGGTTGCGGTGACGAACACCGGTGCGAGGGCATTGGGAAGGATATGCCGGAAGATTATCCTTATATCGCCTGCGCCGAGGGCTCGCGCAGCGAGGACGAAATCCCTTTCTTTCAGGCTCAGAAACTCGGCCCTCACAAGCCGGCTTATGCCCATCCAACTGGTAGCCCCTATCACCACCATAATGACAAACACACCCGGCTCCACTACAGCTATGACGGCAAGAATAAGAAACAGAGTCGGGATCGCGAGCATGATGTCGACGAACCTCATCAATGTGGAATCCACCCAGCCGCCGTAGTATCCGGCCAGTGCCCCCACGATGATCCCTATGAGTGTCGCGATCCCCACAGCGACGAAGCCGACCTGCAGGGATACCCTGCTTCCCCAGATCATTCTCGAAAGGACGTCTCTGCCGAGTTCATCGGTGCCGAGGGGATGTAGTCTGTCCGGAGGTGAAAGTATGTTATGCACGTCGATCGCTGTCGGATTGTAAGGCGCAACATAGGGTGCAACAAGAGCGACGAGCAACAAGCCGGTGACCGCGCACAGTCCGACAAGGGACAATCTGTTTCCGGCAAACCGCCGCATGGTTATTCTCGCGAGTCTCATTTCCTCACCCTTATTCTCGGATCGGCAAGGGCATAGGAGATATCTGCGATGAGATTGCCGATGAGGGTCAGCACCGCACCAATGGTCAGGATGCCCATGATCGTGGGATAATCCCTTGCCATTACCGAGGAGTAAAACAGCCGGCCCATGCCCGGAATGGAGAAGATTGTCTCGAAGATCGGGCCGCCGCCGATAAGCCCCGGTATCGCCAGGCCCAGTATCGTTATGATGGGAAGCAGGGCGTTCCTGAGTGCGTGCTTGTAAACCACATCGCGTTCCTTCAGGCCTTTTGCATACGCAGTCCTTATGTAATCCTGCCTTATCACCTCGAGCATGCTTGAACGGCTGTAACGGCTCATGCTTGCAAGGCCGCCGAATGCGGTGATAGTTACAGGCAGGATGAGATGTCTAACCCGGTCGAGAAAGAGTTCGGCAGCGGTCATGTCGGAGACGTCTATGCTCTGAATACCGGAAATAGGAAGCCAGCCGAGCTGAACGCCGAAGAGGATCATCAGCAGAAGGGCAAGCCAGAATTCCGGCACTGAAAAGCCTATGAATACCCCTACCGTCGAGACCTTGTCGAACAGGGAGTATTGCCTTGTTGCAGAAAACACACCGAGGGGGATTGCAATGGCGATGATAAGTATCAGGGCCAAAAGGTCAATGATAAGTGTTATGGGAATCGTCTCCGCTATCTTGTCTGTCACCTTCCGTCCGTCCACAAAAGACTTGCCGAAATCGAGTTTCGCGAATCTCTTGATCCAGTCCATGTACTGTACATGGAGAGGCTTGTCAAGACCATAGAGTTTCTTAAGGTTTTCCCTTGCCTGGGCAGAGGCCTTAAGCTGCATCTCGGTCTCGACCTCCACAGGGCCTCCGGGCGCAAGATGGATGACTATGAAGGTGATAAGGGTGATGCCGAGCAGGAGGGGGACCATTGTGAGAAGGCGTTTAGCGAGATAAAGTAACATGCAGGTATTATACAGCAGCACGAGGAGAAGTTGGACTCCAAACAGAGTAAAAAGCAGGTTTGGGTTATGATCCGAAGAAGAAAGGCAGGAGCGGACATATATACACTTGACTAACTGATGCGCTTTGTTGAAAAATCTTTCATGAAACTTCTGATGTTCTATGTGCATGAGTGGTGGTATAAGACGGCCTCGAAGAGCCTTCCTGATGTCCCGGACATGGAAAAAGAGGAATCGGTTACTAGCGCGGCGGTCATCTTTTTCCATTCAGAGGCAGGGGACGAGGGGAAGAAGGAGAGCGTCATTCAGAAGTTCGTGAAGAACACGAAATGGATTGCCGGAAAGTTCAATACAAAGAACGTCGTCCTTCATTCCTTTAATCACCTTTCCTCAAGCAAATCACCTCCGGAGTTTGCAATGGTTCTGCTCGATGAGGTGGTCGGAAGGCTTGAGAGGGCAGGGTATCGGGTCATGCTCACGCCCTTCGGCTATTTTAATGAGTTCAGGATGCACGTGGCAGGGGACTCGCTTGCAAAGGTATTCAAGGAGTTCTGAAATGCTGAATGTGAAACATTTAAGGGGAGACCGAGGGATATAGAGGACATTAAGACAATTCTCCTGAAGAATCCCGAATTTGACAGAGAGTACATCCATCGCTGGTTGAAGCAGTTTGACGATTCGCAATAGGAGAGTTTTTCTCAGAGATTTAAGGAAATAGAAGAGGATTTGAAATAGTTAATCAACTATCAACTCCTCGGATATGCCATTATCCTCGAAGATCTTTATAAATGTCCCGTTAATAAGGGATTCGTGTACTTGATTCCGGTGGAGGACGCGGCCGTCTTTAATTTGCCGGATGATATGAAAGGAGAAACCCGATCGCTGTTTGCAGAGATCAGAGAAATGATATAATCTCAGCAAATACCGCCACCAGTGAATAGACTCTTCAGGTATTTCCCGGTATACGACTCCTCCACCTTAACGATCTCATCCGGGGTTCCCTCGAAGATAATCCTTCCGCCCCGGTCACCGCCCTCAGGGCCCAAATCCACTATCCAGTCCGATGCGGCGATTACATCAAGGTTATGCTCTATCACAACGACGGTGTTGCCCGCCCCAACGAGCCTTCTTAAGACATGGATCAGTAATTTCACATCATTAAAGTGGAGCCCCACGGTAGGCTCGTCGAGGACATAGAGGTAATTCCCTCCGATTCCGGATGACAGCTCCGAACATATCTTAAGCCTCTGGGCCTCTCCGCCTGAAAGGGTCGTAGCAGGCTGCCCGAGCCTCAGGTACCCAAGTCCTACATCCTTCATCAGGGAAAGCCTGCCGGATATTGCCGGGCTATCAGCGAACAGCTCGCAGGCCTCATCAACAGTCATTTCGAGGACATCTACGATATTCCTGCCGTTGTACATGACTTTCAAAGCATCCGGTTTGTATCTTTTCCCGCCGCACTCTTCGCATTTGACGAAGATATCCTCGAAGAAATACATCTCCATTTTCTGATATCCCTCCCCCCTGCATGTCTCGCATCTCCCTCCCGGAACGTTGAAGGAGAAGTATCCCGGTTGATAGCCGTGAGCCTTTGCCTCTATCTGCTCTGAAAAGAGTCTCCGTATCTGATCGAATATCTTGAGATAAGTCACAGGATTTGAACGGGGAGATCTCCCTATGGGGGTTTGATCGATGATCTTCAGTCCCCTGACGAGTTCCTTCCCCTTTATGGAATGGTAGGGTAGGGCGGCATCCTCCTGGAGGCCGAAATCCTTTGCAAGGGCCCGGCAGAGGGTCTCGACAATGAGACTGCTCTTTCCCGAACCGGATACGCCGGTTATGGACGTCATGGTGCGGAGTGGTATTTTCAGGTCAACACCCTTGAGATTGTTCCCCCTTGCGCCGTAGAGGATGAGTTCCTGCCTTCTTTTCTCGGGATGTTTCCTCCCGTGAGGTATCGTAATCGCATCGACACCTCTCAGATACCGCGATGTCAATGTCTCAGCGCTCAGGAATTCCCCCTTTGTGCCCGAAAAGACTATCTCTCCCCCCCTGTGCCCTCCGCCGGGCCCAAGCTCTACGATCCAGTCCGCTGCCCGTATTATCCCCTTATCATGCTCAACCACGACCACCGTGTTTCCCGTTTCGGAGAGTTCTGCCATTATACTTGCGACCCTCTCCGTGTCCCTTGCATGGAGCCCGACGGTGGGTTCGTCAAGGACGTAGAGGGTGCCGGTGAGACATGATGCGAGCTGGTTCGAGAGATTCACGCGTTGGTACTCTCCTCCGGAGAGGGTCTTCCCCTGCCTTCCGAGGGTCAGATAACCGAGTCCCACCCTGCTAAGGAAAGAGAGCTTGATCCCGATCTGCCTCAGTATCTCCTTTGCGATGTCCCTCTGAAACGGCGACAGATCGATATCACCGAAGAACGCTGCCAGTCTTGAGACGGGAAGGCCGCAAAGTGCGGCGATGTCGTAGCCGGAGATCTTGTATGAGAGGGCTTCCCTCTGGAGGCGTTTCCCCCCGCATTCCGGACAGACGATGCCCTTTCTGTATCTGCTGAGGAACACCCTTACGTGGAGTTTATATCTCTTGCTTTCGAGCTCTTCAAAGAAATCGTCTATGCCGTAAAACTCCGTACCCCCCTTGAATATCTTCTGTCTTTCCTCCGGTGAGAGATCGATGAAGGGCTTCTTCACGTCAATACCGGCCTTCTTTGCTCCGGCAATCAACTGTCTCTTCCACCACCTCGCGGCAGGTTTCTCCCAGGGCTCTATGGCCCCTTCGGAAAGAGAGAGGAGTTTGTCAGGTACGATAAGTTCCTCGTCATAGGTCAATATGTTCCCGAAGCCTTTGCATTTCCGGCACGCACCGATGGGATGATTGAAGGAGAAAAAAAGGGGCGACGGCTCAGGGAGTTCCAGGCCGCACTCGTCGCATGCATTAGCAGAGGTGAATTTCAGGACATCGTACGTACCTCCCCTGTCACCCATGACCATTATACGAAGCCTCTCGTTTCCCTCCCTCCAGGCCATCTCGACGGAGTCGGAGAGCCTGGGCTCATCGCGAATAATGAGTCTGTCCAGGACCACGACATACAATTGACGGTTACCGATTGCCGGTTGCTGACTACTGGAATCCGGAATATCCTGAACTTCCCCTTCAACAAGAACCCGGTGGTAGCCCCGCTTCCTGAGTTCCTCCAATGGCTCGCCGGACTCGAAGAGGATAAGGGCCTTTCTGCCGGAATATTCTTCAGTCAGAAGGCGGACTACCTGGGAAGTGTCCCATTTACGTATCTCTTTGCCGCATTGGGGACAATAGGGTGTGGAGACCTTGGAGTAGAGGAGCCTGAGGTAGTCGTATATCTCTGTGAGGGTGCCTACAGTGGAACGGGAGCCTCTCACAGGATTCTTCTGTTCAAGGGCGACAGCCGGTCGTATGTTGTGGATGGCATCCACATCAGGTCTGTCTAGTTTTTCGAGGAACAGCCTTGCATAGGTGGATATGGATTCAATAAACCGCCACTGCCCCTCCGCGAAGATGGTTTCGAATGCAAGGGATGATTTTCCCGAGCCCGACACGCCTGTGATTGCGATGACCTTGTTATGGGGGAGTCTCAGACTGATATTTTTGAGGTTGTTCTGTCGCGCCCCTTTAATGATAAGCTCGCTGACTGACATTCTGATATTCTAACATTAGAGCTGTCCTGTCGGGAAACCGTATCCGGGGGACTTAATCTTTTCCTCGCCACTGCCTTATGAATATCAATACCGTCAGCAGCAAGAAGATCAAGGCAAAAAGAAGGATATTGTTAAGGGAAAGAACCTCCTCTTCGCGAACCACCGTAGTGTGGTGGTACTCGTTTATGATCCGCGTTTGCGGTTTTTCCAGGACGTTGTCACCGGAAGGCCGGACCCCTGTCTGCTCAGGTTTTGGCGGTTCAGCCCTTTCCTGGGGCTCCTGAGATGAAGCCATATCGTGCGGAGGGGGCGCGTTAGAAATGGGATTGCCTTTTGCGTCGAGCCTTATCGGTTTCCAGTCTTTATCGTGGAGATGGTATTCGCCGAATCGGAGTTCCCATCCTGCGCAGTTCTTCCAGCACATGTGACCGCCGCGTCTGTCGGTCTTTCCGGGATGGGCTAAGGCCTGTGCCGAAAACAAAAAAATCAGCGCAAGGCAGATCTTTTTCTTCATTGTGTGAGTGTATAGAAAGGCGGCGGAGATGTCAAATCGATATCATTGGAAGGAAGAAAAGAGAGGATGTTTTGTTTTATAATGGGAAAATGCTGAAAACCATTGCGGATAAAGTCCTTTCAGGGGAAAGACTCACACGGGAAGACGCTGTTTACCTCTTTCAGTGCGATGACTTATTCACATTGGGAAGACTTTCCTCACATGTTGCAGAAAAGAAAAACGGGAAGAACGTGTATTTCATCATCAATCGGCACATCAACCCCACGAACATCTGCGTAAACCGGTGCGGGTTCTGTGCCTTCAGCCGGTCGATGGGGGAGCAGGGCGCCTTTGAGTTGACGATAGATGATATCGTAGAAAAACTTGGAACGTCGAACTTGGAACCTGGAACTTCGCTGAAGGAGGTACATATCGTGGGAGGGCTTCATCCGGAATGGCCCTTCGAGTACTATCTGAGCATGCTTTCGGCCATAAGAGCTGCGTATCCCTCGCTTGTCATAAAGGCGTTCACCGCAGTTGAAATAGACCATTTTTCGAAGATAAGCGGATTGTCTGTCACTGGGGTCCTCGAGAAACTGAAAGAGAGCGGGCTCGGGGCCATGCCCGGCGGGGGAGCGGAGATATTTGCTGAAAGAGTAAGAAGCAGGCTCTGTCCCGAAAAGATATCCGGTGAGCGCTGGGTCGATATCCATAGGGCGGCCCACCTCTGCGGCATTACAACCAACGCAACCATGCTTTACGGCCACCTTGAAAGCCCGGAAGACAGGGTTGACCATCTCCTGAGGCTGCGGGAGCTGCAGGATGCCACAGGGGGGTTTCAGGCATTTATCCCGCTTGCCTATCATCCGAGGAATACCGATATCGGCGGCTTCTACACATCTGGCATCGATGACCTCAAGACGATAGCTATAAGCAGGCTAGTCCTGGATAACATCCCCCATATAAAGGCATACTGGATAATGCTGGGCGAGAAGATAGCTCAGCTTTCGCTGCTCTTCGGTGCCGACGACCTGGACGGAACGGTCATCGAAGAGAAGATTACCCATTCCGCGGGCGCTGTGAGCAGCGAAGGTCTTGCGAAGGCTGAACTGATCAACCTCATTGAAAAGGCAGGAAGAATCCCTGTGGAGAGAGATGCCTTCTATCGACCCGCTGGTTAATCTCCCGGGGCATCTATCCAGCCTTCCCGCCTTTTTAGGCGGCAGGGATATCTAATGGTTTGAATCCGATAATTTTTCAATCAGCATCTTTTTCGCTTCTTCCGTTAATCCCTGGCATAAATCCGGAGATACCTGTTGTTCCCTGAGCTTCCCGGCAAAGACCAGACATGAAGGGTAGCCGCACTTCCGGCAGTCTGTTCTCGGAAGGAGTTTGACTATCTCGATAAGTGTCACCCCTCAAAAACAGAAATGTACCACATCCCTTGCCTCCTTTCGGTCTTCCGTTCCGTTTCAAGAAAGGGTCTGTTTTCATCACAAGCGCCTCTCTTTACTCCCCGTATAGCACAAAAATGGAATGCCGTCAACGGAAGATTCTGCCGTGACATCTTCCCTGAATCGCCTTGCAGATTTTCGGCGGACTGAAGGATTGCCGAGGCTTCGACCGAACAGGGTTCTTGACAAGCCGGGTGGATGCTCTAGAATTTTAGTATCAACTCATTGGAGGTGCGCTATGGCGAAAGCAACAAAGACAAAGCTATTGAGTTTCAGCATGAAGGACAGGCCCGGCCTGCTTGCGGAAGTCACCGAAAGTCTTGCGAAGGCCAAGGTGAATATCACCGCTGTCTGCGCCTATGCAATGGACGACACGGCGCATTTCGAGATGACGACGGATAGTAACGCAAAGGCAAAGAAAGCCCTTGGAGGACTCGGCCTTAAGGTCGAGGAGCAAGACATCATCTCAGTGGAGATGCCGAACAAGGTGGGAGAACTCCGGAAAGTGGCAAAGATCCTGGCAGATGCAGGAATAAACATCTCATACACGTACGGCACGACCTCAGCGGGAAAAGCCGCCACATGTCTCTTCAGTACTTCGGATGACAAGAAGGCGATCAGACTGATTAATAAGTAAGAGGAAGGGGATGAGCCTTGTCATTTATTTTCTTTAGCCATTTCTCTTATGTATCGTATCGTATCCTTTCGAGGATGTGGGATGTGAGTGATGTATTATGACATAGAGGGGATGTGGATGGAGATTCATCTCCTTGAGCTTTATGGTAGAAGTGGAACAATCTTCCACTTCTGTCTTACAAGAGTGACTCCATTACTGCCGCATAGACCTCATCCACAGTAATTCCCGCAAGAGAGCTGCCAATTACTTCTGAGGAGATGACCTGCACTCTGCCGCCTATCGGCCTCCAGATGCGAGGATCAGTTGGGCCGAAGAGGACAATGACGTTTCCGTTCATTGCGGAGGCCATGTGAGAAATGCCCGAGTCGTTCCCCACGTAAAGACGGCACATACTGAGAAGCGCCGCAACGAGTGCAAGATTCTCATCGTGTACATGAAGTACATTCTTATTTGTTCGCGCGAAATCATCTATTCTCTCCCTGACCTGTCTGCTCTCTGCAGGACCAGAGAATATGAGGGCTTTGGAATGAGTGCGGGAGAGCGTTCTTTCTGCCAATGCAAGATATTTATCGAGAGGCCAGCATTTCGACGTGCTCCCGCTGCCGGGATGGAGCGCTATCAAGCGCATTCCATCGGATAGGAACCTCCTCGCGCTGAGAAATTCGATAGCAGATTGCCTGTGGCAGGAAGGGATTTCTATCAAAGGGGAATTCGTGCCGGTCTTACCGCCGGAGATGAGCTGTTTCAGTCTGAAATCAGACACGTGTTCGATTGTTCCCTTGGGAGGGACGGTCAGTATGGTTTTTGTCATCGGTATAATCCTCTCTATTGAGGAGGCAAGGATCGAGTCGTCTTTTGCCGTGAAAACGAAGGCATGGTCGAACTGCGAGAGGAAGGAGGAGGTCTTTTCCTCAGTATCCGGCCCGTACAGCGATGCATAGATGCTGCCGCCGGATGATGAGGAATCGTCCGTGAAGCCGGTTTCCTTCAAAAGCCGCACAACATCATGCCGGCCTGCGATATGTGCGAGACCGCAGTTTGCCTTTATCGCCAGAATACAGGGAAGGGAAAGGAGTACATCTCCCAGCGCGCCGTCATGATGAAGGAATGCCTTCTTCATTCTCCTCAAGTTTCCTGATGAGGTTCTTCTTCCTGATTCTGCCATGGAGGGTAGAGCCGTCCCTGAATTCAAGGACGGGAATATCGAACCTGTAAAGCTCATAGAGGTAATCGTCGGAGTCGATAGCGACCTTCTTGATTTCAATATCGTACTTCTCTATCAGGCCGTTCAGCATTTCTTCGACCGCGTGGCAAAGCCAGCATCCTTCCTTATGGTAGAAAGTGATACTGACCATGGCTATTCGTCATCTTTAGGCTGCACACGTCTTCTCCGTTAAACGACGTCAGCGTTCCGTTTATTTTACCCGAAAAAGGGAAGACGGCGCTTTGGGGTCTCTATTGATGGGCGATTGCGCAGAAAAAGCGGCATGTAGAACCTGAAGTGTTTGTTTACATCCCTGAAATAGCGATAGAACCTTCCTAAAAAGAAAAACCCCTTCTGGTTTAATGTATTTAGGTGATATAAAATATCACCCATCAGGTGAACAAAAAACCAAAAAGGGGGTAATCGAATGATAAAACAAACTCAATTAAGTTTCAAGGTGGGGTTAACGGGAAATGAGATAACGCCTAAGGAGGATGGGAAGCTCATCGGGGTTGAGCGGTCTTCAGCACGTAATCGATGCGGCAACCACGAAGGCCCTTGGCATAGATGAGCGGAAGGAGTATACGCTCTGGAGCGACCCGACGCTTATAGAGCATCTTCTTCCTGAGGAGTTCAGGACAAAGACCATCGAGACTCTGAGGTGGT
>CAYYWY010000040.1:0-19714 GCA_964475485.1 uncultured Nitrospiraceae bacterium | reverse complement strand
ACCAGTACTAATAGACCGTGAGGCTTGACCCTTATTTATTCCCTCCTGTTGTCAAAAGACAAGAGGGCCTTGAAAAAAGGCCCTTTTATTATGCCCTGAGGAACGAGGAGCAGCGATGAGAGAGAGAGACATCTTTGAAGAGATAATAGATATCGGCAAACGTCGCGGAGTTCTCACCTATGATGAAATAAATGACGCTCTCCCTTCCGAATTCTTTTCCCCCGATGAAATAGAAGACCTCATGGACCTTCTCCAGGACATGGGGGTAAAGGTCGTAGATTACGAGGAATCGGTCCCGCCAGAAGAAGAAGCTGAAGAAGAGGAGATTGAGGAATATGAAAAGACCGAGGATCTTGTTCAGGCATATTTCCACTCCATGGGCGACATCTCTATACTCACCAAGGATGAAGAGACGGAACTGGCAAAGAGGCTGGAAGAGGGAAGGGAAATCATAAAAGGGATTATCACTGCACTGCCTCTTTACGGGAGGATCGAAGCCGCCATTGAGAAAGAGGAGGAAGAAATTGTCTCAGAGGAAGAACGTGCGGATGAAGCCCTTCGTAAATGTCTCTCAAGGATTGAAGGCCTCATGGTATTGGTGGGAGCGGCCGAAAAGAGGATCAACCGTTATGGGTCTTTAAAAGATCTGAAGAGGGTTGTAAATGAAAAGAAGAAAAAAGGGATTAACCCGGAAAAGCTGGAAGCCATTGCAAAAGAATTGCAGCAGGAGTACAAAAGGGTTGAATCCGAGGTCGGGGTAAAAATCGGAGAGCTCAAGGGCTTATATGAGCGTATTGTAAAGGCAAAGGCCCTTGTCACCGAGGCAAAGAACGAGTTGATAACGCGGAACCTCAGGCTCGTGGTGAACATCGCAAAGAATTACGTCGGAAGAGGGTTGCCACTTCTCGATCTTATTCAGGAAGGCAATATCGGCCTGATGAAGGCCGTGGACAAGTTCAAATACGAAAAAGGATTCAAGTTTTCGACCTACGCTACATGGTGGATCAGGCAGGCCATTACTCGTGCTCTTATTGATCAGACAAAGACCATCAGGGTGCCGGTTCATATGATGGAGTTTTACAACAGGGTGACGAAGGCATCTCGCGACCTTACCCAGCAACTTGGAAGAGAGCCGAGCAATGAAGAGATCGCACAGAGACTTTCCGTTCCCAGCAGGAAAGTGGAGGAAGTGTTCAGGGCGATTCAGGATCCGATCGCGCTCCAGACACCCGTTGGGGATGAAGATACCGAGTTGGAGGACTTTATCGGCGACAAGAACAGCCCCTCTCCTTACTCTGATGCAGAAAGGATCGAGATATCGGAGCAGATCCAGAGGGTGCTGAGAACACTCACTCCGAAAGAAGAAAAGGTGATCAGGATGAGATTCGGTATTGGTGCCGAGAGAGACCATACCCTCGAGGAAGTCGGAAAATATCTGTCGATCACCAGGGAGAGGGTTCGTCAGATTGAGGCAAAGGCATTAAGAAAGCTGAAGCATCCCAGCAGGCTTAGGGCACTGAAGCTTCTCACTACATAGATTAATCCCTTGGACAGAGGCCGGCAAAGCCGGCCTCTGTCTTATTGAATCGCGGCATAAGCTCCTATTGTATCTCCCACCGAAACTTCTTTTCCGGATTTTCTCACTACGGCTGTTGCTGTGGATTCCTTCATATGTATAACCTGAATTGAGCCGTTAGGGATGTTATATTTCGCCCTTGCTGTCATCCCCAGGATGTCCCCTATCTCGATGCCGTCTTTTCTCCCCTTGTCAATGTGGACGAAGTCCATGTTGCCATTCAAGACACGCCTGTGTTTGGTGGCAACGATATAACCCGGTATGTCGGGGGTCCTTGGATTGTCCGTAAGGAAAGGAGGTTCCACCTCGTAGTAATCCGAAAGGAGGTCACCCACAAGAACGTCGCTAAACGAAGAAGTTATTGCTATCTTTGTCTCTCCGCTTTCCTTTCCAACTACTTCGGCTATACCCCGAATATCAATGAGGTATCCCATGTTCCTTCCTGTCTCAGGATGTTTCACCTTTCCCATCGAACGTATGATATAGAATTTGTCGCCTCTATTGACCGGAACAGTCGCCTCTATATAAGCGTAATCGCCCTTTCCGAGGAGATCCCTTTCCGTGGGTGAGCCGATGACCTTTCCCTTACTGTCAACAGAGTCTGCTATGTAGCCGCTCGAGATGAGGCTCTCTCTGTCAATAAGGTAATCCTTATTTATAGGTTTTATCTCGGTGACAATCGGCTCTTCCTTTTTCGAAACCGGCGGCTTGATTTCAGGGGCCGGCATCGGCTTTTCTACCTGAGGAGAAACCTGCTTTTGTAACAGATAAAGGGGAATCAGGATCTTCTGTCCCGGGTAGATGAGGTCCGGGTTCTTTATGTCGGGATTTTCCTTCCAGACCTTGGGCCAGAGGAACGGGTCTGTGATCTCATTTATAGAGATATCCCAGAGAGTATCTCCTTTCTTGACGGTGTACTCTTTGTATTCCTCCTGCTGGGGGTATGCAGCATTGCCGACAAGTATACCGGATGTTAAGATCAGAAAAAACCAGATATGTAAACTTCCGAGCATCTTTCGCATAATTTGCCCTCCTTTTTCTCTATTAAAAATAACCAAGACGAGCAAAAGTGTCAAGTTTTTATTTAAGGTTTGAAAAAAGGAATAAAAAAGCGCACCCTCAACTCCTCCTTTAACTGGTTTTTCTGTTCATTAGACAGAACGGGAGGGAAAAGGTTTAAGGAGGATCTGCAAAAGAGGCAAAGCGCGTTCTTCGAGCTACCTTATGTCTTCCCTACCCATATACGGCCTCAGCGCCTCTGGTATAATGACGCTGCCGTCTTTTTGCTGGTAGTTCTCAAGTATCGCCACAACAGTGCGGCCGATGGCGAGGCCTGAGCCGTTCAGTGTATGCACGAACTCTGTGCCTTTCCTGCCCTCCCTCTTGAATCTGATATCGGCCCTTCTCGCCTGGAAATCCTCGAAGTTCGAACAGGAGGAGATCTCCCTGTATCTCTGCTGCCCGGGGAGCCAGACCTCGAGGTCATAGGTCTTGGAGGCCGAGAAACCGAGGTCACCGGTGCAGAGCGCGACGACCCTGTAAGGAAGTTTGAGTTTCTGGAGTATATCCTCGGCATCGCTTGTGAGCTTCTCCAGTTCACCGTATGAATCCTCAGGCTTTACGAACTTCACCAGCTCCACCTTATTGAACTGATGCTGACGTATAAGCCCCCTCGTGTCCTTTCCGTAGGAGCCTGCCTCGCGCCTGAAACAAGGGGTGTACGCCGTGTAATAGAGAGGAAGGTCTTTCTCCTGCAGTATCTCCTCCCTATGGATGTTGGTCACAGGCACTTCTGCGGTGGGGATTAGATAGAACTCGGCGGGGTCTGCAATCCTGAAGAGTTCCATCTCGAACTTAGGGAGCTGTCCTGTGCCGGTCATGCTCTGACGGTTCACCAATATAGGCGGGAACACTTCGGTGTAGCCCTTGGAGGTATTAAGGTCCAGCATAAAGTTTATAAGCGCCCGTTCAAGCCTCGCTCCCGCGCCTTTCATTAGGGCAAACCTTGCGCCTGAAATCTTTGATGCCCTGTCGAAGTCAATGATCCCGAGCATTTCGGCGATGTCCCAGTGGTTTAGTGGTGGGAAGTCGAATTCCTTGGGCTCTCCCCATGTCCTCACCAGAACGTTTTCCGTCTCATCCTTTCCTGCTGGAACAGAATCGTGGGGGATATTGGGGATGTTGAGGAGAAACAATCTTGTTTGTTCCTCATAAATTCTTATTTTTTCATCTTCCAAGCGTGAAATTCCATTGGAAATAGCTTTCATTGACTCTATTATTGGGGACTTAATGTCATTCCTTTCAATTATCTCTTCGATGAGCTCTTTGCTGCCTTTGATGTGTGTTCTTATTTCCCCGCTTGGGTTTTCTAATCTACCAGCTTCAATCTCTTCTATCGCATATATCGGGACAGAAATTGTTTTCGATTCTATTTGAAGATTCTCAAGGATTGTTCCTTTGAAATCCCTTGTTTCTCTTATCTTTTTGATTATGTTATCTAATTCTTCTTTCTTGAGTCTGCTTAACTCGCCTATTTTCGATGAAACAATGTTTCTGATGTTTTTCAGTCCTTCGATTAATCTGAGATCATTCCTTCTGTGTTCTTCAATTTTGAGGACGGCGTCAAGCGAAATCTTGGAGCCTCTCTTTTCCAAGGCTTCCCTAAGTTTCTCCGGATTTTCTCTCACAAAGCGTATATCAAGCATCACAACTCCTTAGAAAAGGTTCTTTTATTAGTTATAATAGAGTACTTTCGAGACTTATGGAAGTCAAGAAATGAATGAACAAGCTTAAAGTGATCTATGAAATCTTGTCCAAGGCCTTCGGTACCCAGCACTGGTGGCCGGGGGATACGCCTTTTGAAATCGCCGTCGGCGCCGTACTCACCCAGAACACAAACTGGGGAAATGTCGAAAGGGCTATTAATAATCTGAAAGCCGCACGCGTACTTAGCGCAAAGAAGATATACGAGATGCCCATAAGCAGGCTTGCTGCGTTGATAAGACCAGCCGGGTATTTCAACGTAAAAACGAAGAGGTTAAAATCATTTATAGATTTCCTTATGAAAGATTATCATGGGAGCATGAAGAAGCTGAGGGATGAAGATATGCATATACTGAGGGAGAAGCTCCTCTCAATTCACGGCATCGGGCCTGAGACAGCCGACTCTATTCTCCTCTATGCGCTGGGAAAGCCGGCATTCGTCATAGATTCATATACGAAGAGAGTTCTTTCAAGACACAAGATCATGGATTACGGCAAATCATATGAGGAATTTCAGGACCTCTTTCAATCGTCGCTGGAAAAGGATGTTGAGCTTTTCAATGAATACCACGCCCTCCTTGTGAAGGTGGGGAAAACATATTGCAGGCCTGAGCCACGATGTAAAGGATGTCCGCTGAACGGCCTCTGAGGATTTCCGCTCGGGAACTAATCTCCACACGGGATTGTCTGAGAAATGAAACATGGGCGGCCGCACCAAAGGCCAAACTGTCGTACATGAAACAGGAAGAAAAGGCCCTGAGCTTCACGGCTTTCGTCAAAGACGCTGTAACAGCGGCTGGAGAGATCGAAAAGAATATCAAGGAGCTTGAAGGCAGAACGATTCATTCAGAATCGGCAGAGGGATTGCGCTGCATCGCATAAGAAACTTCTCTTCAATGGAAGAAAGCGTTGTAAATCCGGGCATTTTGACCGTTCGACTCCGGCGTTGAGATCGCTGAGGGACAAGGGAGGTTGAAATATGGTTGACAGAAACAAGGGTCTTGATGAAGTGGCACACCAGCTCGACGAAAACATATTGGCTGTGAAGGGGACGCTGGAGCTCATAGACGCCTCGGTTGCGGATGACGAGCTACACGAACTCTTGCTCAAGGCGCTCGGGAGAATGGACGCCATCCAGCGTTTGGCCGCCGATACCCTTGCCGCTCTGAGAAATTGCCTGGACAAAATGAAATAACAGGGGCTGAGACCGTCCAAGAACACCGGTTTCCGCAAGAAGTAGTCGGCCACCAAGTAAATATGGTCATAAATCCGGAAGACACACATCAAATACCTGATAAACGCTGACAGTCTCCAGGTACTGGAGCAGAACTATGAATACGATCTGCTCAATCCCCGGAGACATGGACAAATACGCAGGGAAGGAAGTGAAACTCCATCAGAGGAATTACTACTCGGAGAGGGAAGAGATCGTGACCGCAACAATCCTTTCGAATAATGGAGGGCCCATATTCAGGATAGGTGACGAGATTACCTTCGGACATCCCGGAAGGTTATCTTCCCTGGAGTCCCTGAGAATCTCATATCAAAACCGGCACTTATCTGGCTCCTCGAAAACTGCCTCTATCCGTTGCAGAAAGTTGAGGTTTCATATCTCACCAACGGCATCAACTGGCGCGCGGATTATGTTTTTACGCTGAATGAAAGGGTGATCGGGTCAAAGTGGTCGAGCCGATACCCGGGGACTGGACAATTGCTCATATCATCCCATGTCGCATGATTTCCGGTAAGGTCGAGCGACTGATAGGCGGCATAATAGGCATGTGGGTTGTCAACGGCAGGGAGGTATTCGTTACAGAAAATACCAGTATCGAGAACAAACCGGACAACGTTTCTGCAGGCGCTCATGTGGAGGCCGAGGGAAGGTACATGGGAAATACCTTCGTCGCCCAGAGGATTGCAGTGATAGGGAACTGATCGCGATTACCGGTGCCGATACCGCTGCGGATCGTGGAAAGGCGGTGGCGCTAAAAAAGCGCCACCTGCCCTTTCACACCCCTCTTTTTCACCTCTTCCAATATCCTCACATTTCCGTACTCGCCGTCAAATCCGGGTGAGGTCGAGACCTTCCCGGAACGCATCTTCGCTATGGCATTGGCAATTTCAGGAGAGCTTGCCTTTCCGATCTCCCGGCATGACTCTCCATCAATATCCTGAACTCGCTGCCGATTCGTTCGAGCATCGAAGAATATACCTTCTCTACCAATCTGGTTTTCACTCACGTCTTCAGTGTTTCGGCAATGATCTCCTGCAATGGTATGACGGAATGAGAGTACAGAGCACCTTCAGGTCTGAACCCTTCGTTTCTGTCAGCCAGTTCCTCGATCCTGTGCATTACTCCCACCGTCACCTTTCTGCCGCAGACAGGACAGAGGTAATTATGCTTGATCGTCTCTTTGGGGGTCAGCTCACCCCGCACGCCCTGTGACCGTCATAATGTATTTACCCTCCTCGGGAAAGAACTCTATCGTCCCGGAAAAACCCTCTCTTGTTTTTATCGCCTCGACAATGGCCCGATAAGAAACATCGGTGGAGAAAATGTTCGCCTCGCGGCCTATCCTGGCAGGTGAACGGGCATCGAAATTCGATAGGAGGGTTATGCCGTCGAGGGCGGGAAGGCGCCATTCAAGTTTTTCCTTCAGTTCCCTTATCCATTCGGGATGGCTGAGGTCACCGGTGCAGATAACCTTTATCCCCTTGAGCTACGCCCATCTCCAGAGGTCTTCGGGAGTCATGTCCCCGCTCGTTGCACGGGAATGCTTTTAATGGACGTGGAGGCCGGCGATAAAACTCATTTGGAATTATACCACGCAGGAGTAAGGTAAGAGCTGGAAATTATCCTGCGACTTTCCAGATAAGCTCGAAATTGCAGATAAGGACCACGGGTTCTCCAGCAGCATCTTTCATGATCTCTCCTTTATCGTCTACGGCAAGAAGGAGGTCGTTGGCTTTCAGTGATGAGCCGTCAAAACCGTGCTCACTCAGTTTCTCCTTCACCCCATCAAGAAACCCCTGGCATTCCGACTCATTGATAATCTTTCTGTAAGTCGCCTTTGAAAGGTCTACGGGGGTATATGGGGCGTTTCCATGCTCGGCAACCCACTGGTCAGGCCCGTTATAATAGCCCCTGATGGTAATGTAATTATGATTCTCCCTGAGAACAGGGCTGCCTTCAGGGTCCAGGAGGTGTTTGTGTGATTCGTACTTTCTCAAGTCGGCGGACGCCTCTATCTTGGTGCTTCCGGTCATGTAGATGGCCCTCGTATAGACCGTCGGAATCCCGAGCCGATTCAGGGTATGGGCGATGGCGAATTCCTCAAAGGGGCTGTTGATCCCGTACTTGCGAACTTTTGGATCTCCTGAACCCTCTTCGTCTCCCACTGGAAACTCTCCTACACGGGAGGTCTCCCACACGAGGTGTATGTTATCCTTTGTAATCGTGTAGAACACCTCCTTGGTTTGTGATAACCTGATGGAAGGGGTCTTCCGCCATCTTTCGGGAAGGAAATAGTCAAACAGGTGGGCATTCCTTCCTACAACCCATAACCGGCCGCCGGTACTCTCAGCGTGTCCGAAGAGGTAGGGCACGCCGAGGATTTCTACATATGAAAGATGGGCGGGCAGCGGCGACGGTTCGAATCTGTGTTTCTGGTCATCGAGATAGGAGTGCCTCCGTGAACTTTTTACCGCTTCCTCGTGCTGGGGGGTGCGCAGAAGGAGCTCATAATCAATCACGGAATATCTGCCCTCGTCGATGAGCTGATTCACGGTCCGCACCTGTTTCTCGGCCGCGTCTCTCTTTCCGCTCATGCCGATTTCCCTGATATGATCGGCATCGTTTTCGTTTATGATGATATGTTCGGGTTTCATATCAGCCATGAGGTAGCCCTTTCTGTTGAGATCTCCCGAGGCCTTGGCGTTGATAATAGCGAGATGGTGGACCATCTCGTCATTATTGATATCGATGGTTTCGAAAAGTTCCAAGAGATTATTACCCCGTATCCATTCGTAGACGAGCTTGTACTGTTTCAGGATATCGAGGTCGATGCCGGGGTGCTTTGCGCGGATCCTGTTTATCTTCGTCCTTGACCTTCCGCTCTGCCATGCCTGCATCTTTTCAGGAGGCACATAGATCGCCATTGGTTTCTGGGTCTTTACCCTCGTTTCCCTCGGTCCGTACAGGTTATCCCTCAATTCCATGACAAGGGAGAACTCCTCCCACGGGCTGTTGAACTCGGCATCGCAGAATTCCTGAAGAGTCCGGGTTTCGATCGGCACGTCTTCACCGACGCGGCAGTTCTTAACGACGAGGTCGAGACTTTTGCCGGCTATCTCCTTCGTCGGAACCCTGTAAACGGAGCTCGTGCCGATCAAGCGTATCTTGTGGGTATCAAACCAGTCGCGTTCGTACCAGTTTTCTATCTCGAAATGCTCCTGATACGGCTCGGCGAACCTTGTGAGATAAAGATCTCCCCCGTCACTTGTCTTTGTATGCACATACACAACTCCCAATACATTAACGAGTGTCTTCTTGGACTGTATCTTTTCCAATCTTCGGTACTCTTTGAACCGATCCGTGCGGTTTCAGGGTCGATCAAAGCCCCCGGCACGGGTCACGGGGCATTCGGTCTTTCTACGCCTCACTGTCGTAATTGATAAGGTATTTGGCAGCAACATTCTCCAGGGAACAGGGAGAGGGCAAATTCCGGGAGAGGAGGCGGAGCGCCTCCAGATCGGATTTCCAAACGACATCGCCAGGAGCGACAAGACAGAAACTGCCCGGCTCATGTGCAGTAGTGAGGGTGCCATTTATGAAATAGTAATGGTCATTACATATGTCCGTGGGGTACAAACGCATGAAAGGAGGAATATCTTCTGGTCTGAACCAGAGCTTTATCTCCCTTTCGGCGTCGTTCACAGCAGCCGAAGCATGGATGAGGTTATCCATCCGCTCGCCGATGATGTTCCCTGAAGCATCCTTGAGCGGGACAACAGTGCCCAGCGCGCGGATGCACCCGGGCCTCTTATCGCGGGCAACATGCGGGTTTGTCGGCCCGCAGATGTCTCGTATCTTCATAATAGCATCAGGACCCTGGTAGACAAACGCGATCACTCGGCGCTTCCAGGGTTCCTCGGGATAATGGAGCAGTCCCCTGATATAATCTATCAGCGAGGGATAGAATACCTTTCCGCGGTGTTCTGCATAGTGTTCTTCGGCAAGCATCCTGCTCACATGTACTATCTTTGCCCCGGCAAAACGCAGGTTGGTATGAAACTCGGAAAGTTGCGAAAGAACATATCCCGTTAAAGAATTCTTTAGGGCGTCCGGCTTGATAAGAACGAGAGTCTGCTCCAATCCTTCTTTGTTCACAGAGGCATCCTTTCCCGCAAGTAGTTAGTACGGTGTAACTGCCCGCCGCTGTTCCTTCGGGCCGCGGACCAAATCGCGCCCTCGGAGCAACTCATCCAAGGCGCTCCCTCAGCGCCTTGAGCTGGCTTTTGAGCTCATCCGGCAGACAACTTCCGAAGCTGGCGAAGTGGGCCTCTATGTCGGGTATCTCGGCCTTCCACTCTTCGGTGTCGACTCTCATCAGCTCCCTCATATCCTCAGGGGGTATCTCCAGGCCAGACAGATCAAGGTCCCCGTTCAATGGCAGCAGGCCGATGGGTGACTTCAGCGCCTCCACTTTGCCGTCAACGCGCTCGCACATCCACTTGAGGACCCTGCTGTTTTCACTGAAGCCGGGCCATAGGAACTTCCCGTCAGGGTCCTTCCTGAACCAGTTCACATAGAAAATCCTCGGCGCACTGTTACCGAGCCTTTCGCCCATGGAAAGCCAGTGCCTGAAGTAGTCGCCCATGTTATAGCCGCAGAAAGGCTTCATGGCGAAGGGGTCCCTTCTCAGGTTCCCCACTGATCCGATATTTGCGGAGGTAGTCTCCGATGCCGCAGTCGCGCCAAGAAAGACGCCATGCTCCCAGGAGAATGCCTCATAGACAAGCGGGACGACCGTACCGCGCCTGCCGCCAAATATAAAGATATCGATCGGAACACCGTCGGGGTTTTCCCAGTCCTTGCATATCACAGGGCACTGGGAAGCGGGAGCGGTAAAGCGTGCATTCGGATGGGCGGCATCCGACTTGCTCTCAGGGCTCCAGTCGAGCCCCTTCCAGTCGATGAGATGAGATGGCACATCGTCGGTCATCCCCTCCCACCAGACATCTCCGTCATCGGTCAGGGCACAGTTCGTGAAGATAACGTTTTCCCTGAGTGTATCCATCGCCATGGGATTCGTGGAATACGATGTCCCAGGCGCGACTCCGAAGAAGCCGCTTTCGGGGTTGATGGCGTGCAGGCGCCCGTCCACACCTATCTTCATCCATGCAATGTCGTCGCCGATGCATTCGCACTTCCAGCCCTTCAGTGAAGGTTGCATCATGGCAAGGTTAGTCTTGCCACAGGCCGAGGGGAAAGCGGCTGCGATGTGATATTGTTTTCCCGCCGGACTCGTGAGCCTGAGGATGAGCATATGTTCAGCCAGCCAGCCTTCCCTCCGGGCCACTGCGGAGGCGATGCGCAGGGCAAGGCATTTCTTGCCCAGGAGTGCGTTGCCCCCGTAGCCGGACCCATAGGACCAGATCAGGTTTTCCTCAGGGAAATGGCTTATATATTTCTGTTCCAAAGGAGCACACGGCCACCGCACATCCTTCCGGTCTTTCTCCAATGGCGCGCCGATGGAATGGAGGCAGGGGATAAAATCTCCGTCAGTGCCCAGAAGGTCCAGTATCTTCGAACTGACGCGGGTCATGATGTGCATGTTTACAACAACGTAGGGGCTGTCGGAGATCTCGACCCCTATCCGTGAAATAGGCGAGCCTATCGGCCCCATGGAAAAAGGGATTACGTACATGGTTCGACCTTTCATGCAACCACTGTAAAGGCGCCTCATAATCCCTTTCAATTCAACGGGATCGATCCAGTTGTTAGTCGGTCCTGCCTCGTCCCGCGATGCCGTGGAAATGAAGGTCCGGTCTTCGACACGCGCCACATCGCTGGGATCAGTCCGGAAGAGATAGCTGTTAGGCCTCTTCCTCAAAAGAATTCCGCTGCCGCTCCCCAGGAGCTTGGCCATCATGTTGTCATATTCCTGCCTGGAGCCGTCACAGACATATACAGCGTCAGGCTGGCACATTGTCGCCACTTCGCTGATCCACGTGCTGAGTTTCTTGTTCCTTACAACAATATTCATGCACAACTCCTGCTTGATTCCGCATTCACTTCCGGAATGGGAATGCATTAAATCTTAATTATACTAATTGTCCGCCAAATAAGTCTACAGAGGCTCTGAGCCGGTTATCGGGACACCATGGTCGGGCTTTGGGATGGACATCCTTCCGTAAGGTATTCCGGTAAGTTACCTAAAAGCTTCCCAGCCCCATTGCGTCCCTTACGAGCGCCATGGTTTCCCGCACGGCCTTCCTTGCCTTATCGGTTCCCATTCCCACAATGTCGCGGATGAGGTCTGGATTATCCATGAGCTCTTTCCGCTTTGCCCAAATCGGCACCATGACTTCGAAGACGTTCTTTATAAGGATCTTCTTACAGTCGATGCAGCCGATGGTGGCTGTCCTGCATCCGTGTGCCGTATACTCCTGTTCTTCCTTTGAGGAGAATATCTTATGTAGCTGATGGACGGGGGAGAGTTCGGGGTTTCCGACGTCCGTCCTTCTTTTGCGGGCTGGGTCGGTCATCATAGTAAGGATCTTGCGTTCAACGGCATCGGGCTCGTCCGAAAGGTAAATGGCGTTGTCATAGCTCTTACTCATCTTCCTTCCATCCACCCCAGGCACCTTGGGAAACTCCGTCAAAAGCGCTTCAGGTTCGGGGAAGATTTCGCGATAGAGGTAATTGAATCTCCTGGCGATCTCCCTCGATATCTCAAGATGTGGAACCTGGTCGATGCCGACGGGGACATACTTTGCGCGATAAATGATGATATCAGCCGTCTGCAGAAGCGGATACCCGAGGAACCCATACGTCGAGAGATCCCTTTCCTTCAATTCCTGAATCTTCTCCTTGTAAGTTGGAACCCGCTCAAGCCACCCCAGAGGCGTGATCATCGAAAGCAGAAGATGGAGCTCTGCATGCTCGGGGATCCTGGACTGAATAAAGATGGTGCATTTTTCAGGGTCGAGACCGGCGGCAAGAAAATTCATGAGGAGATCCAGTGTTGATTCCTTTATCCCCTCAGGATGAGCATATCCCGTGGTGAGGGCGTGCCAGTCCGCCACGAAATAGAAACAGTCGTACCGGTCCTGAAGTTGGACCCAGTTACGGAGGGCTCCCACAAGATTGCCGAGATGGAGCTTTCCGCTGGCCTGCATTCCGCTCAATACCCGGTCCCTCACATCAAGCCTCCGAGCGGCATGAGGAAAACCTTAAGGATGAACTCAATAAGCAGTCGCAGCGGTGTAATGATGTACTGTGCAATACCGGTCACCCACAGAATAATGACAATAAAGATCCCGTAAGGTTCGAGTTTGCTGAATTGATACGCATGTCTTGCAGGGAGAAGGCTTACCGCTATTCTTCCTCCGTCAAGAGGGGGAATGGGAATGAGGTTAAAGGCTGCGATAAATATATTAAAGACTATGCTGTATTGCATCATCGATTGAACAGGACCGATAAATTTCTCGCCGAGCAACCCCGGAGACGCGGATTGAGGGAACAATTTGAAACTCAGTACGAGCAGCAATATGCTGACGAAGGCAATAATAACGTTTGTAACTGGACCGGCGGCAGAGACAATGGCAGAATCCCTCCTTGGATGTCTCAGATTATTGAAGTTGACAGGGACGGGTTTGGCTGAACCGAACATGAATGTCCCTTTCGAGAGAATAAAGAACATAACAGGCATGATGATCGTGCCGAAGAGATCTATGTGAGCTAATGGATTGAGGGTAAGTCTGCCCATCATTCTTGCAGTGGGGTCGCCGAATTTATACGCTACGAACCCATGAGCGACCTCATGAAAGGTTATCGCCACAAGAATCGGAAGGGCTGCCAGGAGGAGCCGGCTTATTAAACTTTCAAAATCCAATCTCTTTCACCTTGAACAGATTATTTGGGGCCGTCACAATCGGACCGGATGCAGTGTCTTGTCGATCACATTTCTATGCACAACCGTGCCCGCACAGGAGCTTTTCATATTGCGCTAAGCATTGCACGTGAGACCTCCTTTAGGTTTAAGGCCGAGTCAGTTGTGTATTATGTCAGATTACATAAAAAAGGTAAATGGGGTTCAAAAAAGATCCGTTATCATATATAATTTATAAAATCATGTCTGCAGTTATTGTTATACCCGCCCGTTATGATTCAACCCGTTTTCCGGGAAAGCCCCTTGCCCTTCTTAGAGGGAAACCCCTCATTCAGCATGTCTATGAGAATTCGAAGGGAGCTGCGTCCGCAGAAGAGGTGATCGTTGCCACGGACAGCGAGACCATATTCGAAAAGGTCCTGTCATTTGGAGGAAAGGCCGTGATGACATCCCCGGGCCATGCCTCAGGCACGGACAGAATTGCAGAGGTCGCAGCTTCCCTGAGCTGTGATATAATTGTCAATGTTCAGGGCGACGAGCCTCTCATAAGACCTCAGATGATCAATGACGTAGTTGGCCTTCTCGATGACGAAGGGGCCGATATCGGTACTCTGGTAAAAAGGATAGAGGAGCCCGGGGACGTCATAGACCCCAATGTTGTGAAGGCCGTATTTGGGGAGGATGGATTTGCCCTTTACTTTTCGAGGTCCCCGATACCGTATCACAGGGACGTGTGGAAATCTCTTAAAGAGTTAGTTTCAAGTTTCAAGTTTCAAGTTTCAAGTGAAGATAGTTGCTTTTCAAATAATGCTTGCAGCTTGCAGCCTGCAGCCAGCAGCTATTGGTACAAACACATCGGCATCTATAGCTACAGGCGTGACGTACTTATAAAACTCGCGAGCATGAAGCCTTCAAGGCTTGAGGAGATAGAAAAGCTCGAACAACTCCGTGCACTGGAGAACGGGTTCAGGATAAAAGTGAAAGAAACGAAGTCTGAGACCGTTGGGGTCGATACCCCTGAAGATCTGGAAAGGGTGGAGAGATGGCTAAGTTTATCTTCGTAACAGGCGGGGTGGTTTCATCTCTGGGCAAGGGAATCGCCGCAGCAGCGACGGGCGCTCTGCTTGAGGCGCGGGGGCTAAGAGTGACGCTCCAGAAGCTTGACCCTTACATAAATGTTGATCCCGGCACGCTCAGCCCTTTCCAGCACGGGGAGGTTTTTGTGACGGACGACGGCGCTGAGACGGACCTTGACCTGGGGCATTACGAGCGCTTCACCCACATACGCACTTCCCAGGTCAACAATTTCACCACAGGAAAGATCTACTACAACGTTATCACAAAGGAGAGGAGGGGTGATTACCTTGGTGACACTGTCCAGGTGGTTCCCCATCTCACGGATGAAATAAAACAGGCGATCAAGTCGGTGAGTAATAACAACGATGTGGTGATCGTCGAGATCGGGGGCACGATCGGCGACATCGAAAGCCTGCCGTTCCTCGAAGCCATCCGACAGATGAGGTATGACGTCGGCAGGGAAAATGTCCTCTATATGCACCTCACTCTTGTGCCGTACATAAGGACCGCCGGTGAGCTCAAGACAAAACCCACGCAACACAGCGTGAAGGAGCTGCGCGCCATCGGTATCCAGCCAGACATATTGCTTTGCAGGACAGACAGGGCTCTTCCTTCCGACGCGAAAAGGAAGATCGCAATCCACTGTAACCTCGAAGGCGACGCAGTGATCAATGCGGTTGACGTCGAGACCATTTATGAGGTTCCCCTCGCCCTGAGCGCCGAGGGGCTCGACCAGCGGATCCTCGAAAAACTCAGATTGCCTTCCACCGAAAAGGACCTCGGAATATGGAAGGATGTCGTCAGGAAGATAAAGGAGCCGAAAAGCGAGGTGAGCATCGCCATAGTGGGCAAGTACGTGGGCTTAAAGGATTCATACAAGAGCCTTATGGAGGCGCTCATTCACGGGGGCATTGCCAATGACACAAAGGTGAACCTCCAGTGGGTCGATTCGGAAGAGATAGAGGTCCACGGCTCCGAGAATTATCTTTCGGAAGTGGACGGCATCCTTGTCCCGGGCGGTTTCGGCTACAGGGGAATAGAGGGAAAGATTGAGGCGATAAGGTACGCAAGGGAAAAGAAGATACCGTACTTTGGCATATGCCTTGGGATGCAGTGCGCTGTGATAGAGTTTGCGCGGAATGTCTGCGGCCTCGATGCCAACAGCTCAGAGTTCAATATCAATGTGAAGGACCCGGTTATCTATCTTATGGAGAGATGGTACGACTTCAGAAGGGGGAGGGTAGAAGAAAGGAGCGAGTCCTCCGAGAAGGGCGGCACCATGAGGCTGGGTGCGTATCCATGCATCCTGGAGCCTAACACCTTTGCGTTCAAGGCCTATGGCATAAAGGAGATATCCGAGAGGCATCGACACAGATACGAGTTCAATAATGCATACAAGGGAGTCTGCACAAGGCACGGTATGAGGATAAGCGGCACAAGTCCCGACGGAGAGCTTGTGGAGATTGTCGAGATAGAAGACCATCCGTGGTTTCTGGGATGTCAGTTCCACCCCGAGTTCAAGTCAAGACCCACAGAGCCTCATCCCCTTTTCAGGGCGTTCATCGGGGCAGCCCTCAGGGAGAAGAGGTCACTATTCCCCTATGTTGCCGAGGAGCGGGGGTGAGAGGGCGATGCGGAAGATTAATATTAGCGGGGCAGTTATCGGGGGGAACGCTCCGCTGCTTATCATAGCAGGGCCATGTGTTATTGAGTCCGAGGAAATAACCTTCGCAACAGCTGAGAGACTCAGGGAGATATGTTCGATCCTCGGCTTCTCTTCAGTCTTCAAGAGCTCCTATGACAAAGCGAACCGCACGTCCCTCTCCTCATACAGGGGACCTGGTCTTGAGAGAGGTCTTAGAATCCTCTCTGATATAAGGACGAAATACAATCTTCCTGTTATGACCGACGTGCATTCTGTTGAGGAGGTGAGGGTTGCGACAGAAGCGGTTGATATGCTTCAGATCCCCGCATTCCTCTGCAGGCAGACCGATCTTGTTCTCTCAGCCTCTGCTACCGGCAAACCCGTGAACATAAAGAAGGGGCAGTTTCTCGCTCCCTGGGACATAAGAAACATCATTGAGAAATTTACCTCTACCGGGAACCACAGTCTCCTAATCACCGAAAGGGGGACATCCTTCGGATACAACAATCTCGTCGTGGATTTCAGGGGACTGCCCATCATGCGTTCCCTTGGCTATCCCGTCATATTTGATGTGACCCACAGCCTTCAGCTTCCAGGAGGGAAGGGGAGCAGTTCAGGCGGGCAAAGGGAGTTTGCCGAACCCCTGGCGAGGGCGGCGGTTGCAGTCGGGGTCGATGGATTGTTTATGGAGGTCCATCCCGAGCCTGAAAAGGCCCTCTGTGACGGTCCGAACATGCTGCCACTGTCCGGCCTGAGAGAAATGCTCGAGACCTTGAGCGAACTTCAAAAAGCGCTTGGCCGCCCTACCGTTTCGGGCAGGGCGGCCAAGGAGGATTAGCTGCTGGTCGTTCAGATATTCCTACTGAACTACGAAATATGTCACCCAGCGGTAGTAGCTATCGTCGTCATCATCTCCATCATCGTTGTCATCTTCTTGGCCTGAAGGTTTGACATTAAGGGTCAGCACGTAGAGTCCCTGCCTGAGATCGTTAGCCGACATCGGGCCAAAGACGGTCTCGTCCACGCCAGTGACATTCCTCTTCCAGACCACCTTTTTCTTGAACTTCTTTCCAGAGCCCTTATCTTCTGACGGATTTTTGAACGTGCCGTCCGCGTCTAAATGATAGACCGTGTCGGCCTTTTTACCCGAAGGGTATATTCTCAGGAAAACGTCAACCGGACCTGCGAACGGACCTACCGTTACCTTAACCTCTACGGTATTACCGCCATCGGCAACAGGACCCACACCTAAAGGCTTTGCCTGAGCCGGGTCGGAATTCAGCACCGGTAATGCCACAGGGTCATAGTTAAAGACCTGCTCTCCTACGGGCAAGGGCATCGAGCCCCCAGGCGGAGGTGGCGGAGGCGAAGGTGGCGGCGTAGTGTTAAGAACTGTCACTGTCACAGTTGCTGACGTTGCGGTGTTTCCAGCGGCATCCCGTGCGACAGCAGTTATCGTGTGGCTTCCATGCGCAAAGTTTGTCGTGTTCCAAGCGACGGAGTAGGGCGCGGAGGTGTCTTCGGCGCCGACGTTGTTGCCGTCAACCTTAAACTGCACTCCTGCCACGCCAACGTTATCAGATGCGTCAGCAGATATGGTTACCGTACCAGATACAGTAGCGCCATTTGCCGGAGCCGCAAGAGAAACACTCGGGGGTGTGGTATCAGCTGGCGGTGGCGGCGGAGTTGGCTTACTGTTAGGGTCTCCAGGGAATGTCCGCGCGCTGATTTCAGTTATGTTGTTAGATCCGTCGCCATCAGAATCAAGTGATTCAATGGCTGCAAAACTGTGGCCGTTTGCAGCAAAGTCACTGCCGTAAGCGTTTCTAGACGGTATGGCTATGTGACAGAGACTGCATGTGTCCAGCGCTGTTCCGGAGGTTCCATACGTCGAGTTGAATGCGCTTAAGTAGCTGGAAACAGCACTTGAGTTTAGTGCAGCTCCGAACACTAGGGCTGCTACAAGCAAGGTGTTGAGAACTATCTTTCTCATCCTGGCCTCCATATTGCTCGCTTTGCGAGCGGACGTTTGCCTGCTCATGCAGGCATTTGCTGCTGTACCGGTCTTTGCGCCCTGCTTTTAAAAAGCAGGGCGCAAAGACCGGATATCGCTCGCCTTTACGGGATTACAAAGTTGGTCACCCAGCGGTAGTAAGAGTCCTGCGTTCCCGCCGGTGTCACCGTGAGGAGCAGAACATATGGCCCCGAAGGGAATTGTATGGTCGGCACGTCGATGATCACCGAATTCACATCGGTAACACCGGTTTTCCATGGCAACATCTCGTCCACTACAGACACAAAGGTGTTGTCCTGCAGGTTGTAGATATCAAAGGAGTCGAAAATGCCCGCTGCACTGGGGCCGTAAATCGCCACATAGACATCCACAGGGCCATCGAACTTGCCGATGTCCACCTGCACTTTAACGTTGTCGCCTCCTGTTGCCACTGAGCCCACACCAATGGGCATTGCAGAGGCGGCATTGCCGTTCTTTACCGGCGAAACTGACGGTGCGTATGCGAAGATCTGCTGTCCGGAAGGCACCTGCATTGTCGTTGCCTGGGCTCCGCCTCCTGCAAGGGCGCCGGCAATAGCCTGGATCTCCGAAGATGTGAGGAAGCTCAGGCTGCCCATACCGCCTTTATTATTGGCTATTGCGGACTGGATCTTTGCGGCTGACTTGCCCAACACCTGGGATGTTGCAAGAGGGCCGTGACAACTTGCACAGTACTGTCCGTATAGCTGAGCGCCAGTCAGAGGTGTAGGAGCCGGAGTAGGAGTGGGTGTGGGTGTAGGTGTAGGTGTGGGAGGAGGAGTAGGAGTCGGAGCCGGTGCAAGGGCGTTGGCAATAGCCTGTATTTGTGTGGCGGTGAGGAAGCTGAGGTATCCCATGCCGCCGGTGTTATTGTTGATTGCGGATTGAATCTGCGCTGCTGTTCTGCCTTTCTTAGTGGACGTTGTAAGGGGGCCGTGACATGAAGCGCAATTCTGCCCGTAAAGCGCCGCACCGTCAAGAGGTGTAGGTGTGGGTGTAGGTGTAGGTGTGGGGGTAGGATTCGGCATAGGTCTCGGACCCGGAGTAGGAGTAGGTGTAGGCGTAGGTGTGGGAATAGGCGTAGGTGTTGGCCTATGACCGCCTGGAGTCGGTGTCGGCGTGGGTATAGGTGTGGGAGGATTGGCTGCCGTAACGACCACTGTTGCGCTTTTGCTTGCCGACACATTGCCAGCTAAGTCCCTTGCCCACGCATAAAGGACCTTTGTGCCCACTGAAGCGAAGGTGTAACTTGCCGGGGGCATCATCCTCCATCCCGCTGTTCTTGACAGTGAAGGTTTGGTGGGCGATTCCGTGACGAGATAAGCGAAAACACCCACGTTATCAGTTGCGGTCAGCGACGTTATTGGAACTGTGAGAGACGAAGAGGTCGCCGGAATAATGAACGAAGTAACAACAGGCGGAGTTGTGTCCGCCGGCGCCGGAGGAGGTGTGGGTGTGGGAGGAGGAGAGGGTGTGGGAGGAGGTGTGGGTGTGGGAGGAGGTGG
>CAYYWY010000039.1:18067-21252 GCA_964475485.1 uncultured Nitrospiraceae bacterium | reverse complement strand
TCTTCTTGTGGCAGACCGTTGAACGTATTCACCTCGTAATAATATCTGAATCTTGTATTTTCCAAAAAATAGAAAAGTCTTCTTATACATGGTTATGCCCTCCCTTTAAAGAGCTTATACTCAGTGTTTTTTGCAAACCACACGAGGGCAAGCATCACGGGTACTTCAATAAGCGGGCCGATGACAGTTGCAAGTGCCACTGTAGGATTAAATGCAGTGATGGCTATTGCTATTGCTATTTCAAAATCCCTTCCTGTTGAATTGAAGGCCACAGCCACAGAATCCTCATAATTCAAACTCAACCTCCATCCTGTAAGATAAACAACAACGAACATTGTCCAGAAAAATAGTGTCATCGGAATAGCCATCTGAACGATAAAGAATGGCTTTTCTAATATCAGATCCCCCTTTAATGCAAACATTACGACAAGTGTGAATAGCAATCCCAGAATTGACAATGTGTCAAGATAGAATTTCAGCTTATGGAACCACTCCTCTCCAAATCTCTTTACGCCAAGAAATCTCGTAAGCATTCCCGCAACAAGAGGGATGCCTAAATACAGAAGCACGCTCTCACCCACCACCCATACGTCAAAATGAACGTCTCCAAGAAGCAGTTTTGCATAGACAGGTATGAGGATCATCTGGATTATTGAGTTCAACGCAACAAGTATTATTGCCAGCGGGCCGTTTCCCGCCGAAAGGAATGTAAACACAATCACCATCGCAATGCAGGGCGCAAGACCGTAAAGGACAAGACCTGTATATAAATCAGGCTCTCCGCTCAAAAATATCTTTGCGAGAAGGAGCATAAAGAACGGTGCGATGGCATAGTTGAAGAAGGCTACAATAAGGAGTTGCGTGGGTGAACGTGTCGCCTTTCCGAGGTCTTCGAACTTTATGTTAGCCATTGCAGGATACATCATCATGAAAAGCCCGACGACTATGCCAAGGGCAAGGGTGTTTGGTAAGCTGAATTCATATGCACCGCGGAAGATCGATTTGATAGCATCAATAGGCGGCGTCAGTTCAAAGTTTGAAATCCCGTACAACTTGCCGATCGCAATGCCTATGACCATGCTGACAATTACAAACACTGGCAGCAATCTGAAGTTGTGAAGTTTTTCAAGAGTCCTTCTGAGCATCCTTTGCCTCCTCTATGAACCTCACTATTTTCTCTTTTATCTCATCCCGTGCTCTCCTGAACTCATCCATGATCTGTTCCTCTGTTCCCACTGCGCCCACCGGGTCTTTGATCGGCCAATGGAGGCGCTTTATGTGAGGAGGGGTCCAGGGGCACGACTCTTCTGCATTCGAGCACAGGGTTATGATAGTATCCATCGTACGGAGAAGATCAGGATCGATCTCTTTCGATTCCTGGCCGGAAATATCTATGCCGATCTCTTTCATCACGGCAATGGCCCTCGGATGGACCCGTGAGGCTATGAGTCCGGCGCTGTGGGCTTCAAAGAGCCCTTTGCCGAATTCTTTTGCAAATCCTTCTGCCATCTGGCTCCTGCATGAATTGCCTGTACAGAGGAATATGACTTTTTTCATTTCTTACCTCCAAGAACTAATCCTGATGAATAAGTGTCATTGGGAGTCAAGGGAAGCAATCCTGTTCTTTTTAACGTTTTTTGCTCGTTGCGAGATTGCTTCAGGGTTCTCCACTTCGCAATGACAGCCAAAAGAAGAGCTTTTATCCTTGATAGCAATGCCATCTGCTTTCATCTTCTTAGCCGCCAGAAAAGCATCCAGCCTTTTCTTATCTCCTCTCACCTCATCATCCGCAACTTTTTCGAGAACCGACAGGAGCAGGAACCTCCTGAAATAATCAGAATCGTCCAGGCGGTAGTGTGTCCATCGCCCTTGTTTTCTGTCTTTAAGAAGGCCGGCCTCTTTCAGCACGCCGAGATGAAAGGATACCTTCGGCTGTATCATGTCAAGTGCAGCAACTATATCGCACACGCAGAGTTCGCCGTGCTCAAGGAGCTTTATTATCCTGAGCCTTGTCTCATCAGAAAGGGCCTTAAATAAATTGGTTAATTGGTTAATCGGTGAAGAGGTGAATCGGCTATTCATAATTTACTCTTTATTAACTCCTTCACCTTCTCTGGTGAAGGCAGAGGCTTTCCTGAATGTGTGAGCTTTCCGTTGACCACAAGACCAGGGGTTGACATTGTGTACTTCATGATCTCCAGAATATCGGTCACCTTCTCGATCTTTGCATCGATACCGAGTTCCCTTACTGCCTTTTTAGCCATCTCTGCCATCTTCTCACAATTTGCACAACCTGGACCTAACACCTTAATCTCCATCTTTAAAACCTCCTTCTATTGAATCACGAATCTTTTTTCTTATTACCTCAACAGAGGGCACATTTAAGAGCCTTCCAGACTCATCAATAAACATCCTTCACGAGAACCCTTCCATATCAACGGGCTGTATGTCCTTTCCATTAATCAGAACAGAAGGAGAACCCTTCAAGCCCAGTGTCTTTGCCTCATCTTCTGTAATACGATAAAAATTCACATCGGCATTAAAACCTTCAAGTTCGAGTGCCTTTGAGATATTCTCTCTCAAGGCATCTTCAGAGCCGCATCTCAATGACATATAACAATCGATCTTCATGCCTGGTCCTTTCTAAGCAATAGGATTTTTATGGTCATTGGTCTTTCAACAGGGAGTATCTCTGCTGCAGCAATCAGTCCTGCTTTTATAATCATTGATGCGGGTATGACATCATAAACCTGACTTCCTACCTCTACTGTCCTGCATTCTTCATCTCCACATACATCGCAACACCTGCTCTTTCCTGTCATAGCACCGAGCCACTCTTCGAGTGTCTTGTCTCCAATCCATATCTGATTTGAACTTAAAGGATTGGCTCTGAACTCATTAAGGCTTAGCTCTTTTTTCTCAAGAATTACATTAATGGCCAGTGGCAATAATGCTTCCTTCAATTTTAGATAGGCTTTATCCAATTCCTCTTCGGTACTACCGCACCTCGGGCAGGTCTTATTTGCCCCGTCCAAAAGCCTCTGCCATCTGATCTTAAGGGTTAACATGACCATATTTCCTCCTGTGATATAATGTTAAAATTGAAAAGGAAGAATGTGAAACTCACATTCCAACTTATCGGCACAAAATGGAATGAAAATGTCATTCCAGCGTGTCGGGAATCT
>CAYYWY010000039.1:0-18051 GCA_964475485.1 uncultured Nitrospiraceae bacterium | reverse complement strand
AGATTGCGGATAAGCAGCAATGAGAGGTATTTTCGTATGAAAAGGATAAAAATTACGGTCGAGCTTATCCCTGCAGAAGAAGGTGGTTATATAGTTTATTGCCCTGAGCTTGATATTACCACTGAAGGTGATACTATTGAAGAAGCTGTTGAAATGCTCAAGGATGCCGCTTCTGGATATATTGAAGTAGTCGGGATTGAGAACATTCCTTATTTTTCTGGCAAAACTATTAGAGAAGAGCTTGAGCTTGTGGTGAATGGATAAGCCACCATCTATTTCAGGCAAAAAACTTTGCTCTGTCTTAGAAAAAAATGGCTTCAAATTAGTGTGACAAACAAGCTCACACAGGATATACCAGAAGGCAACCGAAGAAGGTAACATTACTATCCCTGTGCCAGTCCATACAAATAAACCTCTTAAGAAGGGCACTATCCATATCATCCTTAAAAAAGCAGGAATAACAAAGGAACGTTTAAGATTTTTGCTTACATTATTGTTCGGGTGATTTTTCATCTTACAGTATCGCATTGAATATATAGCCCACAGCTATTATTGTTACGGTCATTATCCCTGCAAAGACTACGAGCAAAGGGACCTTCAATACCTTTCTTAAAATTATCATCTCAGGAAGTGACAGTGCAGTTACAGCCATCATAAAAGCAAGCACTGTTCCAACGCTCAAGCCCTTTTCCATTAAAGCATAGACAATCGGAAGCACACCTGCTGCATTTGAATAGAGAGGCACTCCGAGGGCAACCGCTATTGGAACAGCAAAAGGATTTCCTTTGCCTGCATAATTTGCCAGAAAATCCTGAGGTACATAACCATGAATAAACCCACCAATGCCTATTGCGATTATAATAAAGAGCCACACTCTTTTCAGAATGTCTGCTGTATTCCATTTCGCATATTGAAGCCTTTCCTTAAATGTCTGCTTTATTATCTCCTGACCCTGTCCTGTATGGAATTTGTAAACATATTCCTCAACCCATTTCTCGAGTTTGAGTTTTCCGATGATGAATCCTCCGAAGATGGCGACTAAGAGTCCTGTCCCCATATATATCGCTGCAATCTTCCATCCAAAAAGCCCCCAGAGCAAGACAACTGCAACTTCGTTTACCATGGGAGAGGATATTAAAAATGAAAATGTCACACCTAAAGGCACGCCTGCTTCTATAAAACCTATGAAAAGAGGAACCGCCGAGCATGAGCAAAAAGGTGTGACGACTCCAAGCAGCGCGGCCAGGATATTACCTATAAATTCTTTTTTATGTGATAGTATTTTCCTGGTTTTTTCAGGAGGGAAAAAACTTCTTATTATAGATACAATGAATATAATGACCGAAAGAAGCAGGAATATCTTTATGGTGTCATATATAAGGAATTCTATAGCATTCCCAAGGCGTGAGCCCTTGCTGATGCTAAGAAGGTCATATGCGATATAACATGCAATTTCCTTCAACATATTTTGATGCAATTACTCCTGAGAATTAGTATAGTTATATGTATAAACTATTCTTGATATAATAGTCAAGCCGTGTTGCCCGCTCGGAATTCGGATATCCGGCGTTGTATTGGGGAGAAGCATACCTGTATAATAAATAAGTGAAGAAACTCAGATTGGCCGTCTTGGCATTGGCAACTGTCTTTCTATTGCTTGGCCTGGAAACGGTCCGTGCCGTAAAGCCCAGAGCGAATGAAGCCGAAAAGGCGTCACCTTCCCAGGCAGTCAAAATAGGCGTGTCATCGATGATCACCCCCGTTGATGCCGTGAAGTATTATCAGGACGTCATTGACTATATCGGAGAACGGATACAACAGCCTGTGCAGATGGTCCACAGGCGGTCATATGAAGAGATGGATGCGCTCCTGGAGCGTGGCGAAGTAAGAGTGGCTTTCATATGTTCCGCCCCATACGTAAGGAACCGCGAGAAATTCGGCGTGGAACTTCTCGTCGCACCGAGCGTGAACGGAAGGGCAGAATACCATTCTTATATAATTGTCCACAAGGACAGCCCCGCCAAATCATTTGCCGAGCTGAAGGGAAAGGTCTTTGCATTTGTCGATCCGAGATCGAACACCGGCAAACTTTATCCGACCTACCTCCTGAAGACGATGAAACATACACCGGAAAGCTTCTTTAAGAGATTCCTCTACAGTTACAGCCACAACAAGTCGGTCGAGATGGTCGCCAAGAAGATCGTGGACGGCGCTGCCGTTGAAAGCATCGTCTATGAGCATATGCTCAGGACAGGTTCTCCTTATGCAAGGCAGACAAAGATCATCAGGAGATCTCCCCCTTACGGGATACCACCCGTGGTTGTCACAAAGGATATTGATCCTCTGCTCAGGAAGAAGCTCCGGAATGCATTTCTGAATATGCAGGGAGCGCCAAGGGGCAGGGCGATACTCGACCGTATGATGATTGACGGCTTTGTGGAGGTTTCCGACAGAGACTACGATTCCATACGTGCAATGGAAAGGGCTGTTTCCGGAAGCCCGGCGGTTTCAGGTAAGGCAAAGGATAAGAAAACGGTATACTTCGGGGTAATCCCAAGAGACAACCCGAGGATCATGTACGAGAAATACCAGCCCCTTCTGGACTATCTTTCCGGAAAGACGCCTTATACATACGAACTGGTCCTGAAGAAGAACTATGAAGAGACTGTGAACGCCCTGGGAAACGGGGAAATGGACGTTGCGCTGCTCGGCCCTCTCACCTATCTTGAGGCAAGGGCAAGATACGGCGCTATCGCTGTCCTCAAATCCAGGGGCGCTGATGACAGTGCGAATTACAAGAGCGTGCTCATAAAGAGGAAGGAATCCACCATCAGGGGTTCTTCCGAACTGAAAGGGAAAAAAGTCGCATTTGCTTCATCGAAATCTACTTCTGGAAACCTACTTCCAAGATACCTTCTTGCCGGCTTAGGAATACATCTCAGCGACCTGGGCGCCTACGCGAATTTCGACTATCATGACTCTGTGGTAAAGGCTGTCCTGAAGGGGCAGTATGATGCTGGCGCCGTGCGGGACTCGGTCGCAAAGAAGTACATGCAACTCGGCATAGAAATCATCGCTGAGTCCGGGCCCATACCTACGGGGCCGCTTGTCGTCGGCCCAGGGACGCCCTTCTCGGTCATCGAGAACATAAGGAAGGCTCTGATGGAACTTAATCCAAATGACAATAGCAGCCAGAAGATACTGAGACGCCTAGATGAAGACTTCAGAAACGGCTTTACCGATGCATCGGACAAAGATTATGCTGATATACGCGCCAAGATAAATGCGGTTCCTCAGACCTGCGGAAAGGGCTGCCACCCGAAGATACAATTATGATCCGTACAGGCACGCTGTTCTCGCGACTCAGCCTTCAGTATAAATTCATTCTCATCGCGACCTTCGCAATAATACTTATAATGGGTGCGATAGGTTACATCGCCGTCGAGAGGGAGACGAGCCTCCTTTATGCCGAGGTTGAGAAACAGGGTAGACTGCTCGGAGAAACCCTTGCAATCCCGATAATAAACGACCTCATCTACGAGAGACTCGGTCTGGTGGAGGAAGGGGGACTTCTCGACAACTACATTCTCGAGATATTCAACAGACGGGATACGAGCCTTCTCTATATCACGATCCTCGATGAAGAGGGCAAGGTCGTCTCTCATAACGACATCACAGAATACGGGAAGACGTATTTCGACGATCTAACGAGGAATGCCCTCGCTTCCGAAAGGACTGTCGTACAGAGAGTCTCAGGCAAGGAGCACAATTCGCTGGATTTCGGCGTGCCGCTCTCGATCGGCAAGAAACGGTGGGGAACGCTGAAGTTCGGTGTTTCCCTTGAAAAGGCGGAACACGAGATCCTGGCTACCGTTAAGAGGATTCTCGTCCTGACCATAGTTCTGCTCATTGCGGGTTTTGCGATCATCCTTCTTCTGAGCAGGCGATTCATAAGTCCCATAACCCAGCTTGCAAATACGATGGAAAAGGCTGGCGGAGGCTATCTCGATCTTAAGGTCGATGTGAAGGGGCATGATGAACTCTCGGTCCTGGGGGAGAAGTTCAACAGCATGATAGACAGGATCAGGCAGGCCAATGAAGAGTTGAGGAGGACCCATGAAAAGCTCGTTCAGTCCGAGAAGCTCGCCTCCATGGGCGTACTGGCCGCGGGCGTCGCCCACGAGATAAACAATCCCCTTGGAGGTCTTTTTAACTGCCTCCAGATGTTAAGACAGAATGGGAATGACCCTGAATTTAGAGAGAAATATCTTGATCTTGCCAGAGAAGGGCTTGAAAGGATTGAAAATACAGTGGGCAAGCTTCTCTGGATGGCGAGGAAAGGAGAACACAGACCTGTTGATACAAATATCAGGGATGCTGTGAATGAAGTGTATTCACTTCTTGAATACAGGATGAAAAAATGCAAGATTCAATTTAGTAATGAAGTAGAAGACAAACTGAGCATTCTCGTGGATCCCCATGATTTTCAGCAGGTTATTCTTAATCTCTTTATAAATGCAATCCACGCAATGCCTGAGGGGGGATCTCTGACGGTTTGCGGTTCGATTGAGGATTCAAAGGTTAAAATGGAGGTTATGGATGCAGGACAGGGCATATCGCGGGAGAATATAGGTAAGATCTTTGACCCTTTTTTTACCACAAAACCTCCAGGAGAAGGGACAGGGCTCGGGTTGTGGTTGAGTCATGAGATAGTCAGGAATTATAGTGGAGAGATCCTTGTTGTAAGTGAGGTTGGCAAGGGGAGTAAATTTGAGCTAATTTTCCCTGTGAACAACTCAAACCCATGATTACAGGATTCATGATACAGTATCGCGTATCATATTAGGAATTTATTTATGTGGTGGCTATGATATGAAAGAAACGATTCTTTTAATTGAGGATGAAAAACTAATGAGGATTACACTTGAGGATGCCCTTAAAGCAGCGGAGTATGATGTTATATCCTTTGAGACAGGCAGGGATGCATTAAATGCTTTGAGGGATAACACATTCGGTGTCGTGGTTACTGATGTGAGGCTCCCAGATATCGATGGCATTAATATCCTCAGAGAGATTACCAGAACGGGAGATACTCAGGTGATAGTGATGACAGCTTTTGGCACTATAAAAGATGCTGTGGAGGCGATGAAGCTGGGAGCCTTTGACTATATAACAAAACCCTTCTCACTGGATGAATTCCTTCTCCTTATAGAAAGGGCTCTGGAGGTAAAGAGGCTCAGGGACGAAAACATCAGACTCAAAAAAGACCTCAGCAGATGTTACTCTTTTCCCAATATCATAGGTGAGAGTCCTGAGATGAAAAAGATTTTTTCATTAATAGAAAAGGTTTCTCAATCAGATTCAACGGTATTACTCCTGGGAGAAAGCGGTACCGGCAAGGAACTTATAGCAAGTATGATTCATTATCAGGGCAAACGAAAGGATAAGCCCCTGATAAAGGTTAATTGTGCTGCAATGCCTGAGGGACTCTTAGAAGGTGAGTTATTTGGACATGAAAAAGGTGCATTCACAGGTGCTGTAAAGAGAAAGCCGGGCAGGTTCGAACTTGCAAGCAGAGGCACAATATTTCTCGATGAGATCGGTGACCTGCCGCTGTCAACTCAGTCCAAGATTCTAAGGGTTATACAGGAAAGGCAATTTGAAAGGCTTGGTGGCACAGAAACGTTAAATGTAGATGTCAGGATCATAGCTGCAACGAATAAAAATCTCGAAGAAGAGGTTAAAAAAGGAAACTTTAGGGAAGATCTGTATTATCGCCTTAATGTTATCCCGATTACGCTCCCACCCCTAAGGGAACGAAAGGAAGATATTCCTTATCTCATTGATTTCTTTTTAAGCAAATGCATGGACAAGCTCTCGAGAAATGTCCGTTTTTCTGGTGAAGCGATAAATGCCCTTCTCAGGTATGACTATCCTGGCAATGTGAGGGAACTCGAGAATATCGTGGAGAGGTGCGTAACTCTTGCCACTACCGATATAATTCAGGAGGATGACCTGCCATCCTTTATATTCAAAAAAAGTGATGGCAAAAGACATTTCTCCCTTTCGGATGCTGCAGCAGAGGCTGAAAAGGAACATATAATCAGGGTATTAGGGATAACAAGGGGCAACAGAACAAGGGCAGCAGAGATGCTCGGAATCAGCAGAAAGACACTATGGGAGAAGATGAATGCCTATCGAATCGATCCATGACCGACTCCTCCCTCCATACCGGCCCGGCATGGAGATTTTAAATCTGCGCCTTATAGGTGTTACGTTATTGTAACAATACGAATTGCCGTTAAATCCTGCCTGTCAATATGGGTAGACTGAAAAAAATCGCAAACTGTTTCCTTTTCGTAACGCATCTTCAAAAACACTTTCTTAAAATTCAATATGTTACATCTGGCAAAAAATTTGCTTAAAAATGTAGCCAGCTTACAAATATTTCTATGAATATTGAAAAAGCCGTAGCTTTTGATAGAATTTTTTAAGGAGTGTCAATGACTGGAGTGGGGTTGCCTGAATTAGCACTGATGATTGTCATTGCCCTTTTTTTATTCGGCCCTTCGAAACTTCCGCATTTGGGCCGGAGCCTCGGCGGCGCCATAACAAATTTCAAAAAAACCCTAAGCGATAGCAAGACTGACAGGATCGAGAAGACCTGAGATTTATTAGACAATTCGGACTTGATGAAAGGAGGCACATCTATGAAGAAAGGACTGTTTGGTTTATTGGTTGTACTGCTGTTAGCTTCTTTCGTCTCCGCAAAGATCGGCGGCGGAGATGTGGTTTTTGAAGAGAAGAGCGCCGGCAACGTCATCTTCAGCCATGACAGTCACGTCGGCGGTCTTGGCCTGAAATGCACCGACTGTCATGACGCCCTCTATGTCACAAAGGAAAAGCATAAGCGTGCGACCATGGCGCAGATGCAAAAAGGGAAATCCTGTGGGGCCTGTCATAACGGCAGAAAGGCGTTCGATGTGAAGGCCAACTGCGGCAATTGTCACAAAAAATAAAGGAGGCAGAATCCATGTATGACGGAAAAGATGAATTGGAGATCATTCAGGCGGATATAAAGAGGGCCATGGGCAAGCCTGATACAAAATGGGCGATGCTCATCGATCTGAGGAGATGCACCGCGTGCAAGGCCTGTGTTGCGGGCTGCGTTGCAGAGCAGAAGAGCCCTCCGGGGGTGATGTACCGCCCTGTGTTTGAAGAAGAGATGGGGACATTCCCGAATGTGAAGAGACGGTTTACCCCGAGGACTTGCCTTCAGTGCGACAATCCGCCGTGTGTGGAAGCCTGTCCGAACAAGGGCGAGAACAAAGCCACATGGAAGGCGAAAAACGGCATTGTCATGATCAACTACGAGCAGTGTATCGGCTGCGGCAGATGCGTGATTGCCTGTCCATATAAGGCGAGGACCCTCGATGGCGGGGCCTTTCACACCGAAGGGACGCCTAAGATCGAGGAATACGATACTGCCCCGACGTGGGAATACAGCAGGAAATGGCCGCGTGAGAAGAAACAGCTGCCCATCGGCGCTGCAAGAAAATGCCATTTCTGTCTCCACAGACTGAAAAACGGGATGGTGCCAATGTGCGTCAGCACGTGCATCTGCAGGGCCAACTTCTTCGGAGACCCCGCTGACAAGGAAAGCCTTATCTACAAGATGATGAAGGTCAATAAGGTGAAGGTCCTGAAGGAAGTGAAGTCAGCAGGTGGAGCAAAGCTCAAATTTGCCGACCTGAGGGGTATGAGTCCGGCTGAGATCGCAAAGAAGATCGGCTACCCCGGGACGGTCCCGGTCTTTGCCGATTCCGCGCCGACCAAACCAAGACTCTACTACATATTACCTTAAGGGGGTAACAAACGATGAAAGATAAGAATAAGGAAGATAAAAAGATCGGTCAGGGAATTGACAGGAGAGATTTTCTGAAATGCACCGCAGTCCTGGGCGGAGCTGTCCTTGCATCGCAGATGGAATGGGCGACCGGCCTTATGCGCAGGGCAGAGGCAGGCCTTCTGACACCAGAAGAAGAGTACGAGCTGGCCAAGGCTGAAAATACTTTGTATACTGTATGCCTGCAGTGCAATACAGGCTGCGGTATAAAGGTGAAGTTTTTCAGGAAGGGTGATACGGCAATTGCCCTGAAGGTCGACGGCAACCCTTACAACCCGTTTGTTTCGGTCCCGCATCTCGAATACAAGTCATCACCCTCTGTGGTAAATACCATCGACCGCGCCATATGCCCCAAAGGCCAGGCAGGCATTCAGACCGTATATGACCCTTACAGGATCACAAAAGTCATCAAGCGCGCGGGAAAGCGCGGGGAAAACAAATGGATGACCATTTCCTTTGATAAGGCCATTGACGAGATTGTCAATGGAGGAAAACTCTTCAGCCATGTCCCCGGAGAGGAAAACAGGGTTGTCACGGGACTTAAGGATATTTATGCTCTTAGAGATCCCAAGATAGCCAAGGAGATGGGAGACGACATTAAGGCATTTGCAAAGGCAAAGGACAAAAAGGCTGCGGTCGAGAAATTCAAGAAGAAACATGCAGCTAACCTCCACTATCTCATCGACCCTGATCATCCCGATCTGGGACCGAAGAACAACCAGATGGTCTATATGTGGGGCAGGAAAAAGGGCGGCAGGAGCGATTTTTCAGCCCGGTTTTTCGGCGACTATTTCGGCACCGTCAACACCCACGGCCACACGACTGTCTGCCAAGGGTCCCTCTACTTCACATGCAAGGCCATGAGCGAGCAGTATGAATACAACAAGTTCGGGGGAGGCCAGAAATTCTACTGGCAAGGAGATTTCGAGAATTCTGAATACATCCTCTGCGTTGGCTCCAATCTCTTCGACGCCAACTATGGTCCTCCTAACAGAAACGTGAGGCTTATACCGAGACTCGCCGAAGGAAAGGCAAAGATGACGGTCGTGGACCCCAGGTTCAATAAAGCGGCCGCCAAGGCAAGCAGATACCTGCCGATCATCCCCGGTACCGACGGCGCGTTTTTCGCGGGGATCATCCAGTGGATATTAAAGAACAAGAAATATGACGCCAAATACCTTGCGAGCGCCAATAAGGGCGCTGCAAAGGCTACCGGCGAGACGACTTGGTCGAACGCCGTGCTCCTTGTAAAGATAGATAAGGACGGAAAGCCCGGAAAATTCCTCAGGGCCAATGAGATAAAACTTGCCGAAATAGAGAAACGAAAAGACAAAGACGGCAAGGAACACGACTTCGAATATCTGGTCTGCATGAAGGACGGAAAGCCTGTCGCCGTTGATCCAAACGATGAAAAGACGGCCGTCACCGGCGATCTGATGGTCGATACCGAGATCAGCGGCATTAAGGTAAAGAGCGCTCTTCAGGTGATATATGACTCTGCGAACTCAAAGACCATGGCTGAATGGTCAAAGATATGCGGCATCAGCGTGAAGGACATCGAGTTGACTGCGCAGGAACTCACAAGCCACGGGAAAAAGGCTGTCGTCGATGTGCACCGCGGCATTGCCCAGCATACGAATGGGTTTTACAACGTAACGTCTGCGATGACAATCAATCTTCTCCTTGGCAACTTTGACTGGAAGGGGGGCATGATCGCGGCCTCTGCCTATAACGCAACAGGCGGAAAAGAGGGACAGCCCTTTGATCTCGGGAAGCTGAAACCGGGCAAAAACGGGAAATTCGGCGTCAGCATCATACGTCACGATATCAAATACGAGGACACAACGCTCTTTAACGGATATCCTGCAAAGAGGAACTGGTGGCCCCTTTCGAGCGATATCTACGAAGAGATAGTTCCTTCCATGGGAGATGCATATCCATATCCGGTCAAGGCCCTCTTTAGCTATATGGGCGCGCCGACCTATGCTTTGCCCGCGGGACAAACAAATATCGAGGTACTGGCGGACGTAAACAAGATACCGCTCTACTTCTGCTCCGACATTCTCATCGGCACAACCTCCATGTATGCAGACTACATCTTTCCTGATCTGTCATACCTGGAGCGCTGGGAGATGCAGGGCTCGCATCCTAACATGCCTGCTAAAGTGCAGCCGATAAGGCAGCCGGTTATCGCACCTCTTGTGGAGACTGTAAAGGTCTTCGGAGAGGAGATGCCCTGCTCCTATGAGGCGCTGCTGCTTGCCCTTGCTGAGAAGCTCGGCATGAAGGGCTACGGAAAAGACGGTTTCGGACCGGGCCAGGATTTCACCAGACCTGACGATTTTTATATCAGGATGGTCGCGAATGTGGCGACTGACGGAAGCGCCGTGCCTGACGCGGACGACGCTGAGGTGAAGCTCTTCTTGGAGTCCCGCAGGCATCTTCCGAAGACCGTATTTGACCCTGAGCGCTGGGAAAAGATCGCAGGGCCTAACTGGAGGAAGGTCGTCTACGTCCTTAACCGCGGCGGGAGGTTCCAGGAGTACAAAGACATGTACAAGGGGGATCACGTTGCAAACCAGTACAAGAAGTCCATAAACATATATCAGGAAAAGACCGCGGGGACAAAGAGCGCCTTTACCGGCAAGTCCAATCCCGGTTATGCGACATATCTTCCGATCACTACAACAATCGGTAAGTCACCGAAAGAGGCCGGACTCGAAGACGGCTATCCCCTTTTCCTTATTACACAGAGGGACATTCTCCACACGAAATCCAGAACAATAGTTGACTACTGGCTCCTTGCGATCAAGCCCGAGAATGAGATCATCATCAGTGCCGGGGATGCGAAAAAACTCGGGCTTAAAGACGGTGAAAAGGCAAAGGTCGTCTCTGCAACGAACCCCGACGGCGTATGGGACCTGAGAAACGGGACAAAGAAACCGATGATCGGAAAGATCAAGACCACGGAGACGATCATGCCCGGGGTCATCACTTTTACCTTGGGCCACGGCCATTGGGCCACAGGTGCTGCGGACGTGACCATCGACGGCAAGGTCATAAAGGGTGATCCGAGGAGAGCGACAGGCATACACGCCAACGCGGCTATGTGGATCGATCCTTATCTCATGAACACATGCATGCTCGATCCTGTCGGCGGCAGTGTTTCCTTCTATGACACAAAGGTGAGGCTGGTGAAGGTGTAAATTTTTGAGTGTCAGTGTTTAGTGCCGGTGTTTGGTATGTATCTTTGCCATTTACTGACACTATTCACTGACACTGACACTAATGGAGATGTTTAGTCAAAACATATTTGATTTCGAATCGTTGCTTGCAGAATCTGCAAAGATTCATGGCCACCTCTGTCCCGGACAGGTGCTTGGCGTCAGGATGTCTATACTCGGATTAAAAGAGGCCGGAATCGAAGACCCCAGGGGCAAAGACAGAAAAAATATTATCGTATTCGTAGAGATGGACAGGTGCGCGACAGATGCGGTCCAGTCTGTTACAGGATGCAGTCTCGGACACAGGACTATGAAATTTATGGACTACGGGAAAATGGCGGCGACATTTGTGAACCTGAAGACGGGCAAGGCTGTCCGAGTAATAGCAAAAGAAGAATCGAGAGAAAAGGCAAAAAAATATTTCCCGCTTATCGAAGATAAATATAAGGCGCAGCTTGAAGCATATAAGATCATGCCTGATGAAGAGCTTTTTGATATAATGGAGGTGAAAGTTACCTTAAAACCTGAAGACATGCCGGGAAGACCATTGCGAAGGATCAAGTGCGACTCGTGCGGAGAATATGTTCAGGATATGAGGGAAGTTGAAATGAACGGGAAAGCGCTTTGCAGGTCTTGCGCCTATGGAGGTTACTACAGAATGAATAATTGTTATTCTTTGCCGCGCGTTATGCATAAATGTCATAACGGACTTAATATCAAATCAAAGCTTTGGCTCGACATCGATGGAGAGCCTGTTTTTGGAAGGGGGAGGAGATTTTTACTTGAAGCCATAGGAAAATACGGCTCGATAAATCAGGCAGCAAAGGAGATAAACATCTCGTACAGAAAGGCCTGGGGCTATATAAAAGCCATGGAAGAAAGGCTCGGTATAAAACTCATCGAGCGGCAGACCGGCGGCAAGAATGGTGGCGGAGCGACCCTTACTGAAGAGGCAAGGGAATTTCTGAGGAAATATGAGGCTATGGAAAAAGGCATACAAGATATAGTTGATGAACGATTTAAGAAAATATTCAAGGGAGGCGACCATGTGTGAAATATCCCATGAGAATCATAATCCTGGAGTTAAGAAGATGCCGGTTACAGAAGCTGTGGGCACAGTGCTTGCCCATGATATAACCGAAATAAGACCGGGAGAGTTCAAAGGCAGGGCATTCAAAAAAGGCCATGTCATTAAAAAGGAAGACATATGCCATCTGCAAAGGCTCGGAAAAGAGAATCTCTTTGTTCTGAGGATTGCAGACGATGAGATGCACGAAGACGAGGCTGGCTATGCCCTTGCCCGTGCGTTGATGGGTGAGGGAGTCACTATGGAGGGTGAACCAAAGGAAGGCAAAATAAATATCATCGCCGACAGGGACGGACTCTTGAAGATAGACAGCGATGCGCTGTTCCGGTTCAATATGCTGGGAGATATCATGTGCGCAACACTGCATAACAATACCGTGGTTAAGAAGGGCAAGGTGGTCGCGGGTACAAGGGCAATACCGCTGGTGGTAAAAAAGAAGATCGTGGCCGAAGCAGTGGCTATAGCAGAAGAAGTCAGAAGTCAGAAGTCAGAAGTCAGAAGTAAAGGAGTCATTGAAGTTAAAGAATTGAGAAAGCCGAAGGCTGGCGTCGTTATTACCGGCAACGAGGTATATTACGGAAGAATCAAGGATTCGTTTGCGCCGATAATCACAGGGAAAATAGAGGAGGTGGGCGGTGAGATAGTCGGGATCTATTACGCCCCTGACGAGGAACAATATATTGAAGAGAGATTGAGGGAACTGATCACCTCCGGAGCCGATCTCCTCATTACTACAGGAGGGATGTCGGTTGATCCTGATGACGTGACGAAATTCGCGATACGAAGGCTCGGAGCGACCGACATCACGTATGGCTCTGCCGTGCTGCCTGGAGCGATGTTTTTGGTAGCGTACATCAACTACAGTAACGAGCTATCAGTAACGAGTAACGAGTTGAATGATAAGGGAAAATCCAAAGACGCGTCACGCGTCACACGTCACTTGTCACCAATTCCCATTCTCGGGATTCCTGCATGCGGTATGTATCATAAGACAACCATATTTGATTTAGTCCTTCCCAGGGTGTTGGCAGGGGAGAGAATCGGCAGAAGAGAACTGGCAGAACTCGGACACGGCGGGCTTTGTCTTAATTGCAAGGAATGCAGATACCCGGTATGCTCATTCGGGAAATAAACTATTCTAAAATAAGATATGCGAAAACTTATACTGTCAGATTATTATCCCTGTTTTTTATTTTTGCTTCTTCCGGGGGAAGCATCTCCAAATCCGTGATTGAAAGAAAATTGCTCACCCTGTATTGTGTTGTATTTTGGAAATACATAACAGGATGCGAGCTATGAAGGAGATAAGGTTATCCTTCGAGATTACGATACCATTAAGGCAGACGGATGTTCACTGGGTGGAGGAGGAACTTTTGAGAGTGAGAGAGGAAGTATATTTGGGGGGGGTATTGGCAAAAGTGATGGAAGAGATAGAGGCGGAGGCTCTCAGCTGGATGCAGCAGTGCGGGGCAGAAAAGCGCAACCCTTGGGGAAAGGGAGAGGAGTCTGAAGGGGCTCATGAAGGAATGCTCACGCACCGGGGACCCTGAAAGGAACATGAAGATAGTAAAGGTTATGGATTACGTAAGAGGCAATATGGAGCTGAGGCTCTTAAGACTCAACGGGCGGTGGGATGCCTACTGGCAGGAACGCAGAAAGGAGCTCGCTCGCTTCGCTGCATAACCCCATCACGGAAAAAGAGATGCTAAGGTTCCAAAATAATTGCGTTGCCTGAAACAAAAATGTTAAACTGTTCAAATTCAGCCGACTAAGGAGATGTCGATGCCGGCAAACAAAATTCCCGTTGGTTTAACCTTTGACGACGTACTTCTTTTGCCCTCCAAGTCCGATATCCTCCCCAGGGATGCAGATATACGAACGCAGCTGACAAGAGACATAACCATCAACATCCCTTTGTTGAGCGCTGCCATGGACACGGTGACCGAGGCTGCTATGGCGATCGCCGTTGCCAGAGAAGGCGGCATCGGAATAATCCACAGGGCAATGTCTCCCCAGAGGCAGGCTACAGAGGTGGATAAGGTGAAGAAGTCAGAGAGCGGGATGATAATCGATCCCATAACTATCACGCCTGACGCCCCTATTGCAGAGGCCCTTAAACTCATGGAGAAATACAGGATATCGGGGGTCCCCGTAACAGTGGATGGCAAGCTGATCGGCATCCTCACGAACAGGGACCTGAGGTTCGAAACAAGACTCACCAAGAAGGTTGCGGAGGTGATGACTAAGGAAAGACTCGTAACCGCTCCTGTGGGCACTGACATAGAAGAGGCAAAAGGACTGCTCCATAAGTACAAGATAGAGAAACTCCCCATCGTTGACAGAAACTTCAACCTCAAGGGGCTCATTACCATCAAGGATATCGAGAAGAGGCGGAAATACCCAAATGCATGCAAAGACAGGATGGGAAGGCTCCGTGTGGGGGCCGCAGTGGGAGTGGGAGAGGAGGCCCTTCACCGCGCTGAACTTCTCACAAAGGCAGGCGTCGATGTGATTGTAGTTGATACAGCCCATGGCCATACAAAAGCGGTCATTGAGACGATAAGAAAGTTGAAGAAAAAAACGGGTGTGAACCTCGTTGCAGGGAATGTGGCCACTCCGGAGGGCGCAGGGGATCTGATAAAAGCAGGGGTTGACGCTATTAAGGTGGGGATAGGTCCCGGCTCGATTTGCACCACTCGGATAGTGGCAGGCGCGGGGGTTCCTCAGATAACCGCGATAATGAACTGCTACTCCGTGGCGAAGAGATACAGGATACCAATTATTGCCGATGGAGGGGTGAAATATTCAGGCGACATCATCAAGGCGCTCGCAGCCGGTGCCCATGCGGTGATGATAGGCAGCCTCTTTGCAGGTACGGATGAATCCCCTGGCGAGACGGTTCTTTATCAGGGAAGGAGTTACAAGGTTTATAGGGGTATGGGTTCCCTTGGTGCGATGGAACAGGGAGCGAGGGACAGGTACATGCAGGAAGGGGTTGAAGCAAAAAAGCTTGTTCCCGAAGGCGTAGAAGGAAGGGTCCCCTACAAAGGACCTCTTTCGCAGAGCGTTCATCAACTCATCGGGGGCCTCCGCTCCGGCATGGGATACTGCGGTTGCAGGACGCTCCCTGAACTGAGGAAAAAGGCGAAGCTTATCAGGATCACCAGTGCTGGCCTAAGGGAAAGTCACGTCCACGACGTGATTATCACAAGAGAGGCCCCTAATTACAGGATAGAGCAGTAGCAGCCTGCGGCCTGTCAGCCTAAGGAATGAGAAATGACGGACAACAATAGGATTCTCGTCCTCGATTTCGGATCGCAGTACACACAGCTTATCGCAAGAAGGATAAGGGAGGGCAGGGTCTATTCTGAGATATTCCCCTTCAATGCTCCCATCGGGAAGATAAAGGCATTCAAGCCCAAGGGGATTGTCCTCTCAGGGGGGCCTTCAAGTGTGTACGAGCGCCATGCGCCCATCCCTGACAGGGAGATATTCGACCTCAGAATTCCCGTACTCGGCATATGTTACGGCATGCAACTTATGGCCCATGTGCTTGGCGGTAGGGTTGCGAAGGCGCAACAGAGGGAGTACGGAAAGGCAGAACTTGTAGTGGACGACAGTACCGACCTCCTCGCAGGGATAACAAAAAAGACCGTTGTCTGGATGAGCCACGGTGACAGGATTGAAGAACCCCCGAGGGATTTCAGGGGGATTGCCCATACCGTAAACTCCCCGATAGCCGCTATGGCGGACAGGAGCAGGAAATTCTATGCCCTTCAATTTCATCCTGAAGTGGTTCATACAGTGGAAGGGAACAATATACTCAAGAACTTCATCAGGATATGCGGATGCAAACCGACTTGGACCATGAAGTCCTTCATAGAGACCGCCAAAGCTGAGATAAAGGAAAAAAGTGAAGGGAAGCGGGTCGTGTGCGGCATAAGCGGAGGGGTGGATTCCGCGGTTACCGCTGTTCTTGTGCACGAGGCCATCGGTGATGCCCTCACCTGCATATTCGTAGATAATGGACTCCTGAGGGCCGGAGAGGCAAGGAAGGTGGAAGAAACTCTGCGCCGGTGCTTCCATATGAAGATTCACTGTGTGAACGCGGCTCCGAGATTTCTCTCAAGACTAAAGGGTGTTGCGGATCCGGAGAGGAAAAGGAAACTTATCGGGAACGAGTTCATAAGGGTTTTTGAAGAAGAGGCGTTGAAGATAAGGAATGTCGGCTTCCTCGCGCAAGGGACGTTGTATCCGGATGTTATCGAGAGTACATCCTTTAAGGGCCCCTCTGCCACCATCAAGAGCCATCATAATGTGGGCGGACTGCTTAAAAAGATGAAGCTGAAGCTCATAGAGCCCCTCAGGGAGCTTTTCAAGGACGAGGTCCGTCTTCTCGGCAAGGAACTCGGCATGCCCGATGAGATTATTCATCGGCATCCCTTCCCCGGCCCGGGGCTCGCCATACGGTGCTTAGGAGATGTGACAAAGGAAAGACTCGATGTCCTCAGAAGGGCCGATGCGATTGTCATCGAGGAGATAAAAGCCGCGGGATTATACCACTCGCTGTGGCAGGCGTTTGCCGTTCTACTGCCGGTTAAGAGCGTGGGGGTTATGGGAGACAGCAGGACATACGACAATGTGATCGCGGTGAGGTGTGTGGAGAGTGTCGACGGGATGACCGCCGACTGGGGCAGGCTTCCTTACGAGGTAATGGGAAATATATCTGGCAGGATCATCAACGAGGTGAAGGGCGTAAACAGGGTTGTATACGATATCACCTCAAAACCTCCCGGCACCATTGAATGGGAATAAGTTAGCTGACGGCTGACGGCAAGAAGCCGACCTATCGCGTCCCGCAATGAGCCATGAACCATAAAGCTATGAGCTGTAAGGATGGACATAAAGGCATATCTTGACGAAAAAAGAGAGCTTATAGACTCTTTTCTCCGGTCCTATTTCAGTTCTCCTGTATTCCATCGTGAGTTGAGCGACTCCATGGCATATTCAGTCTTTGCCGGAGGCAAGAGGCTCAGGCCAGTCCTCGCCATCGCTTCATACGAAGCATGCGGCGCCTCTGAGGATATCGTCCCTTATGCCTCGGCCCTTGAGCTTATACATACCTACTCTCTTATTCACGACGACCTTCCCGCAATGGACAACGATGAATTCCGTCGAGGTAAGCCCACAAGCCATAAGATCTTTGGCGAGGGCATGGCAATCCTGACGGGGGATGCACTTCTCACAGAGGCCTTTTATTTGCTTTCCAGTAACTCATATCAGCCGCCGGGCATCAGCAGTCGTACGGTAGTCAGGGTTATCCGGGAGGTCACGCTTGCAGCCGGGGCTCACGGTATGGTGGGCGGCCAGGCGGAAGACATACTCTCCGAGGGAGCCGTGATAGACGGAGACAGCCTTTCCTTCATCCACTCCCACAAGACAGGTGCCCTTATTACGGCCTCCGTCAGAATGGGTGCGATCCTCGGTAACGCTCCTAAACGGCGCCTCTCTGCCCTGACGAGATACGGCGAAAAGGTAGGTCTTGCCTTTCAGATTATTGATGATATCCTGAATGTGAGGGGAGACAGCGGCGAAATGGGCAAATCCACGGGTTCAGATGAGAAGAAGGGAAAGCTCACCTACCCGTCCCTTTACGGGATCGATCTCTCTGCCAAGAAGGCCGAAGAGCTTGTATACGGCGCGATAGAGGCCCTGAAAACGTTCCCTGAAAGCGCAGAGCCGCTGAGGGAAATTGCGAAGTATATCCTCCGGAGAAAGAGCTGAGGCGGATGAAGATGCTTCTGGCCGACTACAATGCGGTTGGCCTCACCAGC
>CAYYWY010000038.1:0-22327 GCA_964475485.1 uncultured Nitrospiraceae bacterium | reverse complement strand
TAATCTGACACTCCTTGTAAAATAGAAACGATTTTTTGAAAGGAGGATGTCAGATAACAGCGGAGCAGAAGAATATCGAGGCCGTGTGTAAAACCGAAGAGGATATCGTTGAAGAAATACGCATGACTATCTTCCATGAGGCCGGCCATTATTTCGGGCTTACAGTGGGAGAGCTGGATGAATTTGAAAACAGCCGACCTCTCTGAGATAGAATGATATTAAAACAAGGAGGTTTTCGGACGTGCTTGACATACCGGTCCCATATGGGCGTCTCCTGATGTTCATCGACAAGCTCAAGCTTGATGAAAAGGACATGGACAGGCTCAAATCCCATGCCCGCGCCTTCACGGAGAAAAAAGGAGAATTCGCCGAATTCTTTTTTAACGCCTTCTTTGAGATACCCGAAACACGTATGATCCTGGAGCGTCATGAAAAAGGGAGGCTTCTGAAAAAAATATGGGAACAGTGGTTTGAATCCCTCATCCTGAGGGGCCTTGAGAGGGCTTTCCACAATTATCTCTGGCAGGTGGGCCTCAGGCATGTGGATATAGGGCTCGACCAGCGGTTTTCGAACCTTGGTTTTTCTCTGGTCAGGCAGTTCTGCCACGGGATAATCCTCTCCGAAATCCCCGAAGGCGAAAGGACTGAGATCTCTGTCATTATCGACAGGCTGATTGACCTCTGCGTGCTCATCGAAACAAGCGCCTTTATCGAGGCATCGACCCGCTGTGAACGGGAGGTAATCAAAGGCATAGCCGACAAGGTGCGGAACCCGGTAACCGTCATCGGAGGCAATATCCAGCGGCTCAAGAAAAAGGCTGATCCTGAGAGCACTGTATATCGGGTATATGAAGACCTCATTCTGGAAACCTCGCGTCTCGAACAGATGGTCTTTGACATCAAGACCTATAACGAGATGTATGAGCGTGACCCTGAGTATTCCTTTGTACTCCCTGAGGCCGCCATCAGGACAGCTCTTGAGAGGCTCATGCCGAGGGTAAATGAACTGAAAGTTAAAGTCGAGATGTCACTCGGCAGTTCCCTCTTTGTCAAGGCGGACAGGAAAGACATGGACCAACTCTTCTACTACATCCTTCAGAACTGCCTTGACGCTGTGGACAAGGAAAACCCCCTCATAACCATCAACGGAAGACCGGGCGATACACCGCCCAACAGCATTGTACTCGAGGTTTTTAACACAGGCATCCCACCCAAAGAAGAAGACCTCCACAAACTATTTTCACCCTTCTTTTCGACAAAGCCCGGGGGAACGGGCCTCGGCCTTCCTATCGCACGTCTTGCCCTGCGGCGGAACTTCGGCAATATATCTGTAACGCCCGTTTCAAGTCAAGGAACAAAAGTGACCATTGTCCTGCCCGCGGCATCATAATTGTTGGCATTAAATAAGCATCGCAATCTGGACGGGCAGATATCCTGAAATGCATTTCTCAGCGATAAAAATAGGGCATTATAAACCACTCTAATAATTCAAAATAAGAAAAGCATTTAGAGTGATCTTTCGCAATAAAGACTCCATGCCATGGAAAGTATTATTGCATTGAGCTGCTTTGAAGGATGTCTGCCCCGTCCGTAATGCAGACATCAGGGTAACGTTCAAAAATCAATCAAATAATATGGTATGTGGAGCCTGTTTTACTGGACTTTCACCCCCAAGCATGCGTCCGTGCCGGGCTCACAAGAAAGGGCCGCCGCACGTTGTGCGGCGGCCCTTTCTCATTCTGTATTCTGTTTTCTATTCTTTCCGCTAATATATCCCTATATGCGGTTTTGCAGCCTTTTCGATCTCGCGTCGCGCAGCCATATCCATAAGGGTTTTCTCCGTAGCAAACTTCCCTCTTTCGTACTTCTTGAGTTTCAGGGCTTCCCTCGCCTTGTCGATATAGTCGATTGCCATCGCGAGTATTCTCTCAGGGTCAGGCTCAAAGTGAAGTGCTCCCTTGAACCTCTCGAACCAGACCTCGGTCATTATCCTCGTGACCTCTTTGCTCGCCTCAACAGGGGAGTCTCCTCCGAATATCACCGGCACTCCTGATGCCGCGAAGTACATTCCGATGGCGATCGCTTTTTCTGTTATCCACTCAGGGGCTATACCCACGGCTGGCATACCTCCGATCTCGTCGGACAGGCCGCCTTCCGCCGCCATGGCGCTTGCTATGGTTAGAATCCTCGTGTTGTCGACGCATGCACCAAGGTGCAGTATGGGGGGGATCCCGATGGCCTCGCATACTTCCCTCAGCCCCGGCCCTGCATTCTCAAGCGCCATTTCCGGCGTCAGATATCCTGCGCCTCCGCACGCTGCAGAACTGCAGCCTGTGGAAACGATAAGGATGTCCTGCTTGATAAGCTCGGTGGCAAGGTACCTGTGGATGCCGGTGGAAGGGTACCTTGGATTATCGCACCCGGCAAGGCCCACAACCCCGCGGATTCTTCCGGCCATGATTGCGTCGTTTAAAGGCCTGAAAGACCCTCTCCATCTGCCGCCCTGCATGTATTCGATGTACTCGTGGGAGAAGCCGGCCACGACAGGGTATTTCTCAGTAACATGGCTGCCCTTCTTCGTCCTGTTCGGGTAGTTGTCGATCGCAAGCTTCACGATCTGCCTTGCAAGGTCCTTCGCATGGTGCTCGTCGAACTGCATATGAATCGCACCGGGAATCTTCACCTTATCGGAAGTGGTAATAACCTTTGTATGGAATCTCTTTGCAACATCCACAATGGCGGGCATGATGCACTGGACGTCCACGGTGAATGCATCCACAAGACCTGTCATAATGGCAGGCTCCTGGTTGGTAAAGCCTCCTGCAGTAGGGATGCCGTGCCTCATGAGCACTTCATTGGCGGTGCAGCACATACCTCCGAGGTTTATCCCCTTGGCGCCTTTGGATTTTGCGTATTCGACCATCTCGGGCTCGCATACAACATCAACCAGTGTCTCGGCAAGGGAAGGCTCATGGCCGTGAACAACAATGTTTACCTCCTCCTCCTTAAAAATACCGAGACTTGCTTCCGCCTTGACCGGCATGGGGGTTCCGAAGAGGATATCCGTAACGTCCGTCGAGATCATGCTGCCGCCCCATCCGTTTGCAAGTGCGCACCGCAGGGCCTGATTCAGAATAGAGTCGGGGTCCGCATCCATGCCCATTGTGGTCCTGTCCATGGTCTCGACAATCTCCCTGTCCATGCCCCTGGGAACAATGCCCCACTTCTTCCATCTCTCCTGTGTCTTCTTCGGTGCCCTCTTGACGAAATTCATCTCGCCCTTCTGCCTGCCGAAGTCTTCAAGCAGCTTCGTTGCGACATCCCTTGCAACGTCATTCACCGGCCTGCCTTCGAACTCAATCTGAAGAATATCCGCAGTCCTGTATAGCTTCCTCACGTCCTTGACCTGAAAATCCTTTGTCTCGCCGTTGGCAACAGCAAGGAGGGTGAATACCATGTCCCTTCCATGATCTCCATGGGCGGCGGTTCCCCCGGCCGCCATCCTTGCCATATACCGTGCGGCAACGACGGGGAGGGTCGCGCCGCATATGCCCCTTGCTTGTTTTTCCGCATCCTTGCCCACAAGCCGGCAGGGACCCATGTGACAGTGTTTACAACATGCGCCGCTATGGCCTATGGGGCACGGTTTCATCTTTTCCGCCCTGTCGAAACAGGTTTCCATCTCTTCAAATACGCCCCATTCCAGAATCCTTTCGGCCTCAGGGCTGGCGCTCTTTATCTTTTTCTCTTTCTTTTCCTCTTCAGCCATTTTATCCTCCAATCTTTTCGCTGAACGTGTTACAGTCTTTATATCATCGGATCCATGCCCAGTGCAGGATGCCCAACCTGTGTGAGATATTCCAGGAGCTTCTCGGAGTCCTCACAGATCGTTTCGTCGGCGATCTTATCGAGAAGGTCGGGAACTCCAACCTCCTCAGCCCTCTTCCTGAACTCCTCGGCAACTCTTTCCTTCAGAGACTTAGGCATCCAGACGATCCTCTTGATGCCGCCATCGCCATAAAGGAACTTCTTGCTGGATATGAAGTTCACCCCTACTCCCATAAAACCGGGCGTCTGCGCGCCTCCGCCGACGGTTCCGGCGAGCGTTGAGAACTTCATCCCTATGGGTGTCATCCCGGTATGCCCTCTATGTACAATCATTACACCATTTGCCTCGGGAATAATCGCGATGATACATTCAAAGCATCCGCATGAGGTCATGGGGTTCTCCATGATGGTGTAAAGGTTGAGTGTTTCGACAGCGCCCCCTGAAGCCTTCTTGAGATACTCATCGACACCGGTGTAGCGGCCGTATCGTGAGTCAAGGAGCTCGCCCTTTGCTACGGGCTGGTTACCGCCTGTAGGGTCGATCTCATATGCGGCCTTACCGTCAAGCCAGTTGTAAGCGCCGCAGAGACCAAGCCTCTCAGGTGTCATGACGCAGACATGGGCAGGGGCAAAGGACTGACAGAGCAGGCACGAATAAAAAGTATCGACACTTTCGTCCGTAAGGCTTCCGAGCCTCTGGTCCCTTTCCTTGTAAGCAGCCCTTGCCTCCTCCAGCACCTTCTTCACATCCGCTTCGTCGGTATAAAGGGTCACCTGCACTTTGTCCACGATGGAGCGGAACCTGTTATGGGTCATGGTCGCCTGGATTATTCCGAGGTGCTCAAGAGTGAATCCCTCCTTCTTCGCGGCGTTGCTTATCCTTATCCAGTTTATGTCACGCTGGCCCATGTGCCATACCCCCTGGGCCTCGTTGATGTTGCTGTGGACCTTCCTTTCGATGACCGACTCGAAATCCTTCTGCATCTTGCGGCCAGCAACCTCGACAACAATGCCGACCGGCATCTGTCCGCCCTTCTCGTACTTCTCCTGCCAGTTCCCGCCCACTATGATGATCTTGTTGTCTTCGATCTCATCGAGCTCCCTCATGCGCACCCATTCGAAGGCAGGCGTCCTCTGACCGCCGAACTCGATGAAGGTATCTTCCTTCCTTATCCTCTCACCCTCGAAGGCAGGCCCATACGCAACAGGGATCGGCGGCTTCTCGACGATTATCTTGAGTCCTCTCATCTCGATAGCCTTCTGCACGATCTTTGAATGGTCAAGCTCCTTGTCGACCTCTTCGTAGGTGCAGACACCGGTGGGATGGATAACCGGGATGTCGGTGTCTCCTATTGCCGGGAACCCCATATTGATCGCCCCAGCGCCTGTCGTCCACTTAATATCATCCAGTGGACCGAGAACAATGGCGAACGCAAAGACCCTGTCCTTCTGGTACTTGAGATGCTCCTTGAAGTCACCCGGCTTCTTCCCGCCGAAAATGAGGGATGCCCTGATCGCCCAGTCAAGTGCATAGAGGGTGTGCTCCGTATCAGGCCCCAGAGGGACTATCCTTGTGTCCCATCCAAGCTCCACGCCCTTTCTCAGAAGCTGCCTTGTCACGCTGTCGCCGTTGGACTGGCCGGAGAGAAACGTAAGGATGTTCTTTTCCTGCAGCTCCCTGCAGATATTCACCGCGATATCGTCTGTGGGGGCGGCTCCAATGATTGCAGCAAAGCCCGGCATTGTGCCGTCGACGAGCTGAATTCCGAGATTCCTCTGGATGGTATCGCTGATAAAACCGTTATACATATAACCCGTTTCGGGGTCCTTGCACGGCTCCAGTCCGTATATATATCTGATTGCAAGGATGATCTCCTCTGCGAAGAGCGTTGCCATGCCAGAATCAAGTGCCTCGCCGAGATATGGTTTCCAGATTCTATCATCCGGTTCGTCGTGGAGCAGTTCCTTCGCAAAACCGAGTGCAACCTTCATATCTCCCACGGTCTTCACAGGGAAAGCTGTCATTGCATAGATCATGGGGAGATGGAAGGCCGTGTCAGGGAATTCGAATGCAAAGTCCTTCCCTTTTTCAGCAATGGCCTTTTCGACCATTTCCTCTGCCTGAGCCACGAGCTTGTGCGCGCCTCTTATAGCCGCAGATGCAATTAGTTTTGACATCCTGACCTCCTCGTTTCTATTTTGTTATATTATACAATGTTTATTGTATAAATCAAATCATTCCGGCGCCATCCCCTCACCTCAAGGGAGGGGATTCTCAAAGAGTCCCGTCGCCCCTTTCGGAGAGGGTTAGGAGAGGGGTAAGTCCTATCCCCGCGATTTCAGGAACGCAGGGATTCCATTCGCCTCCCTTGGGCCCACCGTTATCTTCCAGCCCGGAAGCTTCTCTTCTATGGCGCCGCTCAGTATCGCAACGTACCCCGGGATAATCAGCTCCTTGTTCTTAACCTCCCCCTCAATGCCGCTATCCTGGATGAACTGAGCTATCTTAGAAGCGGTGAACTTTCCGGCAGCCCAGGCCGTCAAGACAGAGAGTCCCTCGCTGTCCATGACCGCGAGCCTGCAAGGAACCTTGCTGTTTTCGACCTCTCCAGAAACAATAAAGTAGGTGAGGGAGAAATTCGTGGTGATCATCAAAGGGGATTCCGGACTGGGCTCCCCGATCTTATATATCTTCTGCTCCACCTGCATAGGCACCTGCGGGTCTGTATAGATATTCTGCCTCAAGGTAAAGAGTGCGAGGTTCTTCCACTTCTCAACACTGCTCAGAACCACAATGGACGAATATTTTGCAACTCCCAGGGCTGCAACGAGGGTTTCGAGCATGCTGTCATCCCTCTGTGCAAAGGTTATCACCGGATAGCCCAGGGCCTTGAAGTTCTTCTTGACCGCAGACCTGCGTATGAGCGTGTTGCTTTCCAGAATCTCTTTTGCACTCCTCGCCCCTGAATCGATGACCATATCCTCAACGCCCAGGCCTTTCATTCTTTCAGTAAGAGAAGAAAGAGCGTCCAGCCCTTTCGCGGTCACGCCCAAGGTGACCTTGTACGTCTTGGCAATATTCGCCATGGCATCCGCATTGGCATCGTCCGCTCCATAGAGGACCGGCTTTTTGTCTGCAACGATCTTGACGCCGGCCTCAGCTGCCGTTGGATTCCCGGTTGACAGGATCAGGGGCACATCAGGGGCTTTTGTCGCCACAGCCTTCACCGCACCTTCGAACTTCCCGGGATCGTCTGACGCATTGCTGACGCAGATCGCATCAATCCTCAGCTTCTGCCCCACCCTGTCGATTTCAGATGTCGTTACAGATTCGACGATCCTGCCTATCTCTGCCTCGGTCAAGGAGTCTTTTACTTCCACCGCAAAGGCACACGGGTTCACGAACTTCTTTTCGTGCCTGAAAAGCACGTTCTCTTCACCCATCTTCAAGCTCTTTGCACCCACACCGAGCGAAATGGAACGTATGGGGGGCGCCGATGCCTCGCCGAGGATCCTTTTTGCTTCCTCGGAGACGTCGGGGCATGCATCAAGGGAAGCCTGCCTCTGGGCAAGCTTCATTGCAAAAGCGAGACATGTCGGGTGTCCGCACTTCTTGCAATTGGTTTTCGGAAGCAATTTAAATATCTCAACGCCTGTCAAAGCCATTCTTTCCTCCTGTTTAAAGATGCATTTTCACCACAGGGGGCGCAAAGAAAGAACATAATTCCTTTAGAAAGAGACTTCTTGAGCATCTCTCAGCGACCTCTGTGTTCTCTGTGGTTAATTTTCTTGTCATTTCGAAAACCGCCATCACATCAACTCATCGATGAATTTCTCTACCGCCCTGATAGCATCAGGGTGTCTCATAATCAGAAGTTCCGCTCCTGCGATCATCAGGGCACCTGCGGTCGCCGTCTCCCAAGCGATTCCTCTCTCTGCAAGAGAGCCCCACTGGGGAATGTCGGCCTCGGGCGCCTGCGTCTCCTTCACTTTCCATACATACATCCCCACGTCGCCAATCATGGGGGGCTGCATCGTCGTATCGTTCTGGGTGAGGGCGGCAAGCCTTATCCTCTCCATAACCGAATAGGTGTATTCAAGTCCGTATCCGAGGGCAGAGCACATGGGGTCGGTGAGGAGCTTCTCCTTATCGAAACCCATCTGGGTTATGAGGATGTTGAGCTGCTTGGAAAGGTTTATGTCAAGCTCAGACATGGCAATAAGCTTGTGATTGTTCGCCATGGCGGCAGCAGCAATAGTCTTGTAATTCGCCTCTTGCGCCTTTCCGATAACACAGTTCTTTCCCTTTGCAGCCTCCGAAACCGAAACAAGCACTGCCGAGTCTTTTTCAACGTGATTGCTCCCAAGAATTATCAGGGGAACATCGACTGCGGAAAGCACATCCCTTACGGTTTTGGCAGCCTCTTCGGAAGACCTGTTCTCCCTGTCGGGATGCGTACCAACAAGCCTGAGGGCCAGAGCCCTTGCATTCAACTCATTCTGACAGTACCTGGCCCATGTCACAGGGTCGCCTGAAACGCTCTCATACACCTCTCTGACCGTTTCCGGCCAGTCGTCAGGGGGAATGTCCTGAATCTCGCAGGCTATGAGGGGTCTGTTTGGAACGTTTCCTTCAAAGGAATGAAATGGAAGCACGTTGTCCCCGCCGAACTTGGCTGGCTTATCCGTCCCTATAACAACCTCAAAAACCTTGCCCTGGTACGTCTCCGTTGGTGCAACAAAAGCCATATCAACCTCCGTTCATAGTTCATGGTTCATAGCTCATAGTTTTCTTAGACTAACCACGAGCCATGAGCTATCAGTCAAATTCACATTTCAAGATACGAATGTGCGTAAAGGGTTTTGTTCATTATTACATCGAGAGTTTTTTTAATGACCTGCATCTTTTCAGCATCCTCGATTGTCTTGCCGGCAAGTACGTCGTCGACAATCTGCTTCTCCTGCATAGCCTCAGCCATCTCGTGGGGGTCGGCGATAGCTGCGTCCAGTCCCGCGTTCATGAGCATGATAAAGTAATATCTATTCAATATCGGCCTGACATGTTTCGGGCATCCGTTGGAGATATTACTGAGACCGACAACCGTCTTCATCGGAGGGTCGTTCATCTCCCGGAACATCTTTATGGCATCAATCACTTTCAAGGCATGGTCCTGCGAGGTCGCTATTTGCAGGACAAGGGGGTCGAGGTAAAGGTCTTCGAGGGGCACGCCGTATTCCATTGCCCTCGCCATAATCTCGGCTGCTATTGCCGCACGTTCCTCAGCATCGGCGGGAAGGCCTCCCTTCCCCACGGTGAGACCGATCACCTGTGAATTGTACTTCGCTCCCAGCTCGAGGATCGGGAATCTTTCAGGGTCATTTGATGTGGAATTGATCAAAGGCCTGCCCCATTCATTATTATGCACCTTAAGCCCCGCCTCGATCGCATTGAAATTCGTGGTATCGAGGCATACTGGGAGAGGCACCACTTCCTGAATGGTCGTGATCATCCATTGCATGAGTTCTTCTCCGCCGTCCTCCGCAGGTCCTATGTTGGCGTCTATCATTCCCGCGCCCGCCTTCCATTGGGCAGTGGCTATCTCCTGAATGGGCCCCTTGTCCTTTTTGAGCATGGCCTCTCTGACCCTTTTTGCAATGATGCTCAGTTTCTCGCCGATGATAAGCATACAAAAAGACTCCTTTCGTATTTTGTCGACTCATTGAAGTTAAGCCAGGATATAAAAAATAACATATAAATAAGCACCCTTATCTATTTTTAAAATTTATGAGACTATAAATAATTATAATTAATTTGTCAAGCCAATTTTTCGCAGATAACTTCTTCTTTGAGGGACTCTTTAGCCCATCCCTCTGCAACCAGTCGGCGAGCGTCTGAACTCGTGGAATTACCTCCTTGGCAAGGAGAGTTTTTCAACAGCCCGTCAAGGGCTGATCCCTCAGTTCGCTTAAGAAATGACCGCATCTATCTCTAAGCGGTTACGCCAAAATGTCATTTCCCGCGCTTCTGATTGACAATATTTGTCATCCGATGAAGCCATACCTTTCAACGCTTCTCAGAAATCTTGATATTTCAATCAGTTCCAGGAATTACCCTTTTGGCACGGAAACTGCTTTTTCTTCTACCAAGCAACGCTCATAAAAGGAGGTGATGGAGAGTGTTGGAATATGGTGAGGTTCCCGGAGAAGAGCAGGAAGAACTCAGGGACGCCGTTGTCTTCAGGCTGGACCCCTTAAGGGCATTTGAGGTAGAAGAGTCTTCAAATGGTCGATGGGCCTTAGGGAACGCAGGCGGTGATCCAATGTGGGCATCGGCTTCATCTTCCCCTTGTGACTGATTCCTGGCTGACGAATGACCGTGGAAATCACCATATGGTGTTAAAGTGCAGGCTTTGCCTGCCTGGAAATCAATAAAACACGTCCCTGGTAAAGGACAATCTACAGAAAAGGAGGATGAAATGTTTCAGACAATCCAGAGGATGAAGATGAGAGATCAAAGGGGCTTCACCCTCATCGAGCTCCTCATCGTCGTGGCGATCATCGGTATATTGGCAGCAATCGCAATCCCCGCCTACATCGGCGCACAGGAAAAGGCAAGGAAGTCGAACCTCAGCAAGGCGGGAAAATCGGCTGAGGCAGATCTGCAGCATTGGCTTAACTCCGCAATAAAGGGAACAGTTCCTGATGTGCCTGCAGGGACAAACCCACCCGCAAGGCTCATAGAGATCGATTCAAACTGGGACGGTACGGTAACAGTAAATGATTGTAATAATAATGACTTGTTTTCGATTGGTGCTAACCCCGCCGATTCTGTAGCTAACGCTTATGTTTATGCAAGAACCAATGGCGGTGCTGGTACGATATGCGGTGCCTCTGCAGCTGCTCACATGGCGGGCGCGGGAGAACTCTCCCCCTGGCAGGGAATGACCAATTGTGCCGCTGGAACTTTCATGTTTACTAACGGTGTAGACCCTGGGCTCGGTATTTTGCCAGCTGGTGTACAATGTCAGGTCTTTCTTGGCACCGTTGGAGCAAATTCTATAGGTGTTATTCCTGTTGATAACGGTGCAGGCGGCGGCGGCACTAATCCGCAACTGCTCTCCAGAGTGGTTGTCGCAGCAGAGTAGTTCTTAAAAACAGAGAAAGGGGAGCAAAGCTCCCCTTTTTTATTGTGCAAAAAAAATACGTTTATTGGTAGAATGAAATATACATGCCTGCCGGCAGGCAGGCGCAAAGGGGAATGAAAATCAGAGTAACTCCCCTCAATCCCCTCTTAACCCAAGAGGGGAAGTTTACAGTCCGCCCTCTTAAGATAAGAGGGGGTTAGGGGGCGTTATGAAGACCTATTTTCAGATGAAACACATGAACAACCGCGGATTCACATTAATAGAGCTTCTCATAGTCATAACGATTATCGGTATTCTCAGCGCGGTTGCAGTAATCGCATATATAGGGACGACGCTAAAGGCTGCTCGTTCCGAGGCATATTCCAACCTCCAGGCCCTCAGACTGCTTGAGGAGCAGTTTTTTGCGGAAAACGCGCGATATACTGTGTCACTGGGTGCTGCCGGAAAAGATAATCCCGGTAATGTAGCGGCGATACAGACGGGCGGAGGCGATCCGACAAACGCCCTTCCAGGGTTCAGACCGGGCACAGGGTTAAGTTTCAGCTACTGGATAGAGCAGAACATTAATCTTAACGGCGCAGTTCAGACTCCCTGCTTCAGGGCCTCGGCTGCAGGTAATACCAATACGCGTGTTGACGGCGATATCTTCCGGATAGACTGTAACAACAACAAGAACTTCTGATTATTGACCGTTCAGCAGGAAATCCTTTTGCTCAGTGCGATGTACAGTTGAAACTATCCCTTGTCCTTTATATGTTGATTCACTTAGAATATAAAATTACATGCTGAGTTTCCGAAGCGACCCCATAAGATTCCTTCGCATTGCGAAGCTCCTGTCGGCGTTAGTCCTCCTTTCATTTTTTTTCATTTCTTTTCTTCAGGTACCTGTCTATAATTATGATTTCTGGTGGCACCTCGCCACCGGCAAATACATCGTGGAAAATAACGCGCTCCCTCAAAGCGACCCCTTTTCGTATACTACACATGAAACACCTACTAAGAGAAAAACGATGATATTGAAAGGAAACTGGCTCGCAGAGGTAATTCTATACAAGACATACAGCCTGTTGGACCTGGAAGGAATAATCTTGCTGCGCGCTGTACTTATGCTTCTCTTTCTCTTTTTTGTTTTCCTCGCAATAAGGAATCAAGGTGCTTCAGTCCTGCTGGCGCTTATACTGACAGCAGGTGTGTTCATTATCTCCAAGGGCTTTCTGGGTGAACGTCCGCAATTATTTACCTTCTTGTTCTTTTCTGTGTCCTTCTATCTTCTCGAAGACTTCAGGGTAAGCAAGTCCAGAAAGGTATTCCTGATTCCCTTCCTGGTTCTTATCCTGTCAAACATGCATCCTGGTTATATTGTTTGCGTCCTGCTTGTGACGCTGTACCTTGTGGGTGAGGGGCTTTACTTCATCACTAAGAAAGCTCCTTCTGCTCAAGGGTTCAAGATTCTCTTTGCAGTTTGGATTCTCAGCATAATCTTCTCTTTCTTTAACCCCACCGGACTGAGCGCTTTTACGGAGGCATTCTCGCTCGGAAAACGCGCTCAGGAAATCGTAGAGCATATGCCTACTTTCTATATCTATTCGATGAAATTCAAGCCTGTGGATTATTCTTATATCATCTTTCTTGCATTCTCCGTATTAACTCTGCGCTATCTCAGAAAGCTCGGCCTTGTTCATATGTTGCTGCTTGCAGTCTTCACGGCGATGAGTTTTTATGCAATCAGGTACCTGATATTCTATATGTGCGTGGCAGCACCCATCCTTGCGAGAACAGCGCTGTTCATAAAAGAGGAAAAGATCGTGCGTCCTCTTGAGGCTTTAAAGGTGAGGGAGGTGCTCCTGTACGTAATCGCGTTTCTTGCCAGTATCGGTCTCATTCTTTTTGACACGATTCCCTCTTTTGCAAAGTACGGATTTAAGGCAAATACCGCTTTTGCTGTTCCAAAGGACGCAGCGGATTTCCTCGCAAATCAAGACATCAAAGGAAATATGTTTAATGAAGTCGGTGCTGCGGGATATCTCATTTGGAGGCTTTATCCTAACAAGAAGGTTTTTACCGACGGCAGGAATCTGGAACCTGATGTTTATGATGAATACAGCATTATCGGCTCAGCCGGATACGGAAGAAATCAGTCATGGGAGGCTCTGTTGAAGAAACACAACATTTCCTACGTCGTTATGCCTCCTCTTTCCCCGAGGGGAGAAATCTATCCCATTGTCGAAAAACTGCTTGAGAGAGACGATTGGATATTGATACACAACGATCTCATGTCGCTGATCTTCCTGAAGAATACCACTGAGAACGAGCCGATCATCAGGAAATTTGCCAAAGACAAGGAAAAGGCATTTGACACGATTATTGTTCAGGCATCGGTCAGGGCAAAGAAGAACAAGGCAAACCCCTATTACCTGATAACTCTCGGAAAGGTATTTTACAAAACCGGCAGACTTGATGACGCCGAAAGGGCTTTTGAACTGGCCTCACAGAGGGACCCGGAAAATCCTGCTATAAGGGAATGGCTGCAAAAAGCGAGGGAAGGCAGGTGGTGATGTTCAACTCAGGCTTTTTGATGTCCCTTCACTTCTCTGCACAGGCACAAGGTAGCTGGCGATTCTTTGCCATAGACTGCAATAACAACAGGAACTTCTGAGTCTTTGCCATAAAATTAGAATGGACACTTCTTTCTTATGCTATAATTCGTGTATATGGATAGAGTTCTGTTTCAAAAAATTGAACGCCTGAAAGAGGAATTATTCTATCTCAAGAAAAACAAAGCCGAACTGCTCAAAAAAATCAGGACATCTATTGAGGCAAAAAAGATTGCAGAACGCTCCATTTATCTTTGTGCGGAAATAGTCCTCGATATTGCGGACTTGATTATAATCAAGAAAAGTTATCCCAAAGCATCCACATATAGTGATTCCATCTTTAAGCTTGGAGATTACGCTGTTATTCCCGCTAATTTTGCTAAGAAATTTGTCTATATTGCCGGCCTTAGGAATTTTCTTGCCCATGATTATCAGAAAAGTACGGTGCCGGAGATTGAGAAATTTTTACAATCCGGCATTAAAGATATAGAACAGTTCATTAAGCATATCGAAAAGCTATGAATGATGCTGCTATAGAGAAAATACGGCATATATTATCTAAAAATCAATGTGTTATCTTTGGTTATTTATTCGGGTCAAGGGTGAAGGGGTATGCAGGCATTAGGAGCGATTGGGATATCGCAGTTTATTTTAATGAGAAATGTTTGAAGGACTGGGCACGGTTCTGGCTTGAAGCAGAGATAGAAAGGAGCATAAAAGAGGAAGTACAGGTCACAGTGCTTAACACTGTTGAGGAGCCTGTGTTCGGCTTTGAGATAGTCAGCAAAGGAATAGTTCTCGCCGACAAGGATAGTGAAGCCAGAATGGTCTTTGAATCTTCCGTGGTACGCAGATATTATGACTGGAATTATTTTTTCGAGAGGCACAGGGCAGTTATGTCCAGATAATCCTGAAACGTGTTCGCCATTGACTGAAAAAATCCTTAATTTATGATAAACTTTTAAAAAGATCTGACTATGCCGCTTGCGCTTAAGACAGATAAGGAATACACCTATCAGGATTATCTCACCTGGCCTGATGAGGAGAGGTGGGAGATAATCAATGGCAGGGCATATAATATAAGCCCTGCGCCCGGGACATTACACCAGAGGATTGCAGGGAAGATACACATAATTCTTTCAATCCATAAAGACATCCCGAAGAGGTGTTCTGTATTTATAGCGCCAACAGATGTTGTTCTTTCGGAATACGATGTAGTTCAACCCGATGTGTTTGTTGTTTGTGATGAAAAGAAGATAACGCCCCAGAATATTCAGGGATCTCCTGATCTTATAGCGGAGGTTTTATCTGTCAATACTGCTCTGAAAGATAAACGGGAAAAAAGATTGCTGTATGAAAAGTCTGGAGCAAGGGAATACATAATCGTTGATCCTATAGAACAATATGTGGAGAGGTTTTATCTCGATGAAAACGGCCTTTACGGACACCCGGATATATTCGGCCCGAAAGAAGTCATGAAGCTTAAGATCTTTGATGATATAGAGATACCGCTCCGGGAGGTATTTGAGACTGAGCCACCTGAGGCAGCTTCGCGATAGACTGCAACAACAGGAACTTTTAAGCCCGTAATTGACAGAAAAAAGAACCGTCCTGACCTAACTTAGCTGAAGCTTCTCATATCTCTTAATGCTCAAACGCATCGAAATTGCGCTGATACAGAGATTCGCAAGGAATAATACCGACACCACTACTCCAATCATGAGCCATGCCTTTCGGGTAAAAGCAGTCTTCTCCGTTTCTTTCAGGAAATAGAGGAATATGGGAATGAGCTCCAGAGCCAGGGTAAAAAGTATTAGGGAAACAGAACTGATCATCTGAACAGCGCTGCCTGCTTTTGCATCCCGGACGCTGTCACCCGTTGCATATCTGAACTCGGATACGCCGAAGGCAATGGCCATGCTCACAAGGGAAAAGCTTACCACTGCGGCGGTGATACTTTTCAGAAGAATCACAGGTTTTTCGATTCCTATGAAGAACGACGTGGATATGATGAGCAACTGCCCTATGATGAATAAAGGGATGAAAAAGAAAAGGAATTTTGTCCGGATAAATCTTTTTGGCGTCATGGGGGAGGTCTTCAATATCCATAAGGAGCTTCCCTCGGAGACAACCGCAGGATAGATAAGCCTTGAGCAGAGGGAGGCGATGATAATGAGTATCAATCCCAGATTGAAGAATGAGATCATATATCTCAACTGTACGGAATAACCCTCCCAGTTCAGCGGCAGGGAGGCGATGCTGAAAAGATAGATAATGATCAATGACAAAAGGATAAGCATCTGATGGATATTTTTTGTGTCCCGCAATTGGTGAAGCAGGTTTTTGCTTAAAAGCATCCTGCTTTCAGCACCGAGCGTTTTAGTGAACCATTGAAAGACCTCTTTAATGCGGGTTATCCGGGGAGCATGCGGCCCTTTCCCCTTCAGAATGACACCGCCTTCCTGCAGTAGCCCCCATCCCCTGTAATGGCGCCTTCTGAAGACCAGCTCTAAAAATACCGTAGTGATATAGGATGTCAGGAAAAGCAGGGATATAAAGATAAGGGTATCCATGCTGTATGCTTTTCCTAAAAAATTAAAGATGGCCTCGCTGAGCCATCTGTTCGGCAGCAGAATGAAAGCGGGCGCCTTGAGCTCGCTGATAAAGAGAGTCAGGTTTGCAAAAAGCTCCGGAGTGACAAGCCTTTCCGGCTTGAATAACCTCAGCAGGGTGAGGAGAAGGGCTGCAGCGATAATGCCTCCGGAGAAGAGGAATGTCTTAAACTTCCCGACATGAAAAACGCTCGCTGTGAATATTGCGGCGCCGATGCCGATGTTGACGGGGATGATCGAAAAAGCCAGGAAGAGCGCCAATGAGTAAATAAAGTAAAAGGGCTTCGCATGATAGAGTAATCCTGAAGATACCAGCAGCGGTATGCCGAAGATGATGAGCATCCAAGAAGCCTTGAGGTGCGTCTCTAAAAGTCTTGAGGAGAACAGGGATGTTCTGTTCACCGGCGAGGTGAAGAGGACTTCCAGATCCCTTGACTGGTAATACGTGTTCAGAGCCAGGACAAAGCCGTTTATGATCTGAATGAAGAAAATGATGATGAAGATCAGGGAATAGCCCTTTACAAGAAGGAGATTAAAGACGTCAGGGGATAGGTTCTGCAATTTGGCCATGCCGAGGCTTAAGAGTCTCGTAATGAGGAAGATAAAGATACCGCCCAAACCTATATAGGAAATTAATTTTTTGTAAAAGGACCGTTCAAACCGGATGATGTCGTTCCTGAGAGACCAGAAAACCGGAGCGAGCAGTATGAAAAGTTCCCTCATGATAAGGCTCCCGGGCTCTCGTAATCCGAAGTGAGGCGGAGGAATATATCCTCGAGGTTCTTGTCTGAAGACCGTGCGTAATGCCTCAGATCTTCATTCGTGCCCTGCGCGGTCACAGCGCCTCTGTTGATAATGGCGATTTTATCGCAGATCTGCTCGGCAATGGCGATGATATGCGTGGAAAGGATTATGGCCGTCCCTTTGCTTCGCAACCTGAAGAGAAGGTCTTTCAGTAACCTTACGCCCTTTGGGTCGAGGCCGTTGTGGGGCTCGTCAAGTATGATGACCTTTGGATTCCTCATAAAGGCCGACGAAAGCAGAAGCCGCTGTTTCATACCCATCGAGAAACTGCCAATCACATCGTCCTTCCAGTCCAAAAGGCCGAATATCTCTAAGTACTCCAAGGCATTCTTTTTGAATGTCTTTTCCTCCAGGCTGTATAGTCCGGCTATAAAAGTGAGATATTCCCAGCCTGTGAGCCTTTCGTAAACGTATCCCTTTTCCGGAACATAGGCCATGATCCTCTTTGCATTGACAGGGTCCCGGCTGATATCGTAGCCGCCAATCTTGATGAATCCCGAATCAGGTTTGATCAAGCCGACCATCATCTTTATTGTCGTTGATTTACCGGCGCCGTTAGGGCCCAAAAGCCCGAAGATCTCCGATTCTTTTACGCTCAGGGAAAGATTGTTCACCGCGACCAGTTCTCCGTACCTTTTCGTACAATCCCGTATCTCTATCATAATGCCTCCAGAATCTCAATTTCTATATTCTTAAGATCATCAACAATGGAAATGATATCTTTCAATGTACCTTCCTTCAGAGGTATGTGTGTCACGTCGGCAGGAAACTGGAGCAGTGTCGGGTCAACAGGCACCCATCCGTCAAACCAGGCCTCTGGCCAGGTGTGAAAGTAGAAATACCCGTTCAGATAGACAAGCCCTCCGGTAAGACGCACCGGAAGCCCTGCCGCTCTTGTATAAGTCGCAAACATGACCGCCCTTTCCAGATAATCTCCGGATAGCGATTTCAGGAAGCTCATGGAATCCGACAGGACAAACATCGGCCTTGTCCTTACAAGATTAAACACATATCCGGTAAGATAATCGGCAAGTCTGTATGCATCATTCCCCCGGGCCCCGGCATATATGCGTCCTGTGTTCTGCAACGGCTCGCGATCGCTCAAGACCCACTCATCAGGGTTGAGATATTCAGGCGATATATTCCCTGTGTATGGCAAAGCATACGTCTTTCTCCGCACATATTCTGCATCCCGTTTCTCTATCTCAAGCACGTCATTCTTGAGCATGACCACACTATTTTCATATATTTTGGGATCTAACGGGAAACCCTTGATCCTTACTTTGAGTTTATTCAAGCCCTCGGAGTTCTGGATTAACCTGCCGGCCTTTATGAATGGAAGCAAAGTATAGTCGAAAAGCATCCTGTCCGAGGGGTCCTTTGCAAAGCTCTCCACCTGCGAATAGAGGGTAAAGCCTGCTGGACTTTCCTCTTTCACAATGATGCCCTGTTCATTGCTCCACCAGACTGCATTTCCTGCCTTAAATTTATATAGGCTGCGGATATTGATACCTGTTTTTACCGGTCTGACCTCTTCGAGAGAGACCTTCACATCCTTGATCGTGAGGCTGTTGAAGTCCAGCACAGGAATGGCATAGACCGAACCCGGCACAGGGTTTCTTTGAACAAGGGCGGAGACAAATGTAACGGGCAGGTAAAAATCCCTGCCCTTTGTCGGAGTCTTGTGGGTCTTTCTCTTCTCTGCGGATTCAAGGAAAAATATTATTTCCCCGGAGTCAACTTCGCCCGTGACCTTAATGCCCTTTTCGCCCTTGAAATGAGATGTGTACTCAAAAGATTTTATCGAAAAAGACGGATCGCTCAGGCATTTCATTCTGTCGGAAAGAACATCTTCTTTACCGTCCTTGAAAACCTTCATCTCCCGTTCATGTCGTATTATGAACTCATCGCCGACCTTCTCGAGCGTGGTGTTCGCAAAGCCTATTTTTTTTATGCCCGCATATATATCATACCAGTAGACTGCCTTTTCAATGCCCGCCTTTCCCTCCGCAGGCTTCTCCAAAAGAGAGCCCGTCTGCTGTCTGTACAGCAGCAGCGAAAGAAGCGCAATCCATATACAAAAGACCGCGAGGTTGATTATCTTCATCTTCTTCGGCATTGTGATGTGATTATTATACAAGAAACCCAAATGCACGCAGTACTGTACAATGGATACCGAATCCCTGATCCACCATCAAAAAAAAATAAAACCTCGTTGTTCCCGTAGATACGGGATGTTAGAATAGTTCTGCAAAGAGCAAACTAACACCAACGAGGTGAATATATTAAGGCACAAAGAGGGCTTCCATATGAATACCAAATCGAGGATAACAAGGCAGGTCGACAAGTTTTGGGGGTTTGCCGACGTATGTGGATCTTGCGGCATCGACAGGGTTGCTGAGATCGATAGACCGGCATCTGAGGATACAGACAGGGGATCAAGGATGGACGGACAGGCAAATGATCTTATCATTGGTATTGTTGAATCTGGTAGGGGGCGATAGTGTGGAGGACATAGATAAACTGGAGGCGGACGAAGGCTTTTGCCGCATACTTCGGAAGGTGGAGACACATGGGCTGAGGAGGAAAGAGCGGCGGATGTTGAAGAAGCGTTGGAGGAAGGGACGGCAACGTACCTGCCGGGCATGAGCAGCTTCGGGTATTACAGGAGGCCCTTGGGTATCTTCCTTCGTAGGTAAGGAAGGTTCGGCTGCACTCGGACACGGCGGCATATCAGCATGACTTTATGCGGTACTGCGATCTTAAGGATAATAAGCGCTTTGGGCGGATAGAGTTTGCGATAGGCGCTGATGTGACGCCTGAGTTTCGCAAAGCTGTTTCCGAGGTGCTGGAAGTGGACTGGCAGCCGCTTTATCGTGAAGTCAACGGACAAATGCAGGAAACGGGGCGTCAGTGGGCAGAGGTGTGTTTTGTTCCCAGCAAGATAGGGCATAGCAAGAAAGGGCCTGAGTATCGGTACCTCGCAACCCGTGAAGAACTGAGGCAGGCAGAGTTGCCGGGAGTGCAGAAGAGCGATGAAGAATATCTTTTCCCTGTAATGCAGCTAAAGGGTCAGCGGTACAAAGTCTTCGGGATCGTTACGAATATGGATTGGGCCGGGCAGGAACTTATTCCGTGGCTTTATGAGAGATGCGGCAAGAGTGAGGAAGCACACTCGGCGATGAAAAGTGATTTTGCAGGGGGCCGGTTCCCTTCGGGGGATTTTGGAGAGAATGCGGCATGGTGGTGGATCATGGTGCTTGCGTACAATCTCAATGCCCTAATGAAGAGACTGGTGCTGGGGGAGTCATGGGTAAACAAGCGGATGAAGGCGATGCGTTTCGGTCTTATTAATATAGCGGCGCGGGTCATAGAGCGCTCGCGAAGGTTATGGATAAGAATATCGGAGAGACATCCCTCAAGCGGATTGTTGCTTGATATGCGGCATCGGATAGCTCAACTGGCGCTATCCGGATGAGCAAGTAAGGAGGTTTCGATAGTTACTGAAGACGTCATAGATAAGGGGTGAGGGACAGGTGCGCCTCGGTTCTGTTTTTTCAAGGCATTCCTACGACTGTCGAGCCGGTTTCAGATGGTTTCTGAAGCTCTTTTCGCCAAAACTGAGGTCGCGTTCGTCATAAAAACCTCAACCCGCTGCTATATCTCAGTTTTGATGGTGGATTCTGGGAATCAAGGGCACTTGACAACCGCCTGGAAATCTATTATGCTTTCTATGTTTCCGGCGCCGCGTTTCCCTAAAAAGGGAAAGAATTCCCTAAAAGCGCTCCCGGACTACAGAATGTTCCGCGTGAACAAACGATTCATAATGGCATTAATATTGCAGGGCGAACGGTCAACAGTCCAATACGAAAGGGGGTGAAAAAAGGATGAGGATAGCAACCATTCTCTTAGCAGTAGTGATAGCAGTCGCATTTGTCGGAAGCGCGATAGCCGTACCTCCGGGAAAGACAGTGGAATATGCCGGCGGTGGCACTGGCAAGGTCGTTTTCGATGGGAAGATCCATGCCGACAAGGGTCTGAAGTGCAATGACTGCCACACAAAGATATTCCAGATGAAGAAGGCTGCGAAGATCACCATGGCCGACATGAATGCAGGCAAGAACTGCGGCGAGTGCCATAACGGGACAAAGGCCTTCAAGTCGAGCGACGCAGCCAACTGCGGAAAATGCCACAAGAAGTAATTTCATAAAAAAAAGGCCCGATATTTTCGGGCCTTTTTTATCTTGGACAGTATCCCAGATTCACACATAGGTCAGCCAGGAGCCGTACTTCTTATTCCTCCCTTTTACCACATCGAAAAAAATGGCCTGCAGTCTCTTCGTTATCTTTCCCGGCTTTCCATCTCCTATTATTCTCCCGTCAACCTCGCGTATTGGGGTCACCTCAGCCGCAGTGCCGGTAAAGAAAGCCTCGTCGGAAATATAGAGTTCATCCCTCGTGAACCTCTCTTCAACGACCTGAATCCCCTCGTTCCTGGCGATCTCCATAATGCTGTCCCTTGTAATGCCCTCGAGTATGGAAGTCAGTGGAGTCGTCTTGAGTACTCCGTCTCTCACAATAAAGACGTTCTCGCCGCTTCCTTCCGAAACATACCCTTCCGTATCGAGAAGGAGTGCTTCATCATACCCGCACGCTATCGCCTCCTTCTTGGCGAGCTGGGAGTTCACGTAATATCCGCACACCTTTCCCCTTGTGAGATTAGAATTGACATGTCCTCTGATGAAGGAAGAAACCTTTATCCTGATGCCGTTGGTTATCCCCTCTTCGCCGAGATAGGCTCCCCATGGCCAGACCGCCACCGAGACCCTTACAGGATTGTCTTTCGGATAAAGCCCCATTGCTCCGTAACCGATGTAGACGAGGGGTCGTATGTAACATTCCCTGATCTTATTGACCGACACCGTCTTGATGATGGCGTCCGCTATCTCCTTTTCTGTGAAAGGAATCTTCATAAGGAAGATATGAGCCGAGCTGAACAGCCTTTCCACGTGTTCTTCGAGCCTGAATATTGCCGGGCCCTTTTCTGTCTCATAACACCTGATGCCTTCAAAGACCCCAAGGCCGTAATGAAGGGAATGGGTAAGGATATGGACATTGGCGCTGTCCCACTCCACAAATTCACCGTCCATCCATATTTTTTCGGTTTTTTCGATCATAGGCATATATTTATAGCAGTAGACACGGGGAAGTGTCAACAGAGTTGTCTTTAATTTGTCTATAAAAAAGATTCATGTGACATTTTCTTGACTGCATCACATCATTATAATATGAAATAGTATAGACTTAATCTGGCACTCCTTGATAAAATGACAACAAAAGAGAA
>CAYYWY010000037.1:0-23110 GCA_964475485.1 uncultured Nitrospiraceae bacterium | reverse complement strand
AAGGGAAGGCGGCAGGACGGTGGGTGCCGGCGTCGTTTCAGAGGTAATCGAGTGACTGGACGTTATGCGATAAAAGAAAATCCGAGATGAGTGGAGAGACAGATGAGGGACATAATACTGTTTCAGTGTACGGAATGCAAGAACCGGAATTACTCCAGCATGAAGAACAAGAAGAACACGACGGACAAGATTCAGATAAGGAAGTACTGCAGGAACTGCAGGCGCCATACGATGCACAAGGAGACAAAGGCATAGAACCCGTAGCGCGTTACGCGTCACACGTTGCGGCAAAGGATAGGCCAGTAGCTCTAACGGCTAGAGCATCGGACTCCAAATCCGAGGGATGGGGGTTCAAATCCCTCCTGGCCTGCCATTGATGATTGTCGGTTTCAAGATCCCGGACCGGCGGTTGCAAGGGCAATCGCCGGTCCGGCCTGAAATCTTAAGTCGTGTAAAGAGGTGAAGGCATATGATGAACAGGATTAAGGAGTTCTTCAGGGAAGTGAAGATCGAGATCAAGAAGGTTGTGTATCCCAGCAGGGAAGAGCTCGTAGGCTCCACCTGGGTCGTTATCATAACTTCTATAGTGATATCCGTTTTCCTCGGTGTAGTGGATCTTGGCCTTTCGAAACTCGTGAAGATAGCTCTAAGGTAGAGGTATGGCGAAGAACTGGTATGTAGTGCATACGTATTCGGGCTTTGAGGAGAAGGTGAAGCTCAGCATAGAGGATAAGGTCGGGAAGAAGGACCTGAAGGACCGGATATCGCGGATTCTCATTCCCACGGAAAAGGTCATCGAACTCCGGGGGGGCAAGAAGAGGGAAAGCGACAAGAAGTTTTATCCGGGTTATATTCTCGTTGAGATGGAACTCGATGACGAAACATGGCATCTCGTGAGGAGCACCCCGAGGGTTACGGGTTTTGTGGGGGGGACGAAGCCGGTGCCTATCCCCGAAGAAGAGGTGGATATCATTCTCCAGCAACTGGAGAAGGGGCCGGCACCACAGGTGAAAACGCAGTTTCAGAAGGGAGAGAACGTCAGGATTGTTGACGGACCTTTTACAAATTTTGTCGGCTATATCGATGAAGTCGATATGGATCACGGCCGTCTCAAGGTTATGGTCAGCATCTTCGGAAGACAGACACCTGTGGAGCTCAATTTCTTCCAGGTGGAGAAGGCATAGATCTAGGAATAGGTCGTATATGACCTATAAGACCTGTTTTCTTTGGAGGTTTGGATGGCGAAGAAAGAAGTGATTGCACAGGTGAAGTTGCAGATACCGGCAGGGAAAGCGAATCCCGCGCCTCCGGTGGGACCCGCGCTTGGTCCCCATGGCGTCAACATAATGGAGTTTTGCAAGACCTTCAATGCACAGACGCAGGCGATGGGTGATACGATTATCCCTGTGGTGTTGACCGTTTATTCCGACAGGTCTTTTACGTTCATCACAAAGACTCCTCCTGCTTCGGAGTTGATCAAGAAGGCCGCAGGGATCGTTAAAGGCTCTGGCACCCCCAACAAGGAGAAAGTGGGGAAGATCACTTCTGTCCAGGTGACGGAGATCGCCAGAACTAAATTGCCGGATCTGAATGCCTATTCGGTGGAGGAAGCTGCTTCGATAATCCGGGGCACCGCAAGGAGCATGGGCGTTGATGTCGTTGATTAAGAAGCATATTCACCGCGGAGTTTGCCGAGAGCGCAGAGGGTCTAAGGATTGACCGGAGAGAATTATGGATTTATGTTTCGTTACTAAGCTTCCTGTGTCCTCTGCGGTGAGCTATGAAAATACTTTGATCCAGTTTGGAGGTTGAAGATGGGGAAGAAGATGGAGGGCGCCGTTAAGAATATCGAAGCAGGGAAGGAGTATTCCCTTGAGGAAGCGGTTAAACTCGTGAAAGAGATGGCCTATGCAAAGTTCGACGAGACGGTTGACATGTCGCTTAACCTTGGGGTCGACCCTAAGAAGTCGGACCAGATGGTGAGAGGAACCGTGGTGCTGCCGCACGGAGTGGGGAAAAAGGTGAGGGTTCTCGTCTTTGCCAAGGGCGAGAAGGAGAAAGAGGCTCTTGATGCGGGTGCCGACTATGTCGGCGCGGAGGATCTGGTCGAAAAGATACAAAAGGGTTGGATGGATTTTGACAGGGCAGTTGCTACTCCCGACATAATGGGCCTTGTGGGGAAGCTCGGGAAGATACTCGGACCCAGGGGCTTGATGCCCAACCCTAAACTGGGAACCGTGACTTTTGACGTGGGGAAGGCGGTGAAGGAGATAAAGGCCGGGAAGGTCGAATACAAGACCGAAAAGGCGGGGATTGTTCATATACCCATAGGAAAGGTTTCCTTCGATACGGAAAAGCTCCTTGATAACGCGCGCGTTGTCATAGATGCTATCGTGAAGGCAAAACCTGGCACTAGCAAAGGAAAGTATCTGAAGAGGGTTGCCATCTCATCCACGATGGGCCCGGGCATCAGGGTGGACGTGGGGAGAATAACGGCGAGCAAATAGCGGGTGAGGTGGGTGGGGTGAGGATTTCGTCTCTTCACCTCAGACCCGGCCCTGCTTTGCAGTTTGCACGGACATTGTCCGTTTCACTATTTGTCAGAGACAGTAGGTGCAACCATAATAGTTCCCGTAGCCGGGACTGCCTACCGAGACAGTAGCGGAGAAGAGCGAACGGTGTGCAGCGGGAAGCGAAAAGAGCCCGCAAGGTGCCTGCTTACGCTTACTGCTTTTAGAAAGGGTCTCTGGGAAAGGAGGAGGGTCTGAACAAGGAAGAGAAGAGACAGGCTATCGCAGAACTCAGAAATAAGTTCTCAGAGGCGAAGGCGGTAATCTTCACGGATTACAAAGGGATGACTGTCGCAGAGCTGTCCGAGCTGAGAAGGCTCCTTCGCGGCGGAGACGTGGATTACAGGGTGGTGAAGAATACCTTTGCCCGTATCGCATCCCGGGATACACCGGTATCCGTGGCGGAGGAGATATTCAAGGGCCCTGTGGCCGTAGCTATAGGGTATAAGGACCCTGTGACGACCGCCAAGAAGGTTATTGAGTTTTCGAAGAAGAACGAAAAGCTCAGGGTCAGCGGCGGAGTTATCGAAGGGAAACTTTACAGCGTGAACGAGGTGCGGACTATTGCCGACCTGCCGTCGAGGGAAGTATTGCTGTCCATGCTTGCCGGTGCTTTCAATGCACCGTTGAACAAACTGGCAGGCGCGCTGTCCGCTACGGTGAGCAGTCTCGCGCATGCGCTTAATGCGCTGAAAGCGAAAAAGGAAGCGACATCGTGACTATAAGAGACGTTAATATTTCAGGATAAGGAGGTTCCGATAATGGCAGTTACAAAGGAGCAGGTTTTTGAGTTTATCGATAGCATGACAATCCTTGAGATGTCACAGTTTGTGAAGGAGTTCGAGGAGAGGTACGGGGTGACTGCGGCGGCTCCGGTCGCTGTTGCTGCTATGCCGGGCGCTGCAGCAGCGGCCCCTGCAGTCGAAGAGAAGACGAGCTTTGACGTTGTTCTTGCAAGCGCAGGCGAGAAGAAGATCCAGGTCATCAAGGTTGTGAGAGAACTTACCGGTCTTGGCCTTAAGGAGGCCAAGGACCTCGTGGACGGCGCCCCGAAACCGCTGAAGACCGGTGTCACAAAGGAAGAGGCGGAATCCATCAAGGCAAAACTCGAAGAGCAAGGAGCAAAAGTAGAGGTGAAGTAACTGGACAGTCGCATAGTCGAATAGTCGGGCAGTCTTTAATTAGTTCTGCCTGGCTATCGGCTTGCAGACTGTCGGACGTCAGACGGTATATTACAAAAGAAGAAGGAGAAACATGGCAAGGGCTTTAAGAGAGAGATTGAATTTTGGTAAGGTCCCGCTTTTTCTGGAGGTGCCGAACCTTATCGAGATACAGAGGCGCTCGTATGAGAAGTTCCTGCAGAAGGAAGTCCCTATGGACAAGAGGGAAGAAATCGGGCTTCAGGCTGCTTTCAAGGGCGTTTTCCCCATCGTCGACTACAATGAATCGGCGTCCCTCGAGCTTATCGGCTATATGGTAGGTGAGCCCAAGTTGAGTATAAGGGATTCCCTCCAGAAGGGGATTACCTACGCCGCGCCTCTCAAGATACGGGTGAAACTGAACCTCTGGGAGGTGGAGGAAAGCGGAAACAAGAGACTGAAGGAGTCCAGGGAGCAGGAGGTTTACATAGGCGAGATGCCCCTGATGACCGAGACGGGTACGTTCATTATCAACGGCACGGAAAGGGTCATCGTGAGCCAGTTGCATCGTTCCCCGGGTGTCTTCTTCAGCCACGACAAGGGAAAAACCCATGCCAGCGGGAGGCTCCTCTATTCCGCCAGAGTCATCCCTTCGCGGGGATCATGGCTTGATTTCGAGTTCGATACAAAGGACATCCTTTACGTGCGTATCGACCGCAGAAAAAAACTTCCTGCAACGATTGTCCTGAAGGCATTGGGATATACAAACGAAAAGCTTCTCGAGACCTTCTATCCCGTCGAGACGGTGAAGGTCAAGGGGGGGAATGTCTATACAAGGGTCGTGAGCGAAGTGCTTGCCGGGATCAAGGCGGTGAAGAACATCGTTGTTCCAGAAACAAAGGAACTTATTGTAAAAGAGGGAAGCAAGATCAGCAAGGGCGCCATAAAGAAAATGGAGATATCGGGGGTCAGGGAGATACCGATCCTCAGGGAGGAGATCGTCGGCCGTATCACGCTGAAGGATATCATCGATCCCGAAACAGGGGAAGTGCTGCTTGAAGGGAATGAGGCGATTTCAGAGGAGATCTTTAACAAGATCCTCGCCCTTAAGATAGATACCCTTAGTCTTCTCTATATCGACAATGTGAAGTACCTCTCGTCTTTGAGGGACACACTTCTTACGGACAAGGTGAGCAGCCAGTCCGAGGCACTGATAGAAATCTACAAGAAACTCAGACCGGGGGAGCCGCCGACACTGAATGCCGCCAGGGACCTGTTCAACGGCCTTTTCTTCGACCCCAAGAGATACGACCTGTCTCCTGTCGGAAGATTGAAGATCAACAAGAGGCTGAACCTGGATATTCCGCTTGATACCAGGGTTCTCACTGATAAGGACATAATAGAGATCGTGCACTACCTCCTGGATCTCAGAACAGGCAAAGGAGAGGTGGACGATATCGACCATCTCGGGAACCGGCGCATAAGGGGAGTCGGCGAGCTTCTTGAAAACCAATTCCGGATCGGGCTTGTGAGGATGGAACGTGCGATCAAGGAGAAGATGACCCTGACGGAACTCGAGACAGCTATGCCCCACGATATCATCAATGCAAAGCCTGTAATGGCGGCCGTGAAGGAGTTTTTCGGCTCCAGCCAGTTGAGCCAGTTCATGGACCAGACGAACCCGCTTTCGGAGATCACCCACAAGAGAAGGCTCTCCGCCCTCGGCCCGGGCGGTCTCACTCGTGAGAGGGCGGGGTTCGAGGTGAGGGACGTTCATCCCACGCATTATGGAAGGATATGCCCTATTGAGACACCGGAAGGTCCGAACATCGGACTTATAACGTCTCTGGCTACCTATGCAAGGGTGAATGATTTCGGATTTATTGAGGTCCCCTACCGGAAAGTGGTGAACGGAAAGGTCACACGGGAAATCGAGTACCTCTCTGCCATAGAGGGTGAGAAGTTTATCATAGCGGAAGCTACGTCCCCTGTGGACAAGAAGGGATTCCTCGTTGGTGAGGCCGTCTCCGCAAGAGTCGGCGGTGATTTCAAGATGGTCACCCCTCAGGAAGTCCAGTATATGGATGTCTCTCCAAAGCAGATAGTGGGAGTCTCGGCTTCTCTCATCCCTTTTCTTGAAAACGACGATGCCAACAGGGCCCTCATGGGATCCAACATGCAGAGGCAGGCGGTGCCACTGCTTCAGACGTCGGCCCCTGTTGTGGGGACGGGCATGGAGTTTGTCGCAGCCAGGGACTCGGGTGCCCTTGTACTGGCAAGGAGGTCGGGAGTGGTCGAGGGAGTGGATGCGTCAAGGATCGTCGTAAGAACCTCCGAAGACGGCGGGGGCGTGGATATATACAACCTAATAAAGTTCCAGAGGTCGAACCAGGCGACTTGCATCAACCAGAAACCGATTGTTAGCGTGGGGGACAGGGTCCAGCGCGGAGATGTCCTCGCCGACGGTTCCTCCACCGATCTCGGAGAACTGGCCCTCGGCAAGAACGTGCTTGTGGCCTTCATGCCGTGGGGAGGGTACAACTTCGAGGATGCCATCCTCATAAGCGAGAGGCTTGTGAAGGAGGACGTCTTCACCTCTGTTCATATCGAGGAGTTCGAGATTGAAGCAAGGGAAACGAAGATTGGTCCCGAAGAGATCACGAGGGATATCCCGAATGTCGGCGAGGAGGCACTGAAGGATCTTGACGAGAGCGGAATCATAAGGATCGGCGCCGAGGTGAAGCCAGGCGACATCCTCGTCGGGAAGGTCACGCCTAAAGGCGAAACCCAACTAACGCCTGAGGAGAAATTGCTCAGGGCGATTTTCGGGGAGAAGGCCGAGGACGTGAAGGAGAGCTGCCTCTATGTGCCGCCGGGCATAGAAGGCGTAGTGGTGGATGTGCGCATATTCTCAAGAAAAGGGACGGAAAAGGACGAGCGGGCAAAGAGCATCGAGGAAGACGATATCTCACGGCTCCAGAGGGACCTTGAAGAAGAAGTGAGGATCAATAAGGAAGAGAAGTTCAGGAGGATGAGGGAACTCCTCGTCGGGTGCAAGGTTCTGGAAGATGTGAGGGATTCGAAGACGAAGGAGGTTATCTGCGGAGCCGGAAAGAAGCTCACGGAGAAACACCTCGATAGGGTGAAGGACGAGCATCTTCTTCGCATCAGGATAGCGGACCCGGAGATCATGGAAAAGATAGAAATGGTGAACCACGAGGCGAACCAGTACATCCGTTACCTTGAGTCGAGGTACGACGAAAGCGTCGACAGGGTGAAGAGGGGCGATGAGCTCCCGCCCGGCGTAAACAAGCTTGTGAAGGTCTATATCGCCATGAAGAGGAAGCTTCAGGTGGGCGACAAGATGGCCGGCAGGCACGGTAACAAGGGTGTCGTCGCCATGGTGTTGCCGGAAGAGGATATGCCCTATCTTCCCGACGGAACCCCCGTGGACGTTGTTCTCAATCCGCTGGGAGTTCCTTCGAGGATGAATGTTGGTCAGATACTGGAGACCTATCTTGGGTGGGGCGGGATAGGCATCGGACGGAAGATAGATGAAATGATGAAAAACGGTACACCGATAGCGAAGATTAAGGTCTTTCTCAGGGACCTCACGAGCGCCGAAGTGAGCAGCAAGGAAAGCAAGGAGTATTGGGATAACTACGTGGAGAGCCTGAGCGAAGAGGATTTAAGGAACCTTGCGAAAGGAATTCACGTAGCCACGCCCGTTTTTGAAGGCGCTAAGGAAGAGGAGATAAGGGAGATGCTGAAGAAGGTCGGCCTTCCTTCGTCAGGCCAGATAACCCTGTGTGACGGCAGGACAGGGGAACCGTTCAGCAAGCCCGTCACCGTGGGGTACATGTACATGCTGAAGCTTCATCACCTGGTGGATGACAAGATTCACGCCCGTTCGATTGGCCCCTATTCCCTTGTTACCCAGCAGCCCCTAGGCGGAAAGGCGCAGTTCGGCGGCCAGAGGCTCGGTGAGATGGAAGTGTGGGCGCTGGAGGCGTACGGAGCATCGTATACCCTTCAGGAATTCTTGACGGTGAAGAGCGACGATGTCACAGGCCGTGCCAGGATGTATGAGGCGATAGTGAAAGGTGATGCGACCCTGGAGCCGGGAGTTCCGGAGTCGTTCCACGTATTAATAAAAGAGCTCCAGAGCCTTGGTCTTGACGTCGAGCTTCTGGAGAAAAAAAGCAAGGGGGAATAGGTTTTGGTAGAAGATGTATATGCCCTGTTTCAGAGACCCAAGAATCCGACAGACTTCGAGGCGATAAGGATAAAGCTCGCCTCGCCGGAAAAGATCAGGGAATGGTCTTACGGGGAGGTGAAGAAGCCGGAGACCATCAATTACCGCACCTTCAAACCGGAAAGGGACGGGCTCTTCTGTGCAAAGATATTCGGACCGGTTAAGGACTGGGAGTGCCTCTGCGGCAAGTACAAGAGGATGAAGCACAGGGGCGTCGTCTGCGACAAGTGCGGGGTCGAGGTGATCCAGTCGAAGGTGAGAAGGGAACGGATGGGCCACATCGAGCTCGCGACCCCGGTGGCGCACATATGGTTTCTCAAGGGAGTGCCGAGCAGGATAGGTATATTGCTCGACATGACGATGAGGCATCTTGAGAAGGTGCTCTATTTCGAAAACTACATCGTGATCGACTCCGGAGATACGCCTCTCAAAGAAAAGGAACTCCTCGGCGAGGAAGATTACAAGAAGAAGACCTCAGAGTACGGTTCGCGGTTTAAGGCCGGCATGGGTGCGGAGGCGATACGGGAGCTCCTGAAAGGGCTTGACCTGGACGGACTGGCCGCCGAGCTTAAGGTGAAGATCAGGGAGGCTTCCTCTCTCGGAGTGAAAAAGAAGCTCACCAAGAGGCTGAAGGTGATAGAGGCTTTCAGGCAATCCGGGAACAGGCCCGAATGGATGATCATGGACGCTGTTCCGGTTCTTCCCCCCGACCTGAGGCCCCTGGTGCCCCTCGAGGGGGGCAGGTTCGCCACATCGGACCTCAACGACCTTTACCGCAGGGTAATCAACAGGAATAACAGGTTGAAGAGACTGATGGAACTGAAGGCGCCGAGCGTCATCATAAAGAACGAGAAGAGGATGCTCCAGGAGGCGGTGGATGCCCTGTTTGATAACGGCAGGCGGAGCAGGGTACTCAAGACGGCAACGAAGAGGCCTCTTAAGTCGCTTAGCGATATGATCAAAGGCAAGCAAGGGAGGTTCAGACAGAACCTTCTCGGTAAGAGGGTGGACTATTCGGGCCGCTCGGTCATTGTGGTCGGACCGGAGCTGAAACTGCATCAGTGCGGTCTGCCAAAGAGGATGGCATTGGAGCTTTTCAAACCCTTTGTTTTCAACAAGCTTGAGGAAAAGGGCTTTGCAACGACACTAAAGGCAGCCAAGAGGCTTGTGGAAAAGGAACATCACGAGGTGTGGGACGCTCTTGAAGAAGTTATCGGGGAACATCCGGTCCTTCTGAACCGGGCCCCGACCCTTCACAGACTCGGCATACAGGCATTCGATCCCGTGCTTGTTGAGGGCAAGGCGATTAAGCTTCACCCGCTCGTCTGCACGGCCTTCAATGCCGACTTCGACGGCGACCAGATGGCTGTACATGTACCCCTTTCCATCGAAGCGCAGGTTGAAGCGAGGGTGCTGATGATGTCCGTAAACAACATCCTTTCTCCTGCCAATGGAAAACCCATCGTGGTGCCTACGCAGGACATGGTCCTCGGCATTTACTACCTAACCAAGAGCAGGGGCAAAGTATATGTTGATCAGGAAGAGGTGAAGGCCGCATACGAAGCCGGCAAGCTCGAAAAACAGGATGTCGTTATGGTGAGGTGGGGCGGCCATCTTGTCGAGACGAGCTGTGAAGAAGTCCTTAACAGCGCGAGGAAGAAAGGGCTCATAAGGGGGAAACGGAGGATATTCTCGGACCCTGAAGAGGTGAGGATTGCCTATGACTCGGGGAAGCTGGACATTCATAAGTGGATAGAAGTGAGGATGAACGGTCAGGTCGTGGAGACCACGTGCGGGAGGGTTCTTTTCAATGAGATACTTCCCGAGGGGGTGCCGTTTCAGTTTATCAACAAGGAGGTCACGAAGAAAGAGCTCACAAAGATCATTGAGTTTACTTATAAGAAAGCGGGCAAGCGTGCCACCGTCGTATTCCTCGACAAGCTGGAGAAGCTCGGCTTCGACCTCGCCACGAGATCGGGGATCTCGATATGCATGGCCGATATGCATATCCCGTCCAAGAAGCCCGAACTTATCAGGGCTGCGGAGCAGGAAGTTATGGAGATACAGAAACAGTATGCGGACGGACTCATCACCCACGGGGAACGTTACAACAAGGTCATAGATATATGGGCGAACGTGACTGAGAGAATAGCCGACGAGATGATGAAGGAATTGGGAGCCGAGGACGGAAAGAGGTTTTCCGAGGAGGAGCTTAAGGAGAGGAGGTCCTTTAACAACATCTTTATGATGGCGGACTCGGGCGCGAGGGGGAGCACTGCGCAGATCCGTCAGCTTGCGGGAATGAGGGGACTGATGGCAAAGCCCTCCGGTGAGATCATCGAGACCCCGATCACGGCAAACTTCCGTGAGGGTCTTACACCCCTGCAGTACTTCATATCGACCCACGGGGCCAGAAAAGGTCTTGCCGATACCGCTCTCAAGACAGCCAATTCAGGATATCTCACAAGGAGGCTAGTGGATGTCGCCCAGGATGTGATCATCACCGAGGAAGACTGCGGCACAACGGAAGGGATTACGGTGACTTCCCTTGTGGAAGGCGGCGAGATAATACAGCCCCTTGAAGAAAGGATCATCGGCAGGTTCTCCGTGGAGGACATCTCTGATCCCGAGACGAGGGAAACCATCGTGAAGAAGAACAACGAGATCAACGAAGAGGTTGCGGGCAAGGTCGTGGACGCAGGTATCGACAGGGTGCGGATACGTTCCGTGCTCACCTGCCAGGCGAAGTTCGGAGTCTGTGCCAAGTGTTACGGAAGAGACCTTGCGAGAGGTGAAAACGTCGAGATAGGGGAGGCCGTGGGTATCATCGCCGCACAATCCATCGGCGAGCCAGGCACTCAGTTGACCATGAGAACCTTTCATATAGGAGGTGCGGCGACAAAGGTCATCGAGCAAGCGGTGCTTGATGCAAAGAATCCCGGGAAGGTGAAGTTTATCAACATAAATGCTGTACGGAACCGAGAGGGCGCTCTGGTCGTCATCAACAGGAACGCCCTCATTGCCATTGTCGACGGTCACGGGAGGGAGAGAGAGAAATACAATCTTGTGTATGGTGCGAAGTTGAAGGTTGAGGAAGGCCAGAAAGTGGAAGCGGGCCAGAGGCTGGTGGAGTGGGACCCCTACTCAACCCCGATCCTCACCGAAGTGGGAGGAAAGATCGCTCTCGGAGATATCGTGGAGGGCGTGTCGGTGAAGGAGGAAGTGGACGAGATCACGGGTCTTTCCCATAAGGTGATTATAGACTATCCTGCCACGATGAGGCCGAGGATCTCGATTAAGGACGAGCACGGAAGGACGCTCAAGATACCAGGCTCAAACAACCCCGCCAGGTACCTCCTTCCGTCCGGAGCCCATATACTTGTGGAGAAGAACGATATGGTCTCCCCAGGGGATATTCTCGCGAAGATACCCAGGGAGACGACAAAGACGAAGGATATCACTGGCGGTCTGCCGAGGGTTGCGGAGCTTTTTGAGGCGAGGCGGCCTAAGGAACAGGCGATCGTCACGGAGATCGACGGCGTGGTGGAATTCCGCGGAGCCCACAAGGGCATGCGGGTTGTCACAGTTAAGGGAGGGGAAGAACAGAGGGAGTATCATATCCCAAAAGGCAAGCACGTTAGCGTCCATGAAGGAGACTGGGTGAAGGCGGGTGAACCTTTAATGGACGGCGCGGTGAACCCTCACAGCATCCTGGATATCCTCGGTCCAAACGAACTCCAGAGCTATCTTGTTGACGAGGTGCAGAAGGTTTACCGGCTGCAGGGTGTCTCCATCAATGACAAGCACATCGAGACCATCGTGCGCCAGATGATGAGGAAGGTGAGAATCGAAGACCCGGGGGATACCACGTTCCTTATCGGCGAGCAGGTTGACAGGGTTCTTTTCCAGGAGGAGAACGAGAAGGTGAAGGCGGCCGGAGGTGCACCTGCACACGGCAGGCCACTTCTCCTCGGGATCACCAAGGCCTCTCTCACCACGGAGAGCTGGGTCTCTGCTGCATCGTTCCAGGAAACGACGCGGGTGCTTACAGAGGCCGCCCTCAATGCCCAGGTCGATGAGCTGAGGGGATTGAAAGAGAATGTGATCATGGGAAGGATAGTGCCGGCGGGGACTGGAATGCAGCGGTACCGCAATACCTTTGTGAAGAGAGAGCTGCAGCCCCTGTTTGCAGCGCCTGAACCGGCGGAGGAGGAATAGAACTTAGGCCCACAGCCGACGTTTCATGACTTGTGGTTCAGAGTCCGTGATATAATGAGTCATGAGCCATGCCTAACGGCAGGCAGGCTATGAGCCATAATCTTCCACATGAACCCCGTTTTATCGCGGACGCGATGCTAGGCCGTCTGGCACGGTGGTTGAGACTCCTAGGGTTTGACACCCTCTATTGTCCCGATATTCGAGACAGCGAACTTCTGAAACTTGCCTTGCGCGAGCAGAGATACATCCTTACCAGGGACACCCATTTTCTGAAGATGAAGAACGCGGGGAACATCTGCTTTGTATACGCTAACGAGCCGCTGGAACAGGTGAAGGAAGTGGTGGATGCGTTCGGCGTACAGCCGGGACCAGGCAGGTGTGCGAGGTGCAACGGCATACTGAGCCCCGTTGACGGGAAGGAACGGGTTAAGGACGTGGTTCCCGAATATGTTTTTCTGCATTGCAGCAGGTTCCTTCGCTGCTTGTCGTGCGGCCATGTATACTGGGAAGGGACCCACCTTAAGAAATTCAGAAAGATGCTGGACAGGGCGTTCGGAAAGAACATCTAAGAACCAAGAACTTCCTTTTTAATCATTCTGAGCTCTTCCGGCGTCAGGCGCCTCGATTCCCCGATCTTCTGATTGCCAAGCTTCAGCCCGCGCTCGAGATCCTTTTCAGCCTCAGCACAGGATGGCCGACCGTCTCGGTCATCCGCCTCACCTGCCTCTTTCTCCCCTCGCGGATCGTCACCCCGATCGACGCCGGGTGAGACAAAAACAGACTTTGTTTTGTGGATCGCTGCTGAGTTCATAACGAATTTAATAAATGAAACCTAGAAATATAGGGTTTAGGTATTGTCACCCATGTGACAGTATTTTTTTCAGACTATCTGGCAGACTTGCACTAAGTATCCCTCCATGCTGGCTCTTTGACTCTGCGCGAAGAGGGTGAAAATTATTGAACGCTGGGCTAGCGGAAGATATGCCCTTGTCTCTTCATCAGTATTTTTGCACAGAAAAGTTGCACTACCCGGGTTTAGACGGAGGGGAAGGGCTGAAATTCGGAGGTCATGGAAGTGCTCTGTGGCAAATCTTGATGATACCAGTTGTATAAGCAGGGGGGGATTGTGAAAATAGTCATCGCATATGATGGATCGGAGCAGGCAGATAAGGCCCTGAGGGAGGCATCTGATATCGCGGGAAGAACAGTCGGCGCATCCATTTCGATCGTAACCGTAGTCCCCGATCTCTGCCTCGGAGATGTCTCCGCGATTGAATGTGAGGCAATCATGAAGGTCATGGACGCCGATGCGAAGGGCTCTGTGAAAAAGGCAAACGAGAGATTGGCAGCGAAAGGAATCACGGCCGAGCACATCATCAGACACGGCAATCCTTCCGAAGAGATACTTCGGGCGGCTGACGAGATCGGGGCAAATCTCATTGTCATCGGTTCCCACGGGAAACACGCCGCCGAGAGGTTCTTCTTCGGGAGTGTTTCCAGGCGAGTCATGGAGCATTGTAAGTGTAATGTTCTGGTAATAAAATAGCGAGATGGGAGAATGGTTCTCCCGGAGAAACGGAGGGAAAGATGAAGAGGGTTGTGACATTTTTCTTGGCTTTGCTGTTTTTTGTCCCGACTGTCTGTCATGCCGCTGAAATCAAGTTTGGCTTGCTCCCGACGCAGCCGGAAAAGAGACTCATTGAGATGTTTACACCGCTGGCTCAATATCTTGAGAAGGAGACGGGGATGAAGGTCAAGTTGTTGATCCCGAAGGATTTTGACGCATATACCAAACAGGCGATAGCAGGAGATTTTGATATCGGGTACGCCAATCCGAATATTTACATTGATATCAAAAAGTCGGTTCCACAAGTGGAACCGCTGGTTGTAGTCACAGGCAAATTAAGAGGTGTCTTTATTGTGGCGGAGGACAGCCCTATAAAATCGATAAAAGAGCTTCATGGGAAAAAGGTCAGTTTCGTTGACCCAGGCTCTGCTGCAGGCTATGTAGCCCAAATGCTTGAGTTACAAAGGGTCGGCATCAAAAAGGAGAATATGACAATCACCTTCGCGGGGAAACCACCCAAGGTGGCGGAGGCGGTACGGGACGGAAAGGCTGATGCTGGCGGAATGCCTGAAGGTGTTTTCAAGAATCTGCCTTTTGTGGACATGATGAGGGTGATCGGGAAGACGATCGACCTCCCGAACTGGCCGGTTCATACAACAAAGATAACAGACAAGAATGTTGCGGCGAAGGTTAAGGATGCCTTTTTGAAGCTGAAACCACTCTCGGCGCAGGCCGACAGGACGCTAAAGGAGGCTAACATTGAGGGGTTTGTCCCTGTAAGGGACAAAGACTTCGACCCGATGAGGGAAGCGGCTAAGGCAGCGGGAGTTTTTTAGCAAGGACGAATTATAATGAAAAAGGAGGACAAGATGGAAGAAAGGGGTCCTGCTGAAGTAACATTTTTGGAAGATAGGATGAAGGCCATTGAAGAGGCAGAAGAGAAGGAGGTGGGAAAGCCTACGATGGCGATAGCTGGCCTGATAATCGCCTTTGCTATCCTCTTTCTATGCCATTTCGGGCCAACACTTCCCGGCTTAAGGCCCACTTCCCAATCTGTTTTGGGCGTCTTTCTCTGGTTCATCACTATTATGGTTACAGATGCGCTTCCAAAGGCCATCGTCGGGTTTGCATCTCCGATGTTGGTGGTATTGTTTGCCGGAATCAAACCGGGTGTGGCGTTCAAGGCATTTTCTACTGATATATTCTTCCTGGCAGGCGGGGCCTTTGTAATTGCAGGTATTATGATGGGAACGCCTCTCGGGAAAAGAATCGCCTTGAAGATAGTCACATGGATGAAGTCAAGCCGTGTAACGAAGATTCAGACAGGCCTTGGACTGGCAGACGTAGCAGTCGGATCTGTTTTGCCCACTGTTTCTGAAACCGCACTCTTTCTGCCTGTTACTAAGGCCATCGGTACATTAATGAAGGGTAAAGAACATCTGCCCGAGGTGAAAAGGATCAACACAGCACTGCTGCTCCAGACACCCGGATTGACACCCCTTTTTACAGGTGTGCTTATTCTTACAAGTCACTTTCCGAACATAATACTCGCTGGTCAACTTGAGGCGGAAGGGATCTATATTTCATGGATTAAGTGGTTCTGGCTTAACCTTCCCCTCTGGGGGCTCCTTCCCATAATGTTCTGGTAAGTCTTTACCTATTTCAAGCTATGGAAGCTCGAGATACCGGGCGCTAAAGAGGAAATACCGAAACTCAAGGATGAATTAGGCCTGATATCTCGGGGAGAGATCTGGGGGCTTATCTGTATCGGGATAGGGCTGACCCTCTGGATAACAGAGGAATTGCACCACATAAAGTCGGGAACGGTAGCATTGATGACAGCGACATTGTTATTTATGCCCTGGGGGAAGATCGATTTCGGGAAGGTGAATAAACATATCATGTGGGACACATGGGTGTTGCTTGGAGGCGCAATCTCTTTGGGCACCGTTCTGTATGTTGTGGGAACCGTAACGTGGCTTGCCGGCCTTATCGTGGAGCCGATAAAAGGTCTGGGTTTGCCGACCTTTCTCATGATGTTTGTCCTCGCAGGTGCGCTGCACATAGCGAGGGCCGGGGTAGTCAGCGCAGTAGCAATGGGGGCTGCCTTTATCCCTTTATTAATCGGAATAGCCAAGACCCTTAACCTCGGCGTATTGCCGTTCTCTTTACTTCTGACAAACTGTCTGAGTTATGCCTTTTTCCTGCCGATATCCATCACGGCATTCCTCATTGCATGGGGTGCTTCAGGGGCATCCGGGTGGACGGCAATCAGGTTCGGGGCTATACTTTCGATAATAGCGAATATTTATGTTTTGGTCGTCCAGACTGCCTGGCTGACGTTGATAGGATATCCGCTATGATCCTGTGAAAACCGGACGTGGATCCTTTGCTAGAGGTCTGGTCAAAAGTTGGGAGCTTCAATCTCCCAACTTTGTTTTTATGAGGGATTAAGGTATTCTATGATTGAGGGTCGAGGGGGAAAACATAAACGGAGCAGCTGTGGAGAAGAAGTGGTATCTGGACAGGATTGACCTCTTTAGAGAATTGTCTGAAGAGGACATCGGATTCCTTACGAAGAATGCAGTCTTGAAAAGCTACGAGAAAGGTTCCTGTGTCTTCTCATCGGAGGACCCCGTGGATGCCGTCTGTCTCATTCAGACGGGGACGGTAAAGATTTATGACCTTGCTGAAAGCGGGAGGGAGTCGATCTTCTGGTTTCGTTATCGGGGAGAGTTTTTTGGTCTTGCGGATGCCTTTGGAGGAGAAAAACGGATGTGTTTTTCCGAAGCGGTAGAGCCCACTACGATATTTCTGATAAAGCGTACGGTCTTTGAAGAGCTGATACAGAGGAGTCCCAGGGTAGCACTGATAGTGATAAAGATCCTGGCTGCGAGGTTGAGGCGGCTGGGTGAGTCCCTGAATGCATCGCACTCGCAGGATCTGAGGGGTCGATTAGCGCAACTTTTATTAAATCTCGGGGATGTCTGCGGAGTGGTGAGGGAGGGTAAGATAATGATTGAAAGAAAGTTTACCCACCAGGAGTTGGCAGACATGATCGGCGCTACCCGCCAGAGGGTTACTGAGGCGTTGAACAACTTCGTCAGCAATGGCTTAATCCAATTCGGGAGTAAGAAAGTGGTAATCCTTGATCCAAAAAGGCTCTCTGTGATGGTCCGGTCTTTTGATTAGCCTCCCCGCGATTTTTTTTCTTTATGTCCTGTAGAGGACAGACCTCCCCGAGTAAAAAGGATATTCTTAAACTAAAGTACAGTAAAAGTTTTCATCAAAAGGAGGAGAAAATGGCTCAGACGATTCCGAAAGACCTGAACGAGATTCAGTCAGAGGTGATTGAAACAGACTTACTGATCGTCGGCGGAGGGAATGCCGGCTGCTTTGCCGCCATAGAGGCAAAGACAAAGGATCCGTCACTAAAGGTCACCATCATGGAGAAGGCGCACATCAGCAGAAGTGGCGCGACGGCTGCCGGAATGGATGCAATCAATACGTATCTTCGAACAGACAAGGGGGAGACCCCGGAAAGTCTTGTGAAGTGGAGCCGGGCGCAGGTGGGGGGAGGCCCGATTCGTGAGGATCTGGCTTTGAGCAATGCGAAGATATTGAACGAAACGGTTGATATGCTCGAGGAATGGGGACTGCCTTTCGTCAAAGATGAGGAGGGACACAAACAGCTCCGGGGACGCTTCGATGTCTCGATTCAGGGTGAACAGCTCAAGCCCATAATGTCAGAGAAGGCGCTAGAAATGGGAGCGCAGGTTTTTAACCGGGTGGTGGCAACGAATCTATTAATGGACGGCGACAGATGCGTGGGCGCCATGGGTTTTGGGGTAAGGGATGGGAAGTTCTATGTATTCCGTGCCAAGGCTACTATTGTCTCCACCGGCGGCGCCTGCGGCATCTATAAATCGCCGACCACCGATTACTCCAGCGCGCACCATATGACATGGATGTGTCCCTTCAATGTCGGAACAGGCTACGCGATGGGTATCCGTTCCGGCGCCGAGATGAGCTCCCTCGAACAGAGATGGGTAGCCACCAGGACAAAGGATTTCAGCGGGCCCGTCGATACACTTTCCGTGGCCTTTGGATGCCTGATTACGAACGCGAAAGGCGAGCGTGTAATGCAGGTCCGGTATGCCGACAAGGGAGGCGATAAGGCCCCCCGCTTCTACCGCCTCAACGCACCAATGACGGAGTGGCTTGAGGGAAGGGCGCCTGTTTATGTTGATACAACTGTGTTGACTCCTGAGGAGGCAAAGGAACTGAGGCAGGATTTGCTGAACGAGCGTCCGTCTTTTGTCCTGTTCCTGGCCAGCCGCGGCCATGATATCACAAAGGAACCTGTCGAGATTTACGGTAGTGACCCTTACATTGTCGGAGGTCATACCGGCAGCGGTTATTGGGTGGATATCAACAGGATGACTACTATCCCCGGGCTTTTCGCGGCAGGAGAAACAGCCGGAGGAAATCCAAACAAGTTTGTCGGCGGGTGCGGGGCTGAAGGGAGACTGGCGGCGAGAGGCGCTGTCGAATACGTGAAGACCGTCAAGCTGCCCGACCTCGATAAGGGACAGATCGAAAATGAGAAGGAACGGGTCTTTGCGCCTCTTCTGAGGGGACCCGAATTTGATGGAGTCACCTCGATAGAGATGGAAGAGCGGATGCAGAGGCTTATGGACGAATACGCAGGAGGGATCCATCAATTCTACAGGATGAATGAGGAGAGGTTGGACCATGCGCTCAAGAACCTTAAGATCCTTCGGGACCAGACCAAATACCTCTATGCAAAAGACCTTCATGAATTGATGAATGCCCACGAGGTCATTGATCGTCTCGATGTGGCAGAGGTCCTTGTACACCATCTCAAACACAGGAAAGAGACCCGCTGGCCGGGATGGCAAACCCGAATGGACTATCCTGATGTAGACCCGAAACTGGACTGCTTTGTGGAAAGCATCCGGGACCCAAAGACGGGAGAAATCAAGATGTTCACTCGCCCCTATGAGCAGATAATCCCAGGAGATAGAACAAAACCATAAGAAAGGAGGATAAAACTATGCCGCCGAGAGTAGACCGTGAAAAATGTGATGGTTGTAAGGCCGAAAAGGAGTCTCTTTGTGAGCAGATATGCCCGGGAGACCTTATGCGACTGGGCGAGGACCAAAAGGCCTTTTGCAGGATGCCCCGGGACTGCTGGGACTGCATGTCCTGCGTTAAAGCCTGCCCTAAAGGCGCCCTTGAGACCAGGATTCCCTATCAATTGGGATATCATGTGGCAAGGCTCATCCCGATGATGGGGACGAACACGATCACCTGGACGTGTATCGACCTTAATGGAAAGGTCGAGCGGTTTCAGTATATAAACAGAGGGAGTTTGGATTAATGGAGAAGATGATTCCCAAGGCTGGGCTTTTCATAGGTGACCCGGGAGGTCGTCTTGCCCGTGCCATCGCCCTCGATGAGGTGGTTCAGAAGTTAACAAAAGCAAAGAATGTGACACGTTGTGAGGTTCCGGATGACTTATTGGCCGCCCCATTCCTGACTTCGATCAAGGAAGACCTGCAGGTCGGCAAGTTTAACAGAATCCTCTGGGTGGGTCGCTTTTCACCTTATCAGGAAAAGCGCCTTCAATCCGAACTCGCCCTTGCCGGGCTGAACCCCTATCTCCATGAATGGCTTGACCTCGCAGAGCAGGGGATCGGTGAGGAGGATGTGGACCGGGGTCTTCAGACCCGGAAGGCCTTGATCCTTATCCAGATGGCGTTGGCACGGACACGTCTTCTCGAACCCCTGGAGCCCTTGAACTTGCCTGCTGTGGACGCAGTCCTTATCATCGGAGCAGGCGTGGCAGGACTGCACACGGCAGTATCCCTTTCAGAACTGGGGAAGAAGGTCTATTTGGTGGAAAAGGAAAGCGGCGTGGGCGGAAAAGTCGCGTCCCTTCATCGTTTCTATCCCCGGATCTGTGACCCCCGCTGCGGACTCGAGTTCGAGATACAAAAACTGAGGGAGTCGGACAGGGTAGAGGTTCACACTCTCTCAAGAGTGAAAAGCCTTGATGGCAGCCCTGGAAATTTCGAGGTGAAGGTAGAAAAATTGCCCCGTTTTGTTAATGAAGAAAGGTGCAATGCCTGCGGTGAATGCATGAGGGCGTGTCCGATAGTCGTACCCGGGCAGTCCATTGCTGCCTCCCCGCCCATGGCCCCCGTCTTAAAGGGGGCTATGGACACCCCGAAATCCGGGGGAAAGGCTATACACCCTGCAACGCCGATGGCCTTTCCTTCTGCCTTTGTGATTGAGCGTCAATACTGCCCCCCGGAATGCAGGGAATGTGTAAAGGCATGTCCCATGCAGGCTGTCGAATTGGGACAGTCTCCTTCTGAGTTGGTCTTCAGGGTGGGAGCCGGTATTGTTACGACCGGATGGAAACCTTATCCACTGTCCAATGTAGAGGAATATGGATACGGAGTTTATCCTAATGTTATCAGCAATCTCGATATGGAGCGACTCCTTGAAGAGCCTCCCGGGCTCAGGGAGATTGGATTCATTCAGTGCGCAGGAAGCAGGGATGAGAGACATCTGAAGTACTGTTCATCTGTCTGCTGTTCCATTGCCCTGAAGCAGGTTCGTTACCTGAAGGAAAAGGTGCCCGAGGCCCGATGTTATGTATTCTACCAGGATATCCGTACCCCCGGCTTCGATGAGGAACTCTATCAATATGTAAAGTCTCTCAGTGGTGTTGTCTTTATTCGCGGGCTCCCTTCAACGGTAAAACCCGAAGATGAAGGGAGACTGAGGGTCAGGGCGGAAGACACGCTGTCGGGAAAAGAGGTAAGTCTGAGCCTGGACCTGCTGGTGCTGGCCGGGGGCATGGCACCTTCGGAGGATTCTCAGGGGATAGCCCAATTGCTCAAGCTCCCGCGGAATGATTCCGGGTTCTTTGAATCCCATCTCCAATGCCATCCGGAGGAGAGCCAAAGGACAGGAATTTATGTCGGCGGTACTGCACGCGGGCCGATGAATGTATCCCAGTCCATCGAATCGAGCCATCGTGCCGCCACAGAGGCCCTTGCATTTCTCTGCAAGAATGATGCTTACCATGCGGCGAGGACAGCGGCGGACTCTCATCTGCCGATCCCTCCGAACCTTTTTTTTATTAAAGTCCCCTGTGTAGGCTCTGTAAACAATGCCCTGGTGGCTGATGCCCTTTCTTTTGGTATCGACGGCATTTTGATAGCGGGCTGCAAAGACGGTCAGTGCCACTATGTCAGGGGCAATCAGCTTGTCAAGACCCGCAGTGGTGATTTAGCCGATAAACTGAAGAAGATGATGATCGAGCCGGAGAGAGTGCGCTTCGAGCATCTGGAGATACGGGACTCCGGAAGATATGTGGAGTTGGTAACTTCCTATATTAGAGACCTCAAGGCAATGGGACCTAATCCATTCAAGGTATGAAGGTCATAATGGAACCTCTCCATCCTGATACATTTCCTGAATACTCGGTCTGCGTCCAGTGCGGACGATGTTCTGCCGGATGCCCTGTTGCCTTCGAATCAGGACATACACCAAGAAAGATCATACGTTTCCTCCAGTGGGGCTGGGTGAAGGATGCATGCGAAAGCCCATTCTTGTGGCTCTGCGCCTCGTGCCATACCTGCACGACAAGATGTCCCAGGGGAGTTGATATCTCCGGGATTATGGTCACACTGCGCCGGATCGCGCAACAGAAGGGGTGGGTCATGCCGGGAGAAAAGCTTCCCCACTATAATGCCTTCATGGCGATGATAAAGAAAAAAGGTAGGATAAGCGAGTTTCCCCTTGGCTTGAGAATAGCTCTCAGCAAGTTCCCGCCGGCCCATCTTTTAGAAGATGCGGTCCTGTTGTTCAAATTGCTGCGGCGGGGGAAGCTTTAATGAAGCTTGCCAAGGTCACGAGAATTGATGGTTGCTCGAATTGCCGTTGAGGAGGCAATTGATGATATGGGGAAGATTCTTGTTGTCGATGACGAGGAAATTATTCTTTATGCAATGTCGCGGGCGCTTCGTGACATAGCGGATATTAAGACTGTTGCGACGGCTGAGAAGGCTATCCACGAGATGAATTCCTGTTTCTTTGACGTGTGTTTTCTTGGCGTCGTCCTTCCCGGGCTGAACGGTATAGATGCAATGAAGAAGATCAAGGAAATCTCCCCCGGAACCAAGGTCATCATTATGACGGCAAGCTGTCTCGATGAGGAGGCCATGCGCTCCATTAAAGATGGTGCTTACCACTTTGTTGCCAAACCATTCGACCTCGCCCAAATCAGGGAGGTCTCGAAACAGGCATTGGCGTGAACGGGGGGAAGGCTAAATGTTCGGAGGAGACATGACGCGGAGTATTACGAGTTTTTCATGATGGCAGCGAGGGGAACGCAAGTGAGATATCTCTATTATCCCGGATGCAGCCTGAAGGGGACTGCGGTCGATTACGAAGAATCTTTCCTCTCAGTGGCTTCGCACCTCGGCATTGAAATAAAAGAGGTGGAGGATTGGCAGTGCTGTGGCGCCTCAGTTGCTAAATCAATGAATAAGGAACTGTCTGAAGCCTTTCCGACCAGGACCTTGGTCAAGGCAGATAAGGAGGAGATGGATCTGCTCATGCCGTGCTCGTCGTGTTATCAGGTCCATCTGCAGATGGTTCATAAGGTCCAGGACGATGCAGCATTAATGGAGCGGCTTTCTCTCAGTCGTATTCCAAAGGTGAAACACCTCCTGGAGGTATTGGCATTTGATATCGGAGCCGAGGAAATAAAGCAGGGAATCATTCGGCCCTTTAACGGAATCAAAGTGCTCCCTTACTATGGCTGTCTCATAGCAAGGCCCTTTCCTCTCGCGGGAAGAGAAAGCCGCGAAAACCCGAAAGCGATGGAGGCAATCATCGAAGCGACTGGCGCACAACCCGTCCCATTTCCTTATAAGGTCGATTGTTGCGGAGGGACACTCCTTCTCTCACGGGAAAAGGTTGCCCTTAAGCTCTCAGAGAATATCCTCAAGGAAGCTAAGAGGCTCTCTCCTGACTGTATTGCGGTGGTTTGCCCTTTATGTCATTTTATGCTGGATGCCAAACAGCACGCGGTTGAACGGGAGTTGGGCGAAAAGATAAACATGCCGGTTTTGTATATCACACAGTTGCTCGGCATGGCGCTGGGACTTGATTACAAAGAGCTCGGTCTTCAGAGACTCGTAACGTCGCCGAAAAATCTTCTCCAAAAATAAGGAAATAGGGCGTCAGGTGGAGATCTGAGAACTTAGCAGGGTGCTGAAAAACTACTTCCAATGTTTATACGTATAAGGTATAGTTG
>CAYYWY010000036.1:0-23246 GCA_964475485.1 uncultured Nitrospiraceae bacterium | reverse complement strand
CCAGCCCCGCATTCCGGGAAGGTGAATACGACTACGATATCGCGGAGTACTCTAAAGATTACATCCAACGTATGCGCTCGGTTTCTCGCATGGGGGTGGCGCAGGGGATATGTTTTATGGTAAAAAGGGAGGTATTTGAAAAGATCGGCATGTTCGATGAGAACTTCAGGGTTGGACAATTCGAGGACAGAGACTTCTTCCTCCGGGCAACGACCGCGGGCTTTATATTGGGGACGACTGGCCGCTCCTTCATCCACCATTTCGGGTCGGTCACCCTGAATATGATTCGGAGGAATAACGAAATGCCTTACAAGAAGGAGAATCGCGCTTATTATCTCGAAAAGCACAGGCTTACCGTATGGAGAAGAATCCTCCGGAGAAGGCGCGCCAAGCTTCAAGACATCTTCTGGAAGATATCCGAGAAGACGCTGTATGGCCACACGTTGATAGAAAAGCTGATTGACGGAAGGCTGAGATTTTTTTGAAGCGGACATGACAATTTGAGAAGATGCCCTATAATAGTACCCGAATACAGCGATAAGCAGGCTAATTTTTTGTCCAGTCTGTCATTGCGAGCACCCAACGGATGCGAGGTAATCTCATTGAGGAAGTCGAGATCGCCTCGTTTTACTCGCAATGACATTTCTTATCGCTGGATCCGGGTAGTGAATTTGTCTCACAAGATACATGTCTACTGAGGTGAGGTAGTAAAGTGCCGGTTGTTTCTGTCCTGATGCCCGTTTACAACAGGGAGGGTTTCCTGAGGATGGCGATCGCGAGTGTCCTGAAGGAGGAGTTCAAGGATTTCGAACTGCTCATTTGCGACGACGGCTCATCTGACGATAGTCTCAGTATCATCAAGGCCTTTGCCGAAAGGGATACGCGCATCAAGTATTTCACAAGGCAGAAGAATTCCGGTAGACCCGCGGTTATCTACAAATTCCTTGCCGATCAAGCATCGGGTCGTTATATTATCGCCTCAGACAGCGATGACGTGGCGCTCCCCAATCGTCTTCGTATCCTTGTTGAAACAGCCGAGCTTCATCCCGATGCAAGCGTTGTGTACGGTAAGACAAGAGTTGTCCGGCGAACCAAGAGAATCAGGTCACCGTTCTACTATGGCAGGGAATTCAGCCAGTTCGACCTTTTCAGCGCCAATTTTGTACCTGATGGTGCGGCGCTTATTCGCAAGAGCATGTATGACTCTGCAGGTGGATACAACCCTGAAGTTAACTGGGCCGAAGATTATGACCTGAGGCTTCGCCTGGCCATGGAGGGTCCTTTCATCTATGTCAGGGATCTTGTGTATATATACTATATACACAAGAGGAGCTGGACGACAAGGAAAAAATACCTTTCCGACGAATACGATTTCAAGTCGGGGATTATTGAGACATGCCGGAGGCATCTTGAGGGAAAGGAAATTGTGGGTGATTATTCCTACAAAACATCAACAGCGCTTAGTTATTGTGCCTCTTCATATTATTCGGCCGCAGAATTCAGACCAAGAAAAAAGTCACGATTTGTCCGCGTCATCAAATCCATATTCAGGACAGGCGGCCTTCTGACAGGGGATCGTTTGAAGGGATCTCTCGCAGAGTTGGGAGTCATGCCCGGCCAGGCAGTAGTCGTCCATTCCTCTTTGAGCAGTTTCGGATGTCTCGAAGGGGGCGCAAACACCGTGATCAGGGCACTCAAAGAGCTCATTTCCGAAGAAGGGCTTATCCTTATGCCGGCTTTCACATATGAGACCTCATACGGGAGGGTCAGACCTGACAGGATCAGGAAGGATAAGTGTTTTCATCCGGGTTTGCCGGTGAGCAAGCCCATTGGGGCTATTGCAGAAGCCTTCAGAAAGTCGGATGGAGTTTTCCGAAACCTCCACCCTCAGCTCAGCTTCTGTTTTTGGGGGAAAGAGGCCGCTTCCCTGTCTCAGAGGTTTCATATGTCCGACAGCCTGAGTGAGAACTCACCCCTGGGGGAGATACTTTCACGGGATGGGCATGTTCTCCTCCTTGGGACCGGGTTCGAGAACATCTCCATTCTGCACACCGCCGAATACATGGCGAAAGTGCCATATATCGGTTACAAAGCCTTCTTTGGTTACAGGGAAGATCGGCAGCATATTGCCGTTGAACTGAGAACGACCGGTCACTCAGGAGAATTCAGGAAGATGGCCGGCCTGCTGCCTCTTGGGAAGATCCGCTATGCAGCCGCAAGAATCGGAAGCGCGATGTGTCATCTTATTAAGGCCAGGGATCTCGTAAATTGGGCTGTGGAAATACTCAAAAGACAGCCTGATTTCTTCCTCTGCAACAACGACAGTTGTGTGACCTGCAAAGAGAGGAAATCCTTACTGCCTGAAGCAGGGTCCAGTTCTGTGTCCGCGAGCCGATAAGCGGCGGGCCCGCCGGAATGAAACATTGGAGGTTGAAGATATCAGATGCTTCAAGAGGCCAGAAGAATTCTCGTCATAAATCTCAGGTATATCGGCGACGCCGTCTGGACGTCCCTCTTCCTGCGCAATCTGCAGATGAACCTCCCAGATGCCGAGATATCGGCAGTCGTGAACGAAGGCAGCGAGGTCTTTCTGAACCTCATGCCAGGGCTGTCGGAGATTATTGTTTTCGAGAGGCGGGCGATGAAAGGCAGATGGGGGGTACTTAAATTTCTCCGTTTCCTAAAGGAAATCCGTAAGAGGAACTTCGACACAGTCTTCATTCTTTCAAACTCCGACCGGCCATATGTCATCGGCCTTGCCACTGGGGCGAGGAGCAGGATCGGATTCAAGGCCGACAAACGGTGGAGGGAGTTGCTGCTTACAAAAAGGGTGCGATGGGACCGCGAGAAGAACCCTCATATCATCGAGGGTTATTTGCAGGTGCTCACCGACACAGGACTCAAGGTCTATGACAGGATGCTGGCCCTTGAAGTGCCGGAAGCTGCAATACGCGGGATTGCAGAAAGGTTCGGTGTCTCAAAAACAGACGGCAGAAAAACTATTATAGTACATCCCGGCGCTAGGCACGAAATCAGGCAATGGCCTGCCGAGCGATTCGCAGAGGTGATAAACTCCTTTGCGGAAGACTGCCGGATCTTCCTGGTCGGAGGCCCTGACGAAGGAGATATTGTTCGTGATGTCCTGAGAAGGCTGAAAAAGGAACCCGATATTGTTTCGAACGATCTCAGCCTTTTGGAGTTCGCCGCATTATGCAAGTTCGGCGGTCTTTTTGTCGGAAATGATTCGGCTCCCATCCATATCGCGGCAGCAACCGGCCTGTTCGTGGTAGGCATCTACGGACCTACATTCGCCGGCTACTGCGGCCCGTGGACAGACAGAAAGGCACTCTTTGACATCAGTGAGTTGCCCTGCAGGATGTGCGATCTGCGAATATGCACTCATCGGGAGGAAAAGGCATGCCTCAAAGAGGTCACCTCTTCGATGGTGATCGGAAAGATCAGGGACGTGATGAGGCAGGGCGTATGAACGGAGGGCAGGATATCGGACTGAAGCGCCTGCTGCTCCTCATGATCGCGCTCTCATTCATTTCGATGCTACCAAACATCACAACCTATGAATTCAGGGCAGAGGAGGCGCGGCGTTTTCTCGTGGCCTTCGAGATGTCGAAAACTGGCGATTACCTTCTTCCGACTCTTCACGGCGAGACATACTTCAATAAACCCCCTCTTTTCAACTGGCTTGTCGCTGCGTTCGCCGGGATTGTCGGGTGGAAGGAACTGACTGTTCGGTTGCCGTCGCTCCTGTCCGCCCTCGCAACGACGCTGCTTATCTGTTATGTTTCATACTGCCTTTATCGCGACAGAGTTCATTCCCTGCTTTCCGGCCTCATCTTCGTGACATCTCTCGACATCCTCTACTGGTACGGCTGGCTGGGAGAGATCGACACCACCCTGACCTTATTTGTATCGTTAATGATCTTCAGCCAGCTCTGGTATTTCAGGACAGAGAAGCGGCCGTACCTTATGGCGGCTGGTGTTCTTGCGGGTACCGGGTTTCTCCTGAAAGGGGTCCCGGCTTATGTATTTTTCGGCATCAGTCTGCTGACAATTGCGTTGAGCGAACACAAGTTCGCCCGTCTTTTCTCTTTCCCGGCTTTCCTGTGCTACCTTGTCTCAATCTTTATACCGCTTCTCTGGCTGTTTCGGTTACCGCAGCCGTTAGAGCACGTGAAGGTTCTCTTTTCAGAGAGCGCCTCGCGGGTGGAAACTTCAAGAGATGTCTGGCGTTTCCTAACACACCTCGTGGAGTACCCTCTTCTTACGTTAAAGCAGACCCTTCCGGCGAGTCTCTTCGTCATTTTTGCTATCGCACTAGGAAGGGTTCGTCTCGATGGCGCCTCGAAGACACTGGCACTCCTCTGCCTATTCAATTACCTCCCCTATCTCTTTGCGGCCGGAAGCAGGGGCAGGTACATCCTGCCTCTTTTTCCCCTTGCTGCGATTGTCGCAGCAAGGCTGATTCTCGGGAATTCGTTCCAAAAGGAACGTTTCATCAAAGTCTTTCTTATAGTGACTGCGCTCTCTATACTCGGGAGGTTTGCCTTTGGCATCTTCTGGCTGCCCTATGACCAGGAACGCAGGGGTTCTTCATTGAGAGTTGCGAGAGAGATCACGCAGGCCATAGATATTTCCAAGCCCACGGTTTGTGACTGCCCCGAATACCGCCATGTCTGCGTCTACCTGTCCCTCGGCGCCGACCGGATTATTACTACGCCTTTAGTGACGCCGGACTGGGAGTATCTTGTGAGGTGTTCCGACGCTCCGGGGGGTGAAGTGCTTAAGACCTTCGGTTTGCGCCATAGTATAGTAACGGTGAGGAAAAGGTGACTCTTTGAAAGGAATTGCAGTGCTGGGAAATTTGTTAAGCTCCGCTCTTGCGGACTGCCACATAACCCGGAGCCTTGCCGTTCGAGCAGGACACCCGACCGAGGTTATGAGTAATCCGGTTTAAATCACAGGCATATCTGGAAATCGGTCGGGATATGGACAATGTCCCGTCCTATCGGCGAGTGGGTTAGGGATATCCTGTGGCATCCGGCTCCGATGCCGTCCCTCTGAAACTCGGCCTTCCAGCCTGCGAAAAAGCTTGTGTAGTAAGCTTCTCCGAGGCCGAAAAATTTAGCGACGTCGGGCCTATTGTACTGGACATCAGCCTTGGAGACGATGCGGCTGTCAATAGTTATTGAAAGATCGTCCGCGGGCGCTCTTGTTCGTGCATCGAACGCCCATCCTTCTATGATGATCTTTTTCGAGCCCTCAGGGACGGAGAGCCTCTTGGCTACTGAATTGAACTCCGCTCCGTTTACCCTGTCTATCCAGAACTGCAGGTTGGCGTTGCCGTCCATATAGTCATGGGTGATCCAGTAAAGAAGCGATTCTCTCGAATGGCTCCTCCCCGACCGATTGAGCCACTGTTCATATTCTGAAAAGAAATAGGGCCCTGCCGAGCGGTAGAAAGGCAGAACACCGTACCTCCATGAGAACTGCCTCTTGAGCTTCCGAAGAGGTGCGTCATTTTCCATGGCCAGGGCAAGGGCGCTCACAAGCCCTGTCCTGTCAATGCCTCTCCGGCAGTGGATCAGGACTGGTTTTGGGGAACTGGACAGCAAATCGATAATCCTGACGAGCTTTGCGTACTCCGGCAGGTCGTTTGGGGACAGCGTGATATTGTGGAGCTGAACTCCGTATCTTCCGGCAACTTCCTGTTCCTCAAGGTGCCACGACTCGTCTTTGAGAAAGCCGCGCAGATTGAGGATCGTCCTGATCCCCTTTTCCTTTATTATCTTCTCAAGCGCTGCTGCCGAGGGCTGCGCACTCCTGTAAATCCTGCCCTCTACTACCGTCTCTATCCTCGCGGCGAAAAGAAAGTGCAGAAGAACGGCTAATGCAGCGGCAAGAGCTACAAGGGAAAGGAAGACATAGTATCTTTTCCTCATTCAGATAAGAATACCATATCGGGCGTCTTAACCTCTGCACCTAAACATTCAGGCCCCCTCCCCCGTCAAGGGGAAAGGGGAATAACATTCGAAAGTTAGATTAACGAAGATATATGCTTATCACGGAAAGAGAGATACTTGCATTGGCCTGACGGTTTACATCGGGCGGGGCTTTTGCCATAATAGGTTCTCGGGAAGGAGAGGCGCCGGGAGATGAAAGAGAGATGCACATAGGGATAATCGGTACGGGGTATGTGGGGCTCGTTACAGGGGCCTGTTTTGCCGAGTTCGGCGTCTTTGTCACCTGCGCGGACAAGGACGCAGAGAAGATCAGGTCTCTGAGAAAGGGAATCGTCCCCTTCTATGAGCCGGGACTTGAGGACCTTGTAAAGAGAAACATAAGCCAAGGCAGGCTTAGGTTCACTACAAAAATAGCAGATGCGGTCGACGACTCCCTCGTTATCTTCATCTCTGTGGGGACACCGCCAAGAGGGGACGGTTCAGCCGACATGAAGTATATCGATAACGTGGCAAAGGAGATCGCCCGTCACATGGACGGCTATAAGGTCATTGTTACGAAGAGCACTGTCCCGGTAGGCACCGGGAAGAGGATAGGACAGTTAATCTCAAATCAGTTGAAGGCTAAGAGCTCTCAGCTCTCAGCTCTCAGCTTTGATATTGTCTCGAACCCTGAATTTTTGAGAGAGGGCGCTGCCATAGAGGACTTTATGAGGCCGAACAGGGTAGTAATCGGAGCAGACAGTCAGCAGGCGGTGGCCATATTGAAGGACCTCTATAAGCCTCTTTACCTCATCGAAACGCCTTTTGTCATCACGAACATCGAGACCGCTGAAATGATAAAGTACGCGTCGAACTCCTTCCTCGCAACAAAGATATCCTTCATCAACGAGATCGCGAACCTTTGCGAGAAGGTGGGCGCGGATGTGAATGTGGTTGCAAAGGGGATGGGTCTTGACCAGAGGATAGGTTCAAAGTTCCTCCATGCAGGCCCGGGCTTCGGCGGCTCATGTTTTCCCAAGGACACGAAGGCGCTGCTGAGGCTTGGGGAAGAGCACGGCGCGGAACTCTCGGTTGTGAAAGCGGCCGTATCCGCAAATGACAGACAAAGGACCGTCATGCACCAGAAGATAAGGCATGTTATAGGAGGGCTGAAGGGTAAGACGATAGCGGTGCTCGGGCTGTCCTTCAAGCCCAATACCGACGACCTAAGGGAAGCCCCTTCTCTCTACTTGATCGAAAGGTTTCTCAAAGAAAGAGCCATAGTAAGGGCTTATGACCCCGTGGCGATGGATAATGCAAAGGCCGTATTCCCTCGTGTTACCTTCTGCAAAGACTCCTACGATGCGGCGAAGGGAGCGGACGCCCTGGTCATCGTGACGGAATGGAATCAGTTCAGGAACCTCGACCTCGGAAAAATCAAGGACCTGCTCAGGCAGCCCTTCTTCTTCGACCTGAGAAATATCTATGAACCGGAGAAGGTGAAGAGATTCGGCTTCAAGTACTTCTGTGTTGGAAGAACATAAATCCGTTATGCGTGGCGAGTCACCACTTGCTAAGAAGATCATCAATATTGCAACATAGTTCAATAAGTCTGTCATACTGGCTTGATCGTGCCAGCAATTCCGTGACCTGTTACGGTCACGTGTCACGCGTTACCGGTTCAGTCTTTACCTAATCCTTCTTGCTGTTATATAATTACTCCAGTCGGGCGATTAGCTCAGTGGGAGAGCGCTCCCCTCACACGGGAGAGGTCGCAGGTTCGAAACCCGCATCGCCCACCATTTTCATCATTTCTCACCAACGCGATGTCCCGGCAAGGCCGCAGTATCCCTTCCGCAACTCGGGTACGTCTTCCCATGCTGTCTCTTCCGTGCCGCATTTTGTGCACACATGGGGTACGCTCTCGGCCCACCTCCAGGCCATGCATTCCGAGCCGACGCACCTTGTCTTTGTGCCGTTAAAGCTCTCCTGACACCATTTCTCTCGTGCCTGCTTTTCCGTGATGAGCATAGCATTTCCTCCTTTACCGGCTTACGAGCGCCGCATATAGATGAACTATACCAAAACATGCCGGTATTTTACAGCGGTCTCCTGTGCCGGGCAACCGCCACGGTCCGACTGATTTCGGTACGGGCCTTATGACCCGGATAAAGTTTTGTCAATTACAGGTCCGATGGCTTATAATTGTAAAATGACGGAGCTGCTGAGACAGGTGCGGTGGCAGGACATCCTGGATATCATCTTTGTCGCGATAATCTTTTACCGCCTCCTTCTGTTCATTAAGGGGACAAGGGCGGCACAGATGCTCATAGGCCTTGGCCTGCTGCTTCTCGCCTCCCTGTTTTCCGGATATCTGGGCCTGTATACGGTGAACTGGATCATACAGAGCCTGTGGGTCCAGATCGTAATCGTTCTCATTGTCCTTTTTCAGCCGGAGATAAGGAGGGCGCTTGCCCAGATGGGAGAGGCCCGTTTTCTGAACGCGTTCACGTCAGCCGAGGAACTGAAGTCCCTGGATGAGATCGTGAAAGCGGCGGTCGCCCTTGCAAACAGGAAGATGGGGGCCCTCATTGTCATCGAGAGGGAGACGAGCCTCAGGGATTTTGTGGAGATGGGGACGCTCCTTGACGCGAAGGTGTCAAAGGAGATACTCTTGAGCATATTCCATACCACTTCTCCCATTCATGACGGCGCGGTAGTGATCAAGGGGAACAGGATCGTGGCGGCGGGATGTTTCCTCCCTATCGCCCTGAGCACCGAGGTGAGCAAGGCGCTGGGTACAAGGCACCGCGCAGGAATCGGCCTTACCGAGGAGACTGACGCCATCGCCATTATCGTCTCTGAAGAGACCGGGATTATATCCATGGCAACCGCCGGGAAGCTCCAGACGCAGCTCGACATGGAGAGCCTTCGGAACAGGCTCACCGACATTTTCACAACTGTTGAACGAAGAAGGTTTCCGAAGAAGTCGCCGGGATTCAAGGAGAGCCTGTGATAAGAAATATTCTGCTTGGGAATCTCCCGCTAAAGTCTGCAGCCGTGGTGCTTGCCGTGATCCTCTGGTTCTTTGTAATCTCGAAGGGCCAGACGGAGATGTCCCTGAGCGTGCCCATCGAATATCTTAATGTCCCTTCAGGTCTGGAGATCTCTAGACAGGAGGCGAAGGCGGCAAACATTGTGGTGAGAATCCATGAAAGCCTGAGCAAAAACATCCGTCAGGAAACTGTGAGTGTCGGTATAGACGTCAGCAAGGCGAAGAAGGGCGAGGGCATCTTCCCTATCAGGAAGGATGATGTTAAGTTGCCTTTCGGCGCCTCGGTTATAAGAGTGGAGCCCTCTTCAGTGAAACTTTTCTTCGAAGAGACCGTCTCTAAAATGGTCTCCGTAAGGCCTGAGATTACCGGTACCCCGGAGACAGGGTATTATGTGAGATCAGTTGATGTCTCGCCAAAGGAGGTCGTTATCGAAGGGCCTAAATCGGCAGTGAGAAGGGTTGGAGTCATAAGGACTGAGCCGGTTGATATTACCGGGCTGAATGAGGACCTCCGGCTGGAAGCTGCATTGAAGCTTAATGGCGGCAATATACGAATGAAGGTCGAGAAGGTGGATGTCTCTGTGAGGATAGCACGGAGCGGGAAATGAAACTTTTCGGAACGGACGGGATCAGGGGAACTATAAACAGGTCTCCCATGACTCCGGAAGACGTCTTGCGGGTCGGAATGGCGGCGGCAAGAGCTCTCAGGAAGGAGCATGGGAGGAATACGGTAATTATCGGCAAGGATACGAGGCTTTCGGGGTATATGATCGAAAGCGCCCTCACCTCGGGCATGTGCTCTATGGGTATGAACGTGACCCTTACCGGACCCATCCCGACCCCCGGTATCGCTTTTCTGACAAGGGCGCTCAGGCTGGACGCAGGGGTAGTTATTTCGGCTTCCCACAACACCTTTGAAGACAACGGCATAAAGTTCTTCTCCTCAGACGGGTTCAAGCTTCCCGACGAGATCGAGGAAAGGATCGAGAAGCTGGTGAGCGACCCCCGCCTCGGCATCAGGAGACCCTCCGGAGCGAAGATCGGGAAGGCTTACAGGCTTGAGGATGCCACAGGGAGGTACATCGAGTATATCAAATCCACCATACCGAGGGGGACCACCCTGGAAGGGCTCAGGGTCGTCGTGGATTGCGCAAACGGAGCTGCATACAAGGTGACCCCGTGGGTACTGCGGGAACTCGGCGCAGAAGTGATCACCATAAATGACAAGCCCGACGGGGTCAACATCAATTCAGGCTGCGGCTCCCTTCATATGGAAGGCCTTTGCAGCGCGGTGAAACTTCACAGGGCTCATGCAGGCATCGCCCATGACGGCGACGGAGACCGTACCCTCATGTGCGACGAGATGGGACGCATAGTCGACGGCGACAAGATACTGGGGATATGGGCTCTCAGGATGAAGAAAGAGAAGAGCCTCAGGAACAACACGGTGGTCTCCACGGTTATGTCGAACCTCGGGCTCGAAAGGTACCTCCGGGAACACGAAATAAGCCTCCTCAGGACAAAAGTGGGGGACAGGTTTGTTGCGGAGAAAATGCTTGACGGAGGCCACAACCTGGGCGGAGAACCTTCAGGCCATATCATCAGTCTTGATTGCAACACCACCGGCGACGGTCCCATTACAGCACTTCATGTTCTCTGCACAATGAAGAAAGAGAATGCGCCGCTTTCGGAACTGGTTGCGGATATCAAACTCTACCCCCAGGTCCTCATCAACGTCCCAGTCGAGAAAAAGCCGGACATAAAATCGTGTCCTCAGATAATGGATGCGATCAGGGAGGCTGAGTCGCGTCTTTCCGGAAGGGGCAGGGTCCTCGTAAGACCTTCGGGTACCGAGCGGAAGATAAGGGTTATGGTGGAGGCCGTTGACGCGGGGCTTGTGGAGAGGCTCGCAAGGAAGATAGCAGAGGTCATAAAAAAGACGATGTCCCGGTAATGGATATTATCGTCCCGTTCCTTTCAGGCATAATACTCTTTAATTTCTCTCGCTTTTTCCCTTTCACTTCACTCGCAGTCTTTGTCCTATCCGTGGTCTTTTTTGCAAAGAAAAGGCGGCTTCTCCTCGCTCTCTTTCTCATTCTCGGCTTTGCCTACGCTTTTGCAAGGTACTCCCCTGCTCCGGACCCGGATTCCTTGGGCAACAGGGTTCTCCATCTGGAATGTGTGACAGAAGAACCTCCCCGTGAAACCTTTTCGGGCCGGCTGGTGAACGAGGTGAAGGTGCTCTCTGCGGCTGATGCGAGAAGCGGTGAAGAGCTTGCATACCTGGAAGGCAGGGAGATGAACATCGTCTCCGACGAAGGGCTGCCTTATGGCTTGAGGATTGATGCCATTGTGACCACCGGAAGGGACATGGACCGGCGCAATCCCGGAATGGCGGGGAACGGGAAGTTCTATGCCGTTCTCAATGAAGCGAGGAACGCGGAGGCTGTTAAGGAAAGCCCGCTGTTGCGGTGGTTGCGGGAAAGCAGGGAAGGACTTCACGGCTATATGGCGGGCAACTTCAGAGGGGATTCAGCTGCTTTCCTCGCAGCCGTTACCATCGGGAAGAGATCGACCATGAGTCCGGAGATGATTGGGGCCTTCAACTCCAGCGGACTGGCCCATCTCCTTAGCATCTCGGGGACCCATTTCGGGCTTTTCTCCGCCCTCTTGTTCGGCATAATCAGGCTCATTGTAAGGTCCATGCCCTACAGTCTTCTCCAGAGATTTACGCTTTATCTTACCCCCTCACAGGCGGCTGCTGTCGTATCTCTTCCCTTTATCCTCTTTTATCTCTTTCTCTCGGGAGCAGGTATTCCCGCCTTGCGGTCATTCATCATGGTAAACGTCTTTCTGCTGGGGCTTCTTGCGGGAAGGAAAGGGTTCTGGCTGAACTCCCTTGTCTTTGCCGCCTTCCTCATATGCCTCTGGGACCCATCTGCAATACTCAGCCTGTCCTTTCAACTCTCCTTCCTTGCAGTCCTGTGTATAGGCCTTTCCCTCGGAGACAAATTTGTGACTCGTGACGAGCTGCGTGTAGCGGATGACGGCTCTGCGTACTACGGACGTTTCTTTGCCGTGCTTAGAAACTCCCTGCTCCTTTCTGTTTCGGCCTCGCTTGGGACCGCGCCTCTCGTTGCATACTCCTTCCACTACTTTTCGCTGATCTCCCCTCTGGCGAACCTCATTATCACGCCCTTCATCGGGTTCATTCTCGTTCCTCTGGCGCTCGCCTCATCGTTCATCTTCATATTCACGGGTTATTATCCCCTTTCTGCCCTGATCGCCTTCGTGACCGACACGGCCCTTTCAGCAGTGAATATCTTTGCTTCGATGCCCTCTGCCGAGATAAAGATACCTGCCTTTCCTGTTATGGCCCTCATAATCTTCTATACAGGGCTTCTGGTGTTTTTCACGAAGAGGTTAAGTACGCGGGTGAGATACCTGCTAATCTCGACATCAGCAGCGGCCTTTTCAGGAGTCGTTCTTTCAACAGTATTATTCGGCACGAATTCCCTCTCAGTCACATATCTTGATGTGGGACAAGGCGACTCCGCTGTCATCGAAGGGCGAAAAGGGGAAGTGATAGCGATAGATACGGGAAGGACGGGAAGGGAGCTGGAGGCATACCTCAGGTTTCTCGGCAAAAGGAAGATTGATGCCCTTGTAATAACCCATGCTGACGATGACCATTCCGCCGGCCTGCCCCATGTGATGAAGAGGCTTACTGTAAGAGAGCTGTGGGATAACGGGCTGATCCAGTACCCTGAAGGCATCCCTGAGAGCGTGACTCACCGCGTACTGGAGAGGGGAGACGAAACAGATACGGGCGGTCTTATCGTGCAGGTGCTCCATCCCTACGATGGCTTCTTCACTTTTTCGGACAATGAGGGCACCGCCGAAAACAATGATTCCCTGGTGATAAAGGTGACGGGCGGGAAGTCCTTTCTCTTCACCGGGGATGTTGCAGAGGAGGCTGAAGATGACATGCTTCATCTCGGCAGTTGGATAAAAAGCGATGTCCTCAAGGTCTCCCACCACGGCAGCAGCACATCAACGACAGAGGATTTCCTGAATGCAGTATCACCCCGCATAGCAGTGATAAGCGTTGGGAGATATAATCCTTATGGTCATCCGCACAGGGATACCATGGAGAGGCTCAAGGATATAACAGTTTACAGGACTGACAGGGACGGAGCGGTCAAGATAGTAGAAACATCCGATGGTATTATTGCAAAGACGTACAAAGACTTCAAGTTCGAGGAGGTGAAGGGTCTTGCAGGGGAATTGAGGAATATAAAGAGGCTTTTTATGAGGTGGTAAGCGAGTTTGCAACTCACGTAAAAATGTGCTGCGTTAATCAAAAGGAGGGCGTAGATGGAAAGGCAGAACGTCTCGTTATCTTTTTTACCAAGATCGCCGTTACAGATCTTTTTAAGTTCGCCGGATTTTTAAATTCACCGTGATGCTAAACCGGGGGATTTGTTATAATATGCAAGTTGCGTGAAACTGATAAAGATCAGGAGATGTTATCTTCCCCTATGACTGGTACGAACAACAATCCCTTAGTCTCCACCATTGTTAGAACAAAAGACCGGCCGAAACTTCTCCGAAGGACTCTTCAAGGCATTGCCGCCCAGACGTATAGACCGATAGAGGTCGTTCTCGTAAACAACGGCGGCCGTGACCTTGATATAATTCGGCCTTTTACATAGAATTCATATATATGAACAAATTCGCCGAAAAGCGATTTCTCCCGAGAAAAAAGGTGAGTCAGGAAGAGAGGGAACGTCTGAAAAAGATAATTGCTGAACGCCTTTCGCACGTGTCCGATATTGTCTTCGCTTACACTCATGGCTCATTTGTGACTTCCGGATCTTTCCGCGATATTGACGTCGGCATTTTTGTTGTTGGGGAGAAGGACTTTCATTTTGAGTCCGATATATCCTATGAACTCTCTGCCGCTACCGGCTATGAGGTTGAGGTGCGAATAATAAATAATGCCCCTGTCGGGTTCCAGACAGCGGTAGTGCGGGACGGGGAAGTGTTGTTCAGCAGGGATGAGGCCGTTCGGACCGATTTTATTGAGGATGCGGGCAGAAGGTATAGAGAATATGCCCATTTCAGGAATATCTTTACGGAGGCTTTTGCGAGTGATAAACAAGGATAGGATTGCCAAGTCCTCGACAGACCTCTTAAGTGCCGGCTCGGACATAGAGAAAATGCTTTCCGCCGGCAAAGAGGCCTTCCTGTCGGACAGGAAAAATGCCCTTGCCGTTAAATACCTCTTAATAGAAGCAGTCGAAGCAATCACAGATATATGCCAGCATGTTCTTGCAAAGGCAAAGGGAACTGTATGCAGCGGTTATGTCGACTGTATTGTTAAGGCAGGGGAGAACGGATTAATTCAGCTTCCGTTATCCAACAAACTGAGAAGACTCGCCGACCTGAGAAACGCACTTATTCATAGGTATTGGATTATTAATGATGAGGAGCTTTTCGAGCAGTGCAGCAACAACATCGATGATTTTTCAGATTTTATTGCGCAGATTAATACTTTTATCTCCAGCGTGGAAGTTTAATTGTCTTAAGGTGTAAGATGAGAAAACCCCGTGAAGCCTCTTGAAACTATAAAGTGATGAGTGACAACCCCTTAGTCTCCATCATCGTCAGGACAAAGGACAGGCCGAAACTCCTGAAGAGGGCGCTATTGAGCATCGCCGGCCAGACTTACAGGCCCATAGAGGTCGTCCTCGTTAACGACGGCGGCTGCGAGCTTGATGTCGAAGAACTCAAAGGTGTCCTTGGTGATGTTTCCCTGAACTACATAAGGCTCGAAAAGAACACTGGAAGGGCACATGCTGGAAATGTGGGGATTGAGAATGCTAAGGGGGAATACATCGGCTTCCTGGATGATGATGATGAGCTGCTCCCTGAGCATATAACGACGCTCTTCTCATTCTTGATTCAAAGCGATTACAATGTGGCTTATACAGACTCCTTTTCGGTTTATGTTGATTACAGTCCGGATACATACCAAATTCGTGATACGAAAAGAGAGGTAGTTTTTTCTCTTGATTTTGATTACGACCTCCTCGTCTTCGAGAATTATATCCCCCTTATGTGCCTCTTGTTCTCAAGGGACGTGCTCGCGACGTCAGGAGGATTTGACAGCACCTTTGATCTATATGAAGACTGGGATTTACTTATAAGGATCGGGGAAAAGCACCCCTTCTATCACATAAGAAAAGTTACTGCTGAGTACAAGCAATGGAGCACTGAACTCCAGGTGTCTCAGAGGAACAGGGATTCCGGCTTTCTTAAACAAGCTTACCTGAAGATTCTGACGAAACACATTGACAAGATCACTCCCCAAAGGGTTCACGATTACATGGCTAGGAGCCTCAGTTATAGGTTGCGTCTTAAGCAGATGGAAGAGAGCGTCGAAACGTTGAAGGATACTCAGATAGAGACCCTTAATGGTGAGATTAAGAAAAGAGATTCGGCAATTGAAAATCTCAAAGGTGAAATACAGGACAGGGACATGCTGATCACTGCAATGAGAAACACTCGAGGCTGGCGGGCCTTGCAAGTATACCGGACCCTGAGGGATCGGATCTTCGGACCTCGCCATAGAGAAGTTCGGGAAGGTCTGGTGATGAAAGGGCTAAGGGTTCTGAAGAACGAGGGGAGTCGGACACTTGTTCAAAAGGCAAACAAGAAGCTCCTTTTTTCCCGGTCGATAAACCCGCCCCCAAAACCTGTTACTTTCTCTCCGCTATCGATTTCCACAGCTGGAGAAACGGCGATAAATGCGCCTATCAGGGCAAAGGTGTCGGTTATTATCCCCACAAAAAACGCAGGTGATGAGTTTGATTATATTTTGAGGAGGATTACCCAACAGGAGGGTGTCGAAGAGTTGGAGTTGATCGTTGTCGATTCAGGTTCTTCAGACAGGACACTGGATATCTGTAGCCGGTACACACGAAATGTGGTTCAGATTGCACCGGAGAATTTTCACCATGCAAAGACACGAAATCTTGGCGCTGACAGGGCAACAGGAGACTTTCTGGTATTTACGGTCCAGGACGCGATTCCAGTGGGTAACCAGTGGCTGTATAAACTCGTTTCTCCTGTCTACGAGGGGCTGGTATCAGCTGTGTCCGCCAGACAGATACCCCGGTCTGACGCGGATATCTATGCAAAATGGTCGTACCGGGAGCACGATCTCAGGTATTTGAGAAATGACATCGACCGTATCGGCAAGTATTCATCTGAGAATTTCGACAGTCTCGAAATACAGGAAAAACGGTCCATTGCAGGCTTAGATAATGCCTGTTTGGGCATACCAAAGGCCACGTTTGACGAATACCGGTTCCGTTCCGCCTATGCTGAAGACTTTGACCTTGGAATCCGTCTTATAAAGGACGGTCATTCGCTCCTGTTTCAATCTTCCAATGCGGTAATCCATTCACATAAGCGGCCTCCCGTGTATTTTCTTAAAAGGAGTTATGTTGATGCAGTTTCCCTCTCGGAGCTTCTAAAGACGGGGAGAAGGGATGCGCCTATAAATCATGTCATGGGGGCAATCAGTTTCTGGTACAGTGCATTGAAGATGGCTATTGCCTTGCTGGACAAAGAGGAAAGGTCCGCTGATAAGCCCGGTGCGATTATGGATTTCGTGAGCCGGCTCCTTAGTGATGCTATAAGTGACTTTGATATTTCCTGGCGGCATATCGAAGGTGACGAACAGCTTGACGAGTATTTTAGGGGTATTCCGCCGGAAGTGCAGCATGAAATGACTTCACGGCTGAAAGTTCTTTTTTTCGATAATTTAACGAGTTTCTCTACGTACATAGGATTATACACTTCTGTTGAAGATATCTGGGAGGACTTCATAAACAGCCTCTACAAGGTTTTTTGCAACACCGCAGGGAACTTCCTCGGAAATAATACCCATACACTTCTCCGGTCTCTTTATGAGGGTATTTAGATGAAAATACTTATCGGCGTGCACCAGTTTTTTCCGAAGTACTATATGGGAACGGAAAGATACGTCCTTAATCTCGCAAAGCAGCTCCAGAAGATGGGGAATTATGTCAAAGTGCTAACCTACGCCTTTGATGATGAGGAATATGGTTTCTCTGAAGGTGTATCTCCTCGTATGATTTGCAGAGAGTATTCCTATGAAGGTGTCCCGGTGACCGCCTTGAAACACAAAACTCGGCCCGACGATCTTGTTTTCTTGTTCGACTTCATGGATACGGACGTCTATCGCGAGGCAAGGGCGGTCATTGAAGATGGTGAATTTGATATTTTCCATTGCGCTCATCCGCTGAGGATCGCTTCTTCCATAAAGGCAGCAAGAGATTCCGGCGTGAAGGTAGTTTTTATGGTCACCGATTATTTTCTGATGTGTCCTCAAGGGATTATGCTCCGCTCTGACAACACACTCTGCGATGGTCCAGACCAGGGGAGACACTGTCTGAAATACTGTTTCACACGGGTAAGGAAAGAACGTATGGAGAGAAGGATATCAGAGGCACATCAGCTTATCGACTACAGCGATGTCCTGCTTTCTCCATCCCGGTTTCTTGTGGGTCTTTTTAATCATACGAGGTTTATTCCTGCTAACCGGTTTACAATCGCGCGCCACGGCTTTGATTACTCAAAGAAGAAGAGCCATTTCTTCAGGGAGCCGGGGGAGATCATTACCTTCGGATACATTGGCACGGTTCAGTACCATAAGGGAGTTCACGTTATGGTTGAGGGGTTCAGGAAGACTCGCCAGGGGAATATTCGACTTCAGATATGGGGGGGATGCCACCACGAAGAGGAATATCAGAAGAGCATAGCAAGGATTGCTGAGCAGGACCCCCGTATCGAACTTAAGGGTATTTACAATTATAACGATGTCGAGGAAATTCTCAAGACGATTGATGTGGTGATAGTGCCGTCTATTTGGTATGAAAATGCACCGTTGACGATCACTACGAGCCTTGCGTATGGTATTCCAGTGATTACTTCGAATATCGGCGGAATGAGTGAAATGATCGAAGACGGTATAAATGGATTTACTTTTAGAGTTGGAGACTCAAGAGCGCTCTCCAAGAGAATCAGTACGATAGCAGAAAACCCTTCTCTCATAAGCACTTTCAAACGGAACATTCGGTATCCTATCCGGACCGAAGAGGAAGCATTTAACACGGAACTGATTTACAGGCAGTTATTAGCTGAACATCCTATTTCTCAACGGACAATAAATTTGTAAAGAGGGATTTAAAGAGGTGTCAGCCCTTGACAGGCAAAATTCAGGAGGGCGGAGCTTGTCAGGGAACAGGTTTTAATGACTGCCACAGCACAGAATATAAAGAGGATGATAAAAATGCTCTTCAGAAGAGGCCCCGAAAAAGGAGCCGTTTCGGTCAGGGTACCGTTTTCCCGCTTTCTATCCGAAATACTTGTTGTTACATTCGAAAGATTTCTCGGGAATATAAGGGAAGACACAGTTTTTGTGATGGGAGTTCCTTGTTAGAGGTTAGTTTTTCAACAGCCTGTCAAGGGCTGACACCATGCCTCCTGCGGTCTCGATCATTATAGTCAACTATGACGGCAGGCATCTTCTGAAAGCCTGCCTCGGATCGGTCCGCGCTCAAAGTTTCAAAGACTTCGAGATCATGCTTGTGGACAACGGTTCAACTGACGGTTCTATTGAATTTGTGACGGATTCGTTCACCGATGTGAAGGTCATCTTACTGCCGGAGAATATCGGGTTTGCGGGCGCTAATCTGGAAGGACTTAGGCATACGAAAGGTGATTACATTCTTCTCATTAACAACGACGTTGAGCTCGAAATGGATTGTGTGCATAACCTCCTCACGGCTATGGAAGATCATCCAGATGTAGGCATATGCGCTACAAAAATGATCGTCCATGGCACTGCGATCATAGACAGTGCGGGCGACGGTTTTGCGACCAACCTGAAAGGTTTCAAGCGCGGCGAAGGAAGGCCCGCGGATCTCTATGAAAATGAGGAGCATATCTTCGGCGCCTGCGCAGGCGCCGCCCTTTACCGGCGAAAGATGCTCGACGAAATAGGATTTTTTGATAAAGACTTCTTTTTGATTCACGAGGATACGGACCTCAACTTCAGGGCTCAGCTCGCGGGCTGGAAGGTCCTCTACGTCCCCACAGCGATAGCGTATCACAAGGTCAGGTCGTCGATCGGGGATATGAGCGACCTGGCAATCTATTACACTCTGAGAAACAGCGATTTTGTGAGAATCAAGAACATACCGCTGGCTCTCTTTCTGAGATACCTGCCGGCGTTCATCGCGGGTGCAGTGGCTGATTTTCTGTATTTTGCGGTAAGGCATGGAAAGCTGAGGCTTTACCTGAAAGCAAAAATTGATGTACTCAGAGAGATGAGAGGCATGTTGGACAAAAGGAAGAAAATAATGGGGCTTAAGAAAGTGGATGATGAATACCTGCGGAGTATCATCACTTCGATCAGGCAGGAGGAGTTTTTTTTGACGAAGGCCCGCAAATTCTTCAAGAGATGAGTGAAGTCTGTGAGACCTTTTAAGACGGTAATATCACGCGAGACAGTTATTGTTAACATATTCTCTGAGCCGCAACAGGCGTAATCGGGACCTCGTTCTTCTTGACAACCCCCTGCAAATCGATTATTGTAGGATACTTTAGAGGAGGGCATTTTTGAAGAAGGTTTTTTCAGTCATATCAGTGCCGTTTCTTTTAACTCTCTCCGCTGTAATCTTATCCTCCTTTCCTTCAACCGGAGAGGCGGTGCCTGCTGCATGGTCTCAGGCCGGAATGTTGACGGCGCAAGCCCCTTCATCATCTAGTTCATCTACAGCAAGGCCGCCTTCGGCACAGGCGGTGAAACCTGCCGAGGCTCAGCCGGCGCAGTCTCCTGCTCCCGCTGTTACTGAGACAAAACCTGCTGAACCCCCGGCGGCAGAACCTGCACTGCCAGCCGAAGCCGTTCCCGAGGAGACAAGACCGGCAGTGGCTGAGCCTCAACAGCGAGCGCCGGGGCAGATGCCTGCCGTTGTACCGCCGAGAAGGGAGCTGCCCTTCAGACGCGCAGCAGCGCAGGCCGCCGGCGGTCCCGTGAGCTTCTTTTTTGACGATGCTGATGTCTTCGAGGTCGTCCAGACCGTCTTCGGCGATGTGCTCAAGGTGAACTACATCATCGACCCGAAGGTGAAGGGGAAGGTGAATTTCAGGACCATCACTCCCATTCCGAGGGAGGAGGTTCTTCCTGTGATGGAGACCATCCTGAGGATAAACGGTATCGGTTTTGTGGAGGAGAAGGGACTTTACCGGATCATCCCCCTCACCGAGGTTCCTAAGGAACTGGTTTATGCCCAGGTCGGAAAGGACCCGGGGAGGGTTGCCATAGATCTCTTCACTTTCAAGAACGTGAACATGAAGGAAGCGATGGCGGACATCGAAAACGCCATAGGTCTGAATGTGCAGGGAGGAACGGTCCGGATACTACCCATCTGGCGTCTGAATGCGCTCCTCGTCATTACCTCCTCAAAGGAGCAGCTTGAATATATAAGGAGATGGATAGAGGCATTCGACACGATGTTTGCCGGCGCACGACCCAAGGTTCTTGTCTATCCCCTCCAGAACAGCAAGGCGGCCCATGTCGCCTCGATGTTGCAGGCCATACTGGGAGGAGGGGCAGGCGCGGCCGCTCCGGCTCCTGCCGCACCAAAGGCGCCTACTGCCGGAGCCCCGGCCCCGGCGGCCCCGGCGGCTCCCAAGGCGGGTCCTGCGGTGGCCGTTACAGGGACGGGCTTCCTTGTTTCGCCCGAGACGAGGATATTTGCGGATGAGATAACCAATTCGCTCGTTATCCTCGCAACCCCCGCCGACTATTCGTTCATCGAGGAGACGATAAAGAAGATTGATACCGTATCGAGGCAGGTGGTGATCGAAGGAGTCATCGCCAGGGTCGATCTCACCGACAATCTCAGTTTCGGGCTTTCATGGTCATTCAACACAGATGTCAATATCAAGGGATTAAGGCCCTTCAGGAACGACGAGATCAATCTCAAGGGCGATGTAAGCGTCAATCCCGGAGCGATCAGCTTTAAGGACAGCGTGTTGCAGCTGCCGGGGAAAGGGTTTTCGTTTGTCGGCACAGATCCCAGAGGCGTTGTAAGGGCATTGATTACCGCCCTTGCCGAGGAATCGAAGGCAAAGGTGCTTGCGGCGCCGCATATACTCGTCTCCGACAACCGCGAAGCGAGGATCCAGGTGGGGCGGCAGGTTCCGATCGCAACCTCAACGACAACAACGCCTATCGCAGGAGGCACCACCACGGCCCAGCTTGCGAGCACATCCACGATTCAATACAAGGACATCGGGATTATCCTGAAGGTGAAGCCTCAGGTTAACGACAGCGGCCTGGTTTCCCTGGAGATAACACAGGAGATTTCCTCGCTCGGGGAGACCGTGAGAGTGGGCGGTCTTGATGAGATATCCATAAACAAGACGGAGGCCACCACAAATCTGGTTGCGCAGGACGGCGAGACGATCATCATCGGAGGACTCATACAGGAAGACGTCTCGAAATCAAAGGACGGCATCCCGCTTCTCAGCAAGATCCCTATTTTGGGCAATCTGTTCGGGAACACGACAGACAAGAATACGAGGACGGAACTCATCATCCTCCTCACCCCTCATGTCGTTAAGAACATGCAGGAGGCCGAAAATGTGACAACTGACTATATTGAAAGGTACAAAGGCTCCACCAGGGACAAAGACATCGATCAGTTCATAAAGGAAAGGGGTCAGAAAGGTAAGAGCGGAAGCGATACGGAGAAGAGAAACGACCGGTAGCTTCAGCCCTTCGGCCGCCGAATGCTCCTCGAAACAGACATCATCCCCTATCACGTGTCCTCCCCGCCCGGGGAAAGGGTTCTTGTCCTCGCCCCCCATCCGGATGACGAAACATTCGGATGCGGAGGGACCATAAGGCTCCTGCTCAGCGCCGGGAGACAGGTCAGAGTTATTTTCCTCACGAGCGGAGACAAGGCAGACCCGTCGAACCCCAAATCATACCCGGCAAAGAATCAAAAAGATTATCACCCTCCCTTAATCCCTCCCCTCAAGGGAGGGAGACTTGAAGAGGTACCAGCGTCAAACAGAAGAGTTGTATCAAGGGACCCCTCTCCCCTCGTGGGAGAGGGCGAGGGTGAGGGGGGATTCTCTGACAAAGAAGCTCACATCACTGCTTACTCCCTTCTCAGAGAGAAAGAGGCGGAAAAGGCACTCAGGGTTTTGGGGGTCTCTGATTATGAATTCCTGAGGTTTCCCGACAGGGGAATCCATGCAGTGTATGATGGCGTCCTCAACAGACTTCTTAAGGTGGTTGAAGAGTTCATGCCGGATACCATCTACAGCCCGTCAATGGTCGAGCTTAACCCGGACCACAGGGCAACTGCCGCGCTGGCAATCGAGATGCAGAAAAAAATAAGTTCGTTGGCTGTCGTGTTCTATGAGGTGACCACGCCTCTCAGGCCGAACGTCCTCGTTGACATCACTTCTGCATACCGGAGGAAGAAGAAGGCGATTAAGTGTTACAGGTCTCAACTGAAGCTCACGGATTACGCGGGGCATATCACCGCGATGAATACCATCAGGAAGTTGACGGTGAAAGGGCCTCAATGCGTCGAAGCGTTCTGGCTTGTCGAGAGGCCCTTCGGAACGGACGATGTCGCAAGATGGCTGAGTTACCGGTAAGAGGCCTTTCTATGGCAAAAAATACACAGCATGATGCGTAAAGTGCACAAAGCGGATTCTCCGCATCGCCTCTTGTCGAAAATAATCAATGATTTACGGCTAAGAGGAGCTGGTCTGGTTTTTGCTTAATCCGAGGAGGCGTTGCTGCGGCGCCTCGGGCTCTGCAAACGCGGGAAAGACAGCGAAATAGCTTGACAAAGGCACGGTCTTTCTTTAAAATTTACGCGATATGGGAGGGCGGTGAGCAGGCCATTTATAGCGCTCGGTTATTCGATAACTCCGGCGAACGAATTTCTGACATGCAAAGGAGGTGATCAATTAGGGAAAGGAGGATGACGGATAGGTCTCGGGTTTGGTACAAAGGAAGAAGTTTTTCTTAGCCCTGGGCTAAGCGAAGATTGAGAGAGAGAGAAGGAGGTTAGAAAGTGAAGATTAGGAACTTATTGACGGTTATA
>CAYYWY010000035.1:0-23897 GCA_964475485.1 uncultured Nitrospiraceae bacterium | reverse complement strand
CGTGCTGGCTGATACCCCAAATGCCGCCGCAGCCTCCGTCACCGTCTCGTTGTATAATCCAAGTATTGCTTTTTTCCTATTCCTTGTGCTTTCCTTCATCTGTGGCTCCTTTCTTAAATGGTTTTTGCTTACCGTGGATTATGCCACGGAGGAGCCACTCTTTTAAATTTCAACTAAAAATAGTATATCCCCGCAGTCAGCTTCTTGAGGAGATAGAAAGAAGACCTTAAGAAAAAGGGATTAAGACTCATATTCGAGGCGCCAACCATGCGAGTTCTGAGCAGGAAAAACATGAAATGCTATAATTAGAAGTGAATTCCGGAACAAACCTCAAGGCCCTTTCGGAGAAGGAGCTCGAAGCCTTCGTGCAGGGGGTAGGGCTTCCTCCCTTTCGCTCCAGACAGCTCATCCATTGGATCTATGAAAAGCGCGCAGGGTCCATCGATGAGGTCACGGAATTTTCGAAAGACCTGAGGGAAGACCTTTCAAGGAAGGCGTATATAAGCAATCTCAAGCTTCTGAGCAGGCAGATCTCCGCAGACGGCACCGAGAAGTTTCTCTTCGGCCTTGAGGATGGTGAGAGCATTGAGAGCGTCCTTATCCCCGGCAAGGACCGCCTGACCCTCTGCATCTCTTCACAGGTCGGATGCGCCATGAAATGCCGCTTCTGTCTGACGGGACAGTTGCGACTCAGGAGAAATCTGAGCGCCCACGAGATTGTCGACCAGGTGATCTGTGCGGGCAGGCTCATCCACCCACTGAGCATAACGAATATCGTCTTCATGGGGATGGGAGAGCCTCTGGCCAACTTTGAAGAAGTGGTCGAGGCATTGCGGAGAATGACGGGACTTATGAAGATATCAAAGAGGAGGATCACCCTCTCCACATCTGGCATCGTTCCGAGAATTTTCGATCTCCGGGCCGTCGATGCGCCGCGCGTGAACCTCGCCATATCCCTTAACGCAACCACCGATGAGGTGAGGAACATGTTGATGCCGGTCAACAAGAAATATCCCCTGAAGTCCCTCCTTGACGCATGCAGACGCTTCCCACTGGAACCGAGGAGGAGGATAACGTTCGAGTACGTAATGCTGGCTGGGGTCAACGACACAACGGAGGATGCGAGGAGGCTAATAAGACTTCTGAGAGGAATCCCGTCGAAGGTGAATCTGATACCCTTCAACCCATATAAGGGTTCTTCCTTTGAGCGTCCTTCGGACGAAACAGTCCTGAGGTTTCAGAAGATCCTGCTGGACGGCAATGTCACAGCACTAATAAGAAAAAGCAAGGGACAGGACATATTGGCGGCGTGCGGTCAACTGAAGGCCGGATATGCTTAGGAGGGGCCGAGGAAGGTCGTCACCAGCTTGATGAGTTCCTGGGTCTGGATAGGCTTTGCAAGATATGCGTTCGCGCCGATCGCCATGGCCCTTTCCTTGTCTTCCCTGGCGCCTTCCGTCGTGATAATGATAACAGGGATGTTCTTGTAAGACTGGTTGTTCTTCATGAGGCTCACCAGTTTGAGACCGTCCATCACGGGCATATTGATGTCGGCAAGTATCAGGTCTACTTTCTCAGATGAGAGCTTCTTCAAGGCATCTACACCGTCCGTAGCCTCGATGACCTTTGTGTTGGCTATCCTTTTCATTGCAAAGGTGATCAACTGTCTCATTGTCGGCGAATCTTCAACCACCAGGATACTCGGCATCTTCCCTCCTATCTCTTCGGCTTCTCTTTCAGAAGTTCAAGAAAGCTCTGTATTGTAGTGAGTTTCCTCTCCGACTGGGTGTAGAGTCTTGCAGAGAATATCGCTGTCGCGGCATGTCCCGCCAGGAGGTTGAACAGCTCGTAGTCGACATTGGTAAAGCCCTCTTTCTGCGTCAGGAGAGAGAAGATGGCGATGGCGCCTATCACGTGCTCCTTTATTTTCAGCGGGATGCAGACGATAGGCTCCCCCTTTGCCACGTCCCCGCCGCCGCTGATCTCCGCGGCAAAATAACTCTCACCCTCCTTGGTGACCGACCCGATAATGCCATCGCCGATCCTCGCCTTTGGAACCGCCTCAAGCGGAACCCCCTCGGCGATCACCGGTACGATATCGTTGGTCTTCTCGTCAATGAGAAGAATGGCGAAGATCTCGGCTCCGATGAGGTTGATGACTATCTCGATGATGATCCTCAATACCTCGTCGAAATCCAGGGTCGAGTGGAGCTGGTAGCTCGCAACGTAGAGGTTGGCAAGGGCGTTGTTTATCTCCTCCACCTCCACATATTTCGAAGCAAAGTCTTTGTTTTCCTCCTCCACCTTGTGGTATCGCTCCATAAGCGAGTTTATCTCTTCTTCGAGCTTCCTTATCCGGTCCTCGTAGACACGTATTTTCTCTTCGTCTGCGGGTCTCTGGAGAGAACCCTCCAGCTGGGCGATCCTGAAACGCAATTTCTCGTTTTCCTTGAGAATCTCTTTAGTAAACTCCTCTCCCTTCCTGAATATTTCCAGGAATTCATCAACCTTCTTGACTATTGGCTCTTTTTCCATTTCTTGTCCTTCTTCCCAATAACAGCTGAAACGATCTCGCCGGGTATCTTGTAGAGGGGCAGAACCCTATCGACAGCCCCTGTTTTTATTGCTTCATTGGGCATGCCGAAAATCACCGCACTGGACTCCGCCTCAGCTATAGTATAACCACCTTTCTTTTTTATTTCCACTATCCCTTTTTGGCCGTCGTTGCCCATTCCCGTGAGGATCACTCCGGTGGCCAAATGGCCGGAGTGTTCGGCTACGTACGCCATCATCACATCCACGGAAGGGATATACTTGTCCCGCCCCGTCGCCTCCCTTAATACTATGCGCACCGCATCGTTCTTCCTCCTCAGAGTCATATGATGCCCCCCTGGACAGATGAGCGCCTTCCCTCGCTCCACCGTATCTCCGTCCGCTGCCTCCCGCACCTTGATGCGCGCGAGCTTGTCGAGCCTGTCCGCAAAGGGCTTCGTGAATCCCCTGGGCATGTGCTGGCTCACGAGTATCGCCGCCGGCAGATGTGACGGGAGCCTTGTCAGGATCACCTGCAGTGCAGTCGGTCCCCCTGTGGATGCCCCTATGGCGACTATCCCAATGTCCTCAGAGTAATCCCCGCCGGCCGTGATCTCTTCTTCGCCTTCGACCGCCCCCTGAGCCTTGCTGATAAGGTTTCTGGAAATGGTCAGCTTTTCCACCTTCAGATCCCTGACCCCTTTCACCTTCTCAAGGAGGTCATCCCGGATGGAATGCAGGTCCATGGACGCCCTCCTTGAAGGCTTCGCAACGAAGTCCAACGCGCCGAGTTCCAACGCCTTGAATACGGTCGTGGAATCGGAGAACGACGTGACCATCACCACCGGTGTCGGTCTCTCCTTCATCAGCCATCTGAGGAAACTGAATCCGTCCATTTCGGGCATCTCGAAATCAAGAGTTATAACATCGGGTCTCAGCTTAATCGCCTTCACCATAGCCTCAATCCCGTTGGATGCAAGGCCCACGACTTCGACCTCTCCGTCCGTCTCGAGCATCCCCTTTATCGTCTGCCTGCTGTATGCGGAATCGTCCACTATGAGGACCCGAATCCTGTTCAGCATTTACTGTACGCTCCCTGTGTGACCGGCCTGCGGTACACCATATCGTTCTTGAGATGTCTCAGATCAAAGGAGGTTGAGATATTCATGAGAGACTCCGCATGCCCGAGGAGCAGGTAGCCTCCCTCCGCAAGGTTCTCGAAAAAATTGTTCACGACCTTCTTCCTTGCCTGAAGGTCGAAATAGATCAGCACGTTCCTGCAGAATATCACATCCATCCGTCCCATGAATTTCACCTTGAAGGGGTCCAGCAGATTAAGGTAACTGAAACTGACAAGACGCCTCACATCCTCGGATATCACAAAAGAGCCGTTCTCTTCCTCCTTGAAGTATTTTCCGATGAAATACGGATCTGTTGACCTGAAGGAATTCTTCCTGTAGAGGCCGCGCCGCGCCGCTGCGAGAACCCTCTGGTTGATGTCGCTGCCGAGTATCTCCACGTCCCAGCCAAAGAACCGGCCGTACTCCAGGATCAGCATCGCAATGGTATAGGGTTCTTCCCCCGTGGAGCAGCCTGCCGACCATATCCTTATCCTCTTCCTGCCCCTGTTGGTCTCCCTGATCTCGGGCAGTATCTCTTCGCTGAATGCCTTCAGCTGATTCTGCTCCCGGAAAAAAAAAGTCTCGTTGACGGTGAGTATGTCGATAGCAGCAGTCAGCTCCTCCTCCTTCTTCCTGTCGTAGAGGAGAAGCCGGTAATAGTCCCTGAAGTTATCCAGGTGATGGAGCCCTAACCTTCTCGACAGCCTCCTCTCCAGGAGGAACCTGGATCCGTCGTCGAAGAATATCCCGCAGTATTCCTTTATAAGGTCCCTGAGAAGCCTGAAGTCGGCTTCGCTGAGAGGGATGATCTCTTCCCTATCGAACACCAAAGGACTCCTGAATGGCCTTTCTCACGGCGGGGTCCTCTTCACGGTCAAAGAGCCTTTCGACCTCTGCCCTCACCCTCTCCGCAGCTCTCCTGCCGAGCACCTCAACCGCAGCAACCCTCGTCGCCCAATCGGTGTCATCGAGATACCGCAACATAATATCCTCAAGCCCTTCAAAGGAAGAGAGGGACCTGATGGCGGTCCTTTTTATCTCGCTGTCATCGGAACCGAGCATTCCGATGAGCGCATCCCTGGCCTCGTCTCCTCCAAGTTTCCCGAGGGATTCCATGGCGGTGGCCACCACAAACCCGTTATTGTCTGCAAGTACGGGGATAAGGTGCTTCACCGCAGCCCGATCCCCTATAGCGCCCAGCGACCTGATGGCCGAGACCCTCACCACATCATCGGAATCGGTGAGCAGAAGGGTAAGAGGCTCGATCGCCCCGGCGCCGCCTGCAGTGCCGAGGCTGAGGGCAGCAGAGGCGCGAATGTGGGGGTCTTCATCAGTGAGGGCAAAGATCAGATACTTGACGGATTCCTCGGTTCCGAGGGAGGACAGGGCATCGATAACCGCACGCCTCACGGTGGCATCCCCGTCCTTCAGTGCGAAACCGAGGGCATTCACGCTCTTGCCCGAACCGATTGCACCCAAAAGCAGCGCCGCGTTTCTTCTGAGGGCGGGGTTCTTTTCCTTAAGATATCCGATGAATTCTCCGACATCCACACCTTCCTTGAGGTTGCTCAGGGAGATGACGGCCGCCTCCTGCACGTCTTCGTAGGGGTCGGTGAGAAGCCTCTTTATGGCAGGTATCGCCTTTATATCGCCTATCCTCGAAAGACCTATTGCCGCGGATGCCCTTACGTGACCGTCCGGATCAGCAAGGAACTTCTCGAAGACAGGATAATAAAGCGGCGATGCCACCTGGACAGCAACCTCCATGATGAACCGTTTCTGATACTGGTTTTCGGCTTCGAAGAGAGGAATAAGGGATCGGGGTTTGCTCTTGCCTATGAAAATGAGGGCCCCCTTCACATCCTCGGCAAGACTCTCCTCGGTATAGAGCTCAAGCAGAGGGCCAAGTGCTCTTTCGTCCTGCATCAGGCCTAGAAGGAGGATCGCCGTAACCCTGATCTCCGCCTTTTTCGACCATGCATAAGACACCAGTGTGTTGATGATGTCGGCTCCGCAAATCCTGTACATTGTCTCGCAGATGAAGTTCGCCGGGACTCCTTTGTGGTAAAACGTGCCCACGGTCCTTATGGCCTCCTCCTGTATCGTCTTTGACGTGTCTGTCAGGAAAGGCACAATGTGTTCGAGGGTCTCGGGGGCTGAGAGATGCCCGAGGCCTTTCAGCACGGGCTCCCTCAGAGCCTTTACGGAAAGAGCTTCGACAAGGGAAGGAATAGCTTTTCTGTCACCGATCCTTCCAAGGGCGTCGGCGGCAGGGAAAGCCGTCCAGAGGTCGCCGCTTTTCAGTATCTCTATCAGGGCGTCCACTACCGAGGGGTCTCCAATCTGGCCGAGGTGCTCCACAGCCGACGCCCTCACATTGTCGTCATCGTCCTTCAGCGCCTTCAAAAGCATCGGCAGGGCCCTTCTATCCTTAACCTCGCCTATGATGTCTATGATGAATTTCCTTACGTCCCTGTTCGGCGTATCAAAGGCATCGAGGAGGAAAAGGGTGACCTTCCTGCCCAGTTTCACAAGGGTCTCGATGGCGGAGTTCCTCGCCCCTGCGTTGTCCTCGACCGAGAGCAACCGGATAAGGCCGTTCACGTATGTATCCAGAGGATGGTCCTCCACAAGTATCTCCGATGCAGTCTTTCTCACCCTCCAGCTCATATCCTCCATCGCCTTCAGAAGCAGCGGCACAGCCGTTGCCGACTGTACACCCCGCAACTCCAGGACGGCCTTTCGCCTGAATTCCGTATCTTCGTCATTCAGAGGCTTCTTCATTTCCTGCACCGCTCACCTCCAGGGTTTTCGCCGCCCTCTCCAATTCCACCTTCTCCTCCAATGTGAGAATCGTGTCGAGGTTCAGAAGTATTATGATGCTGTCGCCCCTCCTGCCGATACCGCGCATGTACTCGGTCCTCAACCCCTTGAACATGGAATGGGGCTTGATTATCTCTCCGCCCTCAAGGGCTATTATCTCCTTTACACCATCCACGAGAAGTCCCACCTTTTCGCGGTCCAAACGGACCACTATGACTCTTTCCTTAGCCGGTGCGGCTGCAACGAGTCCCATGCGCTTCCGGAGGTCCACAAGAGGGATAACCTCTCCACGGATATTCACTACGCCTGAGAAGAACGAGGGCAGATGAGGCAGCGAATACACGCGCGGCACCTTCAGTATCTCGACAACCCGGCCGATGTCGATACCGAACTCCTCCCCGCCCGCAAGGGCAACAGCAACCTTCGCCGCCTGGGTCATCCTGCGGAACCCCTGTCCCTCCCGGCAGCCCCTGTCCTGAACTTTTCCGCCTCTTTCTTCAGGACCTCAATCTCCTCCCTCAGGGTCTTGAACGAAACCGACACCTCTTCCAGTTCCCTCACCGTGGAAGTTCCAGACTGCTTCATCTCCTCCACAGCCCTTATCACCCCTTCATTCACCTTCTGCTGACCCTGGGCCGCCTGGTTTATCTGGGACACCATCTCGAGCGTCAGCTCGAGATTCCGCGAGATTACGTTTGTGCCCACCGCATGCTCCTCGGTGCCTTTTTTCACGAGTTCAGCTACTTCCTTCACATCACTGATGCTGTCGAGCATATGGCTGGAGCCCTTCCTCTCCTCTTCAGTGGCCTTTGCGACCTGGTCGATCATGAGGCGCACATTCTCCATGGAGAGTCTTATTTGTTTTAGCCCTTCCGCCTGTTCCTCAGTCGCCTTTTCGACCTGCATCGCCATCTGTGAGGACCTCTGAGCAGCCTCGAGAGTCTCTCCCATGGCCTCGCCCGATCTCATGATGAGTTCCTTTCCCTCCTCCACCTTCTCCACCCCTGCACGTATTGCGCTCACCGCCTCGTCGATTTCGGCCTGTATCGTCCTGACGATGCCGGCGATTTCCCGCGCCGAGGCCGAGGTTCTGTCGGACAGAGACCTTATCTCGTCCGCCACGACCGAGAAGCCCTTCCCGTACTCTCCCGCCTGGGCGGCAAGGATCGCCGCGTTGAGGCTCAGGAGGTTCGTCTTCTCGGTCACTTCCTTTATTACAGAGAGAACCTTTTCGATATCCTTGGACCGTTCCTCAAGTCGCGCTATCACCTTTGCGGAATGGTCAACCTCCTCTGTGATTCTCTCCATCGCCTCGACGGCATCCGCAACAGCAAGGGTCCCCCGGTCGGTAAGAAGCTCCCTTACGCGCGACGTAAGTTCAGAGGATCGCCTCGTATTTTCCCGGACCGCACTCAGTGATGCGTTTATCTCCTCCACCGATGCGGAAGTGCTCTCCACAGCACCCGAGACCTCCGCAGCGCTCTCCGCTATGGCCTTGGACGTTTGCGACATTTCGGCAATCATTGCATAAGAGTCGGCCGTGGACTTGAACAGTCTCCCAGTGCTTGAAGCAATCTCCTCGGCGGCACTCCTCATCTCAAGCAGTGAAGCCACGTTCTCAGATGAAGTGCGTGAAAGTTTGTCGGTATTTTCCGCGGCCTTCACCTGGGCATCGTTCGCAGCACGTATGGCCGATATGAAGCTGTCGATTGACCTGGCCTGTTTCTTTGCGGTCTCGCTCACGTTTCGGAGGGTGACGGCGAGCTGGTCCATGGCGGCAGCCACGTTCCCGGAGAGGGAATTGACCCGTCCGATGGTCGCGGTGAGCCTGTCCAAGAGAAACCTGAGGCCATTAACCATACTCTTCAGCTCGCCCTCGTCCACATCGGGGATTTCCACTGTCAGGTCCCCTTCCGTAACCCTTGAGAGGGTCGCATTGACCGCCTCCACGGGTTTCCCAACCCTTTTCTGGAAAAGGAAATAGATGGCGTACGTGACGAAGATGAACACCACCGCCTGCACCATGGGAGGGATCATGAAGAGCCTCTTCACTCCTGTGTTGGCCTTCTCTCCGCTGTAGGTTATCTCTATCTCGCCTATGCTCTCCTCGCCGGACTTCACACCTGTCCTGTACACATTGCTCCAGGGAATATAGAAGGGATTGAGGGTTTCCACCCTCTCCTCGGTCTTGAAGGCCCTCGTCCTGAGAACGTTCCCTTTCTTGTCAAGCACCTTCACGGAAATTATATCACCATCCTCGGAAAGCGCCTCTATATACTGGTCGAGGTAGGTATAGTTGTAACTCAGGATCGCCGAGGCCGAGAAGTTCGCAAGAAGTCCTGCTATCGTCTTTACTTTGTCCTGCAGCCCCGACGCATACTGGGTCTTCTGGTTCATGGCGAACCAGAGCCAGAGCGAACCCTGTCCGACCACAAGGATAAGGAGCACTACAAAGATGAACCTGCCTGCAATCGAGCCTTTTCTCACTTTACCGGCACCGCCTTGTTCTTGGTTATGATGCGGGCGCCTTCAGGACTCCTCACGAAGTCAATGAACTTTGCCGAAAGTCCCTTCGGCTCCCCCTTTGTGACAAGGATAAAGTTCTTGACGGCGGGCCATTTCCCGTTTCTCACGTTCTCAGGGGTACATTCAACGCCGTCGATGGCGAGTGCGCGGATATTTCCTCCGGCATCGTCCACTGCAACTATATCGGTGAATCCTATGGAATCGCTGTTATTAAGAAGGGCATTGAACATGTCCTGCGACTTGGGCATCGAGATTGCGTGGGACGCTTCCTTGAGATCGGCAAAGCACTTGAGACCCCTTCTTACGGAGATCTTTGTTGCGTCAGGTTCAGGCCTTGTGAAGACCTTTATCGGGGCATTTTGCCCGCCAACCTCAGCCCAGTTCTTGATTAGACCCGAGTATATTTCACAAACCTGGGAGCTCCTGAGCGAATGGACCTTTACCGACTGCGCATTCACGGCGACGGCCGTGCCTACCCTGGCGATCTCAGTTGCTTTAAGACCGAGCGCTCTCTCATCGCCTTCGAGGAGCCGAGCGGACATCCCGATATCGAGCCGCCCTTCGGCAGCACCCATGATACCGCCCTTCGCCTCAATGGACTGTTTCATGATATCAATCGTATCTCCGGGATGCTTCGCCGTATAAGCCTGGGCAAGCTCCGTCACCAGGGAGATCATCCCCCCTGAACCTCCCATCTTAATAGTCTCTGCCTGGGCTGATGCCGGGACAAACACTGCCATCAGCATTATCACTGCTGCCAACGATCTCTTCATCGCTTCCTCCTCCCGATCTTTTCCCTTGCGGGGCTGTTCATCTTCCCTCTTCGCCTCCAGCCGTTACAGGCATTTCCGCAGCCTTAGATGATCCCGATCTTCGACATCTTTGCCCTGATTCCGTCGTAGTCGCTGTCGGATGCCTCGACAAAACCTGTGCATTCCTTGCCTATGGATTTCAGTATGAGCGCCCCCTCGGCAGTGGAGTCGTTCAGGGAGATCAGTGCGGTCTTTATAACCCCGACATCCTTGCCGTCGAAGGCCGCGTTGTAGCAGATGTTGAACTCGGGGATGTCGTCGGACACCTGCAGGAGCTTCAGTCCCTCATCTTTGAACTTATGAGCTGTCGCCTCCATCACTCCTCCGGCGTCAAAATCGCCCTTCAGCACCGCACGGGCAACTTCGTCATGATGTCCGAGGTACTGGTAATACTGAAGGTCTTCGAGATCTACTCCCGCCTCCTTGAGCATGGCGCGGGGTATAATGTGGCCTGTTGAAGACTGGATGTCAGCAAAGGCAAAGGTCTTGCCTTTAAGGTCTGCAAGAGTCCGAATGTTGGAATCGTCCCTTGTGATGATGACGGAATGGTGAAAGGGTTTCCCGTTCCTCAGCGCCCTCACAAGCACCTTCAGGCCGTATCTCCTGTGCCCCTCCACATAAGTTGCGGGTCCCATTGCACAAAGTTGGGTGACGTTCTTGCCGACATCGTTTAATGCGCTTTCGAAGTCGACCGCCACCTTCAGCTCTACGGTCCTGCCGAGCTTTCTGCCAAGGTACTCCGCAAGGGGCGTAAATTTCTTGAACATCACCGCCGGCGAGTCAAGGGGAAGAACTCCGAATCGTATGGCGGCGCTGCTCACCTCTTCCGCACCCGTCATGTCACCCGAAAACCGGAAACGTCCCATCTCCATTTCCAGGAGTTCGGCATCATTGTGAAGATTTCTTACCGCCCCGCTGAACCGGAAAGCCAGTTTGCGGTTCTCCAGAGGGATGTTCTTCACTCCGTCAACGGTGTTCAGGATATGCTGTGTCGCAATCTTGTGCTCGGAGAGAGACCTGGATATCTGATGGGTCTTATCCGAAACAATCTCCATCGCCTGGGATATCTGCCTGCTGCCGACGGACTGCTCCTCAGTGGCCTTGCTTACCTGCTGAGACACATCCCTCATCTTCTCCGTAGCCTTGATTATGAGCAGTATCCCCTTCGATTCCTCGGAAGTGGCCTTTGCGATCTGGTCGGTCATGTTCCGGACGCGCTCCATGGCCTCGGCAACCAGCCGTGCAGCTTTTGACTGCTCGGTGGTGGACCGCTCTATGGAAAGCGCCATCTCAGACGACTTCTTGGAACTGTCCAATATCTTTCTAAGACTGTCTCCTGCCTCCCTGGCGAGTCTGAATCCCTCCTCGACGGAACGGAGTCCCTCACGCATGGCCTCGCCGGCGTTCTTCACCTCCAGCTGGACAGCCTGAATGAGGGAGGATATTTCCTGCGTCGAAAAGGACGTCCTCTCCGCGAGGTCCTTGATCTCGTCAGCCACTACGGAGAAACCCTTCCCGTGCTCCCCGGCCTGCGCCGCGAGGATCGCTGCGTTCAGGGCGAGCAGTGTCGTCTGATCCGTAACCTCGTCGATGACCGTCAGTATCTTCCCGATCTCGTCCGACCTGCCCCCAAGCTTCGTGATAAACTCCGCGGTCCTCTCCACAGATGACTTTATGTTCTTCATCCCCTCTATGGTCTTTTCCACGGATGCCATCCCGAGGGTGACCGAATCGTTCGTGACCTTTTCGGACAGCCTCGCAGACTCCTTGGCATTTACTTCCACTTCCTTAATCGCCGACGTTATTTCCGAAACCGCGGACAGGGTCTCTTCCGAGGCGCTTGCCAGTTCCTCGGCGCTTGAGGCAACCTCCTTTATCGTTGCCGAGAGTTGCTCAATGGAAGAGGATGTTGATTCCACCGCGCTGGACAGCTCATGGATGCTCTCGTTCACATTATTGATGCTCGACACCATCTCCTCCATGGATGCGGAGGTCTCTTCAACCGATGTCGCAAGGGCGTCGGTGCTGTCGGCAATCCTTATCGCGGTAGCATTCAATTCTTCGACTGAGCTCGATATATTCGTGATGGCCTCCACCTCCACCTCGGCGCCCCTCACCACATTCCTCGACTCCTTTTCCACATCCTCTGAGACCTTCGCTATCCTCCCGGACAGCTCCTTGATCCTCTGAAAGACCCCCCATACGCTTCTGCACGACTTTTTAAAAGCCTCGCTCAACTCCCCGATCTCATCGTCGCTGGTGATCGGCACGTTGCACGAGAGGTCGCCCTCGGATATCTTCGCTGCGGCATTGTTAAGAGCCTTGATACGCGCTATCACCAGTTTCCTCAAGGTGAACCAGAGCAGGACGCTGAACCCGACAAATCCGGCGAGCGTGGCGACGCCTCCGGCAGCGACATGGCCCATGGCCCTCTTATATTCCTTCTCAATGGAGATCACCACCTCCACGGCTCCGAGTAACGGTTTTTCAGCACTATGACACCGCTGACATGAGGAATGATTCTTCAGGGGCAGAAAGAAGGTGAGCCTGGAGTTGTCCCTCTGGATTACCTGGTTTTTACCGGCCTTCAAAGAAGCGATGACGGCAGCCTCCTTTATACGAGCCTTTCCGCTGAACGCCTCCACCCCATCATCATTAAAGACGGTAACCTCCTGAAGCTCCTGGATCGTCTTCAGACTCCCTATCAGTCCCCTTGTAATCTCAGCCTTGCCCTCAAGCATGGTTGCCTCGATCTCTTTCAGGATTATCGCCGCCGTGTTCCTGCCGGCGGATTCCGTAACGCCGTAAAGGGTCGTCCTGATCATATACACTGCCATGAATCCGGCAGCGATAGCCCCCAGGAGGAGTATTGCCGCTACCACTGCGAGTACCTTGAACTCAAGACTCTTTCTCATACCGCCTCCATGAATGTATTCAGAATTTAGCTGTCATAACGAGATCGTCTCGCTGAGCCGGATGACCGAGATGAATCTCCCGTCCACGATGGCGACCCCTTCGATAAACTTCATTTCCGCCTCGGGCAGATGGGCAGGGGTCTCGGCAATCCCCGAGGCAGGCAACCGTATGACCCCCGTCACCTTTTCAATGAGGGCGCCCACAGGCCCTTTCGGCCCTTTCAGGACGAGTATCTTCTGTTTCCTCCCGTCCTCCGGTCCGCCGTTCAGGGACAACCTCCTCCGCAGGTCGATAACGGGGATTATCTTCCCCCTGAGCGAAGTAATGCCCATGAGATAAGGTTCGGTTTTCGGAATCCTTGTGATCCTCTGAACCCGGATGATCTCCTCGATTTCTTCAACCTTGAAGGCATACTCCTCCTTTGTCAGGGTAAAGGTCAGGAGTTCAGCCACGGCACCCTCGGCAGGGGTGCCACGGAGAACCTCTGCCTCCTCCGGTCCTTCTGCTTTCGTCCCGGATTCACCCTCGTCTCCGCCCCCGGAGGTTTCTTCTTCCTCCGGAGGCCCTTTCACCGGGCCTGCCTGCAGCCCGGTCTCCGCCTCCCTAAACTTCTTCCTTATCTTTGCAATATCCATTAAGACCGATCTCCTTTGCGGCAGAATACACGACCGACTCGTCGATCATCCTTGCATCCCTCGCAAAGCCCTCCAGCAGCGACATGTTCGCAAGGCTGTTGATAACCCTCGGCACCCCATTTGAGCATTTATAGATCAAACGGATGGCGGTGCCTGTGAAGAGCGGCTCGTCTCTTCCGCCCACTGACAGTCTCCTCTTGATATAGGACTCCACTTCGTCCTCACCGATGAATCCAAGATGGCAGAAGAGGCCTATCCTCTGCCTGAAGGCGAGCAGTGAAGGGAGTTGCAACTTCCTCCTCAGGTCGGGCTGGCCCACCAGAATGAGGCACATGAGGTTTGCATCATCCATCTGGAAGTTCGTCAGGAGCCGTATCTCCTCGAAGGTCTCCTTGTAAGGGATGAGATGCGCCTCGTCTATGATCACGACAGGGGTAATCCCTGACTTGTAATCCTCGTAGAGCCTCGCATACGCCGCATCCAGAAGATCGCTCTTGAAATTAGAGGAGGTGTTGCACTGGAGCCTTGAACAGAACGTCTTCAGGAAGTCCAGGGAAGTGAGGCGCGGATTAAGGATCACGATGACCCTGTGGGTCCCGTCAAGGGAGTCCATCAACGCCCTGGTAAGCGTGGTCTTTCCGCATCCGATCTCTCCCGTCAACACAGCGATCTCCCTCTCCTCGACAGCATATTGGAGCCTCGCAAGAGCTTCTTCATGGGTCCTTGACATAAAAAGAAATTTCGGGTCGGGGGTCTTGCTGAAGGGCCTTGTCTTAAACCCGTAGAACGCTTCATACATGTTGCGCTACCCTCTGCCTGGTGACGACTTCCTCTATGACGGACTCCACATCCACCACGAGGATGACCTCGTGTCTGCCTATCTCCGCAGCGCCTGCAAACCCTTTCAGTCCCCTGAAATAGCCTCCGAGGGATTTGATTACCACCTCGTGCTGCCCGATGAGCTCATCCACAAAAAGACCGAGTCTCCTCTCTCCGTATCCTACGACTACGGCGTATGACCTGTCGGAGCTGTCCCCTTCGAGGCCGAACATCTCCGCGATGCTCAGGATGGGCAACATCTCTCCTCTAAGGTTATAGACTTCCTTTCCTTCTATCGTCTGGATGTCCTTGTGCTCTATGAGAAGGCTTTCCGACATGGAGGTCAACGGGATGGCGAACCGCTCGGCACCGACTCTTACGATAAGCGCCTTCAATATCGCAAGGGTAATGGGCACTGTAAGTATAAAAGCCGTTCCCTTTCCTTTCTCCGTCTCGACCTCAACGAAGCCCCCGAGGCTCGACAGCTTCTCCTTTACCACATCCATGCCTACGCCCCTCCCCGAGATCTCACTCACCGCCGTCTTTGTGCTGAAGCCCGGCATAAAAATGAAATCAAGGATCTCGCGGTCGCTCAGTCCCGTGCCCGGCAGAAGAAGGCCCTTTTCGACTGCCTTCTTTCTCACCTTCTCTATGTCGATTCCAGGACCGTCGTCGCTCGCCTCTATCACAACGTGATTGCCCCTCTGAAACGCCTTTAGGGTAATCGTTCCGGTCTCACTTTTCCCGGCCTTCTTCCTTTCTTCCGCTGTCTCCATGCCGTGGTCGATAGCGTTCCTGACGATATGCATGAGGGGATCCACGATCTCTTCAGCGAGGTACTTGTCAATCTCCGTATCCTCCCCGTAAAGACTGAGTTCGATCTGCTTACCCGTTTCACGGGAGTACCGGCGTATGACCTGACCAAGCCTCGAGAAGATCTGACCCACGGGAATCATCCGTATCTCGAGCACCTGTCCCTTGAGCTCCGAGATCTTTCTCTCAAAGGTCTGAGAGATCTTGAAGACATCCACCACGAGGGGAGTGTGCCCGAAGCTCTCCATCATCTCCGCAGCTATCCTGTTGGTGGCTGCTCTTGCAAGATTAAGCTCGCTTATGGTGTTCAGGATCCTGTCGAGTTTCTCGATGTCAACCCTCACATAGGTGCTCGAACTCTTCAGGGATGCTTCCTGAATTCGGGCGGGGGGGGGCGCGGCAGCGCTTCCAGCCTTCCCTTTAACGAGCTCATTCACGGGAAGGCCGAGGATCGATGTGAGATCATCCAGCGACTTCCCGCTTCCGAAAAGGATATTGAAGCCGATCGAGTCAGGAGGCAGGTCTGCCGACGTGGGAAGGGTCGATATCTGCTCGCCGTGAGTCTTTATGATCCCGGTCAGGGCGCTGAGGGATTTATCAAAATCGTTGATACCGAATACGGCCTTCGCGAGATAAATGCCCTTGCCTTCCTTGATGTTCGTCTTCAGCCGGTGTTCTTCGTATTCGGAGAGAACCTTGATGATGGACTGGTCGATACCGCCCAGGATATCCGCCTTCTGTCCCTCCCCGGACCCCTTTGAAGAGTTTCTGAAGGATTCTATGTCCTTCAGGTATTGTGATACGTCCTGTTCCTTTTCGGCCTCGACCTCCTCAATCACCTTCTTAAGGGCATCATTGTTGTTGAAGAGAAACTTCACAAGCTCTCCCGAGACCTCTATCTTCCCGAGTCTCACGTCATCAAGAAGGGACTCAAAGGCGTGGCTGAAATCGGCAATCTCCTTGAAGCCGAAGAGACCGGAGATCCCCTTGATGGTATGAATGGTCCGGAAGAGGGCGTTGATGGTGTCGGGATTTATCCCAGATGTGTATGATTCCTGGATCTCGATCAGGAGCCTCTCGGCCTCCTGTATCAGCTCTTCTGCCTCCGCAATAAAGTCTTTTTTGGAAGATTTCACCTAAGAATACCTTTTTACCGCAGAGGGCACTGAGAAAAGACCTGATTTTCCCTTTTAGTTTCTCTGTAGACTCTGCGTTCTCTGCGGCTAATCTTTCTTCCTTTCATTGGTTAAGGACTTTGGCTATTACTTCCTGCAGTTCTTCGGATTTAAAGGGCTTTGTTACATAGGCGCTGGCTCCCAGTGCCAGGCCCCTTTCCCTGTCCTCGTTGCTTCTCTCCGTGGTTACAATAATCATCGGGATATGATGATAGTTAGGATTGCTCTTCACGAAATTGATGAGTTCGAGACCGTTGACATCCGGCATATTGATATCGGTGATAATGAGATCGAATCTTTCCTGCGGAAGAAGCTTGAGCGCCTCAAATCCGGTATTCGCTTCCAGTGCGGTAAAATCCTCCCCCATATCCTCGATGACCGCCTTTATCATCGCCCTCGTGGTTGATGAATCCTCGACAATAAGAACTGACTTCACCTCTCCTCCATCAGGCGATGCACTCCGGTACCGGCTCCACTGCATGGCCTGTCATAATGCTCTAAATTTTATCAGAAAGAAATAGAAAAAATCATTATCCGTTAGTACCGCTCACCGCCCTTTGGAGGGGATTTCTGCATCTCCTGCAGTTTTCTCTGGAGGAGCGATTTTTCCAGGGCGAGCCCTGCCTGGCTTACGAATATCTCGAGACCCTCGGTTTCGGAAAACGGATCGCCGGTCGGCGCATTGTCGCAATAAAGTAAGGCAACGACCTTTCCCTCGGTGATCACAGGGAACAAGACCACCTCCAGAGGCCACCCGCCCCCCAGTGCCCTCATCAGGGATTCGGTAATCGGGTCCTTCTCCATCCTCCCCTTGAAAGACTGCCCGGTATCGATAATGCTCTTCAGGAAAGTACTTGCACCGAAAGGGATGACGGTCTCCCGGATCTTCTCATCCGCTCTCTCGATCTCGAGACCGAACTGCCCTAGGCCCGTGAGTTCCTCTTCTCCCACCAGGAAGAGCACCCCTCTCTGGAATATGTCGCTGGCGAATCTCAGAATAAGGAGGGTTATCTCTGAAGTAGAGTTGGGAAACCTCAGCTCCTGTGTGAGAGACTTGAGAGCGGAGATATCCTTGCGCTCGGCGACAGCAGGCCGCTCCGCCCAGTCCTCATCCCATGTTTCCCCTCCTTCTTCCTCCGAAAGGCCTCCAAGACTCTCCTTCTGCATCATCTCGTCATGGACCCTCGCCCCTTCCATAAGGAGGTATTCGGGACTTATCCCCTTCGAGACCTCCCATCCCGTATCCTCCACACCCGTGATAGAACCGGTATCGAGGTTGTCAAGCTCGAAACGGAAATCCCCCTGGTTCATGAGCAGGAGATGATATACCACCTTCTCGATACGCTTTCTTGCGATCTTGTCCAGCTGTTCCCTGTTGGCCGAGTCCAGGTCGAAGAGTATCTCTGCAACTGACTTCGATGGGAGCTTCTTCCTCACATCAACGGCCATCCTGTAAAGCGGTTCTTTTACAAGATTTTTCTTTACAAGGTCATAGCCGATGTTCCCTTCAAGCGTGCTTGTCTCCGCCCTGACGATGAGGCCGTTCTTGAAGACGATGAACGCGTTCCCCTTATCGCTCCGTATCATTAGGGTGCCGGTCTTCTTCCCGATGCTCAGTATCTGGAAGATGTCCGAAAGTGCGAGATCTTCTAAGCGTCCGACAAGGCTCATGAGTCATCTGCTTCCTTTGACGTAATGGCTTTGTAAAAAAGATATGTCATATAGGACAAATTCAAAATTAAGAGAGCAAGAATCGAGAACAAGGGATTCATCTATCCGAATTTTTCATTTTAAATTTTGTACTTACAATGCCAGTATATCAGGAAGAAAGAGCGGGTGTCAATGAAAGTTCGCCGGACCGGGAGCCCTTTTGAACTGAAATGAAACCGCCTTGTTTCTGATATACTAAGAAAATGAAGATCGCTATAACAGGCAAGGGAGGAGTGGGGAAGACGACCCTCTCCGCGATACTGAGCCACCTCTATGCATCGGAAGGCAAGAGGGTCATTGCGGTCGATGCCGACCCTGATGCGAACCTGGCCGCAGCTCTGGGGGTCCCTGCAGGGGCGCTTGCAAAGGTCCGTCCACTTGCGGAGATGACCGACCTCATAGAGCAGAGGATGGGCGCAAGGCCGGGAAGCAGCGGAGGGGTTTTCAGGCTGAATCCCAAGGTGGACGATATCCCTGAGGAGTTCGGATACCGGTTCGACAATATCGTGCTTCTCGTCACCGGCAAGTCAAAGGAGGCTGCCTCGGGCTGTTACTGTCCTGAGAATGTTTTCCTGAGGAGACTGCTCAAACACCTTGTGGTGAACAGGGAGGAGATTGTTATTGTGGATATGGAGGCAGGGATAGAACACTTGACCAGGGGGACCACCGAGTCGGTGGACGCCTTCATCGTAGTGGTGGAGCCCGGTCAGAGGAGCATCCAGACGGCCAATACAGTGAAGGAGATGGCAGGGGCCCTTGGTGTGAAGAAGGTATTTGTCGTTGCCAACAAGGTACGGGGGGAAGAAGACCTCAACTTTGTAAGGAGGCATCTGCCGGACGCACATCTTCTCGGAGCCATCAATTTCAGCCATGACATCATGGAATCCGACATAGCAGGTGTCACCCCGTACTCCATAAAGAGCGCTGTGGCGGATGTGGTAAAGATAAAAGCCGCCCTTGAACAGGGCGCCGGATAACACTCCTTGGATGAAAAATCCCGCATCAGGCAGGAGGTCCTCAGAAGAAGAGACTCTCTTGAGGCCGGTGAAAAAGAGCAAAAAGACAGGTCCATCAAAGAAAAGCTTTTTACCCTTCCTGAATTCCAGCGCTCGCCCATAATCTTTTTTTTCGCATCCTTCCGCTCAGAGGTTTCTACCTTCCCATTGATAGAAGAAGCCCTCAGGCTCGAGAAGAAGGTTATCCTGCCTGCTGTCGATACGGTGAACAAGGAATTGAGGCTATACGAGATTAAAGACCTGAATGAGCTCTCTCCCGGTTACATGGGCATCCCTGAGCCTGCAGTCCCCGGGGAAAGAGAGAGGGATATCAATGATGTGACCGTCGCGGTCATACCGGGAGCTGCCTTTGATTCCAAAGGCAACAGGCTCGGGTACGGGAGAGGGTTTTACGATAAAAGCCTCTCCCGCCTGAAAAGGAAGATTCCTCTTATCGCGCTGGCATATGAAGAGCAGATAGTGGGTTCCCTTCCCTCTGAGGCCCATGACATAAGAGTACATAGTATCGTGACCGACAAAAGGGTGATCCGATGCACAAAACTATAGGCCGTTGTTGTGTTGTTCTTTCGGTTCTGCCCCCTCTCGCCTCATCCCGGATTTTTTTTGCGCTTTACGGTCTTAAGCGTGAGAAAGATTATTGAGAAAATGGGATGTGTCCCTGTTATTCCTAGTGGATGGCCTTGTCCGGCCTCACGTCTTCGGTTCTTCTGTCCTTCATTTGGTCGCCTTCTTTGGCTTGTAGTCGTCCGCCGAAGACCCTGGATCGGAAACAGCGAGGGCCTGAGATTCATCCTTCGGATTCATCAAGAGCAGAATCGCTGGAATTTTCTCGCGTCGTTGTCCAGCGGGTACGATGCGAATGATGAGATTGGGCGCGTTAATACCACGAGCCCGTAGCAGCTGACGGACCTTTGTCTCATCGATCTGACCGATCGTATCCAGGTCCTTCAAGATTAGGGTGGCTTGCGCTGGAGTCACGGCCGTCGTGTCGTATGTCAGCCTATTTAGGTTGCTTTTCGACGAGTTAAGGTTTGACGCGGCGGGGCTGCTCACCGCCACGAGCAGACCGGCAATGACCCCAAGCAGCACTGGCAACATCTTTTTACGTTTCATTCTGTCCTCCTTATGCTGGAGTTGCGCGTCATGTTGCATTAGACCCCACCAGCGCGACCCCTGAAATGGTGAGGCCGAACGACTGAACTGTGCGGTGGCTATCTGCCATCCGCACGAGTGATTTGTTATGCCCTTTCTCTTGTTTCGCGTATTGCCTCTAATATTTCTTTGCGAGTAATCTTTTTGCTCAAGCCTACCACATCAAAGGGAGAACGGCGAGAGGGGGTCTTGGGCAAAATGGTAAACATATCGCCCTTGCGGCGACGAATGACAATCTCTTCGTTTTTGGACTCTTCAAGAATGTCTGCCAGTTTCTCACGGGCCTGTGAATATGTATAAATCTTCATAATTTATTCCACCACCTTTATCCCAAGATTTCCTGCGATATCACACATGCGGTCATCAAGGCTGATGAGGGGTAATTTGTTTTCTATACAGCACTGCAGATAGTAGGCATCATAAGCGTATATATTGAACCGCTATATTGAACCGCAGAGCAATTTTCATCGCGTCATGAATCTTTACCGAAACTAATCTAACAGCTATTCGCTGGTATAAGTCAACTGCCCGAAGAGCTTCTCGGTCATTGATCCGTCCTTTTCTTTTCACGGCGATTAATGCATTGCCAATCTCATAGGGCAAAACTTCAGGGGAAACAATGCCCTTCCCAATGGTTTTTTGGATAATCCAATCACGGTCACTTTCATTGAGGACAACAGCAAGAAATGTGCTTGCATCCGCTACAATTTCCATAAATTAATTGTACAATTTATATTCAGACCTGTCAATATTTATTATTGTATTATTAAGGCATAACGGACGCGAGTTGAGCGGCGGCGCGTTAGCGCCGACGTCGGCTGGAAGCGGTTGTTAGGCCGCACTTTCTGTGTTTCCTATCTGCCTACCACGCAACATGATCGCGAGTAACACCATGAAGAGGGGCGCGGTGATTGCCCACGGAAAGCCGAGAAAAAGCAGTTTTTGTGAGTATGTTGGATAAAAATATACGACGCTGATTAGTGGAGTCACGAGAGCATTGGCGATAAGGGATATCCTGACCCATCTCTCAAAGCCAACTTTCTTCAGCGCAGGAACGGCAAGCAAAGTTGCCACGCCCATTGATATATAACCCACCGCGTCGTAGTCCCAGAACAACGAGTGTGGGGTCTGTTCAAGAACACGAATAGCTTCAGATGTTCCACTTAACTTCGCGGGGATTACTGTTGCGAGTTGGACAACATAATTCGCAGTAACAAATACCGCATAAATAATCATGAAGATTAGCGATGCGTGGTCCAGAACTGTTTGTCCTTCACTGTTAAGTAATGGAGCGAGAGCATTTCCAGAACAAAGGGCACGACGATGCAGAGAGAGGTGCCATAGATTAGAATCTCATCAAGCGGAAATCGGAGCACGCCCGCAATCTGTAATATCTGCACAACATCGTATGCGACAGTCGACGCGAACGCGGCCAAGCCGGACCAATATCCTACTTCGCTAATTGATATGGTCATTGTGCCCTCTCCAAATAAGCTATTTCGCGCGATGGAACGGCGTCCACTCATCGCGCGAACTCATAGCCAATCTCTGTAACGCGCCCACGCCAGTATGGCCACAGACCCTCCGGCAGTTCCCACGCCACTTCACCCTCCAGCGGAATGCGCATGCCGCCTCGGATTTCATAGCCCCAGAACCGGCCTTGCCAAGGTGTGGCAACCAGTATGCCATTCACCGTGCGGTGGCGCGCGGCAGCCCGCACACCGCTTAGGAACCCTGCGGAATCAAAACGGAAATCGAGCGAAACAGTGGTCGCGCCATCCGTGAGCGTCGCTCTCGCCGACATGTCGTCAATTGCCTCCCAGCGGACACCTTGGCTCGGCAGTAGCGCTGTCGGGTACCACGCCGCTTCTGCCAGAAAGCGCATCAGCTCGCCCTGCGCTGCCTCGGGCGTTCCGCGTATGTCCGCAAGGGTTACTATGCCGAGCAACTCCGCATGCAAGATACCCTCGCCAGCAACATAGGCGTCGTGAACGAACACATTCAAGCCAGGTGCCATGGCGATGCGCCCATCCCAGTCGAAACCAGGGCGCCGCGTGATGGCTACTTGGTTGGATGTGAACCGGCTCCACTTCGCCTGCGTCTCGCCCATGTTGAACTGCCCTTCATGCGTGAGCCGTGCCGCAGAGACAATGGCTTGACCATCCTTCAGCACCGCATGAAAGTATCGGCGCACTGGCGGAGGTAGGTTCTCGATTTCTCTTGCGTCATACGTTACGGGACTGATGGGGAGGCGTACCGCCTCCAGCCTGGCGCGTAACTCATTGGTACCGGTTTTCCAACGAGATACCCCGTAGGTGATGACGCCAGCGACGACAACCGGTAGCGCGATAACGATGAGCAAGACTGCCTTTAGCCACATTGGGATTCCAAATCCTTTGGCGTGCTCATGAATCAAGCGGCCTAACGCCTGAGCTAACCCGTGCGAATGAAGCGGAGCGGAATGAGCATCGGTGTTGAGCGATTTGTTATGTTTTCTCTAATTTTTTCTATGGTTCAATGCCAATGAGAATCAAGGGGACAGCAGGCACCCCACGTCCCTGTCGGACAACATTATAAATCTCGCCCTCATAATAAGCGACACCCGAACTCATTTGACTTTGAAGAGATTTCATAGGAAGGATTTCAATGCCGACATCAATATAAATCTCCTACATAAAAGGCAAGATGCTTTACAAAAAGGTCATAAGCTACAAAAGAGTATTTTCCAAATTGCACTTCAACAGCAACCCGGTCTTTCACAAAATCAGTTTGGTTATAGCTGAAAATAGGAATTTCCCCTGCTGATTCAATTTCTTTCTTTTGTTCTTCAGGCGGCATAGTCAGCGTTTTGCGAATCAGTTTTTCACTCTTTGTAACCCAATAGCTGACTCTGCTTTCCTGCCAGCTTTTTGCTTTCAAGAGGGCATCAAAACTTTTGTTCATTTCTATGGGACTATAAAGAATCCTTCCTTTCATCGTTTTTTCTTTTGATACCTTTGTCCTGCATTTTTCTGCATTGACGCTACTGATAACACGTTGTATTTCTACCCAGAGATCTGGTTTATGGACAAGTAAAAATTCCAAGCCGTTCAAGTGTGAATAAGTTTCAACAATTTTCATAACGTGCTATATTTCCGCTTTCGTTCTTTAATTAATAATGGTTGTTCCGGAATATTAGGATACGTCCAAGGTGCAACAGTCAGGCTATTACCTGCTTTTACAGGATCGTAAACAGGGCGATTCATGGGGCGGGTTTTCAATACTCCTTGTAGTTCTTTTTCTATCCTATTAATGGCAATATCAACATACTTCTGTTCAACCTCTGCTCCTACACCTCTACGATTATACCGGATAGCTGCGACAATTGTTGTCCCAGTTCCTAAGAATGGATCAAAAATCCAGTCACCCTCGTTAGACATAGATAAAATTAATCGTTCTATACAGTTCAACTGGGAATTGACATGGATGTATTGATTTTTCCACATGATTACTCTTTACATTCGGAATTATCCAAACATCGCCTGGGTTTTTCCCTAATGGATTGCAAGAATATTTCCCAGCATTGGGACCTTTAAAATATTTTTTCCCGGGATATTTCTGAGGAATCCGTATTGGGTCAAGATTAAAAACATAGTCAGAACTTTTTGTAAACCAATTAACCGTCTCATATCTGCCAGAAAATCTTTTGCTACAGTGTAACCCATGTTCAAAATGCCATACAATGCGATTCCGAATTTTCAAGCCGAGGTCAACAAAAATTGGATACAATATCGCATCAAGCGGAATTATTGAGGGATATACTATTTTTAGTTGAAATTTAAAAGAGTGGCTCCTCCGTGGCATAATC
>CAYYWY010000034.1:22471-23946 GCA_964475485.1 uncultured Nitrospiraceae bacterium | reverse complement strand
TGGTGGGCATAGTTGTCGGGATCGAAGTCCTTGCCGATGTCTGTCTGAACCTGGGTAGAACCCCAATTATCCAAAGCAGTGGGGTACTTGCTCGGTATGTTTATCCCGCTCGGCTCTGCATTGTATGCCCACGTTGAATGGCACTTGAGGCAGAGCTCGTACTGGGCCGTGGCAGCACCGGCCTTGGCGGTATAGGACGTATTTCTCATATTCGTATTGTCGGCAGGTATCCCGATACCGACTTTCTGCGTGTCAATCCCTGCGTTTACCACGTTCTCTATCCCCCTGTTGACACCTGCTATCATAGGAGGCTTATAAATGTAATAACCGGTTCCCGCGGCAGGCGCCGTCCACGTGGCAACGGTGAGGGTTGTGGCAGTGTTCGCCGTTATCAGCCTTACCTGTCCTGCGCCTGTGCCTGATACTGTCTGGACATAGTAACCGACCCACTGGTTCGCCGTCCAGGCCCTGGATGTATCTGCAAGCGTGGTTGTGCTTCCGCCTGTTGCAGAGCCGCCGTCTTCGTAAGAAGCTGAGTATATCTTGTATTGACTGGTGTTATTAGGCGCAGTAGACCAGTTACCCTTGATGGTTATTACAGTGGCGGTATTGCTCGCGATATACCTCTCCTGACCTGCCCCCGTGCCTGCAGTAATGGCTATACGGTAATTCTTCCACTGATCAGTCGGCCAGTCCGTTCCCGCAGGGCCTGTAAGGGTCGTAGCTGTTCCTGCCGAGGCAGTGCCTGCCGTATAAGAGGTCGTCTTGCGCGCTGCATGAGGGTTGTGGCAGTCCTCGCATTCAACATGACGCTCTTTTCCGGCGGTCCCGTCCATCCAGTCGACCGCAGTGCCTTCGATAGGCTTGTGATTGCCACTTCTGAGCGCCATATTATGCATTGCGCCGATCTTGTAGGTGACACCGGTAGCAGGTGCACTCGCAAAGGCTGCTGTCACAGTGACGGATGTTGCCGTATTCGCAGTGATACGTCTGCTCTGACCGGCAAGCGTGCCCGAGGTTATCTCAAACGAGTAGCCGACCCACTGGTTCGCCGTCCATCCCGTTGTGCCGGCAACATTCACAACGGTCGTCGTGGAACCCGCTGCCGTTGTTCCGGTCACTGTCATTACGTCTCTCCAGATAAGCTGCGAGTTCGCTCCCATTGCCCGGCCGCCATAATAATCGGCATTTGCCGTGGTCTTTGCCGGTCCGCCTCCGGGGTTTGCAAGGTTGCCGGTCTCCGTCGACCTGCTGTGGCATCTGTAGCAGAAGTTCTCCTCCAGCGGGTCCGCCGGCGCCGTTATGCCGAGGGTCGCGAGAATTCTCCTGTAAGCGCTGTAGTGAGGACCGAACTTGTTCGTGGAGGTCTGTTTATCCTTTGTCTGTTCATCGTTATGACACTTGGAGCAGTTTGCGCTGAAGGGCGTGGCGCTGCCGCTGAAGGTGGAGTTCACGGTGTAGGATCCGCCATGCGA
>CAYYWY010000034.1:0-22420 GCA_964475485.1 uncultured Nitrospiraceae bacterium | reverse complement strand
AGCGGTAGTTCCGTCGGATTTCTGGTTCGTTGCGTCCTTTGCGAGGCTCGTGCTATGACAGGTTACGCAAATGCCATAGGTCGGAGAGCCGCCCACAATGAAATCGGTTGTCTGCGTTGTCTGAGGTGACGCCGTGGCAATATCCGTGCGGAGGTTGTTGCTCTTTGTCCCGCCAGGGAGGTTGAAGTAGTTGTGATCGGCATGGCAGCTAACGCAATAGACGTCAGTTGTGCTCGTGGGATAATTGCCTGCGTTGGGCGCTATTTCACCGTCTCCGAGAGCGCCGCCGAGGACGTGATGATAATATGTCGTGCGGGTCGCTCCAACTTTTCCCGTACCGTCTTCCATCGCAGTTTGATACGAGCCATGGCAGTTGTAACAGAGCTGCCCGCCGTTTGAGATGCCGCCGTCGAGCACTCCGTTTATGTGGAGCGCGAGATTGTTAAAGAACGGCGCCGTCACAGCGCTGTCGTTCACATGGGAATGGCAGCTGCTGCATACATTCGCGGCCACCCCTCCGTGGCCTCCTGTATTAGGCGGGTTTCCGTGGCACTTGCCGCAGTCTGTGCCGCCGGAACCTGCTAGGATAGAGGCCGTCCACGTAGGCGTTGCCTTCGAAGCTGGTAAGCCGTCAGCAGGGAATGCGCCGCCGCCGTGGCAGTATGTCGCAGTGCACGAACCGCCTGCATAGCTTGGAGTGAGATTCTGACCGCCTGCGTAAACAGCACTGTTATGCTTCGCGAGGTCACCCCATGTGATGTCGGCAGGGCTTGCATCGAGATGACCTGCCGAATCAAATGCCGCCGGGACAGCGTGACATTCGCTGCAGGCGATGGGGTTCGAATACTGGTTCAGGGCCCTCAGGTGAACATCATGTGCGCCCACCTGCGCATCGTTCGAGACATTGCTCGTGACCGCACCCGTCTGGCCCTCCAGGTCCCTGCCTGTCGTATCAGCGCCCGGAGCCGCCTTGTAAAGCACATACGAACCGGGCGCAGTCGGATTGCCGTGGCACTTCGTGCACTGATGATTGGCCGTGTTTGTGCCCCAGTTCGGCGAAGTAGCGCCCGCACGCGTTCCGTGGCAGTTGCTCGTGGTGCAGTTTCCGTAATTATTCCCAACTGCATGACTCGCGCCTTGTGAGTATGTGGTGCCTGCGCCTGTACCGGAAAAACTCAGGTTGATAAGATTGTTGACATGGGTTGCTGTTGCAACTGTCGATTCGGTATATCCGTTATGGCAGACGCCGCAACCATAGTTCACGCTTCCCTGGGCGTGCTGCACATGGCTTCCGGGAGCAGTGCCGTCAGTATCCATGTCCTTATGACAATTCCCGCAATTCGCTGTTCCGCCCCACGTCGGAGTTGCATATGCCGGAGGACTTCCGCCTGTGGCAGATTGGCCGCTGCTATGGCAGTAGCTTGTCGAACACGTGCCATAACCTCCGCCAGGGGTATTCGGCGACTGAGAATACTCAGTGCCGGCGCCTGTACCGCTGAAAGACATGTCGATAATGTAGTTAGCATGCAAAGCACTCTCATCGCCTGCGTTGTTATGGCAAATGCTGCAAGCCAATGAGTAAGTTTGGGCATGCTTTGTATGGCTTCCTGTGCCGGTGCCCGTGTTCATCGGGTCATGACAGTTTGCTGTCGAACAGGTGAGAGGTCCTGCCGCTCCCCAGGTGGGGGTTCCATATAATGTAGGTGCACCGATTCCGCCCGCCCCCTGAATGTTACTATGGCAGTAAACCGTCGAGCACGTCGCATATGTTGTGCTCGGCGGGCTCTTCGTGCCCGATTCAACGCCGTTATAAACACCGGATGCCCCGATTCTGTTATCAGTGCGTTTCAGGTCCCAATCCGCGGCCTCATTCACATGCTTTATCTTGCTGATTATGGCAGGCGTTGAGTCCACAGTGCCCTCATGACAGGTATCGCATGAGAGAGAAAGCTGTCCCGCTGCATTGCCTGCATGCCTTCCGTGGGAGCCGCCCGAAGGAGGACTTCCCACCAATGCTCCGTGGCACGTGCCGCAGGAGCCTGATGCAGCATTACCCCAGGTGGGAACATTCCCTGTATTTCCGCTTCCCGCAAAATTGCCGTGACAGTAAACCGATGAACATGTGCTGTCATAGTTATAGAACGTCTTTGAGCCGGGTGGCGGGGTGTTTGCAGTTGCTGTTGAGCCGCGGGTAAATGTCTCCCCGGCCTTCAGGCTCACGTTCACTATGCCGTTATTCTCTCCAGTGCCGTGGTCTGCCGAGTTCGTGCTATGGCACCTTCCGCAATCAAATACATAGGCGGTCTGAGTCGAGCGCGTGGCCGAGGCTGTATAGCTCGTGGGAACGCCGCCTGCCGCCGGATCATAATGCTTGTTGGTATGCATTGTCGTATACGGAGCGGGAAGATTGTTGTCATCGCCGCTTCCGGGAGGTGCCCCGTGGCAGGAATTACAGGCGCCGCCGCCTGTAAAGGCAATCTTATGGGTGTGGCAGCCCGTGCAATCGTTGGCGTTTTCATGCCCGGGATCGGCAGGCTGGTTGTAATTATGATAGCCTGTCTGTGAATGGCATGCCTCGCAGACCCTTGTGGATGTCGCATGGCCGCCTGTATCATCTCCCATCACTCCGGCCGTAACGCCCGGGGTTCCGGACTTGACCCTGAAATCCACCGCTGCGCTGTTCGTAGCCCTTCCGTCGAAGTTCGACTCGTCGGGGGTCGTGATCGTCTCCTTTATTAGATAAATGTTTTTCGTTCCGTGGGCAGTGTGGCATGTAGTGCAGGAGAAAAGCCCGTACTTGCCGCCCGTGACTCCCCAGCCTCCTGATGCCGCCCATTTGCCGGGTGTCCATGTGCCGCCTTTGGCCTCGCAGGCCGTCTTTGTTTTATAAGTCGTATTGGAGCAGGTACCGAGGTGTTCAGCGCTGTGGGTCTTGATAGCATTGTCCCATTCTGCCTGGACATAACCATCCTGCCCGGGAGAAGCAGTATTCTGGTCTGTCTTGTGGCATGCCTGACAAGTCTCTTCCCGGGAGCGCTTCAAGAGATAGCCGTCACTTGATATGCCGGTATCCTCCAAAAGTAATAGTACGATTCCTGTCAAGATGATCAAAGATAACGGTAATAATATCTTTTTCACGTCATGCCTCCCGTATTACGTTTTCGACAAAAAACAGGGACACTCCCCATATTTCAATGGTGCGACTCCTGCAAATGTGCTTCAAGCCTTCCTTTGACAGCGCCCACCTCGTTCGCAAGCAATAGATAATTTCTTTCAAAGTGAGCTGCGATTGCCTTTATATCCTGTTTCATGACACTGATATCCGCCTCTATATGCTCAAAGCGCTTATCCATATGCTCAAAGCGCTTGTTCGTATCTTCTCTCAGAGACTTTATCTCATCTCTGATCTTGTTCGTATCTTCTCTCAGAGACCTTATCTCATCTCTGATAGAAATCAGTATCTCTACTGTTATGTCTCTTACCTTACCCTTACCTTTTTCCAAGTGATCCCTCGCCCGAACCCTCTCCCACAAGGGGAGAGGAGAATTTCTCTCTACGGCGCATACCCTGTCGGTTTATCGATAGTGGAGGAATCGGAATCCGCATAATGCATATGATGGCATGAGAGGCAGTTTATCTTGCTGTCGATGCCTACGGTGATGTTGTTTGTGAGGTTTGTGTCCGCCCCTCCGTTTAATTCTCCTCTCGCGCCTCCCTGCGAAGCCCAGCCTGCAGCGAGCGGCTCAAGGAATGAGGCATTGAACTGGTTTGGATCTCCAACGTCGCTGAGCCTCTTTCCAACCGGATGGCTCTTCTTGTTCCCGTCCCATGTCCTGGTGTCCGTTGAAGCCGCCGTCGCCCTGTAGTAGTGGCAATCAACACAGAGGTCGTTCAGCACATTGTTTGCCCGCATGAAGTGCCTGCCGCTTGTGATATAATAAGTGTTTCCGGCAGCGTTAGCCGCAGGGAAAGCGTCAGTGGTCAACTGGGTGGCAGTGTTTCCCGTTATCCTCCTTCTCAAACCGTTATTGGGGCCTCCGGTCATCTTCACATAGTAGCCAGTCCATGCTCCACTCGTCCATGTCTTTGAAGCATCCACCACGGTATTTACCGTTCCACCGCTGGCTGTACCCCAGCTGGCGGCGGTCGCATCCGTTCCGTTCTTGGTGATATAGTAGGTATCCGTTGCCGCCACCGCTGCAGGAAACGCCGTTGAAACTGTAAGCTGAGTGTTCGTGTTGCCCGAAATCAGCCTTGCCTGGCCGATATTTGCGGCTGTTCCGGCAGTCATTACCACATAATAGTTAACCCAGGCATTCGCGCCCCATGCCTTTGATCCGTCAACAACGGTTGTTGTCGTGCCCCCGGTCGCAGTCCCTGCGTCTCCGCTGGATGCATTGTACGCCCAAGGATCAAAGGGTGTTTTCGACTGGTTGTGCTGCTGATGACAGACGGAGCATGTGGCGGCATTGCTGAACTTCGTCATCATCGTCTTGACGGCAGGATTGACGAGCTCGGCAGCCGTCCTCAAACCGTATATGTTATTAGGGTTTGAGGCAGTCAGATTAAGCGGAGCAGTCGATGCTGTCATATCCCTGTCCCAGCGGTGCGACATCCCTGATGTCCCGGGAACAGACTGGTCGAGACTTGAAAAAGGCCAGTTTGCAGCCTGGCCGCCCACCTTGTGGCAGCTCATGCAGAGGTTTTCGTTCGTGGCATATGTCGTCATGCTCGGACCGAGGGAGTTGTGCGCGGTATGGCAGCTGTTACAGTAAACGGACTCAGGATCGTTATGGGGAGCGTCGGTTGCAACTGCAATCCCAAAAAACGCGAGAAGACCCAATCCCATCAAACCGATTATCGTTATGACTGTTTTTGGCATACCATAACCCCCTTATTTCTTCACGCCGAAGGCTGCATTGACGCCGTATTTAACGGATGCATCGAAGGCCCTTATCTCTTTCAACATCGTCCCGCCGGAGCTGTACACCCTTACCGTCGTATCACTATCGGCGGCAGCGCCTTTCCCGGCAAGTATCTCAGCGGTTCCATCGCCGTTCCAGTCCATGGCTGAGAGGCTCGGTGCTGACTTGCCTTTCAGGAAAGCCTTAATCGCAGCGCCCTGCGGCTTCAGGTCTCCGTCATATATTCTTATCAGCGAATCAGTCCCGTCGTCGTATCCAAGAACTATCTCGTCAACACCGTCCCCATCGACATCTCCTGAAGAAACGGTCATCTGGTTCCGGTACATCCCGCCTCTGACGTTCTCAACGGTTATGGTGGCGGAAAGGATCCTGGTAGCTGATAGAGTGTCGTTGAACGCGTAGACTTCAACCTCTCCCTGCTTGGATACAATGAGTTCCAACACGCCGTCTCCGTCTATGTCCCCGAAGGCCAGATTCGCAGGATAATCGCTCCTGTTCGTTATGTTCACCCTTGCCTTTTCCACAAGGCTATATCCCGCAACCTCGTAAATGACGACTGAATGGGCCTTACCGGTGGTTGCCATGCTCATGGCGACCTGATGCCCGCCGTCGCCCAAAATATCACCCACCGCAATGCCGGCACCATACCGTGTATTTTCAACAGGCCCGGCAGAGGCAAGAAGCGCACCGTCGATGCTGAACACCCTTACAGCAGCCTCGTTCTCCATCCCCGGACCCTGAGCGGCGATTATCTCGCTTGTGCCGTCCCCATCGATATCAGCAGCCGCTACCTTAACGCCGAATCTCGCGGCGGGCGAGACGCCGGCCCTTGTGGTCGCACCTGCCTTGGGCGTAAATGCCTTGAATTCATTTATTAGAATCCCCGTCTGGTCAAGGACCCTTACGGTGGCATCGTTGTTGGAGCCAGGTCCTTTTCCGGCTACAAAGATATTGGCCACCTCAAGCTGCTGATACTGCGCGTCAATTGCAGCCGTCTTTCCTGTCTTTACTTCAAAGCTCCTTGTGGCGGGCTTTCTATAACCCTTCACATGCCCGAACTCAATGGTATAGATGCCCGGCTTCGCCTCGCCGGTCTGCCAGGTCTTGCCTGTCCCGGAATAGGCTTCCGGCCCGGTTATGGAGAATGCGGCCTCATCAAGGTTCGTGGTAACCGCTATCGTACCGGCCACGACTACCTTAAGGCTTACCGGTATGCTTACAGGGCCTCCCACCGCATTGGGAGCGCTCACCGTTACGGATGTGGTGTAAATCCCCTCTGCCAGATTATTCGCGTTCTGGTTGAGGGAAACGGTGGCGGTCCCAGGCGTAGAGCCCGTTGACGGGGATACATCAAGCCACTCCGTCGTCTCCGTGGCCGTCCACTGGAGGCTTCCGCCTGTGCTCGTGACCGAAAGGGCCTTGGAAGCCAGGTCCCCATCCTTCTGATGGAAGAGATCTATATTTGAAGGGGATACGAACAGTTCCTGAAGAGGCGGCAATACCGTAAGGTTTATGCTGAGCGGATAATCGATGCCGTTGGCATTGAAGTTTACGTTGCCTGAATACGTCCCAGCGCCAAGCCCTGCGACATCAACGCCGACCGTTACAGTTGAAGGGGTCGTCCCGGAGGCCGCGTTGAGGTTTATGGTGAAGGGAGATGCAACGGACGCCGTCCACGCAACAGGGGTTCCGGCAGCTGAGTTCACCTGTACTGTCTGTCCGGCAGGATTTGTCCCCACATAGGTTGAAAATGACAGTGTCGCTGGTGTCACGGTTAACCCCTGTGAGTCGAGCACGTCGAATACCTCAATCCTCTGATTGTCGGTGTTCGAGACGAAGAGCTTTGTCCCCTTCATCGAGACATCCATCGGTACCTTAAGGCCTCCCGGACCTGTACCATACTGCCCGACAAATGCGGCAAATGTCCCGGCGGCGGTGAATACCTCCACGGTGCTCTGATAAGCATCGGCCACAAATACGTTGCCGTTGGCCACCGCTACCCCGTGGGGCCTTGTGAGCCTGCCCTGCCCCGAACCAAAACTTCCGAAAGTCCTTTTGAAGGCTCCACTCAGGTCAAAGACCTGAACCCTGCCGTTATTATGGTCGGCTACGTACACTTCCTGCGCTGCGTCATCTATCGCGATACCTGTGGGAAACATCATCTGACCAGGGTTGACGCCGGCGCCGCCGAAAGAGAAACTGAAGGCTCCGTCCGCGCTATAGACTTTAACAAGATTGTTTGTGCTGTCGGTCACATAAACGAGCCCGTTAGGGCCGATGGCGATGTCACCGGCCATCCCAAACTCGCCTTTTCCCTGACCCAGGCTGAATGCCGGGGTTGAAGCTCCGGCGCTCACAACGCTGACGCTTCCGTCCTTGAAGTCTCCTACATACACATTGCCTGCGTTATCAACCGCCACGGAGAGGGGCTTCTTGAAGCCGTTCAGGGCGCCGGCAAAAGAACCGTCCTGGGAAAACTTCAGTATCTTCCCCGAAGCGGGGGCTGCCACGTACAAAAGACCTGTGCTGTCTGATGCGATTCTTATCGGGTCCCCACTGCTTGTCGGAAAGGAAGTCAGATAGTTGATATTCAGCTGGCCGGAGGCCTGATCCTGAAATACAAAGATAAAGGCCGTGATAACTGCAAAAATGGCAAGAAGTCCCGCCCCGGCCCTACATGTTCTTCCCAAGGTCTCTAAATAGTGCATAATACCCTCCGATGATATAACACAGGTCTTGCTTTTGTTAAGCAATTATCATACCATGCAGTCTTCCTGATGAAAACGGGATCAGAAACCTTCAAATCAGTTCTTCCCTGCCCCTCCTCAGCCATAGGTTACCAATTCTTAACTTTTTTTTCAATACAAAAAGGCAGCGATTCTTCCTCCATGGAACCTGCCTTTTTATGGCCGCAACAATGAACCTGAATTTCTTGTAGGCGAAAAAGCGCTCCGTGTGTTATTTAACGCACCGGAGATCGCCGGGATTGTGTAATGAATTACATATGGATGGGAAACGAATTCCTCAGTCAGACAGCCTTCATCGCTTTTTCAAAGATGCTGTTCAGTTTCTCGGCCTCACGCCAGAGGGTGAGCAATATTTCCGATAGTTCCACATTGCCGGAGGAGGATGCCCTTTCCGCCCATTCCCTGTAAGTTTCCGCATGTTCCCGGTTATGCTCCATCCAATGGTGGAGCAGACGCCTAAGTTTTTCCCTTTCGTTCATTTCTTCTCCCTCTTCAGAAATCTCCCGAGAATGTACGACACCGCGATAACAACGGCAGCGCCCAAGACACCTGAGATGATGTAGGCGGCGTAGGATCTCACTCCCTCATCCCATCCGGAAAATGCATAGTCAGGGATAGGGGCGGCCCACTTCCCACCGATTCTCTTGAGCCCTTCGGGAATATAACCCGCAATCCTCTCTATCTCGTCAGCGCCCCATTCGCCCCATGCACCGCCTGATCCGAACAATCGCGGAAGCAATAAACCCAATGGAGTGAGAAGTATCAGAATCCCGACGCCGATCCAGAGCTTTGAATAACGCGCGACGAATGACGCGTAGCGAGTCCTTCTGTCTCCTGACCCCTGGCTTCCGACTTCCGGCTTCATGATCATCCCCTTATGAGTTCAGGGTAGGATTTCCGCAGATAGAGCAGCGCGAGAACCGTAACAACCGACTCGATCACCCCAAATATTATGATATGCTCGATCATTATTGCCGGAATCGTCACTGTCAGTGGGAAAGGGCTGTAGAGCGGCCTTCCGTCCGGGCCTGTATGGAGTATGGGCTGGATTCCAAGCTCAAAAGCGGTCAGAAATGCCGCAATGTTTATCCCTGCGTAGGAGCCTGCAGCAGCGCCTAATAGGTGACGGGTAGAGAGCACCCCCCTTTCATCACCCTTTGCCAAGGGGGGGATAGGGGGGTGAGCTTTGAACTTTGAAATTTGAAATCTAAACCTTGAAATTACTTTGTATATCCCATATCCGACAAGCGTCTCCGCAAAGGCAATATTGAAGCAATTGGCCCCGATGGCCGTAATCCCTCCGTCGCCGAACATAAGGGCCTGGACGACGAGGGCGATCGACACCGCCATTACCGCAGGCCATGGCCCAAGAAGGATCGCAATGAGGGTGGCCCCTGTTGCATGACCTGTGGCGCCGCCGGGGACCGGCACATTGAACATCATTATGACGAAACTGAAGGCGGCGGAAAGGGCAAGTACCGGCACGTGGCTTGACTTCAGGCCTTTCCTTATCTTCCGGGACGCATATGCCCATGCAGGGAGGATCGCTGCCCACAGGCCGGCAAAAGTGTACGGGCCCAGATAACCGTCAGGTATATGCACCCGGTCAAAACCTCAAAGGGAAGCCTTTTCAGCCACCCGCGCTTCCACGGGCTTGCGGAACACGAAATTGCCGCCCTCGAAATCGACTTCGACAATGTCCCCTTCCCCAAACTCCCTGTCAAGGAGCTTTAGTGCAAGAGGGTTCAGTATCTCCCTCTGTATCACCCTCTTCAATGGCCGTGCCCCATACACAGGGTCATAGCCGAGATCTCCAAGCCTTTCCTTTGCAGCATCGGTCAGAATCAGATCGATCCCCCTGTCTTCAAGGTATCTCTTCATCCTGTTCACCTGTATTTCGACAATCAGCTTCAGGAGCATCTTTGAAAGAGGGTTGAAGATAATAATCTCATCCACCCTGTTCAGAAATTCGGGCTTGAAGAACGCCTTCAGGTCGTTCATGACCGCTTCCCTGAGATCATCCTCATTCGTCTTGCCCCAGTACGCAGCCGGCCTCTTTTCCCTTTCAATAAGAATATCCTGGATGTGAGTGCTCCCGATATTAGAGGTCATGATAACCACGGTATTCCTGAAATCCACGGTCCTTCCGTGACCATCCGTGAGTCTGCCGTCGTCGAGAAGCTGCAGGAGCAGGCTGAAGACCTCCGGGTGCGCCTTCTCCACCTCATCAAACAGGATTACGGTGTAAGGTCTTCTCCTCACCGCCTCCGTCAGTTGGCCCCCTTCCTCGTATCCGACATACCCGGGAGGGGCGCCGATGAGCCTCGATATCGTATGCCTTTCCTGATATTCCGACATATCGATCCTGATCATCGCATTTTCGTCGTCGAAGAGAAACTCCGCCAGGGCTTTTGCAAGTTCTGTTTTCCCGACGCCGGTGGGCCCGAGGAACATGAAAGACCCGATGGGCCTGTTCATGTCCTGAATTCCAGCCCTTGCACGCCTCACCGCATTTGCAACGGCGACTATGGCTTCATCCTGGCCTACCACTCTCATCCTTAGTCTCTCTTCCATGTGAAGGAGTTTCTGCACCTCTCCTTCCAGCATCCTCGATACCGGTATGCCGGTCCATTTTGAGACGACTTCGGCTATATCCTCCTCGTCCACCTCTTCCTTAAGCATCTTTCTCCTTGCCTGTGCCTCCATGAGCTTCCTGTTCTCAGCTTCAAGGGATTTCTGAAGCTCAAGGAGTTTGCCGTACCGCAGCTCAGCAGCCCTGGACAGGTCTCCTTCGCGCTCCGCCTTTTCGGATTCTATCTTGGTCTCTTCGATCTGTTCCTTTATCTCCCGCATCCTTGCGATGATCTCCTTTTCGCTAAGCCACTGGGCCCTGAGCTCGTTCCTTCTCTCCTGAAGTTCGGATATCTCCTTACCGATCTTTTCCAGCTTCTCCCTTGCGTCCTTTGAGTCGTCCCTCATCAGGGCCTGCTTTTCTATCTCGTGCTGCCTGAGTTTTCTCTCAAGCTCGTCAAGCTCAACAGGCATCGAATCAATTTCCATTCTGAGTTTCGAGGCGGCCTCGTCGATAAGGTCTATGGCCTTGTCGGGCAGGAACCTGTCGGTGATGTACCGCCTGGAAAGCACCGCAGCCGAAATGAGAGCTGAATCCTTTATCTTCACTCCGTGATGGACCTCATATTTCTCCTTGAGGCCCCTCAGAATCGAGATCGTATCCTCCACGGTGGGTTCCTTGACGTAAACGGGCTGAAATCTCCTTTCAAGGGCCGGGTCCTTCTCTATGTGTTTCCTGTATTCATCCAGTGTCGTGGCGCCCACGCACCTCAGATCCCCCCTCGCGAGCGCTGGCTTCAGCATGTTGGATGCATCGATGGCCCCCTCCGCGGCCCCTGCGCCCACGAGAGTGTGGAGTTCGTCGATGAAGAGGATTATCCTTCCCTCTGCCTGCTCGATCTCCTTCAGCACAGCCTTCAGTCTTTCCTCAAACTCGCCCCTGTACTTCGAGCCCGCAATAAGAGCGCCCATGTCCAGGGCGACAACACGCTTGTCTTTCAGCGTCTCGGGAACATCTCCGGCCACAATCCTCTGGGCAAGCCCTTCTGCAATCGCTGTCTTTCCGACCCCCGGCTCCCCTATGAGCACAGGATTGTTCTTTGTTCTTCGTGAAAGAACTTGGATGATCCTCCTTATCTCGTCGTCCCTGCCGATGACCGGGTCAAGCCTGCCCCTCTTTGCAAGGGCTGTAAGGTCCCTGCTGTAGCGGTTAAGGGCCTGATACTTGTCTTCAGGATTGGGGCCTGTAACTCGCTGAGCCCCGCGTATCTCACGCATCGCCTCCATGGCCTTTTCCTGGGTGATTCCGTATCTCTCAAGGAGTTCCGTGCACGGCCCTCCGACCGGAATGAGTCCGAGGAGCAGGTGTTCGACGCTCACGTATTCGTCCGTCAGGTGCTCCGCCTCCTTAAATGCCTTCTCCAAAACCTCCTTAAGCCTGGGGGAGATATATATCTGCCCGAGGGGCGTAGCTCCAGAGACCTTAGGGAAACGGTCCACCTCCTTTTCGACATCCGACCGAAGCAGTTTTATGTCGGCTCCCAGTCTCTTTAGTATCTGTGATGCGATCCCTTCCTCGTCCTCCATCATCGCCCATAGCAGATGCTCAGGCTGCAGTTCCTGATTGCCCTTCCTCTCAGCAAACCTCTGGGCATCCTGTACGGCCTCCTGGCTTTTTATGGTCAACTTGTCCATCCTCATAAGGTCCTCCTCACTCCAAAATTAACCGCAGGGCATGCGGAGTTATTTCCCTCCGCGCCCTCAGTGGCCTTTGCGGTCTTTCTCTCACGCTGTTTTGCTCTTTTCCCATCGTTTTCGACTAATCTTCAAAAAACAATTTCTTTAGCCTCTTCATAAAATCACTCCTGATATCCTCCTCCAGAAACTGCATCATTTCATCCATCTCCTTCTGAAGGACCTCGAGCCTGTGTCTCAGCCTGAGTATTACCTCAACCCCCGCCCTGTTCACTCCGAGCTCACGTGTAAGTCTGAGGATCATGGCCAGTTTCTCAACATCCTCCTGTGAATAGAGTCTAGCCCTCTTTGCGCGCTGGGGAATGACCAGCCCTTCTCTCTCATAGAGCCTCAGGGTCTGGGGATGAACGCCCAGCATCCTTGAGACTACGCTGATCATGAAAAGCGGTTGTTTCCTGTCCCTCGGCTCCATCATCTGTTGAACAACCCCTTTCGCGGATTTTCTTCGTATGAGGCCTCTATCTCTTTAATGGCTTCCCTTGCCCTGTTGCCCAAGTTCTTAGGAACGACTACCTTTATCTTCACATATTGATTACCCCTGTGTCCCGTCCGAGGTGAAGGGAATCCCTTCCCGGTGAGCTTGAACTTCTGTCCGCTTTGTGTCCCTGGCGGGATCGTCATGACTGAGGTTCCGTCCATGGTGGGCACTTCTATCTTCGCTCCAAGGGCCGCCTCGCCGATAGTAAGAGGGACTTCAACGAAAAGATCGTCGTCTTCTCTCTTGAACACAGGATGCGGCTTCACGGATATCTCGATGTGGAGGTCACCGGGCGGACCTCCGGCCTCCCCGGAGTTACCCATACCTTTAACCTTCAGCCTTGACCCGCTGTCAACACCCGCGGGTATTTTGACCTTCACTGAACCCGTGCTGATGATCCTGCCTTTCCCTCCACAAACCCTGCACGCCTTGGTAATCCTTCTGCCCATTCCTCCGCATTCAGGACATGTCTGCTGCATTCTGAAAAAGCCCCTTGAACTCTGGATAGTGCCCGTGCCTCTGCATTTCGAACATGTTTCAGATGATTCGGCGCCGCTTCCATGGCACGAGGCGCAGCTTGTCTCCCTGTTCACGGCCAAGGTCTTCTGCGTGCCCGTGAAAGCCTCTTCAAGGGAAATAGCAAGACCCGTGAGAATATCCGAACCCCTTGCCCTGAACTGTCCCGCCCTGGAAGTCCTTCCGAATATATCTCCAAATATGTCCCCCAGCCCCCCGAACTCGAACACGTCCTCGAAGGGCCTTTTTACCTCTTCATACCAGGGGCCACCGCTCTCAAAAGGGGCTTTGCCGAACCGGTCGTACTCCTCCCTCTTCTTGGGATCGCCGAGCACGGCATATGCCTCGTTAATCTCTTTGAACTTCTGCTCGGCGGCCTTATCTCCTGGATTCAGGTCAGGGTGGTATTTACGTGCGAGCTTCCTGAACGCCTTCTTTATATCGTCCTGAGAAGCACCCTTTGACACGCCGAGTATTTCGTAGTAGTCATTCACCGTTGCGGGCATCTTTTCATATCCTCACATCTACCCTATTAATCATATAGTAATTCTTGAGTCGGGACTTGTCAAGATTGTTAAGTTGGCCCACATATATCATGCTTAAGGGCAATCCATGGGCAGGCTATAAATCTTTATGTTACCAGAGAGAAATCTCCTGTCAAGAAGGGAAATCCGTTAAATCGGTCTGATGGGAGATTTATCGAGGTGCTGGATCGGGACCCTTCCCAAGGCTTCCCTTCTCATCGCTTCCCTTCGATGTTCCAGCAGGATCTGGACGGTCTTCTGCGCCGCGGTCACAACAGGAACCCCTAGTATCATGCCGATTATCCCGAACAGGTTCTCCCCGACGATTATTGTGATGACCAGAACCATCGGATGGAGTTTCACGCTCCTGCCTATCATCACCGGCTGCAGGAACAGGTCATCAATCACCTTGATGACTATGTATAAAAGGACGACATTCAATACGGCATCGAAACTGTTGAACTGCATCAGGGCGATGAGGCTCGACACAGAGCAGGCTATAACCGGCCCGAGATACGGTATCACATTTGCCAGGCCGGTCAGGATGCCGAGGGTGATATGGTTGTTGATTCCGATCAGCCATAACCCCAGCGAGGCCAGCACTCCCATGGAGATGCAGTCCGCAGCCAGCCCCCGGAGATATTTCCCGACGAGGATGTTTATCTCGGCAATGACCGAGACCGTCGTCTCGACGCAGGAAGGCGGCACCCAGTCCATGGCCTTCCTCACGGCTCCGGGCCAGTCCTTGAGCAGGAAGAAAACGAAAAAGGGGACCAGAATCAGCCCCATGATAACCGGGGCAGCCTGAGTCAAGAGCTCTGTCATATCGAGCGTCCTTCCCAGAAATCCGTCCGGACCGATCAGGGTGTCGACGAGCTTCCTGATGGCTTCCCCCACCATAGGGTAATTCTGCGCGGTGTTGGTGGTGCTCGACAGGAGCGTGGCTTCCAGCTGCCTGGAAAACTCGGGGAGCTTCCCATAGCCTTTGCTGATCTCCTGAGCAAGATAGGGAGCGAAGAGGATTTCCAGCGATGCGACGACGGCGGCCCCAAGGACGAAAAGCTGAAGCACTGCCATGCTTCTCTTTATTCCACGGGCTTCCAACGCAATAACGGCCGAATTCATGATATAGGCCAGGACCGCAGAGATCATTAAGGTAATCAGGAGGTGTGTAATATGGCTCGCAATGACCGCGGCAGCGCCAGCCGCAAGCAGAATTGCTGCCCATCTCGGCATCTGATGGTGGAGCTTTCTCAGGTCTCTGATTGAGAGATCGGCTCTGCGTCTTTCATCGTTCACGGTAATGTCTTCTCATAGTCTCCGGTACGGCCGGAGTATATGTAACTCGACAAGATCCCGGCCAGGTTGAGAAGTATCTTTGAGGAGAGGCCGCTGTTTCCCCTTATAAGGTCGTCGAAATAGGATTTGTACATAATCAGAAGGAGGGAATCCTGTTCAGCCGCGGCAGTCGCAAAGCGAGCGCACTGATTGATAAGGGCAAGCTCGCCGAAATGGCAGCCAGGCCCGAGAAGAGCAAGGGTACTGTCGCCCGAGCCGGACCTTTTGGAAATTCTGACCGATCCCTCGAGTATCACATAAAGGGCCTTCCCCGTCTCTCCTTCGTGGAAGATGACGTCGCCTGCAGCGTACCTCTTCTCGATGAGGTCGATGAGAAGTCTTCTGAGGAGGTTCTTACCGATGCCCTTAAAAAGAAGGACTTCACTGAGTACACGCAGATGGGATTCCCTGGTATTATCCAACGCCCAGCGGAAGTACCTTTTCACTCTCTTGCTATCCAGGACCATGGATGATGAATTCTACACCATCAACGGGCCGTCTGACAACCCGAATCTCCTCTATAAAGTAGCCCGGAACCTTTCCGGTTCATATCAGCAGCCTCGCAAATGTCTGAGCTTTTTTGAGCTGTCATTACCTCGAAAATACCCCTCACCCGCAAGGGGAAGGGTGATTACGTCCTCTTCTTATACCTCAAATATTCAACAAGCCCGGGAAGGCTTCCCGTTGCCACAGACAGAAACCAAGCAAATGATACGGCCGTCGCTTGGGCAGGACTTACTCCTAAGAAACCGAAAAGCAGGACAAAGGATGCCTCCCGTACCCCCAAACCGGAAATGGAAATGGGAATTGAGGCTATTGCGGAAATCACGGGGATGAAGATGAACAGGGGAAGAAGCGGCACATCCACCTTCAGACCCCGGCTGATTACATACACGGCGAAGACGATTACCGTCTGGATTACTACGGAGATCAGGAGTGTCTTCACAATGACCGCCTTTCTTTCTTTATAGAGCAGGAAGTAGTCGTAAAAACCCGAAAGAAACTTGAAGCCCTTTCCGATTCTCAGACCGAATACGAGGAAGCTCCCGGCTGCGAAGAGAAGAGCTATAAGCGGCAGGACCAATTCGATGTAAGAGCCCCTGAAGTATCCGAACCCGAACGGAAAGGCGGTCATTCCAACAAGCATAAGGCCGGCAAACCCGATGTACCTGTCCATGAAGACCGAGGCAACTGCAGATGCGCCCTTGCCGGTGTCCCGGTAGAGATAGTAAGCCTTCACAGCGTCGCCCCCGATGATCCCTGGCAGGATGTGATTAAAAAAAGAACCTATGAAATAAAGGGAAAAAAGCCTCCCTACCCGGAAATCCTCATGCAGGAGAAGGCTCCATCGAATGGTCGAAATGAAGATAGTGAATATGTATATCGAAACGGCAAGGGAAAAAGAGAGGATGCTGATCTCACTTACTGCGGAAATTACCTTCTCTACGCCTGTTCTTGAGATGACCGCGTAAAGAAGACCCCCGCTTACAAGGATCTTTGCAAGAAGAAGTATCGCCTTATTTGGACGGGCCAAGGACTTTTTTTATCACGTAGATGGGTTTCCGTTGCGTCTCGTGATAAACCCTAACGATCATCTCTCCCAAAAGCCCCATACCGATGAACTGGATGCCGACGATCAGGAGCAGGGCGCCGAGGAGAAGCAGAGGCCTTCCGCCTATGGGGTTGCCGAGGACGAGCTTCTCGATGCTAAGGGCAAGAAGGATAAGAAAACCGAGAAACCCGCACCCCATCCCGATCGTGCCGAAGAACTGCAGGGGTCTGGTGGAGAAGCTCTGGAGGAACTTGACGGTAATCAGATCAAGGACAACCTTTATGGTCCTCGTGATGCCGTACTTCGATTTCCCCCTGAGCCTTGGATGGTGGGCCGTCTCTACCTCGGCGACCCTCACGCCGTACCAGCTTGCCACTGCCGGGATGAACCTGTGCATCTCTCCATAGAGTTTAAGGTTCTTGATCACGTCTCTGCGGTATGCCTTCAGGGAGCAGCCATAATCATGGAGCTTCACTCCTGTGACCTTGCTGATAAGCCAGTTCGCAACCATCGAGGGCAGTCTCCTACTGAAAAACGGGTCTTTCCTCTTTTTTCTCCAGCCGCTCACGAGGTCGTTGTCCTTTATGAGTTCAAGAAGCCTGGGGATGTCATTCGGATCATTCTGGAGGTCGCCGTCCATCGTGACGACCACATCGCCCCTGGCAAAATCAAAGCCTGCGGCAAATGCCGCGGTCTGCCCGAAATTCCTCCTGAGACTCAGGACTACGACTGAGGAATCCCTGCCCTGTATCTGTTCGAGCAGCGAGAGAGTCCCGTCCGAGCTGCCGTCATCCACATAGATGATCTCATATTCCGGGCCTAGGCCGTCAAGAACCCCCCCGAGGCGTTCATGAAGAGCCTCCACATTGTCCTCTTCGTTATAGAGCGGAATGACAACCGATACCGTCATCAGTATTCTCCTGTCGTCTCCTTTTCCATGCCTTTGAAATCATGACAGAGAAAGATCGAATACTGTCTCAGCAATCTTTCCTTGTCAAATGCCTGAAAACGACGCTTCTCGCAGCTGTTGAAGGCATCCTTGACCCTGGGATGCAGTTCAGTATCGCCTATTGTAACAAAAATCCCGTTGTAATGGATAAGATCGTCGAAACCGGGCCAGAGGTCATACTGGTTCATCCTCCTTCCGAGGTTTGCGCAATAGGTTACAGGATGTCCTTCCACATAGAAGGCAAGCTCGCTTGAGACCTGATAGCCGTCCGAGAAGATGAACACATCTCTTTTACCGTTCATTTCCCGGAGTATTGAGGACACCTCCTTGCCGAGACCGCTCCACCCCCTGAGCCTGGCCGTGGGGTCGAGTTTAAGGGGAAGATGGAATTTCGACGGATAGTAGCCTAGGGCGCTCACTATAACTGCGAGGAGAATGCCGGTGATGACGATGTTTCTCGTGAAATGACTGTTCCGTCCCCACTCCCTCAGGTAGACAGCCGAGAAAGAAATGAGGCCCGCGAGGTATCCTGTCATTGCCCAGTTTGCCTGGACCTTCCCCTGGAGACTCTTCAAAAGGAAGAAAACAACTACCGGCACAGAGAACCAGAAGAGGAATTTACCCCTGTCTTGCACCACCCTGATCGCTTGCCCTGTGTCATTGCGAGTCCCGCAATTGAAGGGTGAAGCGGTCCCTGAGCTATGGGGTTGTTCCGTTGTTTCGCTCCTCGCAATGACATTTTCAATGCCTTTTATCTTCCATAATGCAACCATCATCATCACAAACAAGACAGGCGTTACTACACCCATCTGAGAGCCCGCGAACTCGACAAAGCTCTTCAGTGATATCCGGAGGCCATCTGCCACATGCGCTTGGCCCGCTGTATGTCTTAAAGTCACCCAGTCGTGCCCTGCGTTCCAAATGATCACGGGACTGAAAACAGCAAGGCTTGCAAGGAAAGACAGATAGGGCGAAGAGGTCAGGAGCAGTCTTCTTTGAGCAGGTGAGGAAAGAAAGAAAACGAAGGCGCAGAGATAAAAGAAGGCCATCGTGTATTTGGTGAGAAGGCCCAAACCGACTGAGATACCCAGGAGAAGCCAATAAATCATTGACTGGTAACCAGTGGCGAGCGACGGGTTTTTTGACCTCCCTCTTCCATCCCCCCTCAGGGTTAACATGTCACTCGTTACTGACAACTCGTTACTACCTACCGCCTTCCAGAACAGATGGAGAGAAAGTATCCAGAAAAATACAAAGGGAGAATCGATGGTGAATATCACCCCGAAAGTCGAAAAGAGGGGAATCACCTGGAGAAGCATTGCCGAAGCAGCTCCCGTACGTTCATCGTACATGTCCTTCCCGAGCCTGTAGAGGAGTATGCTGCTCAGGAGGGAGAGGAGGACAGCAAGGAACCTCACCCCGAAAACAGTATCTCCGAACAGAAAAGTGGACATGGCGATGAGGTATGAGATCATAGGACCCTTGGAGTAGTAACTCAGATCCGGCCTCCTTGACCATTCCCAGTAGTGGGCCTCATCGGGGCTAAGGTCAAGGGGTCCATGCAGGAGGTAATACAATCTGAAAAGGCTCAGGGCAAGCAGGAACACATACATCACTGTGGCATAAGGTCTGTTCATAAACCGTCTCTCAGACCACCTGTAAAGCCACATGACCGCCCCGGCTGCAAGGGACCCTGCAAAGGCGCCTGCAAGCACGTCGCCGGGATAATGAACACCGACAAGAACCCTCGAAAGGGATACAAGGACTGCGCCTCCCATGAAGAGAAGCTTCAGCCGGTTCTTCGTCATGAAGAGGAAGGGAACCGCAAAGGCAAAGGAATTCGCCGCATGGCTGGAGGGCATCGAAAATGACGCGCTGCATCCCACAAGAAGATGGACGTTTTCAAAGACGTTGCACGGCCTCTGCCTGCCTATGAGGTGTTTGAGGACATTACTCGCCCCGTCCGCAAGGAGGACGGAGAAGATGGATACCGCGATGATCACCAACGCCTTCTTCTTCTCTCTTATGACGAAGTAAAGGAGAAAGGGGATGATAACGACATTGGCCCTCTTTGTGATGAGGGGCATTACAAGATCGAACATCCCGTTGCTGCATCCGCTGTTCAGAAAAAAAAAGAGACGGGCGTCCAATTGTGATATCCATTCCGGCATGCTATATAATATCACAGCGATGACCCTGTCCCTTTTTGACTGGATGATAATCTCTGCGTACATGGCTTTGTCCCTTGCCGTCGGCGTATACTTCACACGGAGGGCTTCATCCAGCATGAGCGAATTCTTCCTTTCAGGAAGAAACCTCCCGTGGTGGCTTGCGGGCACCTCTATGGTCGCGACCACGTTTTCATCTGATACGCCCCTCTATGTCACTGGCCTCGTCAGACAGCACGGCATATACGAGAACTGGCAGTGGTGGTGTTTCATTATGTCGGGGATGATGTCCGTCTTCTTCTTTTCGCGTCTCTGGAGAAGGCTCGGGGTGCTGACGGATGTCGAACTAATCAACCTCAGATACTCCGGAAGACCTGCTTCAGCGCTCCGGGGCTTCAAGGCACTTTACTTCTCGACTGCTATCCATACCATCATCAAGGCCCAGGTCATCCTTGCAATGGTGAAGATACTTGATGTAAGCCTCGGATGGGGGAAATGGGAAAGCATCTTCATCACAAGCGGTGTGACGATAGCATATTCCATGCTTTCCGGATACTGGGGAGTGGTCACGACAGACTTCTTCCAGTTCATCATAGCCATGCTCGGCGCCGTCGTCCTTGCCGTGGCGTCAGTGAGCAGGGCAGGAGGAATCTCCGCGATGAAGGCACAATTGGACGATGAGATGATAAACTTCTTCCCTCCCCTCGATGAGGGCTTTTTCGGGACGGCCTTCATGACATTCCTCGGTTATGTTGGGCTCAGCTGGTGGTCCAAGTACTCCTCGGACAGTGGAGGGGTCATCGTGCAGAGGATGGCCTCGTGCAAGAACGAAAAGCACAGCCTTATCGCAACCTTCTACTTCAACATTGCAAATTACGGGCTGAGGACATGGCCGTGGGTACTCGCAGCCCTCGCATCTGCCGTGCTCTATCCAGCGGTAGAGGACCATGAAGCCGTGTATCCCCTGATGATGGTCGATCTTCTGCCCTCGGGGCTGAGGGGGCTCATGCTCGCATCCTTTTTTGCTGCCTTCATGTCCACCCTTAGCACATACCTAAATCTCTCATCGGCCTATTTCGTGAACGATTTCTACCGGCCATTCATAAAAAGAAACGAAGACGAACGGCACTACATAAAGATATCGCGCATCGCAACCCTTGCCCTCTCGATAATCACGGGGATTGTCGCATACCATACGACCTCTATCATAGGGGTATTCAAGTTTCTCATCGCCTTCGGTTCGGGCACGGGACTTGTGTATATCGCGAGATGGTTCTGGTGGAGGATAAACGCCTGGAGCGAAATCTCTGCAATGATCTCTTCCACTGCGATGACTCTACTCGTCTATCTCCATCCCTCTCTCAAACCCTCGACCTATTATGTAAAGCTTTTCCTGATTATCAGCGTATCCACAATTGTATGGCTTGGGGTAACCCTCCTGACAAAACCTACTGAGAACGCAAAACTGGTGGAATTTTACAGGAAGACCAAGCCCGGCGGGACGGGATGGAAACCTGTATCATTGCTGGCTGATGATCCGCAAGACAGGGGGTCCTTTACCGGTACCTTGGTGCAATGGGCATATGGATGCCTCCTCATTGTCGGCCTCACCATAGGCATTGGAAAGCTTATCATAGGATACATTCTTACAGGTTCTCTCTGGTTTTGCCTGGCAGCGGCGAGCGGCTGGCTTGTATACCGTGGCTTGCGCAAAACGCAATGGAATGTTTTGGGCTGAAGGATTTTCTGGTATGCTGAAAAACGGAGATTCTCGGGGACCATGAAACAACTGTTCGTTACACTGATACTTCTTTTTTGGCTTGTGCTGTCCTCGGGCGCGGAAGAACCCGTCAGAATCGGGGTAACTCTCGGGCTTACGGGCAAATACTCCGAGATGTCGGATATGCAGATGAAGGGGTACAGGCTCTGGGAAAGGGATGTGAACAGCAGAGGGGGCATCCTCGGAAGGCGGGTAGAGGTTACAATTTATGATGACAGAAGCGACCCGCAAACAGCAAAATCCCTTTATGAACACTTCATCCTAAAGGAGAAGGCCGATCTCCTCTTCGGCCCCTATTCCAGCGAAATCGCCGAGGCAATCCTGCCCATCGCCGAGAAGCACCATTACCCCCTGCTGATATCCGGCGCATCGGCAGACAGGCTGTGGCAAAAGGGCTATAAGTATGCTTTCGGTGTTTATATCCCGGCGAGCAAATATGCGGTGGGATTTCTTGAGCTGCTGGTCAGGGAAGACCTGAATAACGTTGCCATAGTCCATGCAGATGACTCTTTTTCGATAGACATTGCAGGGGGCGCAAAGAAATGGGCAGAGAGATTCGGGCTTAAGGTCGTATTATTCGAGGGCTTCATAAAGGGAACAAAAAATCTTGATGATATCGCACAGAGGGCAAAGGCGGCGAACACAGAGATTCTGATTGTATGCGGGCATATGGATGAGTCTGTTAACATGAGGCTTTCGCTCAAAAATATCGGGTGGTATCCAAAGGCGTATTTTGCGTCTGTGGGCCCTGCAACACAGGCATTTCATGATAAACTAAAAGCTGATGCAGAGCATGTATTTTCTTCATCCCAGTGGGAGCCGGTTGCAAATCTTCCTGGCTCTAAGGAGTTCAAGGATGCATTCATAGAGGCATACAAAGAACAGCCATCCTATCATGCGGCAGCAGCGTATGCCTCTGGCCAGATATTGACGGCAGCCATTGTCAAGGCAGGGAGCATCGGCAGGGAGAAAGTGAGAAGCGTTCTGTACAGGATGGATACCATGAGCATCCTCGGCAGGTTCGGGGTGGACAGCACGGGGATGCAGACAAAACACTTCAATGTCATCATTCAATGGCAGAAGGGGAAAAAGGAGATCGTTTGGCCCGAGGAGTTAA
>CAYYWY010000033.1:0-23972 GCA_964475485.1 uncultured Nitrospiraceae bacterium | reverse complement strand
GTCCGCCGGCGCCGGAGGAGGTGTGGGTGTGGGAGGAGGTGTGGGTGTGGGAGGAGGTGTGGGTGTGGGAGGAGGTGGAGGCGGTGGTGCTGCCCCATTGCTCACTGTCACAGTCACCCCCGCCGATGTCGAGGTATTTCCTGCAGCGTCCCTAGCGATTGCGGTTATGGTATGAGTGCCGTCTGCAACAGTCATCGTGTTCCAGCTAACAGAGTAGGGCGCTGTCGCATCTTCCACGCCGACATTACTGCCGTCGACCATGAACTGAACGCCTGCAACGCCGACGTTGTCCGTTGCGTCTGCGGAGACGGCTATTGTCCCTGATACAGTGGCGCCATTCGCAGGAGCAGTTAAAGAAACCGCTGGAGGTGTTGTGTCTCCAGCCGGTGGCGGTGGCGGTGGCGGAGGAGGCGGCGGGGCAGGTTTGCTGTTCGGATCTCCAGGGAATGTCTGAGCGTTGATTTCGGCTATATTGGTGAAACCATCGCCGTCTGAGTCAATGGATTCGATGGCGCCGAAGCTGTGACCGGCAGCGGCGAAATCAGCTCCGTATGGGTTGAGGGATGGAACCGCCGTGTGGCAGAGAGAACAGGTGCTCAGTGCCGCAGCCCCGTATGTGGTGCTGAACGTACTGAGATAAGAGGGGAGAGCAAGGGCGCTGCCGAGTGCACCTGCGACAAGGACCATTACAATCAAGGGAATGAGAATTTTTTTTCTCATCGCTTCCTCCTTTTTTGCTCAATTGGTGAGCTTTAGATTCTGCACAGTGCAGGAAAACTTTAGATATAATTTACTTTGTAATAATTAAAAATAGATTAAGAAGGCATTAAAAAAAATTAACGGTTTCCCGAGCCCGGCGATGAGGTATCGGGTTTATGATAAGTATCATATATGCTAAAATTAAATGATTCATGATTAAGATTTACACGGAGGCCCGGCAGAGGTGGAAGATATCCTTAGCGTAGCAAGAAAAGTGCTGAAGACAGAGGCGGACGCCGTTCTTGCCCTTACGGAAAAGATCAACAGCAGTTTTGTGAAAACGGTCGAGACCGTTTTCAGATGCAAGGGCAGGATCGTAGTTACCGGCATGGGTAAGTCGGGCCTTGTCGGCAAGAAAATAGCGGCAACCCTTGCATCCACTGGAACGCCGGCATTCTTCTTACACCCTGCGGAGGCGACTCACGGTGACCTCGGCATGGTAACCTCCGATGATGTGATCATCGCTATATCCAACAGTGGCGAGACTGACGAGCTGGTCTCGCTTATACCGTTTCTGAAGAGGTTCAATGTGAGCCTTATCTCCTTGACGGGAAATGCACATTCGACCCTGTCAAGGGCCGCAGATGTGAATCTTGATATCTCTGTCAAGGAAGAGGCATGTCCTTTCGGCGTCATACCCACCGCGTCCACTACTGCCGCCATGGCGATGGGGGATGCTATTGCCGTGGCCTTGCTGATAAGGAGGGGATACAAGGAGGAGGATTTTGCCTTCTTCCATCCAGGCGGGAATATCGGGAAGAGGCTGTTTATAAGGGTGAGGGACCTTATGCACACCGGGGACGCACTTCCAGTGGTGTCTCAGGACACGCCGATGACAAAGGCTGTAATGGAGATATCCTCAAAAAGGCTGGGTGTGACCGTAGTCGCAGACAACGAGAAGAGAATTCTCGGAATTATAACTGACGGAGACCTGCGAAGGGGGATAGAGAGATGGGGCAAGGCGGTTTTTGACATGAAAGCAGAAGAGGTGATGACGAAGAACCCCAAGACCGTCTCCGAGGACGAGCTTGCGGCAAAGGCGCTGGCTATAATGGAGGGATTTTCGATCACTTCCCTGATCGTGCCGGATGAGAAGGAAAGGGCAAGGGGCATCATACATCTGCATGACATTCTGAGACAGGGTATAGCGTGAAAGGCAGAGTCAAAGATCAGAGGTCGGGCATTGGCAGCGGCAGGAAGAGCGATCCAGCCGAGATATCGGAGATCGCAAAGAACATAAAACTCCTCATTCTCGATGTGGACGGGGTGCTTACCGACGGGAGGATCATCCTGGACAACGAAGGCAACGAGTTCAAATCCTTTCATGTCAGGGACGGGCACGGTATCAAGATGCTTGTGAAGGCAGGGCTCCAGGTCGCCATAATTACTGGAAGATATTCAAAGGTTGTGGAGAGAAGGGCCCATGAGCTGGGCATCACCGAGGTATATCAGAGATGCCACATAAAGACCGTGGCCTTTGACCACATCCTTGAGAAGTTCGGGCTGAATGAGAAAGAAGCGGCGTACGTGGGGGACGACATAGTGGATATCCCTCTTCTCAGGAGGGTCGGGATGTCCGTGGCTGTCAATGACGCCACGGACGAAGCAAAGGACTCAGCTATGGTTATCACGGAGAACTGTGGCGGCCACGGGGCGGTCCGGGAAGTTTGTGATCTGCTCCTAAGGGCCAAGGGCCTCTGGGAATCAGCGACACGGGAGTATTTTGAGACTTAATCTGCCCACCATCATAACCTTCAGCAGAATCGTTGTTATTCCTTTCTTTGTTCTCATTGCACCCGACAGGCCTTTTCTCGGAGCGCTCATCTTCGCCGTTGCTTCGGTCACTGATTTTCTCGACGGCTACCTTGCGAGGAAGACAGGGCAGATAACGAAGTTCGGAATCATCCTCGATCCCATCGCCGACAAGTTCCTCGTCATATCCGCCCTCGTCCTTCTCGTTGACATGGCACGGCTCTCCGTATGGATCGCCATCATAATCATTGTGAGGGAATTCCTTGTTACGGGCCTAAGGGCCGTTGCCCTTTCCAAGGACATTGTGATCCCTGCGGAGATAGGTGGAAAGTTGAAGACGTTCTCGCAGATAACCGCTGTCCTCTGTCTCATCATCAGCATGAACGTGCTCGGCATCGACCTCTATGATGTGGGGATGGTCATGATATGGGTCGCGCTGGTATTATCCATAGTCTCGGGTATCCAGTACACCGTCTCTTTCTGGAAGAAGATATGAGGCTTTTCATTCTCGCGTTAATCTCTTTTGTCATCGGTTCGATCCCCTTCGGAGTGGTGATTGCGCGACTCAGGGGTGTTGACCTGAAAAAGGCGGGGAGCGGCAACATAGGGGCAACGAATGTCCTGCGCACCATGGGAAAAGGACCTGCCTTCCTGACCCTTGCCGGAGATGTGCTGAAAGGGGTTTTGCCTGTGGCCGCGGCGGGGTATCTTACGAATGACAGTATCGCGGAAGGTCTTGTCGGTCTTGCCGCCATACTGGGGCATACCTTCTCCCTTTTTCTCCGCTTTAGGGGAGGAAAGGGAGTTGCGACGAGCATAGGCGTGCTGCTTGCGTATTCCCCCAAGGCTGCCCTCGTCACTGTTTTCATCTGGCTTGCGGTGATAATCGTCACAAGGTATTCCTCGATGGGAGCCATTGTATCCTTCGGGGTTTTGCCTCTCACCATTTTTCTTCTTGACTACAGCAAGGAAAAGCTGATTATCTCTGTTATTATTACCTCCTTGCTAATGATAAGACATGTTGATAATATAAACCGGCTTTTGAGAGGTACGGAGTCCAAGATCGGAGAGAGGGCATGAGAGCAGGTCTCCGGCAGAATCCCGGTAGCCGGGTTTCCCGTCCCAAATCTTTTTTGGGGTTGCTGGCGGTCGGATACTGGCTAGTGTTTGTCGTCCCGTGTCACGCTCTGGAGGATATCTATGAGTCCAGGCTGGATAAGGGCCTTCGCAATTCAGAGCCTTATTCATATCTCCTTATGGAGATGGCACGTCAGGACAGGGCAAATGCCAGGGGGCTTCTAAACGAGGCAAGAAGATATTCCCCCGACCTTCCGGCGGTATACTTTGAACTCGGCAGGGAGAACTTCTCACTTTCAGCGAAGGGGTTATTCCAGGGGCTCGATTTTTTCAGGCAGGGCCTGAGGGCGTACGGGAGAAACTTCTGGTGGGAATTCAGCCTCGCGGGGTTACTATATTTGTGCCTGTCCTTCTCTCTTTTCCTTTCCATAGTTGTGGTCCTCCTAATCAGAGTTTCTCCGGAGGCAGGGCTTATTCTCCATGAGGCAATGGAAGAGAGGAAGAGACTGCTTCTCTTCGCGATTCCGGCTGTCCTCTCCCTTTTAGGCCCGATCGCGTTTCTTGCAGGGGCTCTTTTCCTGATCGGTCTTTACCTCAAGAAGGAGAATAAGGCCGTGACGTACGCAGCGGTCTTGTTCCTTCTTTTTTCACCCGTCATTATGAGAGGTGCTTGGACTTTCCTTTCTGCGCCCTCCACCCTTAAGGCAGTGGTGTCGGTGAATGAAGGGAAGGATAACAGGTATGCCCTTTGGGTCCTAAAGGGAAGAGACGACTTCGCATCCCTCTTCTCTTACGCTCTGGCTCTTAAAAGGGAAGGCAATTATCAGGAAGCGGCAGAGGCAAACGGGCGCCTCATCAGCCGTCTCCCAAAACCCGATGCCCGTGTCTATATAAACCTCGGCAATTCCTTTTACGGCTCCCAGACTCTTGACTCTGCGAAGGAGTCTTATCAGAGATCCATAGGCATAACGCCGCTGCCTTCCGCATACTATAACCTAAGTCAGGTTTACAGGGAGACGCTCGATTTTGTGAAGGGGGACGAGTATTTTCTCGAAGCGGCGAGACTGAGCCCTGAGGCGGTGTCCAGGTTCAGCGCGGTTCTGAGCAGTAATCCAAACCGGTTTGTTGTGGACGAGACCCTGCCCGCCTCTCTCTTCTGGGAGTATGCGCTGGCCGACAGAAACGGTCGCTGGTCTTTTCTTGAGGTTGCAACCATTTTCATCGCCCTTGTCATGATCCCCGGATTCTATCTTCTCGACAAGAGGATAAAATACAGGGCCCAGAGATGCAAGAGATGCGGCGCAGTGTTCTGCAGCAAGTGTTCAAGGGAGATTACCTGGGGCGAGATGTGCCCCCGGTGCTATGGGTCTCTTATCAAGATCGATGAAGTGGATTCCAAAGAGAGGATAGCACGGTTGCTGTCAATATACCAGACCCAGGCAAAGAGGAGGAAGACGGCAAGACTTGCCTCATACATCTTGCCGGGGGCGGGGCAGATATACTCCGGGAAAGTGCTCGCGGGAATGATCTTTTTGTGGCCTTTCCTCTTTTCTCTCACTCTCCTTCTTGCGAACTCCTTCCCGGCAGCAGGCCCCTTTCCCTTTTGTCATGTATGGATATCACCTCTTGCACTGGTATTGTTGATGCTTTCTTATGCAAGCTCTGTGCTTCACCTGAAGAGGAGGATACAAAAGGGATGGCTTTAGAAGGCTCACTCAGGGATTTCGGCCTTGCCGATATACTGCAGCTGATCTATTTCCAGAAAAAGACCGGCATGCTTGTCCTGAGCGGAGAAGCAGACAGGGTTCACCTTTTGTTCCATGAAGGTAATGTGATCTCTGTTGAGTCGAAGAGAAGGGCTGAGGAAAACAGACTCGGTAAGATACTTATGAAGAAGGGACTTATCAACGAGGAGGACCTGAGATCCAGCCTTGAAGAGCAGAGAACAACGAAGGCGAGACTGGGGGATATACTCCATAAAAGGGGGCTGCTTGCAAGGGAGGAACTCAGGGAAACCCTTCTTTCTCAGATGACCGAGACCGTTGTTCAGCTGTTTTCATGGAAGGAGGGGACCTACGAGTTCCATTCTCAGGGAGTCGCCTTGAGCGAGGAGATACCACTGATCCTTGACACACAGCATCTTCTCATGGAGGGCCTGCGGGTCCTTGATGAATGGTCCGTCGTGGAAGGGAGAATAAGTCTTGATACAGTATTCAGGAAAACCGGAAAGACGGAGCCGTCTTTCACCCCGGAAGAAGAGGAGATCCTGAGATTTGTCGATGGTGAAAGCGAAGTGAGTATCATCGTCGACCTCAGCGGGCTGGACGACCACCGGGCATCAAAGGTCCTTGTTTCCCTCATGGAAAGGGATATTATAGAACCGATGGAGACCGTTCATCCGGCAGTTGAGGTTGTAACCGCGATCCGGCCTGCAATGGAGAGGCCCTTTGCCTGGTTCCTTTACCCTGTTGTGTTCCTCATCGGCCTTGCAGTTTCCCTTGGAGCAGCGACCCTGCATGGAATATGGTCGCAAAAAGGGCCTGCCGTTTTTTGGGCGGGTGATTTATTGAAAGGGGTGAAGACGGCGAGGGAGATTGATGCTCTGAGATTCAAGGCAGATGCTTCCAGGTATAAGAACGGTTCTTACCCTACCGACCTGAACCAGATCGGCAGCGCCTATGATGCATGGGGAAGGCCGTATGCATATAGTTACGAAAACGAAACCCTCGTCATCCTCAGTTCGGGCCCGGACGGCGAGATCGGCACGTCCGATGATATTTATTGAGACGGACAAACTGAGGCTGTGGCCGGGGGTTAGACCAAGAAGGTTGCTCTTGGCCATCCTAACCCGTTTATGACAATCTGATGGAAACCATAATTAACAAGGCTGTTATTCTCTTAAGCGGCGGGATCGATTCGTCAACAACTCTCGCCTTTGCGAAATCGGAAGGGCGTGCGCTTTATGCGCTGAGTTTTGATTACGGACAGAGGCACAAGAGGGAACTGGAATCGGCAAGGAGGGTGGCAGAGAGCTTCGGGGTTGAAAGGCATCTCGAGATCTCATTCGACCTAAGGGAGATAGGAGGCTCTGCCCTGACTTCGGAGATGGAAGTGCCGAAGCTCCGTAATGCGTTGCACGTAATGCGTAATGAGTTGGGAGAAAATAATTTATCACGCGTCACGCGTCACGCGTCACGAATACCTGTCACCTACGTTCCTGCCCGTAACACGATCTTCCTTTCCTTTGCGCTCGCATGGGCGGAGGTCCTTGAGGCAGAAGATATCTTTATCGGCGCAAACGCAGTTGACTATAGCGGCTATCCGGACTGCCGGCCTGAATACCTGGCGGCCTTTCAGGGCATGGCGAACCTTGCCACAAAGGCATCGGTTGAGGAAAGGCTCAGGTTCAGGATCAGAGCGCCTCTTTTGATGATGACAAAGGCAGAGATCATAAGAAAGGGAACGGAACTGGGACTCGATTATTCCCTGACATGGAGCTGCTACGACCCGCAGCCTGCTGCCGCAGGACTTCAAGGTTCAAAGTTCAAAGTTCAAAGGCTACAAAGAGAAAGCTCCAAAATAGAGGCACCAGATTCTGAACGCGTAACGGGTAGCGTTCCATGCGGAAGGTGCGACAGCTGCCTGTTCAGGCAAAAGGGCTTTGAGGAGGCGGGCCTCAGGGACCCTCTGCTCGCAGTGTGAAGGCCGATCTTTTGCAGTTCATGCGCGTCTTCACTAATCCAGCTTGATCATTCTCACCTGTCCAGGGCATCCGCATACACTTGTCTGGGTCATGTCAATGTAGCCCGTGTCATTTGACTGCAACTGATACGCCGGTTGCTGAAGTCAAGCTACAGGATGACGCTTCCTGTAAATTCAAAGTTGCGAGAGTGCGAATCTTATTGACATCGCCCATTGACTTCTCTATACTGATATAATAATTTGTGAATATGGAGGTGATACAACCATGGGAGAGAAGAAGCAGAAGCGGATGGCTATTATCGCTTCAAAAGGGACACTGGATATGGCTTATCCCCCTCTCATCCTTGCCTCTACGGCCGTTGCGATGGATGTGGAGGTGGGGATATTCTTTACGCTTTACGGTGTGGATATAGTCAACAAAAAGAAGTACCATTCCCTTAAGGTCGCACCCATCGCAAACCCTGCAATGCCTTCACCCGTTCCGTTCCCGAACATCCTCGGTGTGCTGCCCGGCATGACACCTATGGCAACAATGATGATGAAGGGCATGATCAAGAAGATCAACTGGCCCACAATTCCTGAACTGCTCAATGTCTGCCTGGAGGCGGGCGTGAAGATGACCGCATGCACTCCTACGCTCGAGATGACTGGGCTGAGCAAGGGGGACCTTGTGGATGGGGTCGAGGTAGCTGGGGCTGCAGAGTTCCTGGACTTTGCCCTCGATGCGGATGTGAACCTTTTCATCTGATCCGGCGCATTAAGTGAAGTGCCGTTGCGAGAAGCGGAACGGCGGGGCAATTCAACGGTCCCAATCGTCATGTAACGCATTGGAAAGGGACGGCGCAAAGGTTGAGGCCACGTCAGTGGTAAATTCCGGACCGCTTTCAACGACAATGTAACAATCAAGGAAGTGAGGTGAGATGTATGGACAAGTCAGAAGCTAACGTGACCCTTGATCTTAAGGGGCTCAGCTGTCCTATGCCTGTGGTGAAGACTAAGAAGGCACTGGATTCGATGCATTCGGGGCAGGTTCTCTTTGTCGAAGCCACGGACAAGGGCTCGAAAGCAGACATCCCTGCAATGCTGAAGAGGACCGGCAATGAACTACTTGAGGTTCAGGAAACCGGTAATGTCTATGCTTTCTTTATAAGGAAAAAATGAGCGTATAGGAGGCAGCATGAGGCTAAAGATATTTCTCTTTACGGCCCTGGCACTCTTTCTTGCCGCATCGGTAAGCATTGCGGCCGAATACGGTGTCTATGTGAAGGTCGTGGAAAAGGCAAAAGGGAGTTTTGATGAAGTGAGCGCCAGGGTTGATTCCGCCCTGAAGAACGACGGATGGGAGCTCCTCGCAACTTATAACCCCGGGCTACCCGACGGCTGCCCATTCCGTTCGAGAGTTGTCGTCTTCAGCTCGCCTTCCTATGCGAAGTCCATAATGGCGAACGGCGTGAAGGCCGCGTTTGCATTACCGCTGCGGGCGGGAATTTACGAGGACGAGAGCGGCATAAACGTGGCGGTCCTTAATCCCGCCTCTATAAACAGGACGATGATCCATGAGACAAGGCTCGACGACCTTTCGCTTTCTACAATAAATAGGATAGTGGATGCAATCTCGAAGGAAGTGCCCGGCACCGTCGTGAAAAAGCAGATAGGCGAGCTGAGGAACAAAGGAAGGGTAGGCGGCATGGGCGGCGGGGACTTTCTGGACAAGGTCGAAGAGGTCTATGCAGCCCAGGATGACTCCGATGCCGCCTTCAAGAAGGTATCGGAGAACGTGAGGAGGGGGATTCTCGAAAACAAGAAGAACTGGAAACTGCTTTATACCCTTGACCTTTCGGCCCATGGTGCACTGATCTTTGGGGTGACTGAGGCGAAGATGGAGGGAAGGGCATTCAGGATCGCGGGTGAAAAACGCTCTTCCGACACTTACAGGTTTCCCGGCATCGACCATAACTCCGCCTTCCCTATCGAGGTGATTGTGTACAAGGAAGGGGGCAAGGTTAGGGTCGTCCTCCTCGATGAGATGTACAGGATGAAGGTCTATTTTGAGGATGCCGGCAAATGGGCGTTCATGAAGAACATGAGGATGCCCGGTCAGATCCAGGATGAAATCGTGGAGATGGTGACCGCCAATCTGAAATAGGAAGGAGGTGAGTCGGCAAGGGGGCAAATAGTGTGAGGGGATGAATTAAGAAATCTTGAAAGGAGGCAGTGATGAGAAGAATCTTTGCGGTATTAGCGGTTTTGGGGTTAGTTGCGATTGTAGCACCTCCTGCCATCGCGACAAACGGCGACAACCTGATGAGCATCGGCCCTATCTCGAGGGCTATGGGCGGGGTCGGCATTGCAGCTCCCCAGGATGCCATCAGTGCGGTGTTCTCGAACCCGGCTGCCATGTGTTTCGGACCTTACTGTCCCGGCTCTGAATTCAACTTTGCAGGGACGCTTTTCATGCCGAAGGTGGACGCAAAGGCTGGCGGCATCAGCGCTGACAGCGATGACAAGGTTTATGCTATACCGGCGATAGGACTGTCCGTTCCTATCACGAATACCTTCCCTTTGTGGAGATTCGGTCTGGCTGCTTATGGGGTATCGGGCCTCGGTGTGGATTACCGGAATACAAGTATCGATCAGCCGCAGTTCTTTAACTTTGGTCCCTTGGGACAGTTCCCACTTGTTGCGGGAGAGTACACGCAGCTCCAGATACTGAAATTCGCTCCATCCATAGCGTTCCAGCCCAATGAGAGATTCTCCATAGGCCTTGCGGTTCATATCGATTACGCAAATCTCGACCTGAGGAGCGGCTCATCTCACAACTACGGCCTTGGCGTTCAGCTTGGCGCGCTTTACAAACTGACCGACAGCATTTCCGTGGGAGCGACTTATATATCTCCTCAGGAGGTGAACCACAAAGATGTTAAGGACTTCGACGGTGATGGAGTGGCAGACAACCTGAAACTGGAGGCGCCCCAGCAGTTCGGCGTGGGGATCGCGGTCGAGCCCGTCAGGGATAAATTGCTCATAGAGGCGGACGTGAAATGGATAAACTGGGAAGACGCCACCGGCTATAATGACTTCGACTGGAAAAACCAGTGGGTATTTGCCATCGGTGCACAGCTCAAGCCGACAAAACAGCTTGCCCTCCGCGTCGGATATAACTATGGGAATAATCCCGTCAGAGAACATAATAACTTCGTGGGAGCGACGCCTTTAGGTCCTAACATGACTTCCGTTCAGGGGAAGTTCCTCCCGGTATATTATTATGAGACCTTCAGGATTATCGGCTTCCCAGCTATTGTGAAGCAGCATCTCACGTTTGGAATAGGTTACGAGCTGTCTAAGAGGTTCGCGATCAATGCCGGTTACACCCATGCCTTCAAGGAGACTATCAGGGAAAGCGGCACGAACATCGCGGGCCAGCCAGTGACCCTTGAGTCAAGGCTGAGCGAGGACAGCCTCGAATTCGGCTTCACCTGGAGGTTCTAACCGATACAGGGGGACTCCGTCCCCCTGTAGAATCCCCACTTAAAATTCCATGTCACATCGGTGGTGTCCGGAATGATTTGAAATCCTGATTCCTACAAATATGATCTCCTGAAAGTTATAGCCTTTCAGATAGATATCCGCCACCATTGAAATCAGGTTGCCTTATCCCCTAAATGCTGTCCAGGAAGACATCTTATTGTTCCCCTTTGGCAAATGATGCCCTTCTTCCATATGCTACCCAAGAAAATGTTATTTTGGGCAGCGTGATGTCACACGCTCTTCTTTCTTGATGTAGTACTTTCATCTTGTTTTACTAATAAGCATGGTGGTATAATTTTTATATGTCAACCTTGGTTTATAAATAGTGCAACAAGGAAAAAGAGACAAAATCAGTCAAGGGCGTGAAGCCCGGGAGGTCTTATGGAAAAGGGCAATTTCTGGTCGCCGTATATCGCAGGAGCCGGGCTCGGCCTGACCCTTCTGGCGACTTTCTATTTCGTGGGATGGGGTTTAGGCGCCTCAAGCGCATTTTCGCTGTTGACGGGTGTCGGGATGAGCAAACTCAGTCCGGAGTATGCGAAAAGCCTTGAGTATTTCTCCCAGTACCTGAACGTTGAAGCCCCGCTTTTGAATTGGGTCCTTTTTGAGGTGACCGGACTCCTCCTTGGCGCGCTTGCAGCAGCCCTTATAGGGGGGAATTTCAAACTCAGGTTCGATAAAGGTGAGCATATAAGCAGCCAGACAAGGCTCTTCACCGCGTTTGGAGGAGGCATTTTGATCGGATTTGCGAGCAGACTGGCCAGGGGTTGCACAAGCGGAGTTGCCCTGTCGGGGGGCGCCCAGCTCGCCATCTCCGGTTGGATATTCGTTATTGCAATGTTTATAAGCGGCTTTATAGCGGCAGCGCTTTTCAGGAGGTTATGGTCATGACAGCGCCTTTGATAGTGAGTCAGGGTATGGGCCTACTGCTGGCCGTTATATTAGGGATATTCTTTGGCCTGTTCCTCGAAAGGGGGGGGCTCGGCAATCCCCATAAACTTACCGGAGTCTTTTATCTCACCGACTTCGCCGTCCCGAAAGTGATGTTCACCGCAATACTTGTGGCTGCCTCAGGATTACTCCTTCTTTCCGACCTCGGACTCCTCGACATGAACAAGATCTGGATAGTGCCGACCTTCTTCTGGCCCCAGCTCGTGGGGGGAGCCATCTTCGGCATAGGCTTCGTATTCAGCGGATACTGTCCAGGAACTGCCGTGGCAGGTCTCGCATCGGGGAGGCTGGACGCGCTGGTGACTATGATTGGCATAGGAGCCGGCTCGCTCGTTTTTGCGGTTCTCTATCCCTTTATCGAAGGGTTCTATCTTTCCTCGCAAATGGGGGGAGCGACGCTGCCGAAGGTGCTCGGTGTCGGTCATTGGTTCGTGATGGCATTTGTATATGCCCTTGCCGGAGGTATGTTCTATCTGATGGAAAGATACGAGAGAAGCATTTCCTGACCTTGTATCTCTTACTTCATCCTGTATATAATATCTCCGCGGCGGATTGTGAAGCCGCTGAGTTTCAATTCCTGGGAAGACAGACATAGCCATAATGCTTATCGGCTACAACACGAATGTCCCTTACAAGGGTAAGGTCTATCATGTCCAGACAGAGGACAGCGGCCTCGCAAACCCCTGTATCACCACGCTCCTTTATCACAAGGGTGCAATCCTCCGCTCAGTCAAGACAGATTATGCGCATATCCTCGGGAGTCCTGATTTCGAGGAGAAGCTCAAGGACATGATGAAGCATCAGCACAGGGAAATGATACGGGATCTGATACACGGCAGATGCGATGCGGGGGACGCTGAGGACAGCAGGGTGACTCAGGCAGGAACTGAAGGAGTAAAGGATACACTGCCCGAAGGCATTGAAAGAAAAAGGGTTAAGAGTCTTGACGAGATTTTGCTTGAACATATTTCGAGGAAGGTCAGGGAATGATACGGGAGACAACTGAGACGAGGAGTCTGGACAGGCTTGTCCGACAGGCAAGAGAGGTGAGGATAGAGATCATCAAGATGTTGACGGAAGCGGGCTCAGGCCATACCGGAGGCTCTCTTTCCGCTGCGGACATAGTTACCGCCCTTTATTTTTATAAGATGAAGCATAGGCCTGAAGAACCTCAGTGGAGGGAGAGGGACCGATTTATTCTCTCGAAGGGACATGCAGCTCCCCTTCTGTATGCCGTCCTCGCCCTTTCGGGTTATTTTGACAAAGAGCTTCTTAAGACCCTCCGGAGAATAGACAGTCCACTCCAGGGTCATCCCAGCTCAAAGACCCTGAAGGGGGTGGAAGTCTCCACAGGTTCCCTCGGACAGGGATTGTCCATTGCAAACGGTGTTGCCATGGGTTTGCGTATCGACGGCCTTGACTCAAGGGTCTACTGTCTTCTGGGGGACGGCGAACTCCAGGAAGGACAGGTCTGGGAGGCCGCGATGACCGCTGCCCATTACTGCCTCGATAATCTGTGCGCCATCGTCGACAATAACGGACTTCAGATAGACGGTTTCTGCTGTGACGTAATGAAGATCGAACCCCTTGTTGAGAAGTGGAAGGCGTTCGGATGGAATGTGCTGGATATCGACGGGCATGCCATGGAACAGATCGTTGATGCGCTTGATGAGGCCGGGAAGGTGAAAGGAAAGCCGACAGTCATCGTGGCAAGGACGGTCAAAGGGAAAGGGGTCTCCTTTTTCGAAGGGAAGGCTGAGTACCATGGGGTGGCGCCCACAAGGGAAGAGGAGGAAAAGGCATTGAAGGAGCTTGGGTGATGGGAGACAGGAAGGCAGTAGCAACAAGGGACGCATATGGCGAGGCGCTCCTCGAACTGGGCAGAAAAAGGGCGGACGTGGTGGTACTTGATGCAGACCTGTCGGGGTCCACGAAGACAGCAAAGTTTGCCAAGGCATTCCCTGAGAGGTTTTTTAACATGGGAATATCGGAGCAGGACATGGTCGGGACGGCAGGGGGCCTCTCCCTGGCCGGAAAGGTTCCCTTTGCATCAACCTTTGCCGTCTTCGAGACCGGGAGGGCATGGGAGCAGATAAGGCAGAGCATCTGCTACTCCAGGCTCAACGTGAAACTCGTTGCGACCCACAGCGGGCTGACTGTCGGCGAGGACGGGGCATCGCATCAGGCACTGATGGATATCGCTTTGATGAGGGTCCTTCCCGATATGGCGGTTATAGTCCCTGCAGACGGAGTCGAGACCTCACAGGTGATCAATGCCATTGCCGGATATGATGGCCCTGTGTATGTGCGGCTCGGAAGGGCAAAGGTTCCTGTGGTGATGCCCGAGGACTATGCATTCCGGCTGGGCAGGGCGCATATTTTCCATTTGGGAAAGGACGCCAATATCATCGCGGCCGGGATAATGGTCGCAATCGCGCTTGAGGCGCGGTCTGTTCTGAATGAAGAGAAGCTGGATGTCGGTGTGATTAACATGTCGACCATCAAACCCCTTGACGAAGAGGCAGTGCTCAGGGCTGCTGAAACATCCGGGCTTATCGTCACCGCGGAGGAGCATTCGGTCGTGGGCGGACTCGGAGGCGCGGTCTGCGAGGTTCTTTCGGATATTCATCCCGTTACCGTGAAGAGGATCGGGGTAAAGGACACCTTCGGCCGCTCGGGCAAGCCCGAAGAGCTGCTGAACCTTTACGGGTTGACTTCTGAGGAGATTGTGAAGACGGTCAAGAAATCCCTATGATAACTTTCGATGAGGTTTCGAAATACTATGACAATGTCACTGCCCTCCGAAACATAACTCTTTCGGTCGGAAAGGGCGAGATGGTCTTCGTCACAGGCCCCAGCGGCGCGGGAAAGACGACCCTCCTGAGACTGATCTACGCAGCAGAGCTTCCCGACAGCGGCAGGATAACCATTGCAGAATGGGAGACAGACAGGCTGAACGGTTCGAGCATTCCGCGGCTGCGGAGGAACATCGGCATCGTTTTTCAGGATTTCAGGCTCCTAATGAACAGGAATGTCTTTGACAATGTCGCACTCGCACTGAGGGTGAGAAGGGCTCCGGAAAGGGAGATAAAGACGGCTGTTCTCGATGCCCTCAAGATGGTGAACCTCAGGCACAAGACCGACGGCCTCCCTTCGGCCCTCTCAGGAGGGGAGCAGCAGAGGGTCGTGATCGCGAGGGCCATTGTAGGAGAGCCGATGATCCTTCTTGCTGACGAGCCCACAGGTAACCTTGACGCCGACACCGCGGCCGCGATCATGAGGATATTCAAAGAGATCAACGCCAAGGGCACAACTATCCTTATCGCCACCCACAACAGGGAACTCTATAGGGACACCGGCAAAAGGGTAATCCGGCTTGATAACGCATCCCTGGCGGGCGAGGAGAGGGGGTAAGAGGTGTCTTATTCCGTAAGAGTTGCGATCCAGAGTCTTTGGCGCGAGAAGTGGATAAACCTTCTGTCGATGCTCACCATTGCCACGGGGCTGCTGGTCGTGAGCCTCGTAGTAGCTACCATTTACAACCTCAACCTCTTTACAAGGAAACTACCCGAGAAGTTCTTTATAGTCGCCTATCTCAAGGACGGGTTGAACGATAAGGAAGTGCAGAACATCCTTACTTCCCTGAAGGGACGGAGTTCAATCGACAAGGTGAAATACATATCGAAGGCCGATGCGCTTAAGGAATTAAAGAATACGATGAGGGATGCGGATTATATCCTTGAGGGAATTGATGAGAACCCGCTGCCGGCTTCCATTGAGATACGCCTGAAAAGGGAAGCGGTTGGGCCTGAATCGGTGAAGTCCGTCGCCGATTCGCTGAGGAAACTGGACGAGGTTGTCGATGTGCAGTACGGCGAGAGGCTTCTCATGTCTATCCATTCCGTGAAGACCGGCATGGAGACCGTCGGCCTTATCCTCATGGCGGTGATGAGCGCGGGAATAGTCTTCATATGCTACAGCACCGTCAAGATCCTTTTCTACCGGAGAAACGAAGAGGTTGAGACATTGAAGCTCCTTGGCGCAACAAGATGGTTTATTAGGACCCCATTCGTGATAGAAGGAGGCGCTATTGGCATAGCCGGAGGCATAATCAGCGCTGTTATCGCACTCGTTTTTTTCCACAGTATGTTTTCCCAGCTGAGCGCCACCGTCCCCATTGTGAGGGCGGCGGTCTTCCCCAAGGAGATATTCCTGTCCTTGCCGGGTGTCGGTCTTTTTCTCGGTATAACCGGTTCCCTTATCGCAATGGGGAGGATAAGGTTTTAGGAAGTTTTTTCACCGGAAATTGAGCACGTGCCGGGAATGAAAATAGAGAGACGCAGAGAGACAGTGAAGAAGTTCTCATCGTGGTTCTTTTGCGACCCCGGTGCCTCAGTGTCTCTGTGGCTGATTCTTCTTGCATTTGTTTTTCCCCTGCCTTGTTCATCCGCAACCGAGAACAACCCCAAAGAACAGTACCACAAAATCCAGAAGGAGATGGAGAGCCATAAGCAGAAGCTCGAACAGACAAAGAAGCGCGAGCACTCGGTACTTGAGGATCTCGACAATGTAAACAGGAGGCTTTTTGAGATCGAGGCCGATCTAAAAAAGCAGCGGCGGCGCCTAAGACAGACAGAGTCCGAGATGAGAAAGGTCGAGCGGGAAATAGCTGTTGTGAAGGAAGAACTCGGGAAGAAAAAGAAGTGGATGAAGGAGAGGCTCAGGAGAATGCAGAGATACGGCGGGTCAGGAGACCTGCTTTTCCTCCTCGCATCGGCAGAGGACATGGCAGGGATCATGAGAAGATGGAGATACCTTGAAACTGTAGCGCGCAGCGAGAAAAAGGCGATAGACGAGTACGCGGAGAGCCTCAGGAAGCTCGACGAGAAGGAAAAACAGCTCCAGGCCCTTACGGCAGAGCTCAGGAGGGGGGTGGAGAGAATGAAGCTCACAGAGGCATCCTTCGCGGAGAAGAAGAAGGACAGGGAGGCTCTGCTTGTGTCTGTGAGAAAGGAGAAGTCGGAGCACGAAAAACTCTACAGGGAACTCCAGGAATCATCGAGGCGCCTTCTCGATGTTATCAGGAAACTCGAGGAGAAGGAGACGTACGAGGGCAAGGGCTTCGTTTCTCTCAGGGGCAGCCTTGGATGGCCCGTGAACGGCAAGGTGGCTGTTCCCTACGGCAGCCAGAAGGATCCGAAGTTCAATACCCCTGTATTCAGAAACGGCATCTACATCAGGACCGATGACGATTCGGTTAAGGCGGTGTACGGCGGCAAGGTCGTTTTTGCCGACTGGTTCAAGGGCTACGGCAATCTGATAATCATAAACCACGGGGAGGGCTACCACACACTTTACGGGAACCTCTCGGAGACTTTTTTGAAGGTTGGAGATATAATAAAAGGGAAAGATATGATCGGAAAAGCGGGAGAGTCGGGGATCGTGAACGCCCCAGCCCTTTACTTTGAGGTGAGATACAAGGGGAAACCCCTCGATCCGATGCAATGGCTGAAGAGAAAATAAACGGAGGTTTTAGAAAGATGTTACGGAACAGAAGAAACGTGCTCATTGCCTGGGCGTTGGTGCTCACTGTTGCTGCTGCCGGGATTATTGTGGGCAGGTGGTCGGTTGGTCTTGTGAGCGCCGAGGTCGAGGGATACGAAAATATCAAGGTATTTACCGAGGCCCTGTCCATCATAAAGAAGAACTATGTAGAGGATGTGAAGGTGAAGGATCTGGTCTACGGTGCAGTGAAAGGGATGCTCAGTTCCCTTGACCCGCATTCCGGGTTCATGACGCCCGAGGCGTTCAAGGAGATGCAGGTCGATACAAAGGGTGAGTTCGGAGGTCTGGGCATACAGATCGGCATGAAAGATAACGTCCTCACGGTGATTGCTCCGATAGAGGACACCCCGGCATACAAGGCCGGAATAAAGGCAGGGGACAAGATTATCAAGATCAATAATGAAGGCACAAGGGACATGAGCCTCCTGGACGCAGTGAACAAGATGAGGGGACCCAAAGGGACACCGGTGACGATTACCGTTATCAGGGAGGGATGGAAAGAGCCCAGGGAATTCACCATAGTGAGGGATATCATAAAGATAAAGAGCGTGAAGTCTAAAGTCATCGAAGAGGGGATCGGGTACATAAAGCTGACGCAGTTCCAGGAGCAGACGGCCGCCGACCTCTCAAATGCGCTGGGCAAGCTCCATGAGGAGAAGGTGAATTCCCTCATCCTCGATCTCAGGAACAACCCGGGCGGCCTTCTTAACAGCGCCGTGGATGTGGCGAGTCAGTTCCTTCCCCCGGCAAAGCTTGTGGTGTATATAAAGGACAGGGCCGGCGAAAAATCGGAATACCGTACAGGAGGGAACCGGCCGTACGACGACAAAATTACCATGGTCGTTTTGGTGAACCAGGGCAGCGCAAGCGCCTCCGAGATCGTGGCAGGGGCCTTGAAGGACTGGCACAGGGCGGTGATCTTGGGGGTCCAGACCTTTGGCAAGGGGTCGGTCCAGAGCGTCATACCCCTCAGCGACGGGTCGGGACTCAGGCTGACAACGGCGCGGTACTATACGCCCAACGGCACATCGATACAATCTACCGGCATTACTCCGGATATCGTTTTGAAGATCGAGTCTAAGAACGGAGTAAAGGAGCATGCGGTTGTGAGGGAGAAGGACCTTGAAAGGCATCTCAAGAACGAAAAGGTGGAAGAGAAGAAGGAGCCGGAGCAGGAGACCGCTCCCATTGAGGTGTCGGAAAAGGATGATGTCCAGCTCCAGAGGGCAATCGATCTTCTGAAAACCTGGAAGGTCTTTAAGGAGCTGCGAAAGGCGTCGTGAGAGAAAAGCGAGCAGGGAGCGGCGTATAGCGTGTAGGTTCAAAGGCTGAGAAAGTTCATTCGACTACACGCTACACGCTGAAATAAATGTCACGGATAATTCTTGATATTGAGACGGTAGGCAGGGATTTCGAAGCGCTGGACAAGGCGACGCAGGAGTATCTTCTCAGATGGGCGGAGTCGGAGGACGATGTCCGGGAGGTGAAGGAAAGCCTCTCCTTCTATCCCCTCACCGGTGAGATTGTCGCCATCGGTATGCTGAACCCCGATACCATGAGGGGGGCAGTCTATTATCAGTCTTCCGCCGATCCGTTGCTGCCGTTTGAAGAAGAGGGGATACAGTTTCAATCCGGCACTGAGAAGGAGATTCTCCAGAGGTTCTGGGACACGGTGAAAGTGTACGATCAAATCGTCACCTTTAACGGGAGGTCTTTCGATTGCCCCTTCATCCTGATACGCTCGGCGGTGCACAGGATAAAACCGTCGCGGGAACTTATGCCCAACAGATACAACGGCTCGCATATCGATCTCCTTGACCAGCTCACTTTCTACGGTGCTTCCAGAAGGAGGTTCAGCCTCGACATGTGGTGCAAGACCTTCGGCATAAAAAGCCCGAAGTCTGAGGGCATTACGGGATATGAGGTGAGGGAACTGTATCAGTCCGGGAGGTATATCGACATCGCGAAATACTGCCTTGGGGATCTCAGGGCTACAAAGGAACTCCTCCTATACTGGGAAAACTACATAAAAGTATGAAAGCAAGAAGTAGGAAGGGATACGATATCCACGAGGAATGCGGCGTCTTCGGCGTGTTCAACCACCCCGAGGCATCCAATCTCACATATCTTGGTCTTTATGCCCTTCAGCACAGGGGGCAGGAAGGGGCCGGCATATGCTCCTCAGACGGCAAGCAGCTCTACATCGAGAAATCGATGGGACTTGTGGCGGACATATTCAACGAAAAGAGACTGAGAAGGCTGCCGGGGTATGTGGCCATAGGCCACAACCGCTATTCCACGGCAGGGAGCAGCGTGCTTAAAAACGTCCAGCCCATCGTAGCAAATTTTTCCTTGGGCTCCCTGGCCCTGGCACATAACGGCAATCTTGTGAATGCTTCGGAGCTTAGGGATGAGCTGGAAGGGCAGGGAGCGATATTCCAGTCGACTTCCGACAGCGAGGTTATAGTCCATCTCATCGCGCATGCAAGGGGAGACGACCCTCATGACAGGATAATCCAGGCATTGAGCAAGGTTAACGGTGCTTACAGTCTCCTGATACTCAGGGAGAAGGAGCTTATCGCAGCGAGGGACCCGTTCGGGGTGAGGCCCCTCTGTATCGGACAGGTGGACGGCGCATATGTGGTCGCCTCCGAGACGTGCGCCCTTGACCTTATCAACGCGACCTACCTCAGGGAAGTGGAGCCGGGGGAGATGGTCATCATTAGCGAAAACGGACTTAAGTCTGTGAAAGCCGCGGCGAGCGGGAGAAAGGCGCACTGCATCTTCGAGTTCATTTACTTCTCCCGTCCCGACAGCTACATATTCGGCTATCAGAACGTCAATGCGGTTAGGAAGGAATTCGGCCGTCAGCTCGCAAGAGAACTGCCCGTCGATGCGGACATCGTTATCCCGGTGCCCGATTCCGGGGTTCCTGCCGCCATAGGGTTCTCAGAGGAAAGCGGTATCCATTTCGATTTCGGACTCATACGGAACCATTATGTGGGAAGGACCTTCATCGAACCGAAGCAGACTATCAGGCACTTCGGCGTGAAGATAAAACTCAACCCCGTTAGGCAACTCCTTGAGGGCAAGAGGGTCATCGTGGTTGACGACTCCATCGTCAGGGGGACCACAAGCAAGAAGATAGTAAAGATGATACGGGAAGTCGGGGGCGCAAAAGAGGTCCACATGAGGATAAGCTCCCCTCCCACCATCGCCCCCTGTTTCTACGGCATAGATACCCCCACGAGGCATGAACTCATCGCCTACACGCACATGGTGGAGGAGACGAGGAAGTATATCACCGCCGACACACTCGCATACCTGAGCTTGGAAGGGCTGAAGAAGATCGTGCCCGACTCAGGCGATTACTGCTCTGCTTGCTTCGACAACGAATACCCGATCGTCTTCCCTGGCGCACAGCTCGAGCAAATGGAGCTGCTCTTCCGGTAGCTTCCTTTCTGTTCTTCCAAATTTCTTAGAACTCGTCTCAAAGCCCCCTTGTCGTCATTGTTCCGAAAATACCCCTCACCCCTGCCTACCGCCTGCCTGCCGGTTGGCAGGGACAGGCAGGGTCGCTCAACCACAAGGGGAGAGGGGACAGGAGGGGAGGGTGATATTTTCATGCTCCTTCGTGAGTCAACCGCTCATGTTCGATTCCCGCGCAGTGCGACTCCGCGCGACTCGCTTCGAACGGGAATCCAGTTTTCTTTCGCGCCCTTATGAATGCCATCACGCCTTCTGCATTGTAAAAGCTATCACTAATGTATAAAATAGGGCATTGAGTTTATGTCCTGAGAAAGCGAGTTGGACAAAGGGGGATTCTTTATCTTATGAGCTTCGCTTTTAAAGGGGTCGATAAAGGATGGTGCAAAAAGGAAGTCTCTCTATTGATGAAATTAATAGGAGGCTTCAATTCCAGAACGATGAGGAGACTACCCTTCTGCGGTCTCGAAGCTGGCTTCAAGTTTGCCATACATAGATGAGGAATCCTATGAATGGCTCAAGGGGAGAATTCATGGAGAAATTCCTTTCAAATATCGAGAAGCTCGCTTTGCTTCCAAGTGAAATACAGGTGCGGAGGGAGGAAGCATTCAGATTGTTCGAACTCTGTGCTGCAGCAATGGACATTCGGTTGACCAGGGTTAAGTCGTTGCCAAATATCGACCGGGCAAGGCGTGAAATCGAAAAGCAGTTCAGAACGGGGTAAAGGCTCAAGCCTTTTCCCTTGGGGAATTCAACAGAATATGCAGACAACCGGTGTTATGAAAGGTGTAAAATAAGCATATGCTCACCGGTTCTATCAGGTCGATCTTTACGACGAACCTCGGAGTGAAGAGAGGCGAGAGGGTTCTCGTCTTCACCGACAGGGTGAATGAAAAGGAGATGCTCGATGTCCGCGATCAGTGCAGGAGAGAGAGGCTCAGGGACATCGCCCTCCTCACTGCCGAGATCGGAAAGACGTTCACTAAGAAGATACTCTTTCATGAATACCCCTCCACCCTGAGCCATGGGGCGGAGCCTCCCGAGGAGCTTTGGCGCCGTGCCTTCGGCGAGAAGGCTGTAAACGAACTGAAGAGATCAGGACTCCTGAGACCCCTGCTTTCGAAGGAAATCTCCGATGAAGAGACCAAGGATGCAGAGGCGACAATAAGAAAACACAGGAACGTTTCGGTTGATGCTGTGATTGCCCTCTCCAATTACTCTACCAGCCACACGAGGTTCAGGGACTTCCTCACCAGGATCTGCGGCGCCAGGTATGCGAGCATGCCGCTTTTTGAGGTCTCCATGCTCGAAGGGTCCATGGATGTTGACTGGAGGGCGCTCGCAAGACGGACGCGTGCAGTTGCAAAGACTGTTGATAAGGCAGAGATCATCGAGGTTAGGACAGCCAACGGCACCCATATCTCCCTTTCCAAGAAGGGAAGAAAAGCGTTGCCCGACACCGGTATTCTCACAAGACCCGGCTCCTTCGGCAACCTTCCCGCAGGCGAGGTCTATGTTGCGCCTCTGGAAGGCACGGCAAACGGAAAACTCGTTCTCGAATGGACATCCACAAGGAATCTGGAGTCTCCTGTGACGGTGACGGTGAAGAACGGGTATGTGGTCGGGATCGAAGGAGAGGAACACTTTGCGCGTGTGCTGAAGGGCAAGCTCGAGGAGAGGAAGGAGAATGCCAACATCGCGGAGCTTGGCATCGGGACAAACGACAGGGCAAAAAGGCCCGACAATATCCTTGAGTCCGAAAAGATCCTCGGTACGGTCCACATCGCATTCGGGGACAACAGTTCATTCGGCGGCAGAGTGAAGACGCCGTTTCATCAGGATTTTGTATTCTTCAGGCCGACCGTGGTGCTCGTCGGCGCCGGGGATGTGAGGACGGCTCTTATGAAGGACGGAAAGTTTGTAGATCTGGCTCCATAGCAATATGCGCCAGAATTGTTTTCAGGATTGGGAGTGAGTAGAGGTCGCAGGAGGATATATCATGGAAAACATTGTGGTCTTTATCACCGCCGTAAATGAGGATGAGGCGGCAAGAATCGCCCATGCGCTTGTGGAGGCGCGTCTCGCAGCCTGTGTGAATATCATAAGAAATATCCGGTCCGTCTATTCCTGGCAGGGGAAGATAGAGGATGAGCAAGAGGTCCTGATGATCGCAAAAACGCAGGGGGAACTCTTCGATTCACTCTCTGCAAAGGTAAGGGAACTCCATAGCTACACTGTTCCCGAGATCATCGCCTTTGCCATTGTTTCAGGGTCAGAGGATTATCTGAGGTGGCTGGGGGAGGTGACCGGGTGAAGTCCGATGCCTTTACGGATATCGTTTGCAGAGGCTTCTGCCGGTTTTACAGGGAAGGCAAGGAGAGCCAGGCATGCGGCACATATGATTTTCTTGCAAGAAACCTCACAGCCGCCGAGCTTGCCTCGATGGCTCCCGGAATACGTCTCAAACCTGCTTTTTCGAAGGACGAGGAAATCATGTCCCTCGCCTGCATGCAGTGTGATTTCCTCATCGACGGTTGCGACTTCAGGGAAGGGCTGGATGCTCCTCCATGCGGGGGTTACACAATCCTCGCATCGCTTCTTTAATCTTCTCTGTCTGCAACTGCTATTGCGCCCGATCAGTTCAAGGCGTGTTATGCATAAGGCTCGCACTGGCGCCGGTGAATGGCATACCCAGATCCAGTGATAACTGGACCAATACGTTGCCAGGACGGTCATTGCGAGCACCCAACGGATGCGCGGCAATCTCATTAAGAAAGTCGGGATTGCTTCGTTTCCTGCCTGCCGGCAGGCATGGCACTCCCAATGACATTTCTTATCGCTGGATTTGGGGTATAATAAATACCGGAAATCGCTGTCCGGGAGCGTAGAGGTCATCTCCTGCCCGGACGCTCAGGAGGCGGATATGAAAAAGGTTTTTTTTGTTGCTTGCGCTTTTGCCCGGCAGCTTTTGGGCGGATTCCTTCGGTTTTTCATCGGACGATCTCAAGGACCATCCCTCATGCAAATACTGCGGGATGGACAGGGAGAAGTTTGCACAGAGCAGGATGCTCCTGCAGTACGAAGATTCCGCGCCTTCAGGATTGTGTCTTCAGGCCTCGTCCTTGAATGATAAAGAAAAGGCCGGACTGCCT
>CAYYWY010000032.1:0-25046 GCA_964475485.1 uncultured Nitrospiraceae bacterium | reverse complement strand
CCATCTTGAGCGCGGTCAATGTCTGGCCAAGTTCGTCATGTATCTCCCGGGCGATGCTGGTTCTTTCCCGCTCCCTTACCCGGTGCAGATGTGCTGAGAGGTTGCGCAGCTGTTCTCTGGAACTCCTCAGCTTCTCCTCCACGAGCTTTTGCTCGGTGATGTCCTGCACCGTCCCAACCATTCTGACCGGTTCGCCTGAATCGTTGTAATTGACCTCACCTCGCTCGTGAACGATGCGGACCGTGCCGTCTTCAAGGACGATGCGGTGTTCGACGCTGTAAGGCTTTCTCTCATATAACGCCGCATTTATAGCACTTTTCACAAATTCCCTGTCGCCGGGGTGAATATAGTTGAGGAAAGTGGCGTAGTTAGTGCCAGACGTCTGGGTGCTCAGGCCGAAGATGTGGTAAATCTCATTGGACCAGTGCAGCTCATTTGTCTGAAGGTTCCATTCCCAGTTGCCGATCTTAGCGATACGCTGCGCCTCGGAAAGGCTTTTCTCGCTCTTCCGGAGGGCCTCGTAATTTTTACGCAATTCATCTTCGATCGAGTACCGGTAAATGGCCTCTCCGACAAGGGGTGATATCAGTTCGATGAATTCCACGGTCTTCGGGGGGACCATACCTTCCTCCTCGTCCGCAAGATGGATGGCTCCTATTACCATATCCCGGTACCTGATGGGGACGACCGCTACGGACAAAAAGCCGGCTTCTATGCAGGAGCCGCGATACCTTGCCTTCTGCTCCTCTTTCAGTCTCCCGACGAAGGCCACGGTATCATTGCAATGGAAAGAACCGTTGGAAGTTATCACAGGAAGCTCCTGGTTATCGGGCCTTTCCTTTATCACCCTTATGCAAACGCACTCATCGTACTCGGCAGAAAGCCAGTTCTCCATCTCCCAGAACTCCCTGCTGAACCCAGTGTATGCCTCGTAAGGGATCTTGCTGTCTTCATTCATGACCCGGATGCCCACACACCTGCATCCCGACCATTTCCTGACCAATTCAACCACTGCATCAAGGTATTCCTTTCGCGTGAAGCTCTGAGAAAAGAGTTTCAGAAGCTCATTGGAAGCGGTGATTCTGTTCTCTATTTCCTTCCTCTCGGTCACGTCACGGACTATGGCGAGGAGATAGTCCCTCTCCTCGCGGGTCACGTGTTTTACGCTCACCTCGACAGGGAATGTGGAACCGTCCCTGCGTCTGAGCACATCCTGAAGAAGCAGGTGTCCCCTTTCCTTGAGTTGTTCCACATGCTCCTTCCATCTGGCCATGTCGGGTTGGCCGAGGGCAATATCGGTGACCTTCATCCCGAGCAACTCGTTAGGCTCGTATCCAAGGCTTAGCCATGCTGCGCTATTGACATCGATAAGGCCGGCCGTATCAGGATCGACGACAAAGATGGCGTCGTTGGTTTGGTTGACCAAGCTTTCAAAGAGAGAGGCCATTTCCCTGGCACGCCTCCGTTCAGATATCTCGATCTCGAGTTCCTGGTTCATCTTTCTCAGCTCGGCGGTGCGTTCTTCGACCAGTTCCTCAAGATGGTCGCGATGCCTCTTAAGCTCCTCGGCCTGAGACCTGAGGAGGTTGTTGGCCCTCTCCAATTCGTGCCGGCCCTTTTCGATTTCCTTCAGGCGCTGATCGAGCGCCTCTTTGCTAAGCTTCAAGTCCCTGAATACAAGGTTGTAGGGTTTCACTATACCGGTCACAATGATCGCCTTGTATATGAAATAGAAGGAAATGATCTTCAGGAAGTGACCTATGAGGTTAGAAAGGCCATACACGTCCATATACAGCGTAAAGGCCAGTTCAGCGCAGACGGCGACGATGACGGAAACGACAAGCAGGCGCAACACCGTACTGTCAAAGTGTTCGCGTCTCAGGAGGAGAAAGACGGCGGAGACCAGGAGGATGAGGCTGATGATATACTCGCTCACCCTTTTGAAAGGGGTCAGTCCGACCCCTTCGATATAACAGTCCGGAAATATCTTCCAGTAGAAGATACTCGCTCCGAGGAGGCCCGCGGCGAGCGCATAAAGGATCATGACGGGAGCTACCCTGAGATTTCGGCCGAGGAACAGCGGGGCGGCGAGTAAGGAGAGACTCTGAACATACCTTGTCGCGATCCACAGTTGCGTAGGAAGGTTCGCGTCGTCCTCCGAGAAAAGCCGCATCCCCTTGTACGAGAGGGTATGCAGAAGATCGAGACCGCCGACAAACAGATATGAGATGCTTATGAACAAGAGATAGTTGTTAAGGAACCTGCGCGAGTTCCACGCGAGCATAAAGACGCCCCATGCCACGGCGATGCCGAAGAGTTCTGCGAGACTGTGAAAGAGAAGGTAACTGTAAAGGCTTGCGAGGTAAAGACCGGCGAGAACTGTCAGCCCGACAAGGGCGTGGAGATATTTTGAAGAAAGAAGGAGCTGTTTTGCCCTGCCGTTCATATAAGGGGGGAAGGTTTCACTTATATTGCTTTTGCGGACATCTTGCCCATGGAACTGATTTCATTATGTTCATTATATCAAATCCCTCCGAAGGGCGAAAAGGGACCTGCAGGGATCTATAGAGATTTCATGTTCTTTCTAAGAATATCCAGTTCTTCGGGCCTTGCAAGACGCGGGTGATTACCGGTGTGAATTCCGATACCCGGATACTCGGAATAATATGTCCAATAGCTCCAGTGCAGGCCCTCATCCCTCATAATGCCGAGGAGGTCGCCGAGGTAACGGAAAACACTTTCCCCGGCCGGGTTAGCATGGGCTGTGAACTCTCCAACATAAAGAGGTACGCCATGCCGGGATCTGAAATTCAGGGCATAACGAAGTCTTTTGATTAGAGCGTCCCGGTCGATATGGGCCATGATTCTTTTCTGGAATTCTTTCTTCTTCCAGAAATCATAAGATCTTTCCCTGTGCACCACAAAGTCATGCGGGTTCTGTATCCCGGGTGCAAGGTGCATGTCGAGAATAACGTAGACCCGATATTTCTCACACCAGTTCAGCACCGAATCGAGAATGGTAAGGCTGGAGTTGTTAAAGAGGAACGGCCCTGACTCAAGGTGGCGATAGTCAAGAACAAGGCGGATGCTGTTTGCACCGCTTTCTGAGATATTCCTGATGTCCTTTTCTCCGAGAAGTCCCTGGAAGTCCTTGAAGGCAACATTGAAGCCCCGAAGGATAACGGGGTTTCCGCTACCGTCAAGGACTTTGTCCCCTCTTACTCTGAGAAACAGGTCTCGTTCGCCGGTGAAGCCCTGTGAAAGGAGCAGTCCTGCGATCAGGGAGAAGACTACCATCGACATGCCTTGCAATCTTCCGGTGAGCGCCATACGATTTATTATAGCTTAGCCTTAATAATTCATGGACTCGGGGAAGGAGCGACTCGGCTCGAGAACCGTGAATTCGGCTCGATTCGGACACTCTCAATCCTCGTTTATTTGTATTAAGATATTGGTAGAATGAACCGATACGGCATCGTAGCGCATGGAGGAGCCGGCTCGCCGGCAAACCTCTCTGACGGCTGCAGGGAAGCGGCCGCTGCCGGTGCAGAAATCCTCGGAAGGGGAGGAGCAGCCCTGGACGCCGTGGTGGAGGCAGCGCGCATCCTTGAAGAGGACGGGAGGTTCAATGCAGGAAGAGGCTCCGTCCCGCGTCTGGACGGAAAAACGACCGAGATGGATGCTGCTGTTATGGATTCCTTAGGCAACCTTGGGGTCGTAATCTCCATAAGGGGTATTATGAATCCGGTGCTCGTGGCAAGGGCGGTAATCGATACCCCCCATGTCGCCCTCTCCGGGCATGGCGCCGCTGCGTTTGCAAAGAAGAGAGGGTTTAAGCCTTTTGGTGAAATGTCGCCTATTGCCCTGGAGAGGTACAGGGAGATGAAACAGCGCATTCGGGAAGGAAGGGTGGGGGATGTGAATCCGCTCTGGAGGGGTCACAGCATAGAGAGTCTCTGGAATTTCGAGGAAATGTCGTACGGCGCCATCTTTTCCTGCGACACCGTCGGCGTTGTTGCGATGGACAAGCAGGGGAATATGGCGGTGGCGAATTCCACGGGAGGCGCCTTGCCCATGATGCTCGGCAGGGTGGGAGACAGCCCGATGGTCGGGTGCGGTTTTTTTGCGGGTCCCGCATGCGCAGTGGCTGTAACCGGCCTGGGCGAGGAAATAATAAGGAGGATGCTGGCAAAGACGGTCTATGATATGGTCTCAAAGGGCTTGGATGTTAGGACAGCATGTGAAGAAGGCATAAAGATGTTCCCTCCTGAAATCCCCGTTGGTGTTATCGGCATATCCAGAACAGGCCATGCAATGATATCGAATCGGGAGATGGCAGCTCATGCCGTAATTGGAGAGGAATGAGATTTCTCTAAGGGGAATAGGCGGTTACAACTACTCTTTCCGTCCCTGCCCTTGCGATATCTTCCTGGGTGGTATTCGAAAGATTCAATGCGGCGTCGAGGGAATCCCGTCCGGCTTCCCGTTTTTGAGGATGACGCCGAGCCTATGGCGGGTTTCGCATCGTTCTGCAAGAGCCGGCCCGCTACTTTGCCTGTTCAAGTCCCTTCCTGGCCTTGGCGTTGTCCGGGTCAAGCCTCAGGGCCTTCAGGAACTGGTGTTCCGCCCTTTTCTTGAGTCCCGCCTTGAGATACAGGAGTCCGAGGTTGGCAAGGTGTTCGCTGTTAAAGGGATCAAGGCGTATGGCTTCGTGGATTGCTTCCTCAGCCTCCTTCAGTCTGTTCGGCATCTTGCTCAGGGCAAGGGAAAGGTAACTCCATGCCCTGGTATTTGTCGGGGATCTCCTCGCAACAAGTCTGAAGAGTTCGGAGGCGCCCCAGAAATTCCCGTTCTTGAATTCCTCGATCCCCCTCAGGAACTGCTCCTCCAAAAGGGCTGCATCGGTATCCTCTTCCTTCCGGGACCTGCCGAGGGAGTTGAAGAAGTCCTTTCTCTTAGAATCATCCTTCAGGAGATTGAAGGCCCTGGTCACAGCGTCGAAGACAGCGTTCATCTTCTTCTTCAGAGCTTCGTCAGGTGAGTTATAGAGCAGGTCGGGGTGGAACTCCTTCACAAGCCGGTAATAGTTTCTTTTCACTTCTTCGGAGTCGGAGTCCTCGACGACCTGGAGTATTTCGGCTTCGGTCATATTGCCGAGTTTTTCATAGAAATCCTCCACCTTCCTTCTTAATTCCTCTTCCTCTGCCATCCCAGACTTCGCTATCTCCTCTGCAGCGGCGGTTACGGATTCCTCCTGCACGGATACCTTTTTCTCGACGATAAAACCAGATGACCAGAGGACGTAAAGCGTCTTCATAACATCAAAGGAATTCATACGGGCTTCTTCTATGAGCTGGTTCATGGTCCTTCTGCCGTCCACAAGGGAAAGGATGGTTCTGTCCTGGGAACGCAGATCGATCCCCTTAAAGATGCCTGAGGGGTCTTCATTGAGGGAAAAAACCGTGTTTACATCGGGCAATTCTCTCCTGATTCTCGTCCAGTTCGTAATACGTTGAACTCCCTCGTAGATGAGGTTTTCCATCCCGATCTTCAAGGTAATAACCTCGTCCAGCGGAAGGGCGCCCCCGATGAATTCGTATGTCCCTTCCTCGATCTGGAAGAGGCTGTAAATAATCTCTTTCACCTGGTACTTTACCCCCCAGAAGAGATCCTTTGGCGTGATGTAGCCAAGATCCACAAGGATTGCGCCCTGCCGCTTCCCTGTGGTTTTCAGGAGCTCGACTGATTTGTCGTATTGTTCCATGCTTATCTTGCCCGCCTTCACGAGCATCTCTCCGAGCCTGTCGTCCTCGAAGGAGGAGGATGCGAAGATGACATTGCCGTCCTTCAGGTACGCCTTCTTCGTAAAGAGCGAGGTGGCGGCGGAGAGGGTTCCGGTAGCCCTTTCCCTGTTGAGATCGATGAGTATGCGCGCGATGTTATAGTCCCTGAGATTTCCCCTGCGCGGTATAGTCGTCACACGTACCTCCTTACCTCGAAGCGGTATATATCGACCTCTTCGTCCGGGCCGATTCCCGCCTTCATCATGGCGATCCTGATCTGCTCCTCCACCGTTTCGATGCCCTCGAGGTCCGGAAGCAGGAGGCCCTTCTTCTCCTTCCGTGCCACGATTACTCCGTACCTTTTCGGATCGAGCTTGCCCCTGTCGCAAATTCTTTCAGGCGGCGACAGGATGTCGACAGAGTATTGCAGGGAGGCGAGTTCCTCCTCGCTGACGGGCAGGAACCTGGGGTCTTCAGAAACAGCGGACACGGCGTTCCGTATGATCTCTTCAGCCACATTGCGGCAGGCGGGCATAAAGGTGCCGATACATCCCCTCAGTTGACCGTGCTTTTTTAGGCAGACAAATACACCAGCCTTTTCCTTCATCTCGGGGGTGAGCACCTCGGGAGGAGGGATCACCCTCCGGTTCCTCACGTATTCCTCGACGGCTGTCTTTGCAAGCTCGACAACCGGATGCATCATCTGTCCCGTGTAAGGGCGTAGTCGGCCACACCCAGCAGGGCATCCTTTTCCGGTGAAGGAGGAAAGAGGCTCAGTGCTTCCCTCGCCTCACCGATCAACCCCTTTGCGATTCCGAAGGATTCTTCTATGGCATTGTATTTGCCGAAGAGATGAAGGATCCTCTTCAAGTCTCCCTTTCCGGAAGCGCAGTTCTTCGTAATGTCCTTTATCACTGTCTTCTCGCCTTCATCCGCTGCGGAGAGGAGATAAATGAGGGGCAGCGTGATCTTCCCCTCGTTGAGATCCTTGCCGAGTTTCTTTCCAAGACCCTTTTCATCTGCCATGTAATCGAGGATGTCGTCTACTATCTGGAATACGATCCCTGTCTTCATGCCAAATCCTGCCAGAGCGTCCTCCTTGTCCTGTGGGAGCCCGCCGAGTATGCTGCCGATCCTGCATGCGGCGGAGATGAGGGCTCCGGTCTTAGCGGAGATTATTCTGTAATACTCATCTTTCGTTATGTCGGGGTCTGCAACGCGGTTCAGCTGGAGGATCTCTCCTTCGGTCATCATGGTTGTGGCCCTTGAAAGCGTTTCCATAATCTTCTGGTTCTTCTGGAGCACCGCAAGCCTCAGGGCATTGGAGTAAAGGTAATCCCCCACAAGAATGACGATCTGATTTCCCCACAGCATATGTGCAGTCTGTTTCCCCCTTCTCAGTTCGGCACCGTCCACGACGTCGTCGTGGAGAAGGGATGCGGTATGGATAGCCTCGATAATGCTCGCCAGGAGAATCCTGTTTTCTCCTCTGTACCGGGCAAGATCGGCGCTAAGAAGCAGGAAGAGAGGTCTCATTCTCTTCCCCCCTCCCCCGATGATATGCTCTCCTATCATGGGAAGAAGAGGAGCGTCGCTCCTAAAGATATCCTTCAGGTTCTTTTCTACAAGCCTGAGATCGTTCTCATACCTCGGATAGATGTCGCTGAATTTCATCTGCGAAAGATATTCCTTATTTCACCGGGCCGAAAAATCCCTTTCTCGGTAATTATAGCAGTAATGTACCTGTGCGGTGTCACATCGAATGCCATATTCCGCACCTTCACCCCTTCAGGAGCTATCCGGACAGTCCCCCACCGGGAGCCCGAAGAGTACCTCCGGGCGGCCCCTTTCGGTTCATGGTATATCACCTTTCCCGATATGCAGGTCACCTCTGACGGATCCCTTTCCTCAATAGGTATCCGGTCGCCCGTCGGGATTGAAAGGTCGATGCTGCTCAGCGGAGCCGCAACGTAGAATGGTATGCCGTGCTCCTTTGCGAGAACAGCCACCGTGTATGTTCCGATCTTGTTGGCGACATCGCCGTTTCTCACCGTTCTGTCGGTGCCTACGATGACGAGGTCGATCTCTCCCTTCTTCATCAGTGCGCCGGCTGAACTGTCCGTGATCAGGGTGACGGGGATTCCCTCATGCGCAAGTTCCCAGGCCGTAAGCCTTGCCCCCTGAAGTACAGGCCTTGTTTCATCGGCATATACCTGTATTCGTTTGCCCTGCTGCTTTGCAAAAAGCATTGGGGCAGTAGCCGTACCGTATCCGCCTGTTGCGAGGGCCCCTGCATTGCAGTGGGTAAGGATGGTATCACCGTCCTTTATCAACTCGGCGCCGAATCTTCCTATCGCCCTGTTCACCTCGATATCTTCCTCAAGTATCCTCTGAGCCTCCTGGGCAAGCATCTTCTTCAGCGCAGGGACAGGCAGTGTGCTGTGGAAACGGAGAAACACCTTTATGCGCTCGATGGCCCACCGGATATTCACGGCAGTGGGACGGGTGGAAAGCATCGCATGAAACACAGGCTCAAGCTTCTGCATAAATTCATCGAATGTCCTTGCCCTAATTTCCCGTGCACCAAGGGCGATTCCCATGGCTGCGGCGATGCCTATGGCAGGCGCTCCCCGTATCATGAGTCTTTTGATCCCTTCCGCGACAGTCCTGTAGTCGGTGCATTCCACGAACTTCACTTCGCAGGGAAGCCTGGTCTGGTCAAGCATTATGACCTTGCTATTTTTCCATCTTATGGCATGAACCATTTATGCTTTTCCTGCCGGGATCACCATGGTAAACACCAGAAATGCCGTAAGACAAATAATCACCACGATTGTTCCCCATGCTATGTAATTATAACCTTTAGGATTGGTGTACGTTCCCATCAGCCTCCTGTTATTTATGAGGGACAAGGCGTAGATCAGGACGAAGGGCAGCAGCAGGCCGTTTATTACCGATGAGAGCACCATGAGAAAAACCAGGGGGGCGCCTGGCAACAGAATAAGGAAGGACGCCAGAACAATCATAAGTGTATAGATCCACATGAACTGAGGCGCCTCCTTGAATGTCTTGTTCACACCAGCCTCCCAGCCCATGGCCTCGCATATATAGTATGCGGTTGAAAGGGGAACGATGATGGCGCCGAGAAGAGATGCATTGGCAAGACTGAGGGCGAATATGAGGGACGCGTAATCCCCTGCAAGTGGTTTAAGGGCAAGAGCGGCTTCCGTTGCCTCATTAATCCTGATTCCAAAAGGGAACAGAAGCGTGCCGCACGTTACGATTATGAAAAAGCTGATGACGTCGGTGATCAGGCAACCGCTTATCACATCCAGCCTGGACGTCTTGTAGTTCTCGGGAGTTATGCCCTTTTCGACAATGGAGGATTGGAGATAGAACTGCATCCATGGAGTGATGGTGGTTCCTATGATCGCGATGCTGAGCATAACGTATTCAGAGTCCCACTGCAGCCGGGGAAGAAAGGTATTCTTTGCGACGAGGCCCCAGTCGGGTCTCGCCATAACCCCTGATATGATATAACCGAAATATACAAGGCAGGCGATGAGGAGTATTCCCTCCACGAAGCGGTAACTTCCTTTTGTGACGAGCATCCAGATAAATATAGCCCCCAGAGGAACCATGAAGTACTTGCTCAGGCCAAGGATCTCCGTACTGGCTGCCCATCCCGCGAAGTTGGCGACAGTGGTCCCGAAGTTTGCCATAAGAAGACCGAGCATCATGAAAAAAGCCGTCCTCACCCCGTAGTTCTCCCTTATGAGGTACGACAACCCTTTTCCTGTTATAACCCCAAGGCGGGCAATCATCTCCTGTATCACAATAAGGGCCACTGTTGTGGGAATAAGGGTCCAGAGGAGCCCGTAGCCGAAACGCGCACCCGCAACGGAATATGTCGTGATGCCGCTCGCGTCGTTGTCGATATTTGCGGTGATAATGCCGGGACCCATGATCGAAAACAGGATTATTATCTTTTTCCAGAGATTCATCGCCCTCTCCTCTGCCCGACGGGAAATAAGTCGCGGTCGTTGGGACCCGCTATCCGCGGCCTGCCGTGACTTATTATTATATCCGATGGCGGACATTTTTTCTTGTGGGGAGAAGGTATTTTGTGATAATATGTCAAACTCACGGAGGTGTATGGATGCGAAAAACATTGTTTGCATTGGCGATGGCCGCTTTGCTGCTGACGGTATCGGAATCATACGGATTCAGCAGCAAAGGCGAGGACTGTGCGAAGTGCCACACCCTGACAAGGGATGAGGCATTCACCCTCCTGAAGGATCTTCTTCCGAACCTGAAGGTCCTGGAGGTGAGAACGAGCCCTGTGAAGGGGTTTTGGGAGGTTACCATTGAGGCAGGAGGAAAGAAGGGCCCTACCTATGTGGACTTCTCGAAGAAACACCTTATTGCGGGCTCGATCATAGATATAAAGGAGAAGAAGAACCTCAGCCAGGAAAGGCTTATGGAAATCAACAGGGTGGATGTTTCACAGATCCCCCTGGAGGACGCCCTGCTGATGGGTGAGAAAGAGGCTAAGCACAAGGTTGTAGTCTTTGACGACCCGGACTGACCTTGGTGCGTAAGACTTCATCAGGAGATGAAGAAGGTTGTTGCTGAAAGAAAAGACATCGCGTTTTACATAAAGATGCTCCCCCTTCCAACGCATCCCGAGGCGTATGACAAGGCAAAGGCTATTGTGTGCGAGAAATCCCTGGCCCTCCTTGAGGACGCCTTCGAAAAGAAGCCGCTTCCAAAGCCAAAGTGTGAGACTTCGGCGATCGAGGAGAATAGAAAACTCGCCGAAAAGCTCGGTATCTCCGGTACCCCGGCCTTGATCATGCCCGACGGAAGGATCGTGCCCGGCTATAAAGACGCAAAGAGCATCACTGAGTTGGTTGGGAATTAGCTGATAGCTCATGCTGTTGGATGAGCTGATGAACTGTGAGATTATGGTAAGATAAAACAGTTTGTGGCTCATAGTCGATTGTAAAAGACTATGAGATTGAACTTTGATCTGCGGGTTGATCTTGCCGAAGTGGCGGAACTGGCAGACGCGCCAGGTTCAGGGTCTGGTGGTCGAAAGGCCGTGCGGGTTCGACTCCCGCCTTCGGCACCATAAACGCTGACTATTAGGAGTCAATGGAGCTCCCCGAAAGCAGCTTGGTCCTCTTAATCGCTCCCGTGAGGAAGTCTTTGAACTTCTCGGGAAAGAGCCACTTTATGCCGAGCTTTTCAGCCCATTGTATCAGTCCCTGATCTGCGGTGATCAGGAGGGCGTCCAGTTCCATGGCAAGAAGCAGAAGGTCCACGTCTTCCTTGCTGTCGATAATCCCTTCCCTCAGCGCCTCTCTGTATTTTCTCCTGAGATCCTGTATGACTTCATCCGCCTTCTTTTTCTCGGCGCTTCTCACAGCCTTCTCCGCAATCCGCAACCCCTTGTTCACCCTCTCCCTTATGTCTTCTATCAACTCGTACAGGAGGAAGGCGGGTGTCTTCAGTTCGTGTTTCTTCGGAGGCTTCTGGTGGAGAAAGAGCAGAAGATCGCCGGGGATCCTGTCCTTTTCGACAAAATGCAGGAGTTCTCCGAATGTGGAGGGGGGCATATAGAATTCCAGGATATGAATCTGCGCTGCAAGAAAGAGAAACGTCTCGAGAGCCTCTGTCGGAGTTGCACCAAGACTCGTCCTCACGTCCGGGTTCACAAAGAGACTTGTGTCGAGAACGACCCTCTGAGTCAGCGACAGGTGGGGAGCGGCGGATGACTGGTCGCTGGAATTGTCATCTTTGTCTTTCATTCTGTTGTGCTCTTGTAACTCCCTGTTTGCTTATCTATCCTTACGCCTTGCAGGCCCCGGACAGGTTGAACCGATAAGTGTTCCATTCCCTGCAACCGGGGCACCTTCCGGACCAGTCCTGTGAAGTGAAGCCGCAGCTGTCGCAGCAATAGGGAAGTCTGAAGGGTTTCTTGGCGTCGATCACCTTCTTGAATTCCTCGACGGCGTTTTCGCATTGGCGGCGTCTGAGGTAAATAGTGCCGAGGAGATGATGGAGTTCGGGATAAGAGGCACTGGCAGCATCCACTCCGATCAGGGTTTCAAAGGAATCATCCAGCATCTCGAGCCTGTAAAAGAGCTTTCCCATGAGAAACCTGAGTGACTGATCCTGCGGGTTTTTGAGGACGCTGTTCCTGTACAGGGTTATGAGCTTTCCGGGCTCGCCAAGATTTATCAGGAGGTCCTCGATCCTCGCCAGGATGATTGTGGAAGAGGTCTGCTCATACCCTCTCTCGAGGAAGGCGACGGCATCCTCGGATTCGCCCCCCCTGAGCATTACCTCTGCAAGGCCGAGATATGCGGGAACAAAGTTCTTGTCGAGACGGAGTATGGTCTTGAATATCTTCTTCGCCTTTTCAAGCTGGCCGTTCTCGAGGCTGTTGCGTCCCTGTTCGTATTTGAAGCCGATTAGGTTTCTCTGCTCCCTCTGCCTGTCCTTTTCAGTGTGCTCGCACTTGATTATCGTTCTCTGGAGAAAGATGAGGTCGTCCCATCTTTCTCCTTTCTCAAGGAGGGACCGCTTCCTGTAAAGGGCTGTGAGATTGTCAGGGTCCAATGCGAGAATGTCATCCAGATATCTAGTGGCTTCAGAGATCCTCCCGGTCTTCTCTGCTATTCTTTCAAGGGAGAAGAGCACCTCGATGTTATGAGGCTGGGCCTCGGATGCCTTTCTGTAATTACCAAGCGCCTTTTCGTAGTCTTCATCGCCCGCTGCGATGTCGCCGAGTCTCAGAAGTGCGTCCATATGCGTCGGCTCTTCCTGGAGGATGCTCTCAAGGGAGGCCCTTGCCTCATCTTCGTTGTCTGCAATGATTGCGTTCAGCGCCTTTGAATAGAGTTCCTGGATGCGCATGTCCCGCTTCTGCCTGCGCTGGTGCTGCCTGTTCTCTATAAACCGCCTGGTATCCCGTACGAAGGAATATAGGAGCATTACCGCCATGCCGACAGCGAAGGAGAGGACGATAAGGGCTATCTTGGGCATCTCGTATGCCGTCTTTGGAGCGATGGCGAACGTGACGGTCTCTTCGTTAAGTACTGCGAAATAACCGAGGGCCAGAAGCAGGAGCACAAAGAGGAGAAGGGCAAACTTTCCCATCAGTGACAGGGCCTTTCATCGGCGGGCGCGGCGGTCTCCTTGCCGGGATGCGTAGTGTTGTCCAAGGAGATTCTCGGGGCGTCAAGCCAGAGTTTTTCGAGTTCATAGTAAGCCCTTGTTTCCTCCTCGAAGACGTGGACGACGACATCTCCGTAATCCATCAGCACCCAATGGGCGTAGCGAAGTCCTTCAATGGACAACGGTCTTGTTGAGTTCTTCATAAGTTCGGCCTCGATATGTTCTGAAATCGCCTTCACCTGAGTTGTGCTCTCCCCGGAACATATAACGAAATAATCCGTGAAGACGGCGAGGCCCTTGAGATCGAGGATAAGCGTATCTTTTGCTTTCTTTGCTAAGGCCAGTTTTGCGGCTTTGAGAGCCTTCTTCTTACCTTCTAAAGGTGATCACTCCCTTCCTGATAGAGTTTATTAGAAATTATATAGGATTCTACATTCTCTGGCAACAGATATTTTATGCTCAGCTTCCCTCTTGCGAGCCTGCGTATGATGGTGGCCGAGATATCCATAGGAGTAACATTCAGAAGGAAAACCCTCTTCCCTCCGGGAACTTCCGTTTCGTGCAGGACAAGTTCCAGGGCATCAAGAGATGAAAGGACCTTCGGGTCTGCCGCAACCCGCTGAGCGAGTCTTGAGAACGTGAGCCCCGGTCTTGAAACGACTGCAAGATTCGTAAGCTCCATGAGTCTTTCCGGCCGGTGCCAAAGCGGTAGCTCAAGGAATGAATCAATCCCAAGAATGAAATAGAACTCAATCCCCGGATGGGTTTCCATGAGCGAAGTAAGTGTCTCTACGGTATAAGACTTCCCTGTACCTCGGCATTCGAGATCCGAAATCCTAAAGAAAGGGTTTGTCTCTATCGCCAGTCTGGTTATCTCGTATCTGTCCTTTGCAGAGGCGAGGTCCGCGACCTTTAAAGGTGGGTTTCCCGAGGGGATGAAGAGGACGGTTTCGAGACCGAGCAATTCCCTGGCCTCTTCAGCGGCCCTGAGGTGACCGTAATGGATGGGGTTGAACGTCCCTCCCATTATACCGATCTTCCTGTCATTAACTGACATTTGCCACCTCAAGAGGGATCAGTATCCTTAAACGTGAAAATACGAGATTGCTTCGCTTTGCTCGCAATGACAATTGAGGTTCGCAGGTCATGTTTCTTCGTTATTGCGAGGAGTCCCGAAAGTATTCGAGACGACGAGGCAGTTCACTTTCATTTCTCATTCCTTTTTTTCCCGGAAACCAGCACTGTGTCTTCCATAATCCTCGACTTTATATTCCTGAAGCCTGCCTCCGAAAGCCACCCTTTCATCTCCTGCACCGAATAACACCTTCCGGCTTCTGTGTTAACAAGCATGTTGATAGAAAACAGAGCGCTTTGAGCAGGATGGGCCTTGTCCTCTTCGAGGTAAAACTCCTGGATCACGATTCTGCCGTGTGGGTTCAGTGCTTCCCGGGACTTTTCCATCACTTGCATGCTCTCGTCCCCCGAGCAGGAATGGAGCACTTGACTGATAAATACGAGATCATAACCCTTTCCTATGTCGTCTTGGAGAATGTCTCCCTGGAGAAAATCTATTCCTTCCGACCCTGACTTGCTGATGACATCCCTGGCGATCTTCACAGTCTCAGGCCTGTCAAAGAGGGTGACTGATATTCCTCTCCTTGCCATCTCCATTGCATAGGTTCCAGGGCCTCCCCCGAGGTCCAGGGCCTTCTTTACCCCGCGCATCCCAATGGCTGCAATGACCTTCTTTACCTTCAACACAGCGAGGTTGTGCATGCCCTGTATAAAGGAATTATGATCGTGGGCTATGTGATGCGGCCTGCCTGTTCTCAGTACCTCATCAAGACCCGACCAGTTCTTCCATAGGGTGTCGGCGTGGCGTATTATATCCCCCTGGTAATAAGGACTGCTCATAACGAGAAAGCGGTCGGAAACGGAGGTGTTACGGTAGCGCAATTCTGTCTTCTTCAGAAGGCCGAGGCCGGTGAGCGCGTCCAGGAGGATCTCTGTTGCCCTTCTATCCGTTCTCAAAATCCCGGAGACATCCCCGGCGGTCTTCGGGGATGTCAGATGCTCAAAGACCCTGTAATTGTTCGCGGTGAGCAACACCCTTGCTGACCAGAAGCCGCCCCATGTCCTCCGGATTTCCCTCCATTCCTCAAGGATCCTTTTCGTCATTCGATCCCCATCTTTTTCAGTGCCTCATCGGCAGTGCTCTTGGGCGAGGGTGCATCCTCCGGCAGGTAGAACATCACCCCGCCCTTTACCGGGCGTATCACGATCCTTCCTTCCTGTGCAAGACGGTTCGTCACCTCGACGGGGTTTTCACCATCGAAGTATTTCTTGAATGCCTCATTGAACCCTGAATAGACCGAGTGTATCCCCTTGTACCCTTCCTTCCTCAGGCTTACTATGGCCTTTTTCACGAATTCCTCGTGACTCATCTTCTTCTCTGCCATGACCCCTCCTGTAAATGTATGGTTTATGCTTCATGATACTCATCCGGCAAAAGATTCAGGCTCCTCGGTTTACGGTCTATCTGTCCGATGACCGGTATCTCTTCAGCGCCGGTGGCGCCGAGTTCCCTGAATTTCCTTATGGACGGCAGGACACGGGATTCCATCGAACCGATTATCTTATTATATGCATCCATGGACCTCCCCATTGCAGTGCCGAGGTCGTCAAAGTACCTTGCAAGAGTCCTCATCCTCTCATAAAGCTCCTTGCCGAGTTCGCTTATCTGCTGCGCATTCTTTGTGATCTGTTCCTGCCTCCATCCGTAAGCAATTGCCCTGAGCAGGGCGATAAAAGTCGTGGGGGTGGCAATGATAACACGCTTCTGGACGCCATCCTCAATAAGAGAGGTATCGGTTTCGAGGGCTGAACTCAGAAAGGATTCTCCGGGTATGAAGAGCACCACGAATTCGGGGGACTGTTTGAACTGGCTCCAGTACTCCTTGGATGCGAGCTTGTTCATATGGGCCCTCACCTGCTGGGCATGTTTGTCCATCCGTGCCCTCTTTTCGTCTTCTGTGGGAGCGGAAATAGCATCCAGATACGCTTCGAGGGACACCTTTGAATCAACGACAATCTCCCTGCCCATGGGAAGGTGTACTACCATGTCCGGTCTTATCCTTCCTCTTTCCGTGTCCATTGACTGCTGTTCGCTGAAATCGCAGTGCATCGACATCCCTGAAAGCTCCGCGACCCTTCTTAGCTGCATTTCGCCCCATCGGCCGCGGACCTGAGGCTTTCTCAAAGCCGAAACGAGATTGCTGGTCTCTTTCTGGAGGTTTTCGTGGGTCGATGCCAGCGCCCTCAGTTGTTCCTCAAGGCTTCCGTACGCCTTATGCCTGCTCTCTTCGATGACCCTTATCTGCTCTTCGTATCTCCTGAGCGTTTCATATAAAGGCTTTATCATGCCGTCCATGGCTGCCTGATGCTCGCCGAGCTTCCCTTTGGTGTCCGACACCACCTTGCCGAGATGTTCGGAGGCAAGCCTGAGAAAATCCTCGCTGCTGCTTTTGAGGGCTGCCGATGAGAGGGCGTTGAAGGTATCAGTCATCTCCTTCTTCATGGCCTCGGTGAGCGTCTTCTGTTCCTCGAAGCTCTTTTGTGATTCCTTCAGGCTTGTAATGGCCTCTATCCTCATCTGTCCCTCGTTCTGCAGGTCTTTCCTCAACTGGATTATCTCGGCGTCTCTCTGCTGAACCTGCTGTCTCAGCTCAGAGTTAACAGCCTCGGCGCCCTTCACCTTGCCCTCTGCTTCCGCCACCCGCGCAGAATAGCTCATCTGCAGATCGGCGAGCTGCTTCGAGTAGAACCACTTGAGGCGGGAGGAGGCAACGAGCCACATTACAACCGCTCCTATGACTACGCCCAGGACGATGAAAGCCACCGCAGTCATTTCATCACCCTCCGAGTGACCATCAGCTGCCCGCTAAACCTTTTCATAAACCCAGACCCTTCCGCCGTCTCTCATTTCATCTCTCCTTCTCACCAGCCTCTTCTTATGGAGATTGAGAAGTCTTGTCCCGCTCGTATTCGCCGGGAGATTAAGTATATCAGAAAGTTCCCCGGCGGTAATCCTTCCACTGGTGAGTATCAGGTCGAGGGTCTTCTGAAGGTAATTATTGAGGCTGCCGATGAGTACCTTGCCCGCGTTCCTCATCTCCGCCATTACAGCTAGGCCCTTCCTTTCAAGCGCTACCTCTATATTCTCCCTCTGGTTTTCGTTCAGGCCGGTAAGGACTATGTACTTGTCGCCGTATTCCCCGCTCAAAAGTCTTGAAATTAGCTTTGCAACGATTTCGTCTGCGCATGAATAGTCGATGACCCCGATCTTCGAAAAATCGAGGGCAATGACAGTGCCGTTCTCTTCCTTTCCGATATCCCTCTCTATGCGTTCTCTCATCACCTGTCCCGACCGGCGCGTCACAAGATCGCTTGAGCCGTTGTTCAGTTCTTCCTTAAGGAGTTTATAGAGGTTGTAGGTAGTCATTTACGGTTATTCATTCCTCCAGGAGCTGCCTTTCATAATTCTTAGAATCTTGACTCGAACCGAGCTGTCTTATCTACACGTTGAAACGTGTTGAATTTTCAACTGATTCAATTGAACCATAAAGAAGGAGACTTGTCAAGGGAAAAATGTCATGGGGAAGATACGCACACTGAAACCTGCCCGCCGGAGAGACAGGCCTGCGGGCTGCGATTTGAACGCTTACACTTCCGGCAGCATGATGTTTATCTGGGCGCCGGGGAAATGCTTAAGATCGAACTCCTTCTCCTTTCCCCTAGACCATCTGGGAATGAGCGAAAGCTTTGCCGTTCCAGAGCGTATGGAGAGTTTGCCGTTCCATTGGTTCACAAACCGTTTCACTGCCGCGAGCCCGTGTCCCCTCCCATCGTCGGCATGCCGCGACGCTCCCTGGAGCAATGCCTTTTCTATGGCATGGAGGTCGTTTCTCAGGAGGAACCTGTCCGAAAGGGAGTTCCTGAAGCCTATGCCAATATCCATCACCGCTATCTTCACGACGTTCTTACCTATATTCTGGAAGTGGTATTTCTGTATGCCCACAAACCCCCTGCTTTCGCTGTGTTCGATGATGTTCTGACAGACCTCCGAGAGGGCGACGATAAATCCGTGTATAGCCTTTTCACCGTAATTGAGATGTTTTGCAAGAATCGCCTGAGCGCGTTCCTTGACCTTGCCGACGATAAAATGTATATCGTCCGGGTTCGCCGTCGGTGTTATCTCAAGCAGGACATCGGAATAGGAACTTCTCAAATACTTGTTTGAGAGTTTCGGTTTCGGGGGTTCAAGCTCGAAGTAATTCCCAGCAAACCTGAAGAAATCCATCCGCTCAAGGTATTTGAGCACCTCTTCGGACCGGGGGAGATAAAGGGATTTCCTGATGCCCTCTGACTTGAACACCTCCCCTATTTCGAGGATGCCGATCATTCCAAGGGGGTCGACGAAGGCGGTCTCCTGAAGGTCGATGACCGATGATGTTCTGAAGTTCTGGAGAATCTGTTCAAAGGTCTCTTCCGTTATCTGTAACATAAGGTTAGGTTCTCTTTCCGTTGTCTGGGCATGGAGCACGAACTGCAATTGCTTTCATGAGAGCATCCTGAAATGATCCAGATAGGAATCGTTCTTCTCGCAAGTCCTCTTCCAGCCGCAAAGGTTGCAGCAGGTCTCATACCATGACCTGAATATCAGCGGGAGCTTTTCCTTTATCTCCGGCCATCTGATCCGGGCACCTTCCCGGATTTTCAGCAATCCCAACGCACGCCTGTCCATCTCCCTGATTCCTTCATCCGCCCCTTCGCTGTATTTGCAGATGTCCTCTTCGAGGTGCGGGCATTTTCTGCAGACGTCATCGGCTCCTCGGCAAACAACGGAGCCCCGGATTCCACCGCCCTTATAACATTCGTGAGTCTTTCGACGAAGTCGGGATTGTAGCCCTCTCCCCGAAGAACTGGAGGCATATGAGATGATGTCCCCTGAGATTCGGGATAGCGTTATGGTTGTCCGTAACCACACGCTTATTATATAATAACCCATTTAAGAGGGAAAGTTTGACCAATCAAGGACAGATTCATGCACTTCTTCAGCTATAAGAAGGGTAAGCTCTATGCCGAGGATGTTCCGGTGAAGAAGATCGCGGAGACCTACGGCACCCCTGTTTACATTTACAGTTATAATACTCTCCTGAGGCATTTCAGGGCATACGACGATGCCTTTGACGGAGTGCCGCACATCATCTGTTTTGCTCTGAAGGCGAACTCCAATACCTCGATTCTCAGGCTCTTCGCAAAGAACGGCGGAGGAGCTGATGTGGTATCAGGGGGAGAGATATTCCGGGCTTTGAAGGCAGGCATCCCCTCCCGGAAGATCGTGTACGCGGGAGTGGGAAAGACCGAAGACGAGATACGTTATGCCCTGAAGAAAAGGATACTGATGTTCAACGTCGAATCCGGGGAAGAACTTGTGGAGATAGACAGGATTGCGGGGACGATGAAAACGAAGGCGCCAATATCCCTCAGAGTGAATCCCGATATCGACCCTGAGACGCATCCTTATATATCCACAGGCCTTAAGAAACACAAGTTCGGCATCCCTATCGGGGAGGCGTTTGAGTATTACAGGCTTGCGGAGCGTCTTAAGAACACCGAGATTGTGGGGATGCATAAGCATATCGGCTCGCAGATCACAAAGGTGTCTCCCTTCGTGGATGCCTTGAAGAAGACCCTGCTTCTCGTGGATGACCTGAAAGGGCACGGTATGAATATAAAATATCTGGACGTCGGTGGAGGTCTCGGCATCACTTACAGAGACGAGGTGCCGCCGGTGCCAAGAGACCTTGCAAGGAGCCTTCTTCCGATGCTCAAGGGAAGGGGACTCACCTTAATAATTGAACCCGGCAGGTCTATGGTGGGCAATGCAGGGATACTGGTCACAAAGGTGCTCTACCTCAAGGCAGGGAAGGATAAGGATTTTGTGATCGTCGATGCAGGGATGAACGACCTCATACGGCCATCGTTTTACGGCGCGTATCATCACATACAACCGGTGGAAAAGAAGCGGAGAAAGAACATGCTGGCGGATATTGTAGGCCCCATATGCGAGTCGGGCGATTTCCTCGGAAAAGAGAGGGAAATCGCCGAGGTGAAGAGGGGGGAGTATCTTGCGGTGATGTCGGCCGGGGCATACGGGTTCACCATGAGTTCCAACTATAACAGCCGTCCGCGGGCTGCGGAAGTGCTGGTAAAGGGCAAGGAATTCGCCCTTGTGAGCAGGAGGGAGACGTACAGTGACCTCCTGAGGCAGGAGACAAAGCCTCCTTTTGTCTGAGAAACTTGATGGACTTGAATTTCACGAAGATGCACGGCATAGGGAATGACTTCATCCTCGTCGACTGCCGGGATTCAGAACCGCAGGCGCCAAACGACCTTGCCGAGAAGCTCTGCAACAGGAGGTTCGGCATTGGAGCAGACCAGCTCCTTCTCCTTTGTCCTTCCGTAATCGCCGATTTCAGGATGCGGATATTCAATCCAGACGGCAGCGAGGTGGAGATGTGCGGAAACGGCATAAGGTGCCTCGCCAGGTACATCTGGGACAGGGGTCTTTCAGACAAGAAGGTTATCGTAGTCGAGACGATGGCAGGGCTCATGAAGCCGGAAAGGGTCGACGGCCTCGTCAGGGTGGATATGGGGGAGCCCGTCTTCGAACCGGAAAAGGTACCTGTGAGGATCAGTAACAAGTCAGCAGGAACGAGTAACAAGATAAAAGAGGAAGTTCAGGACTCGTCACTCGCTACTCGTTACTCGTCACCAGTTATCGACTATCCTCTCCAGATCGGGGACAGGGAATTCAGGATCGCCTGTGTTTCCATGGGGAATCCCCACGCAGTCATAGTCGTTGACAATGTGTCTGATTTCCCTGTAGCATATTACGGCCCGATGATAGAGAATCATCATCTCTTCCCGAAAAGGACGAATGTGGAGTTCGTGGAAGTCCTGGATCCTTCGGAGATAAGGATCCGGGTATGGGAGAGGGGTGCGGGCGAGACACTTGCATGCGGGACAGGGGCGTCGGCGGCGGCAGTGGCATGCCATCTCAGGAGACTAACTGAGAGAAGCGTGACGGTGCACCTCAGCGGTGGCGATCTATTCATCGAATGGGCTGGTGACGATCATGTCTACATGACGGGCCCGGCGGAGGAAGTGTTTACGGGCACCATTCATCTTTGAAATATAGGGGGGAGAAAATGGAAGAGAGAAGGGAACTTGAGAGAAGACCTGCCATGGAGAGCATCAGTTACTCTGTCACTGTCCTCGACTTCAAGGACTTGAGGAGGCTGCATCTGAGGGGTGACGTCGTGGACATCAGCGATGCGGGAATGGGGATGAAGACCGATTACCCACTGGAGCCGGGCCACGTGCTCACCTTTGATAACGGGATGAAGCACAGCGCTGGAATCGTTGAGTGGAGCACGATGGATAAGAATAACGGATATAGAGTCGGGATAAAGTTCATATAACAGGGAAGCCTGCAGGGAATATCCGGAAAAGGAGGAAGAAGATGTTCGGCGGCTCTATCGTGGCTATAGTCACACCTTTTAAGAACGGTAAGGTGGATGAGAAGGCTTTGGGCGACCTGATTGAATGGCATATCTCCAGCGGCACGAATGCTATCGTGCCGTGCGGCACAACCGGGGAATCGGCGACCCTCGAGTATGAGGAGCATTACAGGGTCATTGAAGTCGCGGTAAAGACAGCCAACAGGCGGGTTCCGGTTATCGCAGGCACAGGGGCCAATTCCACAGATGAGACGATCATGATCACGAAGAAGGCGAAAAAGCTTGGAGCCGATGCGGCACTCCTCGTAGCCCCTTACTATAACAAGCCTACTCAGGAGGGACTTTACAGGCATTACAAGGCAGTGGCGGACTCGGTGAAGATGCCCCTTATTCTTTACAATGTGCCTGGAAGGACCGCTGTGAATGTCCTGCCCTCAACAGTTGCGAGGCTCTCCGAGATCAAAAACATCGTTGCCATAAAAGAAGCGGCGGGCGACATGAAACAGGTGAGCGAGGTTGTGAGGCTCTGCGGTGAGAGACTTGCCGTACTGTCGGGGGATGACTTCACAACGCTGCCCCTCCTTGCCCTTGGGGGAAAGGGGGTCATCTCGGTCACTGCGAACATCGCGCCCCGCGAGGTTTCCGCCATGTGCAAATTCTGGAGTGAGGGCAAGTATGAGGAGGCCCGCGCGCTTCATTACAGGCTTGAACCGCTGAATGCTGCAATGTTTATCGAGACGAACCCGATCCCTGTGAAGACAGCCCTTGCGATGATGCGAAAGATAAAAGAGGAGTTCCGCCTTCCGCTCTGTGAGATGTCTGAGGCAAACAGGGAGAAGCTCAGGAAGACGATTAAGGATTTCGGGCTGATCAAATAGAAGGGGTCTGGAGAAAGGCTGCTCTTCAGGCTCTCCTGCGGATTTTTTCTTATTTCCCAAATCCAGCCATAAAGAGCGTCATTGCGAGTGCCATGCCTGCCAGCAGGCATGAAACGAAGAAATCTCATCCTTTTCGATAAGATGTCTAATTCCTTAAAGTCTTTGAATCCAGGCATACCAGATTGTAGCATGGTATGGCCAAGCGCGGCGCAGGTTCGTGTATAATTAGGAAACTGTCTCTGCAAAGAGAACTATGCGGTACAAAACGATAACAAGCCCGTCGAATCCTCTGGTGAAAGAGGCCATCAGAGTCACTAGGGGAAAGGAGCGCAGAGCAGGGGCGCGGCATGCCGCGCCCCTGCTTGTTGAGGGTCACAGGTTCATCGAGATGGCCCTTGCAGCGGGTGCGGCCATCACAAGGGTCTTTTTTACTGAGGCATACAGGTCAAAGCACGTGGGATTCCTCGAGCGGCTTTCGGAAAAGGCCTCAGAACTCATAGAGACCACCGATCATGTTCTCTCCAGGATCGCCGAAACCGAAACACCACAGGGTATCGCGGCGATAGCATCCTTCAAGGTGTGCAAAATCAGGGAATTGTCTTTGAAATCCAGGCCTCTCATTGTCGTATGCGACGGAATCCAGGATCCCGGCAATATCGGAACGATTATCAGGACAGCCGATGCTGCGGGAGTTGACGCGGTCATAATCCTGCCCGGCACGTGCGACGTCTTCATGCCCAAGGTGGTCCGGGCCACTGCAGGGTCTCTCTTCAATCTCCCAATCCTCTTTTCTGAGAGGGGCGCTCTAGTTGAATGGCTTGGGGAAAAGGCGGTCAGAATTCTTGTGGCGGATGTGCGTGCAACAAAAACACTTTATGAAGCAGACCTTAAGGGGCCCCTCGCCTTTGTCTTCGGAAACGAGGCCGGAGGTGTCAGCAAGGACATGAAGGATGCAGGGGAGCTTCTCAGGATACCGATACTTGGCAGGGCAGAAAGCCTTAATGTCGCAACGTCTGCCGCTGTCTGTCTTTACGAGGCAATCAGACAGAGGACAACGCCGCCTTAGTCATTTCCGCGATCTCCGCGATGTTGTAAGGTTTCTGGATGAAACCGGCTATGCCTGCCTCTTTCATCATCTCTTTCGTCCCGTCTCCAAGGCCGTATCCGGAAGATATGAGAACCTTCACAGAGGGATCTATCTCCTTCAGCTTCCGGAAAGTCTCGTCACCGCCCATCTTCGGCATGATAAGGTCGAGTATCACGAGGTCCACATCGGCCTTTCGGGCTGCGTATATCCTGATAGCCTCCCGGCCGTCGGATGCCTCAAGCACCCTGTACCCAAGTCTCTCCAGGGTCTCTCTCGCAAGATCCCTGATGAAGTCTTCATCGTCAACGACCAGGATAGTGCCCTTTCCGCTGGGGACGTTTTTCCCCTCAATCCTCTCCTTCTTTGCCTCTTTCTCCACCGCAGGGAGGAATATGGAGAATGTGGAACCCCTTCCCAACTCGCTGTCGACAGTAACGAAACCGTCGTGGTTTTTAACAACCCCGTAAACCATAGCAAGGCCCATGCCCGTTCCCTTGCCTTTTTCCTTCGTTGTGTAGAATGGTTCAAAGATATGTCTTCTGACCTCTTCATCCATTCCCGTGCCCGTATCGGAGACCCTGACGGCCGCATATTTCCCTGGCTTTGTCCATGGATAGGGGGCTTCTCCATCGTGCCACTCCACATTTGACGTGTCGATGCGGAGTCTTCCCCCGCCCGGCATCGCATCCCTGGCGTTCAGGCAAAGGTTGAGGATCACATGCTCGATCTGGCTCCTGTCTCCTTCGATGGTCCAGATATCCTCACTGAGGGTTGTCCGGATCTCTATGGCCCTGTCGAATGTTCTCGTAATGATGTTGAGCACCTCTTCCACCAAGATATTGAGATTCAAGGGTTCTACAATATATTTCCCCTTCCGGGCGAACCCGAGGAGCTGTTTTGTCAGCTCGGCAGCCTTCTCGGCGGAGTTCTCGATTACGTCAAGGGGCCTGTACATGGGGTCGTCTGCCGATAACTTCATCTTCAGGAGGGACGCATAGCCGAGAATCCCCTGAAGCATGTTGTTGAAGTCATGGGCGATGCCTCCGGCGAGGGTGCCCACCGCCTCCATCTTCTGAGCCTGAAACAGATCTTCCCTCATGCGCTGTTCGGTCTTCTCCTTCTCAATCATCTCAAACTCTAATGCCACCATCTGGCCTATCGTTTGAAACACCTTTATATCGGACTCGCTGAATTCCCTCTCTCTACCGAAGGCGTTCACCACCCCCACGACCTCGCCTTTTCTGTCGAAGATCGCTAGACCTATATAGGACTCTGCCTTGCTGTCCACCAGAAGCCTTGCCTCCGGGAACTCCCTGTGAGCATACCTTTCAAACACGCTCATGTGCTTTTTCTGCACAACCCCCTCACAGGGAGTGCCCTTAAGTGAGACAGTTATGCCCTTGATGAGCTCCCCGCCCAGGCACATTACGGTTACATCTGCGTTTTCGCCGTCGGGACCTACCCGCGCTATGAGGGAATTAAGGCCGAACATCCTCCTTATTGCGATAGCCACCTCGTCGAAGAACTC
>CAYYWY010000031.1:0-26539 GCA_964475485.1 uncultured Nitrospiraceae bacterium | reverse complement strand
TAGTATATCCTCAATTGACTTGGTAAGATTTATCATGCTGGCAGAAGCGTCATTGTAGGGCGATGAAAAGAAATATATTTATAATGAATCCATAGGATGTTCTCAATTCTTCCGTCCTAAGGATTTCAAGCCGTTAGAACCTTGTGTTGGGAGAACAATAGAATCAAAAGAAGAGATGCTCGCTTGTTTTCAAAGCTTAGGGGTAATGGTGGTTGACATCTTACCGTTCCCACTTGCTCCAAATAAGACAGCTTTATCATACGTGAGAAAGAAAGGCAAAGGACTCCGTTCAGCCAATTACAAGAAACTTATCGAAGAAACATTTCATTATCATCTAGAACCCAAACTGGACAGGATTAAAAAAAAGTGTATTAACGAAGATTTGAAGAATACTATTTTCTTCTATAGATATGCTCGCATAATGAAGTACCATTCAACTCTATCGGAATTGTTTTCAAAAGCGTTTGATGTCTGTCTCGATCACTGCCATATTTCTAAGCGGGGCGGAGGTGTTGACAGAGACAAATTTGCGAAGCTGGTTAAAGAGACGCTTGGTTAGAATTAGCCTTTCAGCATCCTCTTCATCCTTTTAGCCACAATCTTATAGACCGCTCCCTTATCCCTCTTCCCGATCCCCACGATCTCGATCACTTCAATGTGTTCTCCTATCAGACGATAGACAATGCGATATTTTTTTCTTGCAACGTAGAGTTTGTAAAAGCCTGACAGGTCAGCGCCAAACTTATTGCCAAGGGGTTTGCCCAAGAAAGGATTTTCAGAGAGAGAATCGATCTTTTTACCAACTTCTTTTCTTACCGAACCGTCAATGCCCTCGAAGTCTTTTTCAGCGTCGGGATGGAATTCGACCTTATAGGCCATGTTTCTTCTTAACTTTTTCCCAAGAAATGTTCCTGGACCGGTCATGGCCTTTGAGCCTCTTTTCAACCGTTTCCGCTATCTCCATATGCTCAAGTATCTCCTCTGCCTGTTTCAAGAGCTCATACTCCTCGGCAGAGAGTATCACCGCTGCCATTTCGTTATTTCTCAGAACAAACAACGGCTCGCCCGTCCTGGATACCTCTCTCAGTCTCTGAGTAAGCTCTTTCTGGAGCTTCGTTATCGGCACCATTTTTTCTGTATTCACCAACATTGTCTTACCTCCATCTAATTATATTTGTAATTATACATAGTATTATATATATGTCAATAGCCCTGACCCCAGTTATTCCCAAAGAAGGGAATAACTTGTGTTCCAGCAAAATCCACAGACCCTTTATAATAGTAAAGAAGATCTGTTCGATGGAGCGATATGAAACTGGTACTTTTCGACATAGACGGGACTCTGATGGATTCAGGAGGGGCGGGGACGAGGCGATGGACCTCGCCTTTGAGGAACTCTTCTCGGTGCGCCATGCCTACCTCAGGCGACCCCAAAATTCCCGGGGGGTCATGATATCAATCCCCCGATAGCTTTTGAGCGCCAACAGATCGGCATCTCCCGTTACGATGAAATCAGCATTTCCTTTGGTTGCCGTTCCAATGACGGGAAGGTCTTCCTTATCTCTGCACACTGAGGTGTCAATATGGTCCGGCTTCACCGTTTCCGCTATATCTCTCAAATAGTCGGTTACCTCATGGATGATATCCTTCGGAAGTTTTAGCTTTCCCCAAAAAGCATTTTTGACCTCAGCAAGGACATGTTCACTGATCACAAGGGTGTGGCTGGAAACACAGACTTCAAGAACCTCTGCACAAAGCCCGCGTGCCGCAAAGGCAGCGACAATCACATTTGTATCAAGCACAACCATCACGAGATCGCCTTGAAAACGTCTTCGTCGGTGATCAGGCCCTCTGCTTCGGCAAAAGGAAGGACTTTCTTCCTCAGTTGCTGAAACCGTTTGAGCGCAATGTACCGCTCCAGGGCATCTCTGATCACGTCGCTCTTCGATGTCTTTTCGGCTTTTACCACCTTGTCCAGGTCTCGCTGCAGCTTCTCGGGCAGCCGTATGGTGATCGTGTCGCGCATATCATCCTCCTTTCTCTATGTAAGACATTGTAACACAAAAGAGGAGCACGGTCAAGTTTACTTCTCATGTGTTCTCAATAAGAAGGTTGCTCAAAAAAAATCAGACCCTTTATAATAGTGAAGAAGATCAATTGGATTAAGACATTTGAAGCTCATCCTTTTCGACATTGACGGGACATTGATGGACTCTGGGGGAGCCGGGACGAGGTCGATGAACCTCGCCTTCGAGGAGCTCTTCAGCGTCCGTGATGCCTTCAGGGGGATACCCATGGCAGGAAGGACCGACATCCGGATCATGAAGGACAGCCTGAGAAAACACGGCCTCGATTCCGAGAATGAAAACATTGGACTGCTTTGCGATGCATATATCAGGCGTCTGCGAAGAGAGCTCGAGACATCGAAAAAAGCCCTCAAGCCCGGGATCGCAAAATCCCTCGGCGTCCTGAGCGCAATGGACCGGGTCTTCCTCGGCCTGCTCACAGGCAATATAGAGGCCGGCGCCAGGATAAAGCTCAATTCCTTCGGCCTGAACCGTTATTTCCCTTTCGGAGCCTTCGGTGACGACCACGAGGATAGAAACAGGCTCCTGCCTATTGCTGTGGAAAGGTTCGGGGATATTCAGCATGAAAGAATTGATTACCGGGACTGCGTCGTTATAGGAGATACCCCAAGGGACGTGGAATGCGCGAAGATCCACGGCGCATATTCCATTGCGGTGGCAACAGGGCCGTATTCCTACGAGACCCTCCTTTCATCCGATGCGGATCTGGTGCTGAGGGACATCTCGGAGATGGGGTACTCATTCCTGTCATAACCGCCTATAAAGCTATTCGGTCTTGCCAAGGCGGCTGAGCCTCGTGCCCGGAAATAATTAACGTTCGCCTCTATTTTCCCTCGGGCTCCACGTGGACTATGATATCCACGACCGACGGAAACCGTTCCTTAATGGCGGATTCGACCCTTTCCGCGATCTCGTGGGCCTTCTCTACGGAGATCCCTGGGTCAACAAGCACATGGAGATCAAGGAACGCTGAATGGACCGTTCCCCTTGTCCTTATGTCGTGGCATCCCTTCACCCCTTCGATGACCTTCACAACTTCCTCCACAGCAAATGTATCAATGCAGACCGTATCCACAAGAATATCGGAGGCGCTCTTCAGGATGGCATACCCGACCCTCGCTATGAGGAACGTTATAATTATCCCTATGAACGCGTCTGCCCGCCCGTATCCGAGTCTTACAGATACCAGGCCGAAGATGACCGAGATGGATGCGAGAATATCGCTCTTTGTATGCTTTGCATCCGCCAGCAGGAAATCGCTCTTCAGCTCTTTCCCCTTCCTCGTCTCGTAGAGCATCACGCCGATGTTCACTGCCATCGTGAGGAGCATCACCAGGAAGCTGACCGAGGTGACCGCTGTCTTGTGGTCTTCCTGGAAGGACATGTAGACCTTTCTCAGGATCTGATAGCAGGTGAGAAAGATCATGGATGCGATGGCCAGGGTGAAAAGTGTCTCGTATTTCCTGTGTCCGTAAGGATGCCGGCTGTCCGGGGGATGAGAGGCTATCCAAATGCCGACAAGTCCTATCACGTTTGAAGTGCCGTCAAAGAAGGAGTGAAATCCATCTGATGCCATGGCGATGGAGTTCGTAAAGTAACCATAGGAAATCTTTGCTGCGGCAACAGCTGTGTTGGCAGCGAGGGTATAAAGGAGGACATTCCTTACGCCGCCGGTTCTGTCCATGCCACCCCCCCGTATCTTCTCCTGAAATCATGGAAGGTCCCGGTCATTATCGCCTCCCTCATCCTCCTGAAAAAATCCATGTAGAAGTAAAGGTTATGCAAGGTGTTCAACCTCATCGAGAGTATCTCCTTTGTGAGATAGAGGTGTCTGAGATACGCCCTGGTGTAGTTCCTGCAAGTGTAGCAGCGGCACTCAGGATCAAGAGGGCTCTCATCCGCCTTGTATTCCGCCCTCTTGATGCTTATTCTTCCTCCGCTTGTGAACAATGTGCCGTTCCTTGCATTCCGCGTAGGCATCACGCAGTCGAACATGTCGAAGCCCGCCTCCACCGCAACAAGTACGTCTATGAAGTCCCCTATGCCCATGAGATACCTCGGCCTGCCCTTCGGAAGAAGCGGACCGACAAGGGTGATCATCTCGTGCATCACCTCTTTCGGCTCTCCGACGCTCAGCCCTCCCACCGCGTACCCGTCAAATCCTATGTCGATGAGCCCCTCAATGCTCTTCATCCGTAGGTCCCTGTATGTGGAGCCTTGGACAATGCCGAAGAGGGCCTGTTTCAGGGAGTAGGCAGGAGGTATGGAGTCAGCACTACCTTTGCTGCCTGCTTCATACTGCTTAGTTCTTACTTTCCCGCTGTACTCCTTACACATCTTCGCCCATCTGAGCGTGCGTTCCATTGAGTCGCGGGCATACTCGTAAGTGACGGGATGGGGAGTGCAGTCGTCAAAGACCATGGCGATGTCGGAGCCAAGGGCGTCCTGGATCTCCATGGCCTCGCCAGGGCCGATGAAATGCATTGAGCCATCGACATGGGATTTGAAATGCACGCCGTTTTCCTCTATCTTCCTCAGGGCAGAAAGGCTGTAGACCTGGAATCCTCCGCTGTCGGTGAGTATGAGCCTGTCCCAGTTCATGAACCGGTGAAGCCCTCCCACAGATCTGATGATTTCATGGCCGGGCCTGAGATAGAGGTGATAGGTGTTGCCAAGGATGATCTCGACACCCATCTCCTTCAGCTCATCGGGGGACATGGCCTTCACCGTGGCATTGGTGCCCACAGGCATAAAAACAGGGGTATGAATCGTGCCTCGCGCAAGGCGAAGAAGGCCTGCGCGCGCGCTCCCCTCTTCCTTCAGAACCTCGAAAAGCATCTCGGATATCATAATAGCACACATGAGAAAGGCGTCCAAAGATTCTGGGAGGAAGAGCGCCATGAGATGAGGAAGGTCGTTGACAGGACATACATAGGGGGGTTTGAAATTCCTCTCCCGAGCGTGCTAAGATATTGCTGTTTTTCTGACAGCTTGGGCCTTCTTCTATAAATCCATTGAACGTATGCAGCGGGGCGGAGCCCTCCCTGCTCGAAAGGAAAAATGGCTGAAGTCATCCCTTTCAGGGGAATCCTCTACAACATGTTCCGAGTGAAGGGCGGGGATGTGGTCGCTCCCCCCTATGACATCATTACACCGGAGATGCGGGAAGCCCTCTATGCGAGGAGCCCGTACAACATCGTGCGGATAGACTCCGGCAAAGAGCGGGAGGGAGACAGTGAAAATGACAACAAGTATGTCAGGGCCGCCCGGTATTTTGAGAAGTGGCAGGAGGAGGGGATACTGATACGGCCCCCCAGACCCTGTTTTTACGCCTATGAGATGGATTACAGGGCTGAGGGGCAGAGGAGAAAGCTCAGGGGCTTTTTCGGTCTTGTAAGGCTTCAGGAGCTTGGAAATGGTATCTATCCTCACGAGGAGACGCATTCAAAGCCAAAGGTGGACAGGCTGAACCTCATGACGGCCTGCGAGGCTAACACAAGCCCGATTTTTTCCCTCTACCACAGCAGGGAAAAGAACGCCTCATCTGCTGTGGAAAGGATTGCCGGTTCAGCGCCTTACATGGAAGCAGAAGACCCTGACGGCGCGCTCCACAGGCTATGGATCATCGAAAGAGAGAACGACATCTCCGCCATAAGCGCAGATCTGAATGACAGGGCGATCTATATTGCGGACGGTCATCACCGGTATGAGACGGCACTGGAATATCGAAACAGGATGATAGGAAAGCACGGCCGCCCTGCCGAAAATGCCCCATATAACCACGTCCTCATGTTTCTGGCGAATATTGCCGACGGCAACATCACAATCCTTCCAACCCACAGGATAGTGAAATGCACAGAGAGACATCCCCTTGACCGGCTGGCACGGCACTTTGAGATAAAGACAACTTCCCTTGATGATGATATAATTCAAATAATGCGGGGGAAGAGCGGGACCCTCGGCTTTTTCCTGAAGGGGCACAGGCACCAGTATCTTCTGAAATACAAGGGAGAAGGTCCGGAAGGAATACATGACTCGCTAAAGGGTCTTGATGTGGCCGTGCTCCACGAACTTATATTCAAAGACCTCCTGAGGGTCTCGGTGATAACTTATGAGATGAATGCCTCGCTTGCCAGGGAAATGGTACTAAAGGGAGATTATGACGCTGTATTCTTTCTGAATCCGACAAAGGTGGAACAGGTCGAGAGCGTCGCCCTCTCACTAATGAGAATGCCGCCCAAATCCACCTATTTTTATCCGAAGGTGATGACAGGGTTTGTGATAAACAGTCTCAAAAATCCTTTATGAGGAGGTCGCTATGTCAGTCAAAGTCGGGATAAACGGTTTTGGGAGGATAGGAAGAAACTTCCTGAGGGCATCCATCTCGTTCAAGGAAATCGATATCATTGCAATCAATGATCTTACCGACGCGCCTACCCTCGCCCATCTCCTGAAGTATGATTCCGTCCATGGTATCTTCAACGCGGAGGTGAAGTCTGCCGATAAGGGTATTGTAGTGAACGGCAAAGAGATGAAGGTACTGGCCATGACCGATCCCCAGGGGCTGCCGTGGAAGGACCTTGGTGTGGATGTTGTCCTGGAATCCACAGGGAGGTTCACCGACCGCGCCAGCGCAACAAAACACCTTGATGCAGGCGCAGGGTGGGTAATCATCTCGGCCCCTGCCAAGGACCCCGACGTGACCGTCTGCCTGGGCGTAAACGAGGAGATGCTTGATGCAAAAAAACACAGGATCATCTCCAATGCCTCTTGCACGACTAACTGCCTCGCTCCTGTTGCAAAGGTCCTCAATTCGGAGTTCGGCATTCTGAGGGGGCTGATGACCACCATCCATTCCTACACAAACGACCAGCGCATCCTCGACCTGCCCCATAAGGACCTCCGCCGGGCCAGGGCGGCCGCCCTTAACATGATCCCCACAACCACGGGTGCCGCAAAGGCGGTCGGCCTTGTGCTCCCCCAGCTCAAGGGAAAACTGGACGGCATGGCCATACGGGTGCCGACCCCCAATGTTTCCGTGGTCGATCTCGTTACCGAGCTTGCAAAGGATGCCACAGCCGAGAGTGTCAACAGCGCTCTCAAAAAGGCCGCGGAGGGGCCGATGAAGGGAGTACTTCAGTACTCGGAGGAGCCCCTGGTTTCTACCGACCTTAACGGAAACTCCCACTCGTCCATCGTCGACTCCTCGGTGACAAAAGTGATCGAGGGAAGGATGGCAAAGGTGATAGCCTGGTACGACAATGAATGGGGGTACAGCAGCCGCATCAGAGACCTAATACTCTATCTCATAAAGAGAGGATAAAAGAGCCATGATCAGGAAAAACGGCAATCCCGCTCCTGCAACGGACATATTGAACAAACTCACCATCGAAGACCTGGAAATGAGGGGGAAAAGGGTGTTCATAAGGGCCGACTTCAACGTGCCCCTTGACGAAAACCTCAAGATCACCGACGACAGGAGGATCCGCTCCACACTGCCCACCATTAACTACGCGATCGACGAAGGAGCAAAGGTCATTCTCGGCTCTCACCTGGGAAGACCGAAAGGCAAAGTGAGCCCGAGGGCGAGTCTCGCTCCTGTTGCCAAGAGGCTCCAGAGGCTTCTTGACAAGGACGTAATCTTTGCCGACGACTGCATCGGTCCCCAGGTCGAAAACATCGTGGCTAAGATGAAGGGCGGCGATGTGCTGCTCCTGGAGAACCTGAGATTCCATCCTGGTGAGGAAAAGAACGAAGAGGAATTCGCAAAGGCCCTGGCCAAACTTGCGGATTACTACGTGAACGACGCCTTCGGAGCGGCCCACAGGGCCCATGCCTCAATAGTTGGCGTCCCGAAGTTCGTCCCTGCTGCCGCCGGGTTTCTGCTGAAAAGGGAGATCGAATACCTTAAGGGAGTTGTCATCAATCCTGTGCGGCCATTTGTGGCGATACTGGGGGGCGCAAAGGTCTCCGGGAAGATCGGTGTGCTTGAGAACCTTGTGGACAAGGTTGACAAGGTCATCATCGGGGGAGGAATGGCCTTCACCTTCATCAAGGCCATGGGATACGAAATCGGTAACTCCCTGGTCGAGATGGAGATGCTTGATTTCGCAAACAGCATACGGGAGAAACTCATCAGGAACAATGTGAAGTTCTACCTTCCAGTGGACTGTGTAATCGCCCAGAGCATGGAGCCGGCGGTAGAAACGAAGATAGTCACTACCCAGGAGATACCGAGGGGCTGGCTGGCGCTGGACATAGGTCCGGCATCGGTGAGACTCTTTTCGGAGGCTATACAGGACGCAAAGACAGTGATCTGGAACGGCCCCATGGGGGTCTTCGAGTTGGATGCATTCTCCCGGGGCACTTACGCCATAGCCCATTCGGTGGCCGATGCCTATGCCCTCACCATCGTGGGAGGCGGCGACACCGACCTCGCGGTACACAAGGCCGGCGTCTCGGATTCCATCTCATTTATCTCAACAGGAGGCGGCGCCTCCCTTCAGCTTCTGGAAGGCAAGGAACTCCCTGGCATAGCGGCGCTCACCGACAGAAAGAGCAGCTAAGCGGCCGGGTGCATCTCCGGGGATGATATCTTGTGTGGGAGCTTTACGTTCTCGTGCGAGAGAATCCCTCTCTTCATCTCCACCATAGAAGGGTTCTTGCTCTCAAACCGCTCTATTAGGGATGCAGCAGCCACTTCAGGCTTGATCACGTCACCGCAGGTAAAGATGTCGACGGCAGCGTAGCAGTATTCCGGCCACGTGTGGACGGACAGATGGGACTCCGCTATAACTACCATGCCGCTGATTCCGAAGGGATTAAATTCATGAAAGGAAATATCTATTATTGTGGCCTTTGCTTCCTTTGCTGCGGAAACCAAAGCATCTCTTACTCCCTCGAGACTTTTAAGGATCGTCGGATTACAATCCCTCAATTCCACCAAAAGATGGGTACCTAAAGCATACAATTCCCTACCCTCCTTCAATGAAACTCGGGGAGCGGACCGCTCCCGTTTTGAGCTAAAACGATACAGGAAAAACGATCTCTTTGTCAAGAAAAATCTTTTCAGCGCTTGCGCCTCCTTCTCCTTTATCGGGGAAAATATTACGAAAACATACCTTTCACCTCTTCATGTCCGTAATCCGTAGCCAACAAAAAGCACCTCCTGCGGAAATGGCTTGAAACCTTAAAGGAAACAAGCCATATTGAAATTGAATTGCTGAAATTCACCAAGGAGGTGCTGATAATGAGTGTAACCCAAGGGATTCTTCCTTCAAACTAAGCGCTGACACATCCGACAGTATGATGACATCTTCTTCGGGCCTGCCTCCAGTAGTTGGGCTGAGGAGGTTCTGATACTGAAGGACGAGTTCAGGGATGGCAACATGCCGGCAGGTTTAGACTGTCTGAGTTCGCTTGCTGAATCTATAGGCACGCTGCCTGAAAGTGTGAAGGAGGTTGTCGTTCTTATAAACTCGAACTGCTTTCTAAAAACTGCGGTCCCAATCCCCTGATTACGGATTATGGTTATGTTGCCATGAAAAACAGCTCTCTGATATAATTCTAATCTGCAGTAGTTTCCGGCGGTGTAGCTCAGTCGGTTAGAGCATGCGGCTCATATCCGCAGTGTCCGGGGTTCGATTCCCTGCACCGCCACCATTTCTTTCTCAGCGTTTGTTGTACTTGACGGCGTTGCCTTTTGAGAGGGCAACGGGGTATTTCCTCTCATTGAGTTCAATCTTTTCAAGGACAGCCTTTTCAATATCCACGTTCAGCTTATCCGCGAACCGGATAATATAGATGAGAACATCGGCTATCTCTTCTCTGACCAGAGCCATTTCTTTTTCGTTCTTTATAACTTCCCTTGACTGCTCGTCCGTCATCCACTGGAAGATCTCGAGGAGCTCGGCTGCTTCAGCCGCCAGGGCCATGGAGAGGTTCTTGGGAGTATGGAACTGGTCCCAGCTACGCTCCTCGGCGAATTTCGCCAGGCATTTGCGGATGTCTTCTATATTCATACCTGCCCTTCCTCCGCGAACAACGACCAAAGTGCTGCAACGTCTGTATTATTTCAAAAAAACCTGACTTGTTGCAACGACTCCGCTTTCTGTGGCATCTTCCCTGATGCAAGGATCCTTCCACATACCGGATATTCCGGCAGAATAATCGGCATAAGCTATTTCGGAAGGATGAAGTAGAAGTTATTCCCGTACCGGGTCGCCTCGTAGCCGACAACCCCTCCGTGTATCTCGACGGCGTTCTTAATGAAAGCAAGGCCGTGACCTGTCCCTGGCTTTCCCGATGAGGTGGAGCCGCGGTACTCGTCTTCGAATATTTTATCACGCTCTTCAGGGGGAATGTGGGGGCCGGTGCTGAAGACATTGTACTTGATCCCGTCATTTCCCGGGCCGAAGCAGTCTTTAATCACCTCGCGACCGTAAGAGATATATCTCTTCCGCTCCCCCGAATCGGTCACCACCTCCTGAGTATATTTCAGGGCATTGGAGAAGAGATTGGCGTAAACCTGAGCCATGAGGCCCACGTCCACAACGCTTATAACCTCTTCGTCTGGAATGCCGCTCAAACGGTCATCTATATCTATGCCCATCCCGGCGAACTGCCCTGCAAAACGCTCGAGCTGTGGCAGCACCACGTCCTTCTTCATATTGCAGGGTTTCTTGATGAGGGTAAGACGTCCCTTGTCAAAATGGCTCCTCCGGAGGAGGGTCTCAAGAAAGAGGCTCATGTTCCTGTAATGCTTTTCAATGTTCTCGAGTTCCTCAGTCAGTCCCTGGTTCACCTCCACCAGTTCCTTCAGGAGATGCTCCATGGAGAGCCCTTCCTCCTGTTCGCCCGCAGCATGCCGTTTGAAGAGCTTCTCGAGCTCGATATTCTTTGCGATCTTCTTCCTCAGATGTCTAAGATAGAGTTTGTAAGCCATATTGGGTGCAATGATGTTGTGCTCGATATCCGCCACAAGGGCCCTGATAAAGCGCAGATGCTCGATATTCTTCTCCACGAGAAAACGGTTATGGATGTTGAAGCCTATCCTGTTTGCGTATTTCTCGAAAAAGAGCTCGGTGTGGGGACTTCTCTCCTTAACGGGATATATCTCCAGCAGACCGAGGACGTCGTCCGTTGTCTTGAAGGGAAGCTGGCTGATGAGAAGTTTCTTCCCCCGTATGGTGAGCACGAGGCTGTTGTCCTCCGTATAATAGGGATGGTCACCCGGCCCTATCCCTTCGGGAGGCGGCGAGTGGAGCCCGTATCCCGGGTCTTCGGTCTTTGCAACGAGTGAAAAACCGTCGAGCTTGGGGTCTATGAGATAGAGACGGGCCTCCAGATTGAAAAAGCTCTTGGGGATCGCCACACACATGGCATAGAAATCCCCGATGCTGTCAAATTCCTGAGCAAGGTCAAAGAAGGTCTTGAAGGCATCATTCTCCGCCTGAGTAAAATTGTACTGATTGTAATCTGCTTTCTTGCTCTCAATGCGCTTAAGAATATAATCCAAAGAGGCCTTCCTCAACGTTGGGTCCTACCCCATTATAGCAAAACTCCTTTTCTTTCACCGAATAGTCGCCTCAGGCCCACGGAGGTTTCTCACCGTCCAGATCAGGGCCTCAGCCACCTGGGCCATGAAATCAGCTGAGAGGGAATCGGCCGTATCGTAAGGTGTGTGATAGTTGGGGTTACGGAACATGGCGGTATCGGTTATCATGACGGCCGGATATCCCGCATCCCAAAAAGGGGCATGGTCGCTGAATCTCGTTTCGAGCACCAGGAAACCCTTCATACGCGCCCTGTATGTCACGACCTTCAATCCGGGGACGTGAGTATCGGCTGACTCTTTGAACCTCGCCATGATAGCCTCGGCTTTTCTGTTTCCGACAACGCCGATGAAATCGCCCACTGTCGGGGCTTTTACGAAGGCAGGGAGGAGTTGACTACCCGGCATCCGGCTCACATATCCCACGGACTCCAGGATAATGACGGCTCTGTATCTACGGCCCGCCGCCTTCATCCTCTTTACGAAGTGCCTGGATCCGATGAGGAAATCAACTTCACCGGACTGGGGCTCCTCAAGGGTGAATGCCGCATACTTCACTCCCTTCCTGGGTCCGAGTGTCCTTGCGGCCTCGAGCATCACGGCCACTCCCGAGGCGTTGTCATCGGCGCCAGGGCTGCCCGCGACGGCATCGTAATGGGCGCCGATCAGGATCCAATCTTCCTCTTCCTGCTCTTCCTGCATTCCCGAAGGCGTGGCGATGACATTCCAGTAGACCCTGCCGTTAAACGGGAACTCGTCCCGCTCAGTCACAAACCCGCAGGAGATGAGTTCTCTTTCGACGTATTCAGCCCTTTTCAAAAGTTCGTCATAATGATAGCAGCCGTCCCTGAGGCCTTCTATTTTCTTCACCGTATCGAAGATTCTTTTTTTCACCTTACGCCCCCTGACGACGGATTCCTCTTATGGTCTAATACACCCGGACTGGTATATAATCTCGGATGCATGATTTGCTTCTTTCATTTGGTTTGATCATACTCGCAGGGGTGGGGTTCAAGAGGCTGAAGCTCGGCCTCGATGCCGGCACCCTGCGCCAGGCAATCAATGTGTCGGTTTTCAATATCTTCCTTCCCTCACTTTGCATTAAGATCGTTTACACAGCGCATATCGACGCTGAGACCCTTCTTGTCCCGGCAGCTGCGTGGGTAACGACGATCGGGGGTCTCATCGTTGCCCTAGCGGTATATACGATTTTCGGGAAGATGATGCATATCGGCCCGAGGGAAAAAGGGGTATTGGTACTGGGAGCGGCCTTCGGCAATGTAACCTATCTCGGGCTTCCCGTCCTCACGGGGGTATACGGGTATGAGGCGGCAAAGTATGCCCTCTTTTTCGACCTCCTGGCCACAACGCCTTTACTGTGGCTCTTGGGCGCTTCCATTGCATCGAGGTACGGGGAAGGCAAGGCCTTCTCTATCAGGGAATCCCTTAAGACCATTTCTTCCCTGCCGCCACTTTGGGGCATTGCAGGCGGCATACTCCTGAGGCTTGCCGGTATCCCGATCCCGTTATTTGTGATGAAGACCCTCGGTATGTTCGGAGACCTCGTCGTCCCCCTCATGATCTTCACCATAGGCCTCGCACTTTCCTTCCCAGAGGTGCGCCATGCATACGCGATCATCCCGGCAGTGTCCATAAAGCTCTTCATTGTACCTCTCATTTCATACGGGGCAGCGGCCATGCTCGGGCTCAGGGGAACAGCCCTGGCCTCGTGTCTTCTGGAGGGCGCCATGCCCACGATGGTGTTGTCGCTTCTCATCGCGTCCAGGTTCAGGCTCGATGAATCCCTTGCCGCCTTTATCATCGTGGTCACCACGGTCCTGTCCTTTGCCACCCTTCCCCTTGCCATTCACCTGACGGTATTCCTCGCCCCGTAACCCTCACGAATCCCCTCTGTCCGGACAATGAGCCACTTTGTCCCTTCCTTGTCGAGAAAGACCCTCAGACGGAGGGGCGTTTTGACGCCTCCGATAATGTAACCGGTTTCATTGCCTGATGTGGCAATAACCCTCAGGTCAAGCTCAGCCGTTGCACTCTTCGATGTTCCGGGAGAACCGCTCTTTTCATATACCTTTATCTCGGCGTTTCCATATTCCACAGTGATGTCCGAAAGTCTCCCCAACTCCCTTCTCAGGACCTCCTTGAGATAAAGGTAGGTCATCCCATAGTCATCCCGATAGTTGAAGGATACCTTTGCCATGATCCCTTCAAGGTCTCCGGATTCAACAGCCCCGGCGCCTTCTTTAAAGAGCTTCCTGATCCTGCTTTCGTCCGAGGGCCAGAGGAGATAGACGGCAAGAACTAGGGCGGGCATGAGAAGGAAACCGATGATGCACTTCTTATCCATTAAATAACATCTTACCACAGGGAAGGGGCCTCCTGGTCCCTGGCGCTGGCAAAATTGACATTCCATGTCCGTTCAGGTAAATTGAAAAAGTGGAAAAAGCCGGTTTCAGGAATACCGCCACTGCAGAGGTCAGAAGGAGCATCAGACTCCTTAATCTCATTGTTTCGTTCGTCACGGTCACACTCCTATTCGTCATCGTCAGGTACCTCTACGAGCCCCTCCGTCAGGTACTGAGCTTCCTCCCCGACACCTCGGTGGCCATGATCGTGGCAATTGCGGTTGCGGTGGGAGCCGTTGGTCTTTACCTCTCAAAGACCCTTTCCGGACAGATTATTCACAAAATCGAGGACTACCACAGTAGGCTCGATAATATCCTCAACGTCACGAGGGACATCAGGGAAGAGATACACAGCGATATCCTCATCGACAAGATAATGAACTGCTCCCTTGCCATTACGCAATCGGATGCGGGATCGATACTCCTTGTTGACGAGGATAGACTCGTATTCAAAATCGTAAAAGGGATCACCTCCCATAAGCTTACCGGAAAGACCTTCCCGAAGGATGAGGGAATTGCGGGATGGGTGCTGAAGCACGGGGAGCCAGCCATAGTTCAGGATGTGAAAAGAGACGAAAGATACAATCCCGCCATCGACGAATTCACGGGGTACCGGACGGAGTCCATGCTGTGCGTACCTCTTATGACAAAATCCTCTCCCATAGGGGTGATCGAACTCCTGAACAAGAAACACGGCCCTTATGATGAAAGGGACAGGGAGGTTATCCACTACCTTGCCGACCAGGCTGCCATATCCATCGAGAAGGCAAGGTTCTATGACGACCAGCGAAACTACGAGATTCACCTCACGGACATACTTCTTGACGCGATAGACCAATTCATGCCGGAAAAGCAAGGCCACTCAAGAAGAGTTGCGAAGTATGCCAATATCATCGCAAAGGCCCTCGGCATACCAGAGGAAAGGAGGAGAAGGCTTTACTTCGCCAGCCTTCTTCATGACATCGGCTTCCTGAAAATATCTCCGGAAAAGGCCTTCGAAAGGGAGACATATATCTCGCATCCGGTCCTCGGGCACGAAATGCTGTATCCCATAACGTTTTACCGGGATATCGCTTCTCATGTGCTCTATCACCACGAGCGGTATGACGGGGAAGGATATCCCGCCAACCTGAAAGGCGATTCCATACCCCTGGAGTCGAGGATGATCGCCATTGCAGAGGCCTTTGATTCAATGGTGAGCAAAGTGTCTTACAAGGTGTCAGTGAACTTCGATTTGGCCGTGAATGAGCTGTTGAAAAACAAAGGGGGACAGTTCGACCCGGAGCTTACGGACCTCTTCGTGAGGAATATCAAAGAACCTTTGGACTGACACGGCCCTTATCTTTATGTATCTTGATATCTTCCGGAATATAAGAGAGAGACTCCTCACCACGCTATCGGAAGCACGGTTCAGGCCACTGGCCCAGAAGGCCCTGGGCATTGGTGCTGCCGGAGACAGCACATTTCCAATCGACAGGGCGGCCGAAGAGATAATCATCTCGGAGCTCGAGTCCTCGGGCATCCCCCTGACTGTTATCTCCGAGGAATACGGCATGAAGGAGATAGGCGGCGGCGGCAGAAAGGTACTTATCGACCCAATTGACGGCAGCAAGAACGCGATCTCGGGAATCCCCTTCTATTGCACATCCATAGCCGTTGCCGAGGGGAATACCATCGGGAGCGTCACCGAATCTTACATCGTGAACCTTGTGAATGGAGACGAATTCAGGGCGGAGAAGGACAGGGGTGCATTCCTGAACGATGAGAGAATCTTTGCGCAGAAAGACGAGTTCTTCTACCTCATTGCATATGAGGCTCAGGCCCCGCGCAAGGACATTGCCCGCATCACCCCTCTTCTTGCGGAGTCGAGGAAGACGAGGTGCCTCGGGGCAACGGCCCTTGACCTGGCGTACCTCGCCTCCGGGGCAGTGAGTGTGTTCGTGAGCCCTTCCCCTTCAAGGAGTTTTGATTTCGCGGGAGGGTGGCTTCTGATAAGAGAGGCAGGAGGAGTATTTACCGATATGCATGGAAGGGCCGTGGAAAACGTGGACCTGGGGCTTAGAAAGAGCATCTCTCTTCTGGCGGCAGGCAACCAGCGGCTCCATAACAGGGCTTTGCGGCTGCTTCACGGATGAGCTATGATGCAAGAGAGCACGAAGAGAACGCCGCAGTCACCGTCCGCCGCCTCGAACTTGTTACGAATTCAGGGTTCCGGGCCCGGAATTCTGGCCTGTTCGCTTCTTATGCTTGCGGTTCTCTCACGTCCTGACGCATTCGGAGAAGATATCATCGAAAGGACCATTGAGTACAGAACCGTCGCAGGGGATTACGGCGGGATTATTTCCGGAAAGCTGGGAATGGACTGGTCATACATCGCAAAGGAGAATTCCCTTAGCCCCGATGCCCCGCTTGCAAAGGGAAAGACCCTGCGTGTGAATTTCGTGAGGATCATCCCCGAAAAGATCGAAAACGGCATAGTCATTAATATTCCTGACAGGACACTCTACCGTTTCGAAGGGGGCAAACTCAAGGATTATCACTTCATCGCAGCAGGGAAGCCCACATGGCAGACACCCCTGGGGGAATTCGTCATAAAGGCAAAGGCAAAGGACCCCACATGGTTTGTGCCTCCATCCATCCAGAAAGAGATGGAAAATGAGGGAAAAGACGTCCTCATCGAGGTGCCTCCCGGGGCAGAGAACCCTCTGGGAAGATACTGGCTTCAGCTCTCGATAAAGGGCATAGGGCTCCACGGAACCAATGCCCCCCAGAGTATCTACGGGTTCAGGAGCCACGGCTGCATGCGTCTGAGACCGGAGGTCGCCGAATTCCTCTTTAAAGACGTTGCGGTGGGAACGCAGGGCAGGATCATTTACAGACCGGTGAAGATGGCAAGGACTGCGGAGGGAAGAATTCTCCTTGAAGTGTACAAGGATTACTATGCAAAGAAGACGGACTATCCTGGTGAAGTAAAAAGGATGCTCAGGGAACTGAACGCCTCCAATTATGTGGATTGGACAAAAATAGAAGAGGCTCTCAAGAAGAAGGATGGTATAGTAAGAGATGTCAGCAAGTAGAATGGGCACCGCCGGCAGAGGACAAGAAAATGGGCTTCTCCGGACGCTCCATCTCTGGGGGCCCGAGATAAAATATGTGCTTCTGGACATGGACGGGACTTTGTTGGACAAGTATTTCGATGACTATTTCTGGGAACACTTGGTGCCTGAAAAATACGCTGAAAAGCACGGCCTGACCTTTGGAAAAGCAAAGGAAGAGTTGATGAAGAAATACAAATATCACGAAGGCACGCTGAACTGGACGGACATCGATTTCTGGTCGAAGGAACTTCACCTCGACATCCCCGCACTGAAGGAACAGATAAAACATCTCATTGAGGTCCACCCTCACGTGGAGACCTTCCTCCGGGCGCTAAAGAGGCATAAGAAGAAGGTCTTCCTTGTGACCAATGCCCACTTCAAGGTCCTTGACCTGAAGATGAAGAAGACGGACATCGGGAAGTATTTCGATGCCTGCGTCACATCTTTCGAGATGGGCCATCCAAAGGAGGATCTGAGGTTCTGGCTGAGGGCACAGGAAAAGCTCGGGTTTGACAGTGAAAAGACCCTTTTCATTGACGATACGGAGGAGATACTTAAGACAGCGAAGAGGTTCGGGATACGGCACATCCTTTATAAGGAGAGGGCCAGCTCCAAGAAGAAGTCTCTGAGATCCAGGAAGTTCCCCGCGATCTCTGACTTCCGGGAATTATTAGGCAAAGACCGTGCCTCCTGAGCCGGCAGCGAAGATAGCCGGGGTGGCTGGAAACCACCCCTCGGAGAGTTACTCGAACTTTATTGCTTCCACAGGACATGTATCGGCTGCAGCCTGACAATCGCAGGTACTGCACTTGTCGGGGCCTATGACCCAGGCCTTGTCATCCCTGAGTTCGAATACCTCCGGACATAATTCGATACATGATCCGCATCCGATGCATAAGTCCATGTCAACAACAGGAACCGCCATTTTGCTCCTCCTTCAATGATATTATTCTACGGGCGTCACCACCGCCATTACCACGAGTTTTTCTCCCTTGTCCGCCACAAAGCCGTGAGGCACCATCGGCTCGCAGAGGATGCAAGTTTTCTCATCGGCCTCCACCTGTTCATCGCCTATTATAAATGTCCCCTTGCCCTGAACGCAATACATGAGAAGACGTAACGGGGCTTTGTGAGGGTCGAGCTTCTGGCCCTTGTCGAGGCACATAAGCGCGATCCTCATTTCAGGCTTGTCGGAGAGCATCTCACGATAAATCCTGTCTGGATTAAAGGTGATAAGTTTCTTCAGGTCTATGACTTCCATAAAGCCTCCTTCTCCCTTTTATAATACAGAATATGCTGGGGAAGTGCATCCGGCAATGATACAAATCATACCGCAGGGTTCCATTACTTTCTCCTTGCCCCCGAAGGCAGTACCCTGGCCATTATATCGTCGACAGTGACCATACCCAGCAGCACCCCTTCGCTGTCCACAACCGGCAATGCCAGAAGGCCGTACTTCGAGATAATCTTCGCCACTACCTTCTCGTCCTCATCGGGCGTTACGGTCTTTAGTTTCGTCTCCATGATCTCCGAAACCCTTGTTTCCGGCTCCGAAAGGAGCAGTTCCCTGAGTGATATCACACCCTGAAGCCTCTCCGCCTCGTCCACGAGATAGATGTAATAGGCCGTCTCGATCTCAGCAGCATCCTTCCTGAACCTGTCTGTGGCCTCCCTTACCGTAATATCCGGCGGGTAGGCGATGAACTCGTTGGTCATGAGTCCGCCTGCGGTGTCCTCCTCATGACCGAGGAGCTCCTGGATGTCTTCTGCCTCTTCTTTCTCGATATGCTCAAGGATCTCCTTTGCCTTCTCCGCGGGCAGGTCACCCAGGACGTCAGCGGCTTCATCGGGGGGCATCATTTCGATAATGTCTGAGGCCTTCTCGGTCTCCATTCCCCGTATGATCTCTACCTGCGCCTCTGTGCTCAGTTCGGACAGGGTCTCGGCCGCCACATCCACATCAAGGTTTTTAAGAAAGGCCGCTCCCTCATGGTGCGACACCTGGCTTATGATATCGGCGATATCCGCGGGGTGGAGCTCCGAGAGCATCTGTCTCGGCACGGTGAGGGCTATGGCGGTCAGTTTGGGCTGGAGCGGCTGTATGTAATTCCAGCTTATGAGATTGTATGGGAGCGTCGCCTTGAATACCTTTAGGAAGTCCTCTCCCTTCCGCTCCACCCCGAGTCTCCTGAGTATGCCCCGCACACCGACGTCAACCGCGATGAGAACGGCCTCGGACTCATATCCCTCAAGCTTGATGTCGTTCACCCTCACCACCTTCACCCCGTTGACGTCCACAATCTGCTTGTCCAGAAAGTCCCTCACCGCAAGGAGATCGTCACTCTCCGGGTCATAGGGAACAAGGTCGGCGGTGTAGATCTTTGCCGCTATAATCCTCTTGTTGAAGAGGTTGAGCCCGGTCCACGGTATGCGGAGGAGGTTGTTCTTCCGCTCGATGATCAATGCATCGACCTTGGGCAGAGGGTCGGCTTTAACAACAACGATGTCCTTGAGCTTGCCCAGTTCCTCACCCTTTGGATCGAGGACGGGCTGTTTAAGTATCTCGCTCAAAAACAGCTCACCGAACAACGGCATCCTTGCCTCGCGGGATTATCTCCTTTTCCTCAGCCCTTCTCAACAGCTCATCCACGGCCGCCATGCCTTCATCGCCGAGGTCCAGGGAACTATCATTTACGTAAAGGTTGATGTGCTTCTCGCTCACCTCGTCCCGCATCTCTTGGGAGTTGGCTTTTATATAAGCCTTTGTCCTTTCCCTGTTGGCAAAGGCATATTCGACGCTTTTCTTCACAAGTGTATCGATTTTGGAGATCGTCTCATGGCCGAGGGCCTTCCTCGCAACGATACATCCAAGGGGTACGGGCAGTCCCGTCTCCTCCTCCCACCATCTTCCCAGATCTATAATCTCAAAAAGCCCGTAGTCTGGATACGTGAACCTTGATTCATGGATGATCAATCCCGCCTCTGCCGTGCCATCCGCCACCGCGTCCATAATCCTGTTAAAGGGCATCACCACGACATTCCCGGCAAATGACAGGTCATAGAGCCGGAGGAGGAGATACGCTGTGGTGAGCCTTCCCGGTATGGCGATCCTTCTGCCCTTAAGGGCATCCATGCCGACCTTTTCTCTCGCAACTACGAGGGGGCCGCATCCCCTTCCGATGGCCCCTCCGGAGCGGAGGAGCCGGTAACTGTTCCGCAGGAATCCGAAGGCATGGAAAGATACCTTTGTAATGTCCAGCTCAGACCTCAAGGCCTTCCAGTTCAGGGTCTCGACATCCAGAAGTATCTCCCCGAACTCTAGCCCCCCGGTATCAATCTGCCCGTGCACAAGGGCGTAAAAAACGAATGTATCGTTGGGACAGGGGGAATAGCCAAGGGTGAGCGTCCTGAAAAGAGACTGAAGCGACATGATCCTCCTCTCAACGAGTGTGTTAACAAACGTTTATAGTATACCGAAAAATTTTAGAAGTGATAATAGTAGTATAATATTAGCATGAGTTTGAGTATATCGGAAAAAGGCGTCCTGTTGTCGGCTGAAACCCTGAGGATAAGGGAGAAGATAAACGATATTATAGATCTCTCATCTCGGTACCTTCACGGAAAGGACGTTCCCTTGCGCCTCTCCCTGCTCACCTTCTTCTCGAGAGGGCATCTCCTCATCGAGGACCTCCCCGGCGTCGGGAAGACCACTCTCGCCATCGCCATCGCGAAGATCCTTGGCCTTAGCTTCGGCAGAGTCCAGTGTACGAGCGACCTGCTGCCTACGGACATCACGGGACTCTCTATTTACAACAAGAATACGGGGGAATTCGAATTTCACCCCGGTCCCATATTCAACAATATCGTCCTTGTCGACGAGATCAACAGGGCAACCCCGAAAACACAGAGTGCCCTTCTTGAGGCCATGGGAGAAAAGCAGACTACATTGGAGGGTAAGACCTACAAGCTTCCGGCACCTTTTTTCGTGATCGCTACCCAGAACCCGGTGGAACAGTTCGGCACTTTTCCGCTTCCGGAATCTCAGATGGACAGGTTCATGATGAAGATACGCATTGGGTATCCTTCACGAGAAGCTGAAAAGGAGATACTGCGGGCAGGGAGCAAGCGGGAAGAACTATATGACATAGAACCAATCATGACGCGCGAAGAAGTCATCTCTATACAGGAAGACATCAGAAAGAAGGTATTCGTCTCTGATAAGATAACGGAGTATGTCCTCGACGTCGTGGTGGCGACAAGGACGAGCAAGTACACACTGGCAGGGATCTCGACAAGGGGTGTGCTTGCCATAACCAGTGCGGCAAAGGCGAGGGCGTACTTCAGCGGAAGGGACTTTGTCATCCCCGAGGACATCAGGGAGATGGCTGAGTTCACGATACCTCACAGAGTGATCTTCAAAGAGGAATTCGAGAGCCTCGAAAAATGGGGGGTCATCCAATCAATCTTAGAGCAGATCCCGGTTCCCGCGTAATAAGGATCTCAAGAGCCGGATGGTTTTATATCATTCTCACTATCTTTCTCGGTTTTTCGGCAGTAAATACTGGGAACAACCTTGTCTATCTGATCGTTGCAGCGCTGCTCAGCTTCATGGGCATATCCGGCATATTCGGGAAGGGAAACCTCTCGAAGATCGAAATCAATATCGAATTCCCGAAGGAGGTCTACGCGAGGACGGCGTTCCCCGCGAAGGTTACCCTCAGGAACAACCGAAGGTTTCTTCCAGCATTCCTCATCAGGGTGCATTTGCCTGGAAGCGAGATACTCTTTCCCTTCGAAGACGCGCGAGCCGAGGGAGTGAAATATGCTTCCCTAACCTTTGAAGAGCGGGGACGCTCCGTAATCGGCGATGTCAGGATATCCTCTGTATTTCCCTTTAATCTCTTTGTACGTTACAGGAGGATCAACAGGTCATTCGAAACCATCGTTTTCCCCCAGGTAAAGAGATGTAATTTGTCGCTTTTTTCCGAAAGGGAAAGAAGGCCGCGTGGGGAACAGCCCGCGGAAAGGACAGGATACGACTCCGACATCATCTCAGTGAGGGATTACATAAAGGGAGACCCCATAAAATACATCCACTGGAAGGCAAGCGCAAGGACTGGAAGGCTCAAGACTAAGGAACTCTCCTCCCTTTCCCATCAACCGGTTATCATCGACTTCGACGCAGTCCCCATAAGGAATGTCGAGGAACGGCTCTCCTGTGTTACGTATGCAATTCTGACCTTTTTCAGGCAGAACATCCCCGTAGGTATTAGGATTAGCGGGGCCTTTTACAGGCCCTTTTCCAGGACATGCGGGGAAAGGGAATCGGCCGGTAAGACCGAACCGCTCAGGAGATTAGCCCTGTATGGCAAGGAGTGACCGTTTCATAGGAATCGGGGATGCGGTCAAGCGGCTCTCCTACGTAACCGGTCTGATAGGTTTCTTGTCCGTGGCAAGACATATCGGAATATCCTATTCCCTTGCCTATGTCTCCCTCTGCCTCCTTTCCCTCTATTTTGAATATACAAGGAAGTTCCTCCTCCCCAGATGGCTTCTCACCGTCGCTGCCCTGCTCATGATATTCGTCTCCATCCTGAGGATCGACAGCGAAGATTTCGTGACTTCAGTGGTGGAGGCCCTCCTGATACTGCTTGCCATAAAGCTCCTGGAGGAAAAGAGATTCAGAGATTATATGCAGATATGCCTCATCGCCCTCTTCCTCCTCGCCGGCTCGGCATTGCTTTCGCCGGATATCGAATTCCTACTATACTTCGTCTGTATGACATTTCTGATAACTCTGACCATTGTGCTGTTGACCTATTATTCCCAGAACAGTTCTTTGACGTTCAAGGTGCCTGTCGTTATGAAGATAGCCTCCAGTTCCTCACTTATATCACTCGTCGCTATCCCCGCGACGTTCCTCATGTTCGCCATCCTTCCCCGTACCAGCTATCCGGCCCTTCATTTCCTGAACAAGGGTGCACAGGAAACCACGGGATTTGCCGATAACGTGAGACTCGGGAAGGTCTCCAAAATACAGGAAGACAACACGGTTATCTTCAGGGCTCATATGAGCCGGGTAAACGACGGTTTTCTGTACTGGAGGGGTATTGTCTTCGACTATTTCGATGGAACGTCCTGGAAAATCCGCCTGAGAGGCCAGGCCGAAAGTCCGAGAGCGCTTCGGATAACTGGAAAGGAGATCAACCAAACCATCTACCTTGAGCCCTACGGTAACAGATATCTTTTTGCCCTTGACAAGCCAATCTGGATTCAGCTGATGGGCGCAAGGAAAGAGAGGGACCTCAGTTATTCCGCTTCTGGAAACATCGTTAGGAGATCTCGCTATCAGGCGATATCCGTCCTTTCCGATACGATCCTCGAGAGGGAGATAGACAGGCCCTTTTATCTCAAGGTCCCTGAGAAAGGTACTGAAAGGATAAAGGAGCTTGCGAGGACCCTTTCATCCGGCAGGACCAAAGAAGAGACCGTACGTGCCATCCTTGCTTTTCTGCGTCACGGAGACTACCGGTATTCCCTCGAAAACCTGCCCTTCTCGGACAATCCCGTGGAGGAGTTCTTGTTCAGGCATAAGTACGGCAACTGCGAATACTTCGCCTCGGCCATGGCCCTGATGCTGAGACATGCAGGCATTCCCTCAAGGGTTGTTGGCGGCTACAGGGGCGGATACTATAACGATACGGGTGAGTATTACCTCATCCTCCAGAGGAATGCCCATGTCTGGGTTGAGGCATATCTGGAGAGCGGGAAATGGGTTAGGGTGGATCCTACGCCGGCCAGGGTCGAGAACTTCGCCTTCAGCGCAAAGACCAGCGTCCTTCTGAAGGCAAGGCTTCTCCTCGACACGATGAACTACTATTGGAACGCCCTAATCATAAATTATGATCTTTCAAGACAGGTGGCCCTGTTTTACAAACTGAGATCCCTCAAGAGGCCTCACCTCTTTTTCTCACTGAAGAAAGGAATAGTTGCGCTTTATGGCCTGGCGTTACTCTGCGTTGCTGCGTTTGTTTTCGGGACATATTTACTGATCTTTAAGAGAAGACCTCTTGAAAAGAGAATACTGGCCGATTTTCTCAGGGCTATGGGGAAATGCGGCTATAAGAAAGCACCCTCGGAAGGTCTGGAGGAGTTCGTATCGAAAATCACCGAAGAAGGGACGAGGGAAAGGGCTTTCCATTTTGTGAGGGAGTTTGAAGGTTATTATTACAGGGATAAGAAAATCTCAAAAGATGAGATGCGGAAATTGAGGCTGCTGATGAATATGGTAAGAACAAGTAGAGAGCACGCCAAGATCATCTCTTAACTATCCCGTCAAGCACCGATAATAAGCGGTGCTGATTTTGAGCGGCATTGCTTTTTATAAGGATCAAAGCCTCTTCAGCAACTCAGCGACAACTTTCTGACAATTCTCAGCAGCAAGTCTCATTTCCCATTTCGACTTGTCCCTGTTCTCCACGACATTGCTGATTCCCCTGATCTCTATCATCGGGGCTCCGTAAAGAGCGCAGATGTGGGCTACAGAAGCCCCCTCCATGTTCTCACAGACAGCCCCGAATCTCTTTCTTAATTCCGTCGCCCTCTTCCTTGTTCCCGTGCAAGTCGAGACAGTGACGAATGTGCCTGATTTGACCTTTACCCCACCCTTACCTCCCCTTGCCAAAGGGGGGTGAATAACGCGCAACGAAGACTCGACAGCTATTTCCACAAGTTTTTTGTTGAGTGGGAATTCATTAAAGTATCTTTTCCCGCCTTGTTTCACCAGTGGTATCCCGATAAAGTCAGTTCCCCGAAAACCATCCCCGGTCAAAACACCTTCGTCACCGTACACCTCTTTTTCCGCAACCGCGATGTCCCCCTCTTCAAGCCCGGAGGAGGGATATGCCCCACCCACTCCAAACAGGATTATCATGCGGGGCGAGAACTTCTCGATGAGGACGGTTGCTGCATGGGATGCATTCACTTTGCCCATACCAGAGATCATGTAAACAACCTCTCTGCCGTTTATCTTGCCCCGGCACAGAGGCTTTCCGCTGATGAAAGACTTCTTCCTGAGCCCTTTGATGAGCGATCTCCCCTCTTCAGGGATGGATGAGATAAGTGCAATTGTCAAGAACAACCCTTCCTTCTCCTCTTACAGCCCAAGAAGTGCAACGCGGCCCGTTTATCCCCTTAGCTGTCCATTGCCGAGGACGATGAACTTCGTGCAGGTGAGCTCCTCAAGCCCCATGGGTCCCCTCGCATGGATCTTGTCAGTCGATATGCCTATCTCCGCCCCGAGTCCGAACTGGCATCCGTCATTGAGCCTAGTGGATGCATTGACGAAGACAGCGGAGGAATCGACTTCCCTCAGGAACCGCACGGCCCTGTCGTAGTTCATGGTAACAATGGAATCGGAATGGGCAGAGCCGTACTTTGCGATATGCTCCATGGCATCTTCCATGTCCTTTACCACCTTAACGTTAAGGATAAGATCGAGGTACTCCTTATAGTAGTCATCTTCGCTGACTTCTGTTATATCAGGATATATAGCAAGGGTCTTCGGGCATCCTCTCAATTCCACTCCGGCACCCTCGAGCCTTTTCAGCATCTTGGGCAGAAACCCCTCTGCAATCTCCTCGTCCACAAGCATTGTCTCCATGGCATTGCACGTACCCGGCCTCTGGACCTTTGCATTGAAGCATATCTCCTCGGCCATGATGAGGTCAGCGTCCCTGTCCACAAAGACATGGCAGACGCCCTTGTAATGCTTGAGCACTGGAATGCGGGAGCTCTCTGTCACCGTCCTTATGAGCCCCTCTCCGCCTCTGGGGATGATGAGGTCGATTATGCCCTCAAGCTTCAGCATCTCCGTGATCGCTTCCCTGTCAGGGATATCAATAAAGCTTATGGCCCCTTCATGAATCCCCTCTCCTCTGGCAACGTCCTTCAAAATATTTACGATAGCCTTATTGGAATTAATAGCCTCAGAGCCACCCCTCAGGATTACCGCGTTGCCGGCCTTGAGGCAGAGACTTGTTGCATCCGCAGTCACGTTCGGCCTTGATTCATAGATGATCCCTATCAGCCCTATGGGAACGCGCATCCTTCCCACGGCCATGCCGTTGGGCCTCTTCCACATCTTCGTCACCTCTCCCACAGGGTCAGGGAGCTGCGAGACCTCTACAAGCCCACTGGCCATCTCGTGTATTCTTTTCTCGTTCAGGGTGAGCCTGTCGATCAACGCCTTCGACAGGCCTTTCTTTTCAGCATACTCGATGTCCTTCCTGTTGCCGGCAACGAGCTCATCCTTTCTCTTTTTCAACGCCTCCGCCATCTTCACAAGGGCGGAATTCTTCTGGCCGGAGGATGCCTTTC
>CAYYWY010000030.1:0-27805 GCA_964475485.1 uncultured Nitrospiraceae bacterium | reverse complement strand
TTAGATGGCACAATTCGCCCCTTGCAAAAGAAGGCTTTTTTATGATATGCTTCCACCCTCAAGAAGGAGGCTCTTCTTGATACTAAGTAATGCGTTGCATTACAACTACACACGCCGCCCAGTTCCCGCTGGTCTCTTTTGAGCAAGAAAGGGAAGGGAATTCCCGGGGTCCCCAGACATCCCGGCAGGAGCGGCGGAGGAAGAACCAGAGGAGGTTGGTATGGTAGTGACGATGAAAGAGCTCCTTGAGGCCGGGGTGCATTTTGGCCATCAGGTGAAGCGCTGGAACCCGAAGATGAAGAAATACATCTTCGGTGAGAGGAACGGTATCTATATTATTGACCTTCAGAAGACCCTGAAGGGACTTGAAGAGGCGTGCAAATTCGTTAGGGAAACGGCGATGGCCAGTGCGCCCATTCTTTTTGTGGGCACGAAAAAACAGGCCCAGGACGCTGTTCAGGAGGAGGCTCTGAGGGCTGGCGCCTTCTACGTGAACCAGAGATGGCTTGGCGGCATGCTCACCAATTTCTCGACGATCAAAAAGAGCATAGAGCGCCTCAAGAATATCGAGAGGATGAAGGAGGACGGGACGTATGACGCGCTGTCCAAGAAGGAGATATCACTCCTTGAGAAGGAGAGGGCGAAGCTCGAAAGGAACCTCACCGGCATCAAGGAGATGAACAGCCTGCCAGGAGCGGTCTTTGTGGTGGACCCCAAGAAAGAGAGGATCGCCATTGCAGAGGCGAGAAAACTCTCGATACCAGTCGTGGCTGTGGTGGATACGAACTGCGACCCCGACGAGGTTGACTACGTCATCCCGGGGAACGATGATGCCATACGCGCGATAAAACTCATTACGTCCAAAATCGCGGATTCGGTGTCCGAGGGCAAGGAGGTGCTGGCCAAGGCGGCTTCCCTCGAGGCGGAAAAGGCACTGATAGAGGAGAAGGTGAAACAGGAAGAGGCCGGTGAGGCCGCGACATCGAGCCCGGCGGGCGAAGAGGCGGAGGTCTCGGCATGACGACTATCTCTGTTGACATGGTGAAAGAACTAAGGGAAAAGACGGGTGCCGGGATGATGGAGTGCAAGAAGGCACTCACTGAAAGCAACGGGGATTTCGAGAGGGCCCTGACGGTTCTGAGACAGAAGGGCCTTGCCAGCGCTTCTAAGAAGGCCGGCAGGACCGCATCTGAAGGCCTTGTTGGAGCTTACATCCATATGGACAGGATCGGGGTGCTTGTCGAACTGAACTGCGAGACGGATTTTGTGGCGAGGACAGATGAGTTCAGAAATCTCATCAAGGATATAGCCATGCAAATCGCGGCGACGAATCCGGCTTATATATCAAGGGAAGACGTCCCTCAGAGCGTCGTTGAAAGCGAAAGAAGTATCTATGCAGCTCAGATATCGGGTAAGCCTCCCCAGGTTGCCGAAAAGATTATCGAGGGAAAACTCGAGAAGTTTTTTGGCGAAAACTGCCTTCTGGAGCAGGTATTTGTAAAAGACCCCGAGCAGAAACTCAGGGTAAAGGACATAGTGACCGAAAAGATTGCCAAGCTCGGAGAGAATATCGTGGTAAAACGTTTTGCGAGATTCCAGGTGGGGGAAAAGGCGTAAGAAGCCTCATTTGGACCTTTGTCGCGAACCCCCCCCCTCGCATCTGCCAAGGGGCACAGGGTGCATTCCTTGATCGAGTTGCCCGAGTTTGGATTTAACCTGGGGAAAGTGAAGTTTGCGTTGCGCCATGGAGAGACTTGCATACAAAAGGATACTTCTGAAGCTCAGCGGTGAAGCTCTCATGGGCGACAAGGGCTACGGCATCGACTCATCGACTGTCGAACACATGGCCTCCGAGATAAGCGAAGTCTTCAGGATGGGAGTGGAGGTTGCGGTAGTCATTGGCGGAGGGAACATATTCAGAGGCGTCGAGGCAAGCGTCAAGGGCATGGAAAGGGCTTCCGCTGACTATATGGGGATGCTCGCAACCGTAATCAACGCCCTTGCGCTTCAGAATGCGCTGGAAAAGAAAGGAATCCCCACAAGGGTCCAGTCCGCCATAGAGATGCGGGAACTGGCCGAACCCTATATCAGGCGAAAAGCTGTTCGACACCTTGAGAAGCAGCGCGTCGTTATTTTTGCAGCCGGCACCGGCAACCCGTATTTCACGACAGACACAGCCGCTGCCTTGCGGGCCATGGAGATAGGTGCGGAGGTCATACTCAAGGGGACCAAGGTTGACGGCGTTTACTCCTCCGATCCCGTGAAGGATCCCGCTGCAAAGAAGTATGACACCATAGGATACATAGATGTGCTCAGAAAAGGGTTGGCGGTCATGGACTCCACAGCGATATCGTTATGTATGGACAACAACCTTCCCATTGTGGTATTTAATGTAAGGAGGAAGGGAAACGTGAAGAGGATTATTCAGGGGAAGAAGGTAGGGACACTGGTAAGGGGTAACCATGGAGAAGGAGCTAAGAAGAAAAACAGCTGAGAGGATGGAGGGCGCGATCGAGGCACTCAAGAAGGACTTCGGCTCCGTGAGGACTGGGAGGGCGTCACTTGCACTCCTTGAGGGCATTACGGTCGATTACTACGGGACACCTACCCCGCTTCAGCAGCTTGCCAGTCTCAGCGTTCCGGAAAGCCGCCAGATAGCGATACAGCCGTGGGAGCAGAAGATCATACCGGAGATCGAAAAGGCTATTATGAAATCGGACCTCGGCCTTACACCTGCCAACGACGGAAAGACGATAAGAATCAATATCCCTCCCCTCACCGAGGAGAGGAGAAAGCAACTGGTAAAAGTGGTGAGGAAGAGGGCTGAGGAGGCGAAGGTCGCCATCAGGAATGTCAGAAGGGACTCCAATGAGGAGTTGAAGAAGCTTGAAAGGAACGAACACCTCAGCGAAGACGATGCGAAGAAATTTCACGCGGAGATACAGAAGCTGACCGACTCATATATCGCCAAGGTTGACGAGGTGCTCAGCCACAAAGAGAATGAGATAATGGAGGTGTAGGATGACGAACGTCAACTATATAGTGAAGGTGAAAGATGCAAAGCTTGCTGACATCCAGAAGGCCCTTCAGCAGGCTGGAATCCAGGTGAGAAGCATTCTTGAGGTACATAGAGAGGAAGAGAAAACCACAGAAGAGGCGAAATAACATGGCAACGGGCAAGAAGACGAAAACAGCAGCGGGGAAGGGCGCTTCGGTGAAGAACAAGCCAACGAAGTTATCGGGGCAAGCCCTGAAACAGAAGGCAGGGGAGAAGAAGCAGGCGCAAAAAAGGAAGGCATCTGCGCCGAAGACAAAGAAGGTGGCAGGACCGTCGAAGGCACATGCGAAGAAAAAAGTAAAGAGCGGCAAGACAGGGACAGGTGAAAAGGCTAAGAAGCATGTTGCGGAGAAGAAACCGTCGGCTCCGCTCGGGTTTGCGCGGGGGGATATTCTGAGAAAGCAGTTGATCCAGAAGCGCGAGGAGATCGTGCGGGAGGCTAAGGCCGAGATAGCAAAGTACACAAAAGGGGAGGCGGCACAACTCGTAGAGACAGCCCTCGATGACGGGGACTGGTCTGTTATCGACCTTTCGGCGGATATCAATATCAGGCGGCTTGAAACCCACAGGGAGCGCCTCCTCGGTATAGATGCGGCGTTGATAAAGCTCAAGGAAGGCACTTACGGGATATGTGAAGAGTGCGGCGGTGAGATTACCGCCGAAAGACTGCGGGTACTGCCCTTTGCCGTTTATTGCAGGGACTGCCAGGAGAAGCGGGAACAGCTCGAGAAGGTAGCCAGAGAAGAGATCATATCCTGAACGCGGTCAATATATAATCTTTTCAAGAAAGAGACCTCCCGCGGGGGCCGAGGGACCGGAGAGCCTCCTGTCTTTCATTTCCAGGATGTCTTTGACCCTTTCGGGTTTGATTCTCCCCCTGCCGACTTCAACGAGCGTACCCACGATATTACGCGCCATATGTCTCAGGAAGGCGTCCGCCTCCATCGTTACCCTTATGAAATCCCCCTGAAAACGCATGAAGAGAAATGAGATTTCATGGGAGCGCCCGACATCTAAAAGGGATATTTCCCTCAGCGGACTCTTTGCTCCGCAGCCTGAACCCCTGAAGGACGAAAAGTCATGCCTTCCCGCAAGATGACCGGAGGCGTTCCTCATGGCATCAACATCAAGGGGAAATCTGATCCACCAGACAAAGCGGTTAACGAATACAGGGACGTCTTTCATATCGGCGATTATATAAGTGTAACGCTTTGACCGGGCGCCGTACCTCGGATGAAAATCCTTTTCCGCCTCGCCGATGCCCATAACACGTATATCGTGAGGGAGCAGGGCATTGAGCGCCCTTTTCATGACGTCGATGTGCAATCGGGAGCCGGAATCAAAGGCAGCGACCTGCTCTACGGCGTGGACACCAGCGTCTGTTCTCCCAGCGCCCACGACATTCACACGCTCACCGGTCAGCCTGTATATGCAGTCCTGAAGCAGGCCCTGTATCGTTGTCCCGGAGGGCTGTATCTGCCAGCCGCTGTAAGCAGAACCGTCATACTGAATCGTCAGCTTTATCCGCCTCATGGCTGATATTATACTTGGAAAACAATCATGATTTATCCGCCTGTGAGCGATTCCTCTGTTGAGATATTCTTATCCGCGGTCTCTCATTTGATATAATTAAATTAATCATGCCGTGAAGTTGCGGTATCCGCTTCTAACCGGAGGGAAGCAGTAATGAAGAAAACATGTTCATTAACCTCGTTCAAGGACCTCGAGGCATTCATGGAGACCCTGAAGAACGACAAAAGTATATCTGAGGCCAAGACGGATAAAGAGCTCTTTGAGGAGGCCATGGCGGATGTGAGAGAGATAAGTGAATTCAGGGATATCCCGTTTGAAGGCCCGAAAGGGATAAAGCCGCGTCGGTCTGGAGGATGTGATGATGCTGAGGTGCTTAAGAGGATCATCACCGGAAAGGAGAAGATAAGGCTTTCGGACACAGGAGAATACATGGAGTGGACAAGCCCACATTTGCGAAGTGATATCACAAAGAGACTGCATCAGGGGGATTTCGCTGTTCAGGATTCCATCGACCTTCACGGAATGACCCTCGGCGAGGCGGAAAATGCCGTTGCCCTTTTCTTCAGGGAGGCTGTGAAGAGACGCCTGTTCTGCATAAAGGTTATACACGGAAGGGGATTGAGGTCTCCATATGGGCCTGTCTTGAAAGAGGCGTTCAGGGGATGGCTTCACGGACGTCTCAGGAAATGGATTCTGGCATATGCCACCGCAAAGGACCGCGATGGCGGGTTAGGTGCGACTTACGTTATTCTCAAGTAGGGTCAGGGTTGTATCGCCGGTCGCTTCGATTCCTCTATATCGGCCCTCAGGATAAGTATCACCCTCTGCCTTTCGGGGTCATTGCTGAATACCTCGAGGGTCTTCACCAAGGCGCCTTTTCTGTTGGCGGTATCGAGCCCGGCGGTCAGTCTGCCTTTCTCTCCCGGTTTCAGATGGCTTGAACTAGCCATCACCGCAGTGCAGCCTCAGGAGGTATATATCTTCTCTATCCGCAGCTCGTCCGTTCCGGTATTGAAAAACTCAAACGTATGCTCCAGCCTGTCCCCTTCATTCGCCTTTCCGAAATCATGGGACTCTTTTTCGAACCTTATGGAAGGGGCACCGAAGGCAAGGGCAGGGAACAAGATGATCAGCAGCAGAAGAGTTCTTATCATAATGACAATTATATCACAACCGCCTTGTTACCATCGGCGAGAACCGTTCACAATTAACAGTTCATTTAAGAATTTCCGTTATTTCGGTTGGAAATCCGCTTCTTGGCAAGACAATAGCCGTTCCCGGCTGCACCGAAGTCTTTGCACCTAAGGCCAGTTTGGTCCCCATGTTGTGAAAAGTACCGAAGTTTCGGGACCTGCACATTAAGCCGAGGTCTTGCCATTCAAGCCGGACAACCAACCAAGTTTATTAAAGCCGGGATAGAAACATTAATGATTTCCGAGAGAAGATGGTGTAACCTAACGCGTATCGTGCTTTGGAAGGATTGGCAGAGCAGCCTTCCGCGATGGTTTGACTTTTCGTGCAAATTTTTTTAATCTGGTTTACAATAATGGAAATTCCTGTGTAGACAGAGGTAATCGATGCAAGATTCAGCACTTCAGTTGGTCCTTCAGGCGGGATATGTTGTGAAAGGAGTACTGGTTATCCTGCTCTTCTTTTCTGTCTTTTCCTGGGCGATAATTTTTTACAAGCACCGTTATCTTTCTAAGGCGGCAAAAGAGTCGGATTCTTTTCTCAGGACGTTCAGGGCAGGCCGCGACATGAAAGGTCTCTATAACACAGCAAGGACCCTTACCCTGAGCCCTCTTGCAAACGTGTTCAGGTCGGTGTATACGGAAGAGAGCCGCGTAAAGAAGGAAGAGGTGAAGAGACTTCTTAGGAGATATGAGGCGCTGGAGGTTGCCAAGCTGCAGTCATACCTGAACTTCCTTGCTACTACAGGCTCCACCACCCCTTTCATAGGTCTCTTCGGCACCGTCTGGGGTATAATGAATTCATTCAGGGGAATAGGGGCTGCCGGTTCTGCATCCCTCGCAGTCGTTGCTCCCGGTATCGCAGAGGCGCTCATCACCACCGCAGCCGGTCTGGCTGCAGCCATCCCTGGAGTCGTTGCCTACAACTATTATCTCAGCCGTGCAAAGATAATGATCGTTGAAATGGAAGACTTCTCAGAGGAGCTCTTTGAGTTCTTCTCCAGGGAGGCGCAGTGAGGGTCGAGAGAGACAGGGGAGTGATGTCCGAAATAAATGTGACGCCACTTGTGGACGTCATGCTAGTGCTCCTCATCATCTTCATGGTCACCGCACCTCTTCTGCAGCAAGGCATCGATGTGAACCTTCCCAAGGCAAAGGGAAAGGACATGCCGCCTGAGGAGCGGGTTGCCCTCGTGATAAGAAGGGACATGAAGATATATATGAACGACATCCCCGTATCCGTGCCGGATATGAGGCGGAAACTGGAAGCGATAAGTAAGATGAATCCCAGTGTGTTCCTCAAGGCCGACAAGGATGTCCCGTACGGCTTTGTGGTCGAGGTGATGGGCGAGATAAAGGAGGCGGGAATAGAGAAGCTCGGGATGGTGACCGAGCCGGCGATTCGCGTAAAATGAATGGGCCTTCGATACAGCGGTTAACAGTTCTCTCCGTAGTCTTTCATGTAACCTTTTTTGTGGCAGCATTCTTCGCAGTGAAACAGTCAACGCACTTTGTGATGCCCTCGCCCTATATAGTAAACCTTGTCGGCCCCGATATCAGAACAGAGGGCAGGGTTGAAGCTCAGGCGGCAGGACAGGCCGGTATCCAGCAGTCAACAAAGGAAAGCAGGAGCGCCGTCAACAGGCCTGAGAAGACCAAATCGGTAGGTAAGGCAGAAGAAAGATATCTGTCCGAGCAGATCGAAGCGTTGAAGGCAAAGGAGAGAATAAAGAAACTTGCTGTATTGAAAAGCGACATTATTTCCCTGAAAAGCAGAGGTGAGGGACAGCCCGTCCCCTCAAAGGGTGCGACAGGAAAAGCCGGAGGCACCATAATAGACGACTATTATGCAAAGATCAGGAGGGACATTTGGCAGAACTGGGACTTGCCCCCTTCAATGGCGGATAAGAACCTTGAGGCGGTCATTTCGTTCAGGGTCGCGAAGGACGGCTTCGTCCGGTCTGTCCGCATAGAGAAATCGTCCGGAAACGGACTCTTTGACCGCTCCGTCCTTAGAGCCATCGACAAGTCAAGCCCGCTTGCGCCGCCCCCATATGAACTCGAAATAGGAGTGAGGTTTTATCCGTGAAAAGGCAGTTGCGAGTTAGAAGTGACAAGTTAGAGGTGAAGGAAAACCTGTTACGCATCGTGCGTTACGGGTCATTATTAGCATTCATACTTGTTACTTGTTATTTGTTACTTGTCACTGTGGCGGAGGCCAAGGTCTACATTGATATTACATCGCCGGCGCTAAAGAGACTTCCCATCGCTGTTGCTGAGTTTGGAGGACCTTCTGGCAGGGAGATCTCCGACATTATAAGGGATGACCTCACTTTTTCGGGCTTCTTCCAATGCCTTGACAGAAGCGCCTTTATCGAGACATCTTCACAGCCGTTTAACCCGAAAAACTGGACCGTCATCGGAGCGGAGGCCGTTGTGAAGGGATCCGTGACCGGCGCGAAGAGCCTTTTGGCGGCAGTCAGCCTCTACGATGCCCTCGAGGGGAAAGAGATTTTCAGGAAGGAATACCAGTCGGACATCTCACTCCTGCGGCCCCTCGCTCATACCATCGCGAACGACATCTACAAACAGATGACTGGTGAACCTGGCATCTTCAGAACGAGGATTGCCTATGTCGCAAGAAGGGGGGGGGAGGACAGCCTTCACGTGATGGACTGGGACGGGCACAGAGCGAGCTCTCCCGGAATAAAGGGCAACGTCATACTTTCACCTCACTGGTCGAGGGACGGGTCCCGGCTCGTTTACTCGTCAGAAAGGAGCAGGCAATGGGGGATATACCTGCTGGACTTCAGGAAGATGACTGAGACAAGAGTGTTTTCTTCCAAGGGCACGAATATCGCAGGAGATTTCTTCCCCGATGCTGAGGAATTCGTTTTATCTTCGTCAATGGCAGGGAGCCCCGACCTGTATATCTACTCAATCCCCTCATCAAGGCTCTTGCGGTTGACCTCTTCCAGGGGCATAGACGTATCACCCGCTCTTTCCCCAGACGGCGCCTCGGTGGCTTTTGTCTCGGACAGGGGAGGAACGCCTCAGATCTTTATAATGGACAGGCATGGCAATGATGTCAGGAGACTGACTTTTCAGGGACCTTACAACACCTCACCTTCCTGGTCTCCAAAGGGAGACAAGATCGTCTTCTCAGGGAGGCACGGAGGGAAGAACCAGATATTCACAGTCAATCCCGATGGTTCGGGAATAACACAGCTCACGGACAGTGGAAACAATGAAGACCCTTCCTTTTCTCCCGACGGCAGGCACGTAGTGTTCTCGTCTGACAGGGAGGGGGAAAAAGGAATCTACGTTATGCTGGCAAACGGGGAGGCCCAGAGAAGGATAACCCCGAAAGGTTTGAGGGCCTTTGGCCCTCGATGGTCGCCAAATTAAGTGCGGGAGGTTTACGAGATGAAACAATTCCTGGTCCTGGCAGCGATTCTGGGATTTGTTATGTTCGGCTGCGCGGAGAGAAAGGCGGTTGCACCCATTCAGCCACAGGAAATGCAGCCCCAGACAAGGGCGGAGGAGCCTAAGAAGGCTCCCGAGAAGATCACAGAACAGGAGATCGCCAAGGTTGAATCAAGGGATATAACCACGAAGGGGGAAGAGGTCTCCGGGATGTTCAGGGACATCCTCTTTGATTTTGACAGGTACGACATCAGGGAAGATGCAAAGCAAACCCTGAGAACGGTTGCCGACTACCTCAGAAAGAACGCTTCCCACAGGGTGCTTATTGAGGGTCATTGCGACGAGAGAGGCACATCGGAATACAACCTCGGGCTCGGCGACAAGAGGGCGAAGTCGGCAAAGGATTTCCTTATGTCCCTCGGTGTGCCGTCGTCCCGCATAGAGATAATAAGTTACGGGAAGGAAAAACCGGTCTGCAACGAGCATTCCGAGGAATGTTGGACAAAGAACAGAAGGGCTCACTTTGTAGTTCTGAAGGGGAAATGAAGATGCACAGGACTTTGGATTCTATATTTCGGATTTCGGATTCCGAATTTGCATGCCGCGTTCTACAGGCCGCACGCCGTGCTTTGCGCACTTCATTTCCCCTGGCGTCTTCTCTCCTTTTGCTCGGTGCCTGTGCTTCCACGGGAGACCTGGATGCCATGAGAAGCGAGATAAACCAGCTGAAAAGGGAGTCCTTTGAGCTGAAGAGGGAGACTGCGGAACTCAAAAAGCAGACATCCGGGGCAGTGAGGGAGGACTCCTTCAATGCCATCAGGGAGAGCCAGGCATCCCTCTATTCGCAGGTGAACGAGCAGTCGAAGGAACTCCAGGTGCTGAGGGGCAGGTTCGATGAGTATAAGTTCTTTATGGAGAAGACAATGAAGGAGGCTTCCATCGAGCGTGACCTGTTGCGTGCCCAGGTCAAGGGTCTCGAAGCCCGCATGAAGGAGCTTTTCGAGAAGCTCGCTCAAATGAGTGAAACCGGGCAGATAACGGCTGAACAGAAAACTGAAGGGAGCGCCGAGAAAGCCTCGGAGCAGAGGAAAACTGAAGAGGCTGCCAATGCGGCTTCGGCATATGATTCTGCGTACGGCTCGTTCAAGGAAAGGAAGTACAAGGAGGCGAGGGAGAAATTCAACTCCTTCATCAAGAAATATCCCGGAGACGGTCTCAGCGGCAATGCCCATTTCTGGATCGGGGAGACCTACTATGCCGAGAAGGATTTCGAGAATGCCATATTGGCGTACGAGAACCTTATTAAGAGTTATCCTCAGAGTGAGAAGATTCCGGGCGCCCTCCTTAAGCAGGGTTTGTCCTTTGCGGAACTGGGGGACAAGAAGACGGCAAGGGTGATATTTGATAAGCTCATCGAGAAATACCCCGACTCAAGGGAAGCGGGCCTTGCAAAGAAGAAGAAGGCTGAGATGGAAAGGAAACCGGTAAAGAAGGGAACCCGATAGAAACCGACGGAACGTCTGTCGCGTCATTGCGGGGAGTATATCGACGAAGCAATCTGGCGTTTTTGATGAGACCGCTTTCCATTCGGTCGCTCGAAATAACGGTTAACAAACTCTTTGATGCGCGTCCGCGTGCTAATTTTGTGTAAATAGATTACAATTAGTTATGGAACTGCGTGACAGTTTCGAGCGCACTATAGATTACCTGCGTATCTCCATCACGGACAGATGCAATCTCAGGTGCATCTACTGCATGCCTGCCGACGGCGTGAGGCCCATCGAACATAAAGAGATACTGACCTATGAGGAGATCATAAGGGTCGTGAAAGTCGCGGCAGCCCTTGGGGTGAGGAAGATAAGGATCACGGGAGGGGAACCCCTGGCACGAAAGAATGTCACGTATCTCATCGGCTCAATCAAGAAGATCCCGGGCATAGATGATATGAGCCTTACCACGAACGGTATGCTCCTCGAAAAATACGCAGTGGAGCTGGCAGAGGCCGGACTGAACAGGGTCAACGTAAGCCTTGACTCCCTCAGGCCCGCACGGTACAGGGAGATCACCCGTGGAGGTAATATAAGCCTTGTGCTGAAGGGGATAGAGGTTGCGGAGAAAGCAGGGTTGACGCCCGTAAAGATAAACATGGTGCCTGTGAGGGGTTTTAATGACGACGAGATAGAGGAGTTTGCAAGGATAACACTGAACACATCCCATCATGTGCGCTTTATTGAATTCATGCCCATAGGGGCGCGGGACCTCTGGAGCGATGAGAAGTACATCTCGACCGATGAGATACGGGCTGTTGTGGAAAGGGTCGCATCTCTTTCACCTGTTCGCTTAAGGAGGAACGGACCGGCACGGTATTTCAGGCTCGAGAATGCTCCCGGCGTAATAGGTTTTATAAGCGCCCTGACACACCATTTCTGCGGGGACTGCAATCGCATTCGCATCACTGCGGACGGGAAACTGAGGCCGTGCCTCTTTTCAGAGACCGAGATCGACCTTAAGCCCGCCCTCAGGGGCTCCGGTTCGGACGAAGAGATAGAGCGTCTCCTCAGGCTGTCAATAGTGGTGAAGCCCGAGGGACATGATATGAGCCTCTCAAAACGATTAAAGCCGATGTCGAGGATAGGGGGATAGATGAAACTCACGCACCTGGATAAAGGGGGAAAGGCGCGGATGGTTGACGTGTCCGAAAAAACCGTGACTCAGAGAGAGGCGGTAGCAAAGGGAAGTGTCTTAATGAACACCGCTACCGTACGGTTGATAAAAGATGGTGCCCTCCCAAAGGGGGATGTGCTTGCTGTTGCGAGGGTTGCCGGAATTATGGCTGCAAAAAAAACATGCGAGCTCATCCCCTTGTGTCATCCCTTGAACATAACTTCCGTAACAGTCGATATGAGCGTTGACGAAGAGGGGGGTAGGGTCGAGATCGAGTCAAAGGTGAGGACCACGGGACAGACGGGCGTTGAGATGGAGGCGCTGACCGCAGTCTCTGCGGCAGCTTTGACCGTGTACGACATGTGCAAGGCAGTGGACAAAGAGATGACCATATCGGATATCATGCTCATCGAGAAGCGAGGGGGGAGAAGCGGGGAGTTCAAGAGACGCGCTGCCCCTCCGAGTTCACTGAAAACTGCATCCGAGAAATCCCGCGGGAAGTGAGCGCGTTCGAGCCGGACCCCAACCGGTTTTATAACAAACCGGACCGCTTATTTGAAAAGCCCCCTCACCACTTTCAGGTTCCTCGGATCGTCATCCTCGCTCTTTTTTGGTGTTTCCAGGATTATGGGGACATCCCTGAATGCAGGATGGTTGATGAACCTTTTCAGTCCTCCCGTGCCGATTGCTCCGGAACCGATATGTTCATGCCGGTCGACCCTTGAGTTGAAGGCCTTTCTTGAGTCGTTGAGGTGTATCAGTTTCACCTTCTCAGGCCCTATCTCCTCCTTAATCTCCCTCACGATTTCCCTCACCCCTTTCTCCCCCGAAAGATCATACCCAGCCTGAAAGGCGTGGCATGTATCCAGACATATTCCCCCTATGAGAGATGTATCAGCTTTCTTCATGATTTCTGCCAGATCCCCTATCCTTGATGAGATGTCTCCTCTTTCTCCAGACGTGTTCTCAAGCAAAAGCCTGGACCTCCAGGATCTTTCACCTGAGACCCTTTTGATTGCCTCAGCCGCCCTGTTGCGCCCCACGACTTCATCTTCAGAGGCGCTGCCAGTATGAAGGACAACGTAGTCCGCGTCCAGGGAATCCGCAATATCCATCTCGTACATGAGGAGGCGTACGGATTTCTCACGGATGTCTCTGCTTGCAGAAGCCAGGTTTATGAGATAAGAGGTGTGTATGAAAACAGGAGTCATGTCATAGACCCTTTTCAGTTCGCTGAAAAGCGCGATTCTTTCTTGATGAATATGAATCTTCTGCCAGGTCCTCGGATTGTGGGAAAATATCTGGACGGTATTGCAGCCCAGCTCCCTGGCCCTTTCGAGGGAGAGGTGAATGCCGCCTGCTATGGACGTATGTACTCCGAGTCTCCTCACGTTCGCCGAAGCCTTTATGTTATAATTATAAATCTTCTTCAATTGTCCTGCGAAAGACATGAAAAAACACTACGCAGTAGGGATAGACCTCGGAGGCACAAACCTTAGGGTGGCACTGGTGTCTGAAGAAGGGGAGATTATAAAAAAAGTCAAGATCCCTTCTTCCGACAGTATTGTCGACTCCCTCCTGACGTCCGTAGATGAAGTCATCACAGGCGATGTCGCAGGGATCGGGTTGGGTGTGTCAGGACTGGTTGACAGAGCAAACGGTGTCGTTCGGGCATCCCCCAATCTTCCCGCCATTGAGGGGGTTGAGACCGTCCGTTCGCTGGAGAAGCGCTTTAACCTCCCTGTGCATATTGGCAACGATGCCGATATGGCCGCCCTTGGTGAAAAGTGGATGGGAGAGGGCAAGACTCTCAGGAGCTTCGTGCTTCTTACTCTGGGGACTGGTATCGGCGGCGGGATTATCTACGACCACAACCTGATGGAGGTTTCTGCCGAGATAGGGCATATGAGCATTATGGCTGCGGGTGAAAGGTGCTCCTGCGGTAACTACGGATGTCTGGAGCTTTACGCATCCGCAAGGGCCATGCTTTCCCATGCCGTGGCTGCACTTGAGAGCGGTGCGGGGAGCAGCCTGAGGGAATGCTGCAAGGGCAACATCTACAAGCTGACCCCCGAGGACATCTACAAGACCGCTCTTGACGGCGACAACCTTGCAAGGGAGGTGCTGAGAGAGGCCGGAAGGTATCTCGGTGTTGGCATTGCAAACATCATCAATATATTCAGCCCCGAAGGGATGATACTCGGCGGGGGTCTTGTCAGCGCCTGGAATATCTATATCAAGGAAGCGATAAGAGAGGCTTCGAAACGCACACTGAAGCACCTGTTTGAGGGAATCAGGATTATACCTTCTTCCCTCGGTGACAACGCCGGTATTCTTGGGGCCTCCTGTCTTGTCTTTAGATGCCGAAGAACATAAGAAACTTCTCGATAATCGCCCATATCGACCACGGCAAATCAACCCTTGCGGACAGGCTGCTTGAGTATACCGGCGCCTTGAGTTCGAGGGAGATGATGGAGCAGGTCCTGGATTCCATGGAACTCGAACGCGAGAGAGGCATTACCATCAAGGCCCATGCGGTGAGGCTCAATTACAGGGCGGAAGACGGGCAGGAGTATCTTCTGAATCTCATCGATACGCCTGGCCATGTGGACTTTTCCTACGAAGTCTCGAGAAGCCTTGCGTCATGCGAAGGCGCGCTCCTTGTGGTTGACGCCACCCAGGGGGTTGAGGCCCAGACCGTTGCTAATACCTACCTTGCCATGGAACACGACCTCGAGATAATCCCGGTGATCAACAAGATAGACCTCCCTGCCTCGGAGCCCGACAGGGTAAAGGAGCAGATAGAGGATATCGTCGGCATAGGGAGCTCGGATGCCATACTTGCAAGCGCAAAGGAAGGGATAGGCACAAGGGAGATTCTTGAAGCCATAGTAAAAAGGATGCCTCCCCCGCGGGGGGATGCGGGGAATCCCCTCAAGGCCCTTCTCTTTGATTCATGGTTCGACAATTATCAGGGTGTCATAGTCCTTGTGAGGCTCTTTGAAGGGAGGGTAAAGCCGGGGATGAGGATAAGGCTCATGAGCAGCGGAAAGGATTTCGAGGTTTCCCAAGTGGGTGTCTTCACCCCGAAGATGCAGCACGTTAGCGAGCTCTCCGCCGGAGAAGTGGGATATGTCATCGCCGGGATCAAGAGTGTAAGCGATACGAAGATAGGAGATACGATTACGGATGCGGACAACCCTTCCCAGGAGCCCTGTCCAGGATACAAGGAAATAAAGCCTATGGTCTTCAGCGGGCTCTATCCCACGGAAACCCAGCAGTATGAGGGATTGAAGGATGCCCTCGAAAAACTGCGGCTTAACGACTCCTCGTTTTCCTATGAGCCGGAAACATCCTCGGCACTTGGATTCGGCTTCAGGTGCGGATTCCTGGGGCTCCTCCACATGGAGATTATCAAGGAGAGGCTCGAACGGGAGTTCGGCCTTTCCCTCATAAGCACCGCTCCAACGGTGATTTACAGGGCGACCGATGCCAGGGGGAGTGTCGTGTTCGTGGACAATCCCGCGTCCCTGCCGGAAAGGCATGTTACCGTCGAGGAGCCCTTCGTAAGGGTAACGATATTCGTGCCCCAGGCGTATATCGGCTCTGTTCTTGACCTCTGCCAGGAGAAACGCGGCGCACAGAGGGAGTTCACCTATATCGGCAAGGACAGGATTATGGTGGTTTACGACCTGCCTCTCAATGAGATCCTCTGGGATTTCTACGACAGACTGAAGTCTGTTTCAAAGGGATATGCCTCTATGGACTATGAGTTCTCCGGATACAGGGAATCCGACCTTGTCCGGCTGGATATACTGCTGAACGGTGAGCCCGTGGACGCCCTTTCCTTGATAGTTCACAGGGATAAGGCGTATTATAAGGGCAGGCAAATCGCCGAAAAACTGCGGGAAGTAATCCCAAGGCAGCTCTACGAAGTTGTGATTCAAGCCGCCGTAGGGAGCAAGATCATCGCGAGAGAGAGCGTTAAGCCATTGAGGAAGGATGTCCTTGCAAAGTGTTACGGAGGCGATATCACGCGGAAGAGGAAATTGCTTGAAAAGCAGCGGGAAGGGAAAAAACGCATGAAGCAGGTGGGAAGGATTGAGGTGCCCCAAGAGGCATTCCTGTCGGTGCTCAAAGTAAAATGAGGCAGGTCGAGGCCGAGGTCAAGGCAGAAATGAAGACAAAGTCTCTTCTTTTGCGGCCTCGACCTGAGCCTTGACCAATGCCTTTCTCAACGGGAGGAGACAACAGAGAGTGAAAAGGACGAAAAAGCAATTACTGTGGGAATATACGAAGGCCATTGTAACGGCCCTTGTGCTCGCGCTTTTTATAAGGGCGTATTTTATCCAGGCATTCAAGATACCTTCAGGCTCGATGATCCCGACCCTTCTGGTTGGAGATCATATCCTTGTAAACAAGTTCATCTACGGGACGAAGATACCCTTTTCCGACAACAGGGTTCTTGTTTTCAGGAAGCCCGAGAGGGGTGATATAATAGTCTTCAAGTACCCTGAAGACCCAAGCAGGGACTTTATAAAAAGGGTGATAGCTATAGAAGGGGACGTGATCGAATCAAAGGGAAAAACGATTTACGTCAACGGCAGTCCCGTGAGAGAGCCTTATATACAGCACACGGACAATTCCCTGAAACCGAAGGGAATAGAACCGAGGGACAATTTCGGTCCATATATCATCCCCAAGGGGAAATATTTCATGATGGGAGACAACCGTGACCAGAGCTATGACAGTAGATACTGGGGATATGTTGATGTGAAGGATATAAGGGGCAAGGCCCTTATTATCTACTGGTCATGGGACGGCAGGAAGCATTGGCCGAGATTCGAAAGGATCGGGAGGTTAGTGAAATGAAGTGCCTTGGTAACAGGGAGGGTTTCATAAAACCGCTCCTCACGATAGTCATTCTCGTTGTGGCTTTGTACATCGGGTTCAGGTTTGCCGTGCCGTATTATCATTATGAATCCTTCAAGAGCGATGTGAAGGAGCTTGCGCTGATAGGGTTGGGAGATGTCAATAAGGTGAGGGCGAATGTGCTTCAGGCAGCCGAGGAAAACAGGATCCCGATTGAGGAGAGCGATATCATCGTTACGAAGAAACTTAACACCGTGCGCGTCCAGACCTCATGGTCCGAGACAGTGGATATTCTCGGGCTTTATCAAAAGACACTGGATTTCAGGATCGACGTGGAGGGATAAAGTGTTTACGGGCATTATCCTGGAAACAGGAGAGGTGGTCTCCTTAGGCCGCAGAACTGCAGGGGCTGTTCTCTCCATTGCAACAAAGGGGCTCTGGAAAGATGCCGTCATAGGCGACAGCATCTCCGTCAACGGCGCATGTCTTACCGTGGCTGCATCGAGGGGGAATGTGCTTTCCTTTGATCTCTCCGAGGAGACCTTGCAGGCGACGAACTTGGGGCAGCTGAAGCCCGGCGAAAGGGTGAACCTTGAGCCTTCCCTGAGGGCGGATGGAAAACTGGGCGGGCATTTCGTCACAGGCCATGTTGATGAGGTAGGAAGGATCAGGTCGAAGACCGCGCTGGGAGATACCTATACGATTGTGATCGAGGCGCCGGAGAAAGTAACCGGTCTTCTGGTTAAAAAGGGTTCTATTGCGGTGGACGGCGTAAGCCTGACAGTGGTTGAGGTATGGAAAGACGCATTCTCGGTGGTTATTATTCCCCATACTGCCGCTCTCACTACGATTGGATTCAAAGGCCCAGGCTCCACAGTGAACCTGGAGGCCGATATCATAGGGAAATATGTCGCAAAGTTCGTGAACAAAGGAACTACGGAAAGATCCGGCTCTGATGAGGGTTTGATGAAATCCCTGATTAAGGCCGGCTATATCCAGGAGGAGTAGCATGCAGAAGTATAAGTGCAACACTATTGATGAAGCTATAGAAGATATCGCCAGGGGCAAGATGGTCATCCTCGTTGACGACGAGGACAGGGAGAATGAGGGGGACCTGTGCATGGCTGCCGAGAAAGCGACTCCGAATGCCATAAACTTCATGGCAAAGCACGGCAGGGGCCTTATCTGCCTTTCACTTACTCCTCAGAGAGTGGATGAGCTTCAGTTGCCGATGATGACGGAAGAAAACACCTCACAGTTCGGCACCGCCTTTACTGTTTCCATCGAGGCAAAGAAGGGTGTCACGACAGGGATCTCGGCAGCCGACAGGGCGACGACCATCCTCACCGCCATCAATCCGAAGGCAGGTCCTGAGGACCTTGCCAGGCCGGGGCATGTCTTTCCTCTTCGCGCAAAACCCGGAGGGGTGCTCCAGAGGGCAGGCCAGACGGAGGGCTCCGTGGACCTTGCGCGCCTTGCCGGCCTCTATCCGGCGGGCGTCATATGCGAAATCATGAACGATGACGGGACTATGGCAAGGATGCCGGAACTCATTGAGTTCTCAAAGCGGCACAACCTCAAGATTGTGACCGTCAAGGACCTGATTCACTACAGGATAAGGACCGAGCGTTTCGTCAGGAGGGTCTCGGATGTGAAGCTACCGACTGGGCACGGTGAATTCAGGGCAATAGCCTATGCCAACGATATGGACAGCAATGTACATATCGCTCTTGTGAAGGGCGTAATAAACCCGGAGGACTCGGTGCTTGTAAGGGTCCACTCTGAGTGTCTCACGGGAGATGTCTTCGGCTCAAAGAGGTGCGACTGCGGCGAGCAGCTCCATAAGGCCATGGGGATGATCAACAAGGAGGAGAAGGGGGTCATCCTTTATATGAGGCAGGAAGGCAGGGGTATAGGTCTTGCGAACAAGCTGAAGGCGTATGAACTTCAGGACAAGGGGCTCGACACTGTTGAGGCGAATATAAAGCTCGGCTTCAAGCCCGACTTGAGGGACTACGGCATCGGAGCACAGATACTCGTTGACCTCGGTGTGAGGAAGATGAAGCTCATGACCAATAACCCCAAAAAAATAGTCGGTCTCGAGGGATACGGGCTGAAGGTTGTGCAGAGGGTGCCGATTGAGAGCAGGCCCCACGAGAAGAATATCATCTACCTGAGGACGAAGAAGAAGAAGCTCGGCCACATGCTGGACAATGTGGAGTGAGTGAAAACAAACGATTCCGACGCGCCGATTCACAAGCTCTTTCCTTTCAAGACGCATTCATACAGGCAACATGTGCCCTTTGTCCATCTCCGGGTCAGGAGCGTTAAATCCGATCTATCCGCCGTTTCCTTTATGGACACACAGGTTTTCCGGCAGTATAATGTTGTAAGAAAGAGAGACGAATGGATTTTGAAATCTTAAAGGAGGAAAGAGACATGAAAGGGAAAGGGAACAGGATTAGGGAGTTCGGATCATTGGCAGTCTTGGCGATCATAGCCTTCGCGTTGCTTGTCGCCTCTGCCTCGCACATCTGTGCGGCGGAAGAGGGCGAGGCGCAGGGGATAGTCGACAAGGCTCGCGTCACCTTCGACAACTTTATGCGGGACAACAACTACTCCTGGCTGCACAGCCATCTCAGAGAAGCCAAGGGTGTTCTTATCTTCCCGCAGGTGCTCAAGGGTGGATTCATTATCGGAGGCTCAGGCGGGACCGGCGTGCTCGTGGTGAAGGACGAAAGGACGGGTGAATGGAGCCAGCCTGCATTTTACACGATCGGCGCGGTGAGCTTTGGACTCCAGATAGGAGGAGAGGCCGCGGAGGTGGTGATGATGGCGATGAGTCAGAAGGCGATCGATTCACTCCTTGCAACATCTCTGAAGCTTGGCGCCGACACCTCCATCGCCCTTGGTCCTGTCGGGGCAGGAGCAAAGGGCAATGTTACCGCTGATTTCATCTCCTTTGCAAAATCAAAGGGCCTTTATGCCGGCCTGAACCTGGAAGGTTCAGTGGTGGACGTCAGGGACAGCCTTAACAGGGCTTACTACGGCAGGGACGTACGGCCCGTGGACATTGTTGTGAAGGGCGATGTGAACAACAAGGGAGCGGACCGGCTCCGTGCTGCACTTAGGAAGGCGGTAAAATAACATCAATCAGGAGGAGTTATGACGGTGCAAGGTCTCCTTGAGAAATGCCCGCCCCACTCGCTTTCCACGTTTCACAACAGCCGCTAACACAGTCAACGCTGCCCCTAAATTGTCACATGGGCCGGTTTATTCATGGGTTTCCCTATTTCGGGTGGGTATTTCCGCAAGCTTTCGGGACGAGCCGGAGACCAACCCGGGTTTACGAATGAACCGCGATAGGCGAATCCAGCTCGGAGCCGTCCGCGTGGTATTCTAATAGAGATGTTTTAATTATAAAGGATTGCGTTAAGGTGACCTGATGAGCCATTTCACTATCAAGTGCAGGAATTGCGGCAGCGAGATAAAAGAAGCCTATTGTGCTTTTTGCGAACACTGCAAGGACGCCCTTCTAGTCACGGATTACAAAGAGACGTCTTTTAGAGACGACGGGGGCAAAGGTATCTGGAGATTCAACTGGCTTCCCGTGCACACACCGGGTTTTGAGCAATCAGGACCTGTAGTTTACAGATCAGCCGGCCTTTCCGGGATGCTCGGTCTTGAAAATCTTTACATAGCTTTCAACGGATACTGGGAAGAGATCGGTGCGCTGCTCAGGACCTGCACCTTTAAGGAGTTCGAGGCCGCGGTTGTGATCCAGAATGCGATCGAGAACGGGATAAACGGGTTGACTGTTGCCTCCGCTGGAAATGCAGCGAGGGCTTTCTCCTACCTCTCGACAGTGACAGGTTTCCCTGTGATAATAGTGGTGCCCCAAATGTGTCTTATGGACATATGGTATCTTGGGAACTCTTCGCGGATGCCAACTGTCGTTGTCCGGGACGGTGATTATTCGGATGCAATAGATGTTGCCCGGAGGATAGCACTGACCGCCGGGATGCCTTTTGAAGGCGGGGTAAAGAATATCGCCAAGAGGGACGGTCTCGGTCTGGTGCTCCTTGAAGGGATTTCGAAGATAGGGAGACTCCCCGACCACTATTTCCAGGCTGTGGGAAGCGGCACCGGAGCTATAGGGGTATGGGAGATGGCAGAACGCACCATAAAGGACGGAAGGTTCGGTACCAGGCTGCCGGTGTTTCATCTTGCACAGAATCTGCCTTTTGCTCCGATGGTAAAGGCATGGCAGAAGGGCAGCCGCGAGCTTTTCGCAGAGGACCTCAGGGCCGAGCTGATAGCCTCGATAACGACCCGTGTGCTTTCAACCCGCTACCCTGCCTATTCGCTGAAAGGCGGCATATACGACGCGCTTGCCGCGACAGGAGGAAGTATGTATGGAGTCGAAAACAGCGCGGTTTACGCCGCGATGGATTTGTTTGAAAGGGCGGAGGGAATAGATATAGTGCCTGCGTCGGGGGTTGCGGTGGCCGCTCTCTTGGACGCCCTCGCATCGGACAGGATTGGAAGAAGAGACACCATCCTGCTTAATATAACAGGGGGGGCCGAAAAGAGGGTCAAGGAAAAGAGCCATGACATCCAATGCCTTGCCATATCAAAGAAAATTCCGGAAAAAGAGTTGGAGGAGTTGCTTTGCTTAGCGCTGAAGAAGGCCTTATAACCGTGCTGAAAGAAAACGGGGTGGATTTCTCGGCCTTTTTGCCCTGCGAGAAGATCAAGCGCCTTCTCGGGCTGGTCGGCGAGACCTTCTACACTGTACCCCTGACAAGGGAAGAGGAAGGGGTCGGCATTTGTGCGGGCGCCGCTCTTTCTGGAAGGAGGCCGGCGATGTTCGTACAGAGTTCGGGCATCGGGAACATGCTGAACGCGCTCCTTTCCCTCACCGGATTCTACGGGCTGCCACTGTCCCTCTTTGTGAGCTGGAGGGGAATACATAAAGAAAAGATAGAGGCTCAAATTCCCATGGGACGGAGGCTTCCCATGATCCTGGAAGGTGCCGGCATATCATATTCAAGAATAGGCAGCAGGGATGATTTCGGACTAATAGAAAAGAATCTCCACCGCGTCTATAAGGACGATATAATGCACGCATTCTTGCTCAGCCCCGCTGTCTGGGAGGGATGCGGAGATGAGCATCTGCTGCCTGCCGGGACCCCTGCCTTCACTTCCACAAGAGCAGGGCTGTCGGAAAAGGCAGGGAGACCGGAGCCTAAACTTACGAGGTTTGAGATTCTCGGCATCATATCGCCATATCTTGATTCCAAGGCAGTGGTATGCAATCTCGGATTCCCCTCAAAGGAGCTTTTCCATATCAAACATCAGCCATCGAACTTCTATATGCTGGGAAGTATGGGCATGGCAACGCCGATAGGACTTGGAATCGCACTGACATCGGGCAAGGAGGTCGTGGTGATCGACGGAGACGGCAGTCTCTTGATGAATCCGGGCTGCCTCGCGACATGTGCCTATTTCTCGCCGCGGAATCTCACAATTCTTGCAATAGATAACGGTTCTTACGGCTCAACGGGAGATCAGCCCACACTCACCCGGTCGTGTGTAGATCTTGAACTCGTGGCGAAGGGATTCGGCATAAGAAATGCCTTCACCGTATTCGATGAGACGGGGCTGGTTGATGCTATGAGAGATTCCGAGAGAGGTCTGAGATTTATCCGTGCCCTTGCAGTTCCCGGGAACAAGGACGTGCCCAATATCCTTGTAAATCACCTTGAGATAAGGCGTAAGGTGCAGGAATTCCTTAAATCGGATTGACAGTTTTGGCGTGATTCATTGCCGGAAATTCCCGACCCCGGCACGAGATATCTACTCCGGGGCGTCGGATATCCCTTCCGAATAATGGTCTTTTTCAGGATGTATTTTCCAGATTAGAGACGTATCAAAAATCTCTTCGGAAGAGACCTCCTTGTCTATGTACGCAAGCCTTTTCATGACCTTAACGAATTCCATTGTCGAAGAAATATAATCAGCGGTGAGTTGAGCGCAGTATTTCGGAGACAGCCTCAGGGTATCCAGAACGAATTCCCTGTCGATAAATCCGACATAATCGGAGATTGTTTTCGCAACCTGCCGGGGCTTTTGTCTAATAAGGGACGTGGCCTCTTCATGCAGGACGAGGAACCTCTCCACCAGTTCCTTTTCTTTCCTTAGAAAATTCCTCTCTACTATAATTCCGTAACTCGGGTTATTGGGCCAAAGCTTTGATGGCGGGAAAAGAATCCTTCCGTCAGCGTAACGCCTAATCGCCGTTGCCAGGGCTGGTGTTCCAGCGGCTGCGGAAACATCCCCCTTGATCATTGCTTCGGTGATTTGATCGGCCCACCGGAAATTTAAAATCTCTATCTCTTCGCTGAGGGCGAGTCTCTCGAGACAATCTGTAAGGATAACGTTATGTATGGAACCTTTTCCCGGCACCCCAATCTTCTTCCCTTTAAGTTGACCGAGGATATTATGAAGGTCCGTTTCTTCAGGAAAGCCAGCAAGCTTTTTTACCCCCGCAATGACAGTTCCCTCTACATGCCCTCCTGCGACGCATACAATGCCTACGCCCCTGCTTATCCCTGCAATGGCGGGCGGCAACCCGATATATGCAAGGTCAATCTCTCCTTTTTCGAAGGCATCCACAACGTCAGGTCCTGTGCCGAACAACTCCCAGTCGATGCAGGTGCCAAGAACCGGCTGTAAGTCGCCCCGCGCCATCAAGAGAATCGAGGTGTGGTAAAAGGTAGATAAATGTCCTATTCTCAGTTTCATAGAAACTATCCTGTGCGCCGTTTTTCAAGAAATGGTGCGAGAGAGGGGAGTCGAACCCCTACGGTTGCCCACTGGATCCTAAGTCCAGCGCGTCTGCCAGTTCCGCCACTCTCGCTGCTTAATTCTAAAAGATTTTTTGACCCACGGTCAAACACGCTGCCCCCCACTTCCGGTTCTTCACTTTAATGCAAGAAGGAATTCTGCAGCCGGCTCGATGGAGATACCATCTCTTAACAGCCTCTCCCTTCCCCGATAGACAAGGAGCCTTTTTGCTTCCGGGTAGTCTTCACCGAATGCTTTCAGCGGCCTGAGGTCCTGAGGATGTATGGTAGCGGTGTTTTTTACTTCTATCGCATGGAATATGTCCTTCCCGTATACAATAAAATCAACTTCGGATCCGGCACTGGTCCTCCAATAGAACAGTTCGCAGCCGGGCTGGAAATAATCTATCCATGCCCTCAAGTGCTGGGCTACCAGCCCTTCGAGTGCGGCGCCTGATTTCTCCCCGGGTCGGTCAAGAGGGCCTGATGGCCGAAGGACGTTGTAAATGCCGGCATCGAAAAAATAAAACTTTGGGTGGGAGGCAACTGCCCTTTTCGCCCTCCGGGAAAATACAGGTATTCTGAAGGCAAGGAGCAGGTCTTCCAGTATTACGATAAAGCCTTCCACTACCTTCCGCTCTATCCGGCATTCGCGCGCCACGTTGCTTATATTCAGGACGGAGCCATGGGAAAAGCTCATGGTTTCGAGGAACCTGGTAAAATTCCCGATGTTCCTCGTAAGTCCTTCCATCTGGACTTCTTCCCTGAGGTAGAGGTCCACATAGGCCTGAAGTGTTGCCATCGGGTCTTCGCTGTTAAGGACGAGCGGTATCGTGCCGATTTGCAGGGCCTTGTCCAGTTCAAACAGATTTTTGAGCTCGGCCGCCATAAATGGGTGCATATGCTTCATCAGCGCACGGCCGGCAAGCAGGTTCACACCTCCCCTGCGTAACTTGCGCGCGCTTGAGCCGGTCATGATAAACTGGAGGCCCCGCTTCTCTTCAATGAGGCTATGCACTACTTCGAGAAGCTGTGGCGCTTTCTGCACCTCGTCTATAACAACCGCCCTTTTTTCCTTGTGTGCACCTATCAGTTCTCTCAGCCTCTCGGGACGGGCAATATAATTCCGGAAGACTTCGGGAAGCAAAAGGTCAAGGTACAAGGCCTGCGGATAGGTCTTTTTGATAAAGGTGGATTTCCCCGTACCCCTCGGCCCGAGGAGAAAAAAGCTTTGCTTTTCCAGCTTTAAGAATCGTTTGAGTGTTTCCATTTTGAGTCCATTTATGGAATTATAATATCCGAATATTAATCTAATGTCAAGGGCGTGTGTAGAGAACAGATAAACTCTCCGCATCTGTAGCACATCTCCAGAAGGAGACGTACTCGTCACGGGTGAGATACCGTAGCGGGATCAGGTGCCTGAAAAAAGTCCATACAGGTATATAACGGAGGGGGGACCTCCTTAGGTGAAATAGTATAGACTTAATCTGACACTCCTTGATAAAATGACAACAAAAGAGAAGGAGAAGTCAGGATGACAGTGGAGCAGAAGATCATCAAGAACAAGGTTGGATTATTGGAGTTGGCGAAGCACTTGGGAAATGTCTCTCAGGCCTGCAAGGTGTTTGGGTATTCGAGGGACAGTTTTTACCGGTTTAAAGAGCTCTATGAAACAGGCGGAGAGATGGCGCTTCAGGAGATCAGCCGCAAGAAGCCATGCGTAAAGAATCGTGTGGCTAAGGAGATCGAGGAGCTCCTCAATGCCATCAGGAAAGAGTTTGTAACAAAGGAACTCTTTGAGGAGAGAATGAACGGCCTCAGGGCTGAGATGTTTGGCATAAAAACAGACCTTGATAGGAAGATTGAGAACGTGAGGATAGACCTGGATGGGAAGATTGGGCTCGTGAAGGCAGATGTAAAGAGGGTTGATATAAAGCTCAATTTCCTGATTATCCTTGTGATGATAGCCCTTACCCTCATGAACCCTGTGGCAGCAGAGATAATAAAACATCTTTTAGGATTTAAATAAAAGGGACTTAAACCTTTACCAGCAGGGGGTGGAGTTTTACGATATGGACTTACACATTATCTTTGAAGGTTACCTTGCTTATAATAGCCAGATAATAAAGGGGTTTAGAAGATTTTAACCTGCCTGTTATCTCACTGAGGTAACAGGTTTTTTTATTAGAACCTTAAAAGGAGGAGTGCTGTGTTTAAACGCATATCGGTTCTTTTAGCCATAGCGATAGTTGCTATGGTAGGCTGGAGGCAGTCAGTTGAGGCAAAAGGTGTAGATGATACTAAAAAGCAGGCTATTATTGAGGCATATGGAAAACTGCCCCTTTATTTCATCAAAAACCATGGTCAGGTGGATGAAAGAGTGAGGTATTATGAGAAGGGATCAGGCCAGAGTATGTTTTTTACTCAGAATGGAGTTTATATAAGCTTAAGCAGGAAAGAGGAGAAGGCTATTAATAACATCAAGAAGACCTCAGACAGGGAGAGGGATTTAAAGGTTAAGGTAGACACTGTAGTGCTTAAACTTATTGGTGCAAACAAATGCAGTGGCGCAGGTAACAGTTCCTGGTGGCGAAGTAACAGTTGCCCTGAGATAGTAGCAGAGGAGAAACTCTCAGGCAAGGTAAACTACTTCATAGGCAACGACCCAAAGAAGTGGAAGACAGACATACCGACATATGGGAAGGTAAGGTATAAAGAAATCTATCCAGGGATAGACCTTGTCTTTTATGGCAACCAGAGCCAGCTTGAGTATGATGTAGTGATAAAGCCAGGGGCAGACCCAAATGTAGTGAAGTTTGAGCATGAGGGAGTAAAGGAGCTCAAGGTAAACAAAGAGGGAGACCTCATTGTAATGCTTCCTTCTGGCAATGAGATTATCCAGAAGAGACCCCATATCTATCAGGAGATAGATGGCAGGAGGCATGAGGTAAATGGAGGCTACAGGGTGGACAAAGAAGATGGCAGGCATCTCTTTAGCTTTGAGCTTCAGGCTTATAACAAAGACTATAGCCTCATAATAGACCCTGTGCTTTCCTACTCCACATACTTAGGTGGAAGTGGTGGTGATTATGCTCGTGCTATAGCAGTAGATGCCACTGGTGCAGCCTATGTGGCAGGATATACATGGTCAACCAACTTTCCCACACTGAATGCCTATCAGGGAGACCAAGGTGTGGTGGATGCCTTTGTAACAAAGCTGAGCCCACAAGGAAATAGCCTCGTATACTCCACATACCTGGGTGGAAGTAATACTGATCACGCCTATGCCATAGCAGTAGATTCCACAGGAGCGGCCTATGTGACAGGGCGGACAAGTTCAACCGACTTTCCCACAAAGAATGCCTATGATAATACTTGTGGAACAGATGGGAATTGTAATTATAATTATTATGGTGCTATTGCTGATGCCTTTGTGACAAAGCTGACATTCATGGAGAGGATAACAGGGGATTTCAACGGAGATGGTTTTAAAGACGTACTGAACAGGTATGGCTCAACAGGAGCAGCCATATTAAGACAATCGAAAGTAACAAGAGGGAACTGGAGTGGATGGCAGGACTACTGGGCAGCCTGGCCGGTGCAGTATTCAGAGGTATACGTAGGGGACTTCAATGGAGATGGAAGGGATGACATACTGACGAGGGATCCATCGAATGGGGATGCAGTGATAAGGGTGTCACAGGTAACAGGAGGGAACTGGAGTGGATGGAGCAATTACTGGGCTTCGTGGCCAGTGCAATACACAGAGGTATATCCTGGGGATTACAATGGTGGAGGGACAGACATACTCACAGCGAATCCCTCAGGAGGGTCAGTGATGAGGCAGTCTATAGTTTCAGGAGGAAACTGGACAGGATGGATGAATACCTGGGCAGGGTGGTAGAGGAGACAGGATTCTATAATATCTGTAAGGGATAACATATTGCAGTGGAATTAATCATTTTCCTTGTGGTCTTCTGATAGAGACAAAGCAAGGGGGCACAACATGTTGTACCCCCTTAATACTTCCTTTCAGATATTAAAGTTAAATAAGGAGTTGGATGGTTGCTCTTTCAGGGGGATATACTATTTTTAGTTGAAATCACTGCTGTCCAAAATAATTTTAGCGTTTCTTTGCTTTCTTCCTCCGCCTCGATACTCCTGATAACGTCAGGAATCGAAGCATATCCTTTTATCCTCCTGAATCCTTTCTC
>CAYYWY010000029.1:28344-28871 GCA_964475485.1 uncultured Nitrospiraceae bacterium | reverse complement strand
AAGGGAAGGCGGCAGGACGGTGGGTGCCGGCGTCGTTTCAGAGGTAATCGAGTGAGAACAACCGAAGACTGGGAACTGCTATGAATCAAAAAATAAGGATAAAGCTAAGGGCATACGACCACAGGATACTTGACCAGTCGGTGAAGGAGATAGTGGACACCGCCCAGAGGACAGGAGCGAGGATCGCAGGGCCTGTGCCTCTTCCAACAAGGATAAGCAAGTATACGGTTCTGAGGTCTCCGCACGTGGACAAGAAATCGAGGGAGCAGTTCGAAATTCGCACGCACAAGCGGCTGATCGATATTTACGACCCTACTCCGCAGACGGTGGACGCGTTGATGAAACTTGAGCTCGCGGCAGGTGTTGACGTGGAGATAAAGCTATGAAAGGCATCTTGGGGAAAAAGCTCGGGATGACCCATATATTTGTTGAGGGAGGCGTTGTCGTTCCGGTCACCGTAATTGAGGCCGGCCCCTGCAGTGTAATCCAGGTGAAAACCGATGAGAGGGACGGCTATGAAGCGGTGA
>CAYYWY010000029.1:0-28332 GCA_964475485.1 uncultured Nitrospiraceae bacterium | reverse complement strand
TCCGAGATAAGGAAAGAGAAGAAGGTGAATAAACCGATGTCCGGGGTCTTCAGAAAGGCGGGGGTGAAGCCGTGCAGAGTGATAAGGGAATTCAGGATGGGAGACCTCAAGGTCGGGGACGTTGTTACTGTGGATATTTTCAAGAAAGGTGATACCGTGAAGGTATCGGGTGTTTCGAAGGGTAAAGGTTTCCAGGGAGTCATGAAGAGACATAACTTTGCAGGCGGTCCAGGTTCACACGGCTCGATGTTCAACCGGGCCCCCGGCTCAATCGGTGCAAGTTCGTTTCCCTCAAGGGTATGGAAGAACAAGGGACTTCCGGGACACATGGGTTCCGAGAAGGTGACAGTCCTCAATCTGGAAGTGGTCGATGTGCAGCCGGAGCAGAACATGCTCCTCGTGAAGGGTTCCGTCCCGGGGGCCGCAGGCTCGTATCTTGAGATCAGGAAGGAAGAGTGATATGCCCCGGATAGAAGTAAAAGACATACACAACGAGGTAAAGGGCTCGGCCACCCTCCCAGATGAGATATTCGGACTGTCTGTGAGGAAGGATGTTTTACATGCCTCGGTCACGAATTTCCTTGCAAACCAGCGGCAGGGAACCCATGCCACCAAGACAAAGGGACTTGTGAGCGGCGGCGGGAAGAAACCCTGGAAGCAGAAACATACCGGCAGGGCAAGGGCAGGGAGTATACGTTCGCCCCTCTGGAGAGGGGGGGGAATCATCTTTGGGCCGCAGCCGAGAGACTACTCGTACAGACTGCCAAGGAGCGTGAAAAGGCGTGCTTTGGGAGAGGCGCTGTCTGCCAAGGTCTCCGAGGGAGAAATGATTGTTCTGGATTCATTTGAGCTGGGACGGCCAAGGACGAAGGAGATGGTGAAGATCCTCAGGAATCTCGGCCTTGAGGGCAAGAGCGTTCTCATTGTGCTCCCTGGAAAGGACGACAACGTCCTCCTTTCTGCAAGGAATATCCCGGGGGTGAAGGTTGCGAGGGTTAGGGATCTGAATCCCTATGAGGTTCTTACGCATGAAAGGGTGCTTATCGCAAAGGGCGCGCTGGATAAGGTGGGGGAGGTATTCGCGCTATGAGAAATGTTCACACGATATTGAAGAGGCCGCTTTTTACGGAAAAGGGTGCAAGGCTTAAGGAAGGCGAAAACAAGGTTGTTGTCGAGGTGGAAAAGGATGCGAACAAGCTCGATATAAAGAGGGCTATGGAGGAGATATTCAAGGTGAAGGTTGAGAAGGTGGCGACGGTCAACACAAGTGGGAAATGGAAAAGGTATGGCAGGTCTATCGGTAAAAGACCGGACAGGAAGAAGGCAATAATAACCCTGAAGAAGGGCGAGAAACTGGATTTTATTGAGGGTGCGTAAATGGGAGTGAAGAAGTTTAATCCGACATCTCCGGGCAGAAGATTCCAGACCGTTTCAGACTTCAAGGAAATCACTACGGACAGACCATATGAGCCACTTCTCAGGCCGCTGAGTAAGACCGGAGGAAGAAACTGTTATGGAAGGGTGACGGCCTGGCAGAGGGGTGGCGGCAACAAGAGACTTTACAGGGTTATCGATTTCAAGCGGGACAAGCACGGTGTGCCTGCTTTAGTGGAGACTATTGAATACGATCCCAACAGGTCGGCGAGGATCGCACTCCTGAAATACAGGGACGGCGAGAGGAGGTATATCATTGCACCGGTCGGACTCAAGGTGGGGGATGAAGTGCTTTCTGGTTCCGGAGTGGAGATCAAGACGGGCAACGCCCTGCCCCTAAACGAGATACCTCTCGGCACTTTTCTCCATAATATAGAGCTGAGACCCGGTGATGGCGCAAGGCTGGCACGGAGCGCAGGCTCCTCTGCTCAGCTTATCGCAAAGGCGGATGATTACTGCCATGTGAAACTGTCCTCGGGGGAAGTTCGTCTTGTCCCTTCGCTCTGTATAGCCACTATCGGCCAGGTGAGCAATCCCGAACATGAGAATATCTCCTACGGCAAGGCCGGTAGAATCAGGTGGTTCGGGAAGAGACCTCATGTCAGGGGGGTTGCCATGAACCCGATCGACCACCCCCTGGGCGGCGGTGAGGGAAGGAGTTCCGGCGGAAGACCTGCGTGCTCGCCATGGGGCAAGCCGGAGGGCATTAAAACCCGGCATAATAAGAGGACGGATAAATTCATTGTGAAACGGCGAGGAGGAAAATAATGCCAAGATCCTTAAAAAAGGGTCCTTTCGTTGATGAGAAGCTGATGAGGAAGGTGAGGCAGATGATCGATTCCGGCGAGAAGAAGATCATCAAGACGTGGTCGAGACGGTCTACGGTCATCCCCGACTTTATAGGGTTTACCTTTGCGGTGCACAATGGAAAGAAGTTCATTCCCGTATACGTAACGGAAAATATGATAGGCCATAAACTTGGAGAGTTCGCGCCCACAAGGACATTTAAAGGTCATGCGGGCTCAGAGAAGGCTGCAGCAAAGGGGTAGAGGATGGAGGCCAAGGCGACATTGCGTTATGCACGGATCACACCAAGAAAGGCAAGGAGGGTAGTCGACCTCATAAGAGGGAAGAAGGCAGGAGACGCCTTAATAGCCCTCAGGTTCATGCCTTACCGAGGATCTCATTTTGTGGAAAAAATACTTAAATCGGCTATTGCAAACGCCGAGCAGAAGAAGGCCGTGAATCCGGAGGAGATGGTGATCAGCAAAGGATTTGTGGACCAGGGGCCGGTGATGAAAAGGATGGAGCCCAGGGCCATGGGAAGAGCTAACGTGATAAGGAAAAGGACATCGCACATAACACTGGTGTTATCCGGAGAGTAAAGGAGGTAAGGCCTTGGGTCAGAAGACGCACCCTGTAGGGAACAGGCTGGGCATCATAAGGACGTGGGACTCACGGTGGTTTTTGAAGAGGGGGTATGCCGACCAGCTCATTGAAGACATCAATATACGGAAAACGATAAAGGCGAAGCTGTTCCATGCAGGAGTTTCCCGCATCGAGATCGAGAGGATGGGCCAGAAGATCCGGGTTATTATCCACACAGCAAGACCTGGTATCATCATCGGCAAGAAAGGCGCAGAGGTGGAGAAGCTCAGGAAGGAGCTGGAGGGCCTTACCGGGCGCGAATCCACTATCGATATCAAGGAGATAAGGAAGCCGGAGGTCGATGCACAGCTTGTGGCTGAGAATATCGCCCTGCAGCTTGAGAAAAGGGTTGCTTTCAGAAGGGCCATGAAGAAGGCGGTTGCTTCAGCTCTTAGATTCGGAGCACTCGGGATAAAGGTCGCATGTTCGGGCAGGCTTGCCGGCGCTGAAATAGCGAGGTCCGAATGGTACCGGGAAGGGAGGGTTCCCCTCCATACCTTTAGGGCTGATATCAATTACGGGTTTTCCGAGGCAAGGACGACCTACGGTAAGATCGGTATTAAGGTCTGGATATACAGCGGAGATGTTTTCCCCGAGGCGGTAAGGGCAGGAGAAGGATAGAGGACCGCCTGACCTGATCGGGGACTAAACAGGGGTGAATGAAACATGTTAATGCCGAAGAAAGTCAAGTTCAGAAAGATGCAGAAAGGCCGGATGACCGGAAAGGCATACAGGGGCTCGGAGGTTTCCTTTGGTGAATATGGACTCAAGGCCTTGGAACCCGGCTGGATCTCCTCACGGCAGATAGAGGCGGCGAGGATTGCCATTACAAGGCATGTGAAACGGGGATGCAAGGTGTGGATAAGAATATTCCCCGACAAGCCCATAACGAAGAAGCCTGCCGAGACAAGGATGGGCAAGGGAAAAGGCTCGCCCGAATACTGGGTCGCAGTAGTGAAGCCGGGCAGAGTCCTTTATGAGATGTCCGGGGTTACCGAGGAAGTGGCGAAATCCGCCTTGAGGCTCGCATCCTTCAAGCTTCCGGTCGCAACAAAATTCGTGAAGAGGGAGGAGACGGTCATATGAAGCCCTCATCCGTGAGAACTCTGACGTTGGACGAACTGAAGCAGAAAGAACAGGAACTGAGGAGAGAGCTCTTCAATCTGAAATTCCGCCTCGCGACCGGGGAGGTTGAGAATCCAATGCGTGTCCGCGCCGTCAAAAGGGACATCGCAAGGGTTCTTACTGTGATGACCGAGAAGGCAAGCAAGGAGTAAAGATGCCTAAGAAAACATATACTGGAAAGGTTCTGAGCGACAGGATGGACAAGACTGTAGTTGTGGCCGTGACGAGGCTCTATCAGCATTCCGCATATAAGAAGACAGTGAAGAAGGTGACGAAGTTCAAGGCTCATGACGAGGAAAACAGATGCAAGGTCGGTGATACCGTATCGATTATCGAAACAAGGCCTTTGAGCAAAGAGAAGAGATGGGCAGTTCTGGAGATCATAGAAAGGGCTTAAGGGGTTAGAAAATGATTCAACCAAGAAGCATACTCGAGGTGGCTGATAATTCGGGGGCGAAGAAGGTCCAGTGCATAAAGGTTATGGGCGGTTTTCACAGGAGGTATGCGAGGCTTGGCGATATAGTTGTGGTGAGTGTGAAGGAAGCGATTCCCGAGAGCAACATCAAGAAAGGCGACAAGGCCAAGGCTGTGGTCGTGAGGACAAAGAAAGAACACCGGAGGCCTGACGGGTCGTATATACGGTTTGACCAGAATGCGGTGGTGCTTATCAGCGCGCAGAACGAGCCGATAGGCACCAGGATTTTTGGTCCTGTCGCTAGAGAACTCAGATGGAAGGAATTTATGAAGATCATTTCTCTGGCGCCGGAGGTGCTGTGAAATCACGAGGAGTCTCGAAACAACAGCAGGGCACGCGGAGGGCACAAGGGAAGATATGAGAGGTGAGAAACGAGATTTTCTGCCTCAGCGACCTCTGCGTGAAAACTAGAGGAGAACATGAGTTTAGGAATTAAGAAAGAAGATACGGTTGTGGTGATCACGGGTAGAGAAAAGGGCAAGAAGGGCAGGGTCCTCTCTGTCATGCCGTCGAAATCCAAACTGATCATCGAAAAGGTGAATATCATAAAGAGGCACATGAAGCCGAGCAGGAAGTATGCGCAGGGCGGAATAATCGAAAAAGAAGCACCCGTTCATATTTCAAACGTTATGCTTGTGTGCCCCAAGTGCGGTAAGCCGACGCGGATTGCGAACGTTATTATGGAGAGCGGCAGGAAGGTGAGGGCATGCAAGAAATGCAAGGAGGTCGTAGACCAGTAATGGCGCCGAGACTGAAGGAAAGATACCGTGCAGTTGCTATTCCTGCATTGATGAAGGAATTCTCTTATAAGAACGTCATGCAGGTTCCGAAAGTGGAGAAGGTGGTTCTGAACGTAGGTCTTGGAGAGGCCATCCAGAACATCAAGCTGCTGGACGCCGCACAGAAGGAACTCTCTTTAATCGCCGGGCAGAAGGCGGTAACCACAAAGGCAAAGAAATCCATCGCCGGGTTCAAGCTCAGAAAAGGTATGCCGATCGGTTGCAAGGTTACACTCAGAGGCGACCGTATGTACGAGTTTCTTGACAGGCTCATAAGTGTTGCACTGCCGCGCATAAGAGACTTTAAGGGTGTATCGACGAGGTCATTTGACGGTAAGGGTAATTACACTCTCGGCGTTAAGGAGCAGTTCATATTTCCCGAGATCGACTATGATAAGGTCGAGATGGTTCACGGCATGGACATTGCGATATGTACCTCTGCGAAGAACGATACGGAAGCGAAAGCTCTTTTAAGGCATCTTGGGATGCCGTTCAGAAAGTGACAAAACCGATGCGAGGTGCACAGTACTGGATGGACTTTCTAAGTATTATGCATTGTGCGTCATGAATTGGTAGAGGGGTGAAGATGGCAAAAAAGTGCATGATGGAAAAGTTGAAGCGTCCGCCTAAGTTCGGGGTGAGGAGGTATAACAGGTGCAGGGTATGCGGAAGACCGAGGGGATTCCTGAGGAGGTTCGGGTTATGCAGGATCTGCTTCAGGAATCTGGCGTTGCAGGGACAAATCCCCGGCGTGACGAAGTCAAGCTGGTAGGGGTGCGTAGATGGTAACCGATCCGATCGCAGACATGCTTACAAGGATGAGGAATGCGGCCCTTATCAGGGCTGAGAAGGTGGATATACCGGCTTCGAGGATAAAGCTCGAAATAGCAAAGATCCTGAAGGAAGAGGGCTTTATAAGGGCTTACAAGATACTGAAGGACAAGAAACAGGGAATCCTGAGGCTCACGCTGAAATATGTGGAGAACGAGAACGCCATCTCGGGGTTGAAAAGGGTGAGTACGCCCGGCAGGAGGGTCTACGTAGGAAGCAGGGAGATACCCAGAGTGATGGGAGGTGTCGGGATAGCCATTCTCACGACACCGAAAGGAATCCTGAGTGATAAGGCGTGCAGACGCGACAATGTCGGTGGAGAAGTCATTTGCTACGTATGGTAAGGAGATAACGATGTCAAGGATCGGTAAGAAACCCATAGATATCCCTAAGGGTGTGGATATCCGGCTTGAAGGGAACACCGTCAAGGTCAAAGGACCAAGGGGTGAACTCAGCTGGAGACATCCGGACGCGGTTACCATCTCAAAGGAAGAGGACAAAGTTTTGGTCGCCCGTGCGGGCGATACAAAAGCCGAGAAATCCCTTCACGGATTGTCAAGGAGTCTTGTTGCGAATATGGTTACGGGCGTTTCCGAGGGGTACCAAAGGGTTCTGGAGATAACAGGTGTCGGTTATCGTGCGCAAGTTCAGGGGAACAGGGTTATTTTTTCCCTTGGTTACTCCCATCCGGTTGAGTTCCAGCTCCCTCCCGGAATTGTTGCCGCCGTGGATCAAAAACAGACAACATTAACTCTAACTGGGATTGACAAGCAACTGATCGGGCAGGTGGCGGCCAATATAAGGGCGCTGAGACCCCCTGATGCATACAAGGGCAAGGGCGTACGCTATGCCGGTGAGAGGATGAAGCTCAAGGTCGGCAAGGCTGGCAAAAAATAGGTGATGGGAGGAAGTCGGGTTGAGTAGAGAGACGAGAGAGGGCCGGGAGAGACGTCACCGGAGAATAAGGAAAAGAGTACTCGGGACCTCAGAGAGACCGAGACTTTCAGTGTACAGAAGCCTGGCGCATATATACGCCCAGGTCGTTGACGACACAAAGGGCAATACCATAGTGGCCGCTTCGACCCTAGACAAGGAGTTAGCCGCACAGAAGGGACACAAAGGCAATGTGGCTACGGCAAAGAAAGTGGGGGAGCTTATCGCGAAACGCGCCCTTGAGAAAGGGCTGAAGAAGGTGGTTTTCGACAGAGGCGGATATATGTACCATGGACGGGTAAAGGCCCTGGCCGAAGGCGCCAGAGAAACAGGGCTGGAGTTCTGATTTTGATAAAGGAGTATAGGTCATATGGGACTTATAAGACCTGTGAAGTGAGGAGGGAGAGTGGCAAGGATTGATCCAGAAGGGCTGACCCTGAGGGACAGGGTTGTTTACATCAATAGAGTAGCAAAGGTCGTCAAGGGCGGAAGGAGATTCTCCTTCAGCGCGCTCGTGGTTGTAGGTGACGGCGGCGGCATTGTCGGAATCGGCAAAGGGAAGGCGACAGAGGTTCCTGAAGCCATAAGGAAGGCTGTTGAGCAGGCCAAAAAGTCGCTGATCAGGTTCCCTGTAAAAGACGGGACAATCCCCCACAGGATAATCGGGAAGTTCGGCTCCGGTACAGTGATCATGAATCCTGCCGTCAAGGGAACAGGGCTCATTGCGGGCGGGGCTGTCAGGGCTATTCTTGAGGTGGCGGGAATCCAGGATGTCGTTGCCAAGTCCCTTGGCGGGCATAATCCTTTCAATACCGTCAAGGCGACTATAGACGGGCTTTCACGCCTGAAGGACCCGAATCTCGTCACGAAACTAAGGAAGAAATCCGACGAAGAGGCAGAAGCTCAGGAGATATCGGAGATCCGCCGGGGCGAAAGGGAGTAGGAATCATGAGAATCGAGGACCTGAAACCAGCGGCGGGCAGCAGAAAGGCAAATAGAAGGGTTGGCCGGGGTGTAGGCTCGGGACTCGGCAAGACCTCTGGGAAAGGACATAAGGGGCAGAAGGCAAGGTCGGGAGGTACAAAGGGAGCAGGTTTCGAGGGGGGACAGATGCCCCTGCAGAGAAGGCTTCCGAAGAGGGGGTTCAGAAACTATCCTTTTTCAGTTGAGTATGCGGTCGTAAATCTTAAGGACATTTCAAGGGTGCAGGACGCAGATGTGATCACTCCCGAGGTTCTGCGTGAGAAGGGAATAGTGAAAAACCTTAAGGACGGTCTGAAAGTCCTGGGAGAGGGTGAAATAACGAGGTCGCTCACGGTAAAGGCCCATGCCTTCAGCTCCAGCGCCGAGAAGAAGATAACGGCAGCGGGCGGCAAGGCAGAGGTGATCTGATTGAGGATCCTCACGGCCTTTCAGAACATATTCAAGATAGCCGAACTGAAAAGCAGGGTTCTTTTTACCCTTGCCCTTCTCACTGTTTACAGGATCGGGGCCCATATCCCGACTCCAGGGATTAACGGAGAGGAACTGAGCAAGTTCCTCTCCGAGAGGGGCGGAGCGCTCATGGGCTTTTTTGATATGTTCTCAGGGGGCGCCCTCTCCAGGGTAACGATATTCGCCCTCGGGATAATGCCATATATAAGCGCCTCCATTATATTTCAGCTCCTTACTGTGGTTATCCCGGCCATCGGGAAGCTTGCAAAGGAAGGCGAGGCGGGCAGGAAGAAGATCGTACGGTACACCCGGTACGGCACGGTCGTAATAAGCGCCATTCAATCCTTCGGTATCGCAGTAGGACTTGAGAGCATGTCACAGGGAGCATTCATACAGAATCCGGGATGGTCCTTCCGGCTGCTCACGATGATCACTCTAACCTCCGGTACCGCCTTTATCATGTGGCTTGGGGAGCAGATTACCGAGAGAGGCATCGGAAACGGGATATCCCTGATCATCTTTGCCGGAATCGTCGCAAGATTTCCAAATGCAGTAATAGATACCTTGAGGCTTGTTAAGGCCGGCGAGTTGTCCCTCTTTCTCGTTATCTTCCTCGTGGCCATGATGATCGCGGTGGTGGGCGGGATAGTATTCATTGAGCGCGGTCAGAGGAAGATCCCGGTGCAGTATGCAAAAAGGGTGGTGGGAAGGAAGATGTATGGCGGACAGAGCACCCATCTGCCACTGAAAATAAATACTTCCGGGGTTATTCCGCCCATTTTCGCTTCTTCCATCATTATGTTTCCGGCTACGGTCGCTGGATTTATCGCGATTCCGTGGGTTCAGGATGTCGCAAGGCAGCTCTCGCCTGGCACTGTAGTCCATACCCTTCTTTATGTCGGGCTGATATTCTTCTTCAGCTTCTTTTATACGGCCATTGTCTTCAATCCGGTGGATATTGCCGACAATCTCAAGAAATACGGAGGGTATATCCCCGGAATACGGCCGGGGCAGAAGACATCGGAATATCTATACAAGGTTCTTTCGAGACTGACTTTTGTGGGTGCCATTTACCTTGCCATCGTCTGCGTCATACCCGAGGTTCTTATAAGGAAGTTCAATGTTCCGTTTTATTTTGGAGGGACATCTCTTTTGATCGTGATCGGTGTTGCCCTGGACACTGTTTCACAGATAGAGTCACATCTCCTGACCAGGTCGTACGAGGGCTTTTTGCGGAAGGGAAGGATCAAAGGTAGGAGATGAGGGAGATTGACGGGGATAAGGGCTTAAGGGAAACCCGGAGGATTTTCGGCTGTAGGGAGGTCTTGAAGAGGGGACAAATATGGTCTTGATGGAGGCCCTTCGGAGGGATTGGAAGAAGAGGATACGAGGCCCATTAACAAGGCCCTTTTGATACCCGGTTTTGTAAACATGGGCAATGATTATCCTCAAGTCTCCTGACGAAATACTCAAGATGGCGCGGGCCTGTGCTATTGTGGCGAAGGTTCTGAGGGATATAGAAGGGATTATAAAGCCGGGGATCTCGACTAAGGAAATCGAGGGCTTTGTCGAAGAGAGGGTATTAGACGAAGGTGGCGTCCCGGCTTTTAAGGGGTACAGGAACTATCCTTCAAGTGTATGCACCTCGGTGAATGATCAGGTCGTTCACGGCATACCTTCGGCCCTCGTGCTGAGCGAGGGGGATATTGTGAGCATAGACCTCGGAGTCTACCTCGACGGTTTTTACGGAGACGGCGCCATTACCCTGCCAGTAGGCCGGGTAAGTCCGCTGGCTGAGAAGCTTATGAAGGTAACAAGAGAAGCCCTTTCTATCGGCATAAGCCAGGGAAGACCGGGAAACAGGGTGTCCGATATCTCCCACGCCATACAGAAGCATGTGGAGGCGAACGGTTTTTCGGTAGTAAGGGCATTTGTCGGGCACGGCATAGGGAGGTCCTTGCATGAGGAGCCACAGGTACCGAATTTCGGCGACCCCGGGCACGGCCCCAGGCTAAGGGAAGGAATGACCCTGGCAATCGAACCTATGGTTAACGCAGGAGGCTCGGAGATATCTCTCCTTGACGATGGCTGGACTGCTGTGACGGCTGACGGAAGTCTTTCGGCCCATTTCGAGCATACGGTCGCAATCACGAGGAATGGCCCGAGAATCTTGACTGAAGTTGACTAAAGTCTTTGTTAAATTTATAATAAAAAGCTAAATGCCGAAGGAAGAGAATATAGAGGTTCAGGGGACCATTGTCGAGACTCTCCCCAACGCGATGTTCAGGGTGGAGCTTGAGAACGGAAAGGTGATTCTTGCATATGTATCAGGCAAAATGAGGATGCACTTCATCAAGATCCTGCCCGGTGACAAGGTGACGGTGGAGCTTTCTCCCTACGACCTCACAAAGGGAAGGATAACGTACCGGTTTAAATAGGGCGTAACTCATAACGCCTCAGGCGTAACCGGTTACGATAATATTTCTTTTAATCTTGACAAGATGAACCGAAAGGTGGAATTTATGAAGGTGATGTCATCAGTAAAACCGATATGTGCGAAATGCAAGGTTGTTAAGAGGAAGGGCGTTATCAGGATCATCTGTGAGAACCCCAGGCATAAACAGAGGCAAGGATAGGAGGAGCGATGGCGAGAATCGCAGGTGTTGATTTGCCCAAGAACGAGCGTATAGAAGTCGGCCTTACAAGGATTTTCGGCATAGGGAGATCGCTCTCGCAGAAGATACTTGCTGAGACTGGAGTGAATCCCGACATAAGGGTAAAGGATCTAAGAGATGAGGATATCGTAAAGATAAGGAATGTGATAGACAGGGATTTCAAGGTGGAAGGCGACCTTCGGCGCGAGGTTGCCATGAATGTCAAGCGACTTATCGATATCGGGTGTTATAAGGGGATCAGGCATAGGCTTGGACTCCCTGTCCATGGGCAGAGGACAAGAACGAACGCACGTACCCGGCGAGGGCCGAGGAAGCTGGTCGTGGGCAAGAAGAAGGAGGCATAACGGAGATGGCTCAGAGGAAGAAGGCTCCCAGGAAGGAAAAGAAGAACATCCATGCAGGTACGGCCCATATTCAGGCCACGTTTAACAACACGATAGTCACGATAACGGATCAGAACGGAAACGTGGTGGCATGGTCGAGCTCCGGAAGTCTCGGATTCAAAGGATCGCGAAAAGGGACTCCTTATGCGGCACAGATGGCAGCTGAAACTGCAGCAAAGAAGGCGATGGATTTCGGGATGAAGCAACTTGACGTCTTTGTCAAGGGTCCGGGAGCGGGAAGGGAGTCGGCCATCAGGGCGCTGCAGGCCGCGGGTCTTGACATCAACCTCATAAAAGACGTCACGCCCGTTCCTCACAACGGGTGCAGGCCGCCGAAGAGAAGGAGGGTTTAGGTTGGCACGATATATAGGAGCGGTATGCAGAATATGCCGCAGGGCCGGAGAGAAGCTATATTTCAAGGGTGATCGCTGCTACACCGAGAAATGCGGTGTAGAGAGACGCAAGTACGCTCCAGGACAGCACGGCCAGAGCCGGGGAAAGCTATCCGACTACGGAGTGCAGCTCATGGAAAAACAGAAGGTCAGAAAGCCTTACGGGCTTATGGAGAGACAGTTCAGGAAGTATTTCCACGAAGCTGAACGGCGTTCGGGGATTACCGGTGAGACGCTGCTTCAGCTCCTCGAGTGCCGTCTTGACAATGTGGTCTGCCGGATGGGATTTTCTGCAAACAGAAGGCAGGCAAGACAGCTCATAACCCACGGGCATTTCGCGGTGAACGGGAAGCCCGTGAATATTCCCTCCTATATCGTCAGGGCTGGTGATGTGGTTGAGGTGAAGGAGTCCAGCAGGAGTCTTCCAGTTATTCAGGAGAGTCTGGAGAGGGCGGCACACCGGGGGCTTCCTGCGTGGCTGGAGACTGAAGCTGCAAATTTCAAAGGCAAGGTTTTGCATGTTCCTTCAAGGGAAGAGATGCAGATTCCCGTTCAGGAACAGCTGATCGTAGAGCTCTACTCAAAATAGAGCGCGTTTAACTTTTTTGGTCACAGGAGGAGGCCTAATGGACTTAAGAAAGAAAGGCTTTCAACTCCCCGATAAGATTCGGTTTGATGAAGAGACCTTAACGGAAAGTTATGGGAAACTCATTGCAGAACCTTTCGAAAGGGGGTTCGGCGCGACGATGGGGAATTCTCTCAGGAGAGTCTTGCTTTCCTCTCTCGAAGGAGCGGCAGTCACTGCAGTGAGGATAAAGGGGGCCCTTCATGAGTTTTCGCACATGACGGGGGTTAAGGAGGATGTGATGGACATCATCCTTAACATAAAGAAGCTGAGATTCAAGATGCACGGAGACGACAGGAGAAGCGCGACGATCAAGGTGAGCGGTCCTATGGAGGTGAAGGGAAGCGACCTTCACGTTGACGCGATGGTCGAGGTGCTGAACCCTGAACAGGTAATTGCCACCCTGGACAAGGGCGCTTCTTTCGAGGCAGAGATGCATATAAAGAAAGGGAAGGGCTATGTGCCGGCCGAGATGAATAAGGAAGAGGACCTGCCGGTGGATATGCTTGCGGTAGATTCGGTGTTCAGTCCCGTCAGGAAGGTGAACTTCCTCGTTGAAAAGGCAAGGGTCGGAAGGGCCACCGATTACGACAGGCTTGTGATGGAGATATGGACGGACGGGAGCATCAGCCCGCAGAAGGCGGTATCGCAGGCTGCGTCGATCATCATGGACTGTATGGACCTCTTCATCTCGGATGAGGAAGGGGAGGCCGGTGAGTTCGCGGAGAGCTCCTCAGCCGCTGTCTCGCTGGGCAATCCGGCCTTTAATGAGAATCTGCTGAAGAACGTCGATGAACTGGAGCTCTCGGTGCGCGCGTCCAACTGCCTGAAAAACGCAAACATAAAGACTATTGCAGAACTCGTCCAGAAGACGGAGTACGAAATGCTGAAGACGAAGAATTTCGGCCGCAAATCTCTGAACGAGATAAAAGAGATTCTCCATTCCATGGGGTTGCACCTCGGCATGAGAATCGACATGGATGCACTGGGGCAATGATTCATAGAAGAGCGGAGGGATAGACAGGGATGCGTCATAGGATGGATGGAAAATTATTCGGAAGGACCGCAAACCAGAGGAAGGCGCTCTTGCGGGGCCTTATCGCGTCATTGTTCGAACATCAAAGGATAGAGACAACTCTGGCGAAGGCAAAGGAAACGAAAAGGCTCGCGGAGAGGATCATCACGCTTGGAATAAAGGGCGACCTTCATTCCAAGCGCGTTGCGCTTTCTCACGTTCCGAACAGGGCTTCAATAGCAAGGCTTTTCAGCGATATTGCGCCGAGGTTTTCCGGAAGAAACGGAGGCTACTTGAGGCTTGTCCAGACCAGGAATAGGGTTAACGACGGTGCTCCCATGGCCGTTCTGGAGTTTGTGGACTATGAGGAGATAAGAAAAGCCAAAGCTGTAAAGGAATCGAAAGAGACCAGGAAGACAAGGGAAAAGAAAGAGGAGGCAAGAGGTCAGTGAGCGATTGGCTTCTTATTGCGATATTTCTCGCTGCCTGGCTTGTTTTACAGCTTGTAGTGTTTCCCCGGCTTGGGATTTCGACCTGAGGGGTGAACTATAAGGAGCCGGGGGCTCCGAAGAAAAAGTGCTGAGATAACCAGTAACGAGATAATAGTACCGCCGACGCGGGCTCAGCCCGCGGTTTTGTTTTCTGCTCTGTCCCCTGTCCTCTTGACCGGGTAGAAGTTCGAAGGCATTATAATCCCAGGGAAATGAACGGCAAGCTGAAGAAGACAGGAAGGATTCCGGGTCTTTTCTGCGCAATGTCTCTTTGTTTCCTCTTTCTGTTCCCGGCCCTTGTCTCGGCCGGTCCGGACGGGCGTTTCTTCCTCATGGGAGACGGCGAGATCCAGATCAGGAATGTGCATACCGGAGAAGAAGCAAGGGTCGCGCTGCTTACTCCAGAAGGCTCTCTTAGTGAAGAGGCATTTAAAAGGATTGACGAGGTGTTCGGGTTCCCTGCAAGAGAAAGAGGTGATCACATCTCGCCGAGACTTATCTTTATGCTCGACTATTTTTCCGATCTCTTTGCCCCGGGGAAGGTTATTAATATCGAGTCGGGCTACCGCAGTCCGGAATACAATTCCCGCCTCAGGAACGCAGGGGGAAATGTCGCGAAAGCTAGCACTCACATGGACGGAATGGCCCTGGACTTCAATATCGAGGGAGTCAAGGGCAGGGAACTGTGGGAGGTGATCAGGGGTATGAACTGCTGCGGGGCAGGGCACTACGGGGGGAACAACGTGCACCTCGATTCTGCAAGGCCTAGGTCATGGGAAGCGGCCACGTCCGGAGTGAGGACAGGGGAGAGCGACTTCAACAGGCGCATCTATCTCTCTACGGACTTTGACCGCTACAGTCCGGGCGAAGCAATGCGTCTTTCCTTTTCTTCCGTGACGGACTTCGGGTTCGGGATCGGAGGCGCCGTTGTCCTTGTGAGGGATTCTGAGGGAGACATTGCCGTTGCGAGTGCCAGGATCGGAAGCCTTGGCAAGGAAGACTGCGTCATGATTTACAACAGGGAGAGCTCACGCCTGATTACCGTTGTTCTGCCGCCGGACCTGCCCGAGGGAAGATACAGAGTAAAGGTTGATTTCTGCATGAGGCCTTTCAAGGAGATGCCCGGCCGTACCGTTTCGAACGAGATCGAGATCTCCAGATCGCGGGCATCACGATGAAAGATCAGAGACTTGGGGAAGGCATCAGGCATTTCAACGAAGGAGATTACTTAAGGGCCCACGAGGTCTGGGAGGAACTCTGGAAGGAGAAACAGCCTTCACGTGAGAAGGATCTCGTGAAAGGACTGATAATGACAGCCGCAGCGCTCCTTCATTATAGGCGGAAGGAATATGCAGGCACTTCCAAGCTCGCCGCAAGGGTTCTTGAAATCCTTGGAGGATTGAAAGGTGTACCTCTGGAGATAAATGTGGAAGCGCTTCTTGGAGAGTTCAGTCTGTTTATGCAGAAATTAAGGGCCAACAAGGCAATATCGGAAAAAGACCTTCCGACAATAAAGGAACATGCGCGGGGCGGATCACAAGACCGATGATCACAAAAAAGAGCGCCGAAACGGCGCTCTTTCACATTGGAATCTCTATGCTCTTCACTGTTCATAGCAGGCAACTACAAAGGTCTGTATGTCAACGGTGTTTGCATAGAGTCTTCCGCCCCTCTCGTGATACGATACCGATACCCTGTCGCCGATCTTTATGTCGTTGAAGCTCCTGTTCATGTTGCACCACACCACGTTTGTTTTTTTGTCCGAGGCAAAAGTAATTTCACCGGATTTCCCCATCATGGACGTTTTGGTCATTTGCACGGGCTTTACGGTAAATGTTCCCGAATGGCTGTCAATGGCTACGATCTCTCCTCTGAGGGTGAGAGTCTTCTCCACGGCAATGGCCGTGCTTACAGGGGAAATCATAAAGGACAGGGCAAGAAATAGAACTGAGAACGCTGTTACGAGGTTCTTTGACCCTGTCTTCCTTTTATCACCTATAGTTCTTTTTTCAAACATTTACGACACCTCTTTTCGTTGACATTTACTGTCTTTACACCTCTCTATATTTTAAGAATAGAACATGTTGCATAGATTAGCAACTTACCAACTGAGCATTCTATTCAGAACTTGAGCGAAATCTCTTCTTTAATCATAATATTACTATTTTTTAAATAAATACTTCTTTTTTTGCATTCTCAATTCATGTTTTGGCTGCTCCAATTACAGGAGTATCTCTAACCCGCTGACCTAAAAGAAGTTTCCGCATCAGCTGCTGGGATTCTCCGTTTCTCGTCGGGCTGTCCTCATCTTTCCAAGGAACAGCAGCAATGAGCACAATATAAGGCTTTCTCCCAGAACGAAAAGTGGCCAGCCGTATATGGCCGGGACATGAACCGATACAGCCTTCTGAAAACGTGGGTCCGTGTAAAAAGAGGAGAGTCCCCCTGGGAATCCTTCCTGAATGATTATCTTTGAGTAGTCCTTAACAAAAGTAAAGAGGATGAGGAGTATGCCCAAGCAAGCAGTCAACAATGATATCGAAGGAAATCTGATGGTTTTCCCCCTTACCTGGAAATAGAGAAGGAATCCGGAATAAATGACCATAGTGGAAGCGGTTATTACAGGGGCAATCACAGGTGCCGCCCATACCACCGGCACGAGAAACAGCACGTCCCATGTGAGCAATGATCCGGGCCAGTCGAGCACCGCCTTCAGCCAAACGTAATAGAAAATATCCCATATCCCGAAGGAATAGAGAAAATACGAGAATCTCTCCCAGGCAGCCCTTCCCGCCGCCATACTCACAGCGACAAGCATGACAACAGTAGAAATCTCCCTTAAATATTCCATTGAAAGGTTCTGAAGAGCGACTGCCTTTAAGGGAAATGAAAAACCCTCCGGGTAGTAGAGCTGTCTCAGATACACGACCACCATGGCCTCGAAGAAACCCATCGCTATACTGTAAACAGCGAGGAAGACTATGTTCTTTCTTATAATGCCAGCGGAATTCATTGATGTCACGGGGGCATTTAACATTTTATCATGCCTTGGCGGCGAGGACTGTGCGTGCTTCGCCGTGAATTCCCATCTCAGGCATTCCCGGCCCGAAATACCCAAAGTTAGGTGAAAATGGTAGAATTAAGTACATCTGCGGCGGGAAATTTGCGTTCTTAAAATAAGGTCAACCATGATTCAGGTATTGCGTTTTTTCAAGATATTATATCTCATCTTTCCTGCATGCCTTGTGAGTGTGCCTGCGGCAGGCGCAGACTATCTCACCGCAAGCGGGTGTTCAGTGAGCAACGTTGGCTATCTCACAGAGTTGGCGAAGGAATATGAAAGACGCACGGGAACTAAGGTGTTTGTGCGTGGCGGAGGAACGGTACTCGGCATAGAAGATCTGAAATCGCGGAAGGTCGATTTCGCCGCATCTTGCAGGGACAAGGACGGGAATGACCCTAGGGATATCCGGTTCGTTCAGGTTGCGTGGGATGCATTGGTCTTTGTAGTTCACAAGTCGAACCCGGTGACTGATATCTCGCTGGACGATGTCAGGGCGGTTTATGCCGGACAGATAACCAACTGGAAGCAGCTTAAAGGAAGGAATGAGCCCATAAAGGTCTTTATCTCCAGGGCAAAGAAGGGCCTGAGCGGCGTGGAAAGCTCTACGAGGGAAATGGTCCTGAGGGGCAGGAATCCGGTAGAGTCCGGCCGAACCGTGTTTCTTGCCTCGACGGCCATCGTGGAGCAGGTGATCGAAGACAGCCCCGAGGGTTTCGCTACCACCGGGTTTTCGAGCGCCAGGAAAAGGGACATAAAGATGCTGAAGGTAAACGGGGTCTCACCTTCACACAGGAACATTGTTAACAACAAATACCCGCTAAAAAGACCGCTCTTCATCCTCCTGCCCCCAGATCCAAGACCTGAGGCAAGGAGATTCCTTGAGTATGCCTTAAGCAAGGAAGGTCAGAGATTCATCAGTTCCCTCGGAGTCGTGTCCCTCCTCGATGTTAAAGAAACGCCCCGGCATGTGAAATGAAGATCTCCCTGAAGACTAAGGAATCCGTTTTTATTACGGTCGTAATCCTTGTCATAAGCGCTGTGAGCACCTATCTGTTCACCTCTGCCAGCAGCCACAGCGAGGAAAGGGGAATGCTCGAGCGAGGGGCTGCATTAAGCTATGCGCTTTCGAAGGCGGCCGAGGAAGGGCTCATCCATGAAGACCTCGATCTCATCAAGAAGGCGTCAAATGTCATCAGGACGCCGGATGTGACCCTTGCACAGGTCTTTTCGGACATATGGGAAGCTGTCGATGCTCAACCTTTCGAAAGACTGAAGGAACCGCCCCATCCGGATGCCGTCAACCACTTCATGCAAGCTACAACTCCTCTCAGTATAAAGACCGATAAAGGTTACGACTTTTACAGTCCGATATTTTTCAACATATCGGATGGCTCTCCAGCCACTGGTATCGGATTTGTGAGGATCTCACTCTCCTCGGAGGCTGTTAAGAAGGAATTAAGGAAGGCGGTGATTACGAATGTTCTTGTAGCTGCCTCCATAACCATCGTCGCTATCCTCTCCCTCCATATCCTAATGGGCCGTCTTGTAATAAGACCGGTTATGAAGCTTTACGACCTGGTGACTAAGTTCAAGAACGGAGTCCTGCCCGACGAAGCGGCCTTTCGCCGGGATTCTACAGACGAGATAGGGGAACTATCTATGGAATTTTATCAGATGTGCCTGACGATCGAAGAGAAGGAGAAGAGCCTGATGGAATCCGAGAGGCGAATCCGATCCCTTTTCGAACGGGTTGAGCACGCGATCTTCCGGCTGGACGCCAAAGGTGAGATTGCCGAGGCTAACCGCCGGTTCAGAGACATATTTGGAGATGTGAACAGCCTTTGTGGGGTCCTCGTCGGCGACGGAAAGGCGGATGACTGCCTTCGGAGAGCGATCTCTGGAAAGGATATGCACGGGGAGGAGATGGCAGTGGGCAGAAGAGGGGAAGAGCTTGTGATTCTGCTTTCACTTTACCCAGAGACCGATCCGGAAGGTGGAGTGATGGGCTTTGACGGATATATCATCGACATCACGGAGAAAAAACGTCTTGAAGAAAGGCTGCTGAGGTCCCAGAAACTGGAAGCAGTGGGGACTCTTGCTGGCGGGATAGCCCACGATTTCAATAATCTGTTGACCGCGATAATCGGTTATTCAGAGATTATGATCGAAAAGGTGAGCAAGGACGATCCTCTATTTCGATATGCAGACATCATACACAATGCTGCTGAAAGAGGCGCCGAACTGACAAAGAGGATACTTGCTCTGACAAGGAAAGAGAAGATGGAGATGAAGCTGCTTGATATAAACAGCGTCATACGCAGCTCCCTGGAACTTCTCGACAGGAGCATTCCCAGGACCATAGAGATTGTGACTAGGTTGGGGGATAACATGCCCATGATAAAGGCGGATGCCGCCCAGATGCAGCAGGTCATACTGAACCTCGCAGTGAACGCACGTGACGCAATGCCTCATGGGGGGAGGCTGACGGTGGAGACGGCGGTGAGCGGTCTTCGCGGAAGAGCCGAGGACGGAGGATTCGCGAATACTGGATTTGTGAAGATATCTGTGTCCGATACGGGTATAGGCATGGACAAGAGCACTCAGGGAAAGATATTTGATCCTTTTTTCACCACAAAAGAGATGGGGAAAGGCACGGGCCTTGGCCTTTACATGGTGCATTCCATTGTGACCCGCCATGGCGGATATATCAATCTCTTTAGCGAGCCCGGGAAAGGCACGCGGTTCAATATCTACCTGCCGGTTGCAGGGGGTGAAGAGCCTGAGGCCTCCGCTGAAGCAGTGGATCTACGGGGCTCTGAGACAATTCTCGTTGTGGATGATGAGGCATATGTGAGAGGAATGTGCAGGGACATTCTTGAGCCCATGGGGTATGAGGTCCTGCTGGCCGAGAGCGGAAGCGAAGCCATAGATGTTTTCGGCCGGATGCAGGAAAAGATATCCCTCATCATACTTGATATGATTATGCCGAGGATGGAAGGGAATGAGGTTTTCCATGCACTGAGATCGATAAAGCCAGGGGTGAAGGTCGTCCTTTGCTCCGGGTACAGTGTCAACGGTTTTGCCGGCATAGAGCAGCTTATTAAAGAGGGTGCAAAGGGATTTGTCCAGAAACCCTTTACGCGCCGGAACATCGCCCTGGCAATAAGAAAGGCGCTCTCGGAGTAGGCCGCAAGTGCCTGTTTTCTCATCATCCCTGCTTAAAAAATAGGCTGACCATTCTGTTGGCTTTTAAAATACTCTTATTTTTCAAGGTGAAACTATTGGCATGGTAATTGATACTTACAATGTAATATGCCTGTCCTGATTCTGAAGAATATACCCGCTGAAGGGCCGGGAACCATCGAGGATTTTCTCCGTGAACAGGGGATACCCTACCGGATCGTTGATCTCGAAAAGGAAGCGATCCCGCCTTCCGAGGAATTCGATACCCTCGTTATGATGGGCGGGCCTATGAGTGTGAACGAGGAAGATGTCTATCCCTATATAACACGCGAGATTGAGATTACAAAGGAATTCATCGGCCGGGGGAAAAGGGTACTCGGCATATGCCTCGGCGCCCAGATAATGGCGAAGGCCCTTGGAGCAAGGGTCTATGCAGGGCCTCAGAAGGAGATAGGATGGTACGATATCGAGCTTACCGAGGACGGGCTTCGGGACCCGGTGATGAAGAAGCTCGCGGTCCATCCCAGGGCAGGTGATTTCTGGAAGAGGTTCAAGGTCTTCCACTGGCACGGCGAAACGTTTGATATCCCGGAGGGGGCGCTGAGGCTTGCAAGGTCTGCTCTCTATCCGAACCAGGCATTTCGCTTCGGCAGATTGGCATATGCGTTTCAGTTTCATATAGAAGCGAAAAAGGAGATGATCTACGGGTGGCTGAAAAACGAACCCGTGAACCAGGTTGAGCTGAAGAGCATAACCGAGGCGGTGCATGAAGATTATCTTGGCAGGGCCAGGAACTTTTACAAGGCATTCTTCGATAGCGGCAAATAATGAGCGATAAGTGACTGGCAAACACGGAATCACGGTGTTTGCCAGTCACTCGTAATTAGTCGTACTCGCTTGTTACTGAGATAGGAGGTGAGACGTGAAAAAGATCGAGGCGATAGTGAAGCCTTTCAAGCTTGATGAAGTCAAGGACGCGCTGAATGACCTCGGCATTCAGGGGATGACTGTTACAGAGGTTAAGGGTTTCGGAAGACAGAAGGGGCATACGGAACTGTACAGGGGCGCGGAGTATGTCATCGACTTCATCCCAAAGATAAAGATAGAGGTCGTCACTTCGGACAGCCTAGCGCAGAAGGTTGTTGAGACCATTGAAAAAGTGGCCAGGACGGGCAAGATAGGGGATGGGAAGGTATTCGTATATCCGATTGAGAACGTGATAAGGATAAGAACGGGGGAGAGGGGGGAAGCAGCAGTATAGCAGTAACACTTGACCGGTAAGATGCGTAACGGGAAAAGGAAGTTTCTTTCGCGTTACGCGTTATGTGTCACGCATAGCGGAAAAAAAGGAGGATGAAATGACACCAAAAGATGTAATCAAGATGGCGCAGGAGAACAAGGCAGTGATGGCGAATTTCAAGTTTCTTGATTTTCCCGGCATCTGGCAGCACTTTGCGGTTCCTATAGCGGAGCTGAAGGAGGAGGTATTCGAGGAGGGGCTCGGTTTTGACGGCTCTTCCATCAGGGGTTGGCAGGCCATCCATACCTCGGACATGCTAGTCATGCCCGATCCCGAAACTGCGTTTATGGATCCCTTTATGGAGTATCCGACCATAAGCCTAATCTGCAACATCGTCGATCCCATCACCAAGGAGTACTACACAAGAGACCCTCGGTACATCGCACAGAAGGCGGAGAACTACCTAAAGTCCACAAAGATAGGGGATACGGCGTATTTCGGACCGGAGGCTGAGTTCTTCATCTTTGACAATATCCGGTTCGATCAGGACTCCCACAGCGGATACTACTTCCTCGACTCCGTGGAGGGCATCTGGAATTCTGGGCGTGACGAGAACCCTAACCTCGGGTACAAACCAAGGCACAAGGAAGGGTATTTTCCCGTACCTCCCACGGACAGCCTTGTGAACCTCAGGACCGAGATGGTAATGGAGATGATGAAGTGCGACATATACGTCGAGCGCGAGCACCACGAAGTCGCCACAGCTGGACAGGCAGAGATTGACATGCGGTTTGACTCGCTTGTGAGGATGGCCGACAAGCTCATGCTCTTCAAGTACATTATAAAGAACGTCGCAAGGAGGCATGGCAAGACGGTCACCTTCATGCCCAAGCCCATCTTCGGGGACAATGGCTCAGGGATGCACTGCCACCAGAGCATATGGAAGAACGGCAAGCCCCTGTTTGCCGGCAACGGTTATGCGGGTTTGAGCGAGCTTGCGCTTTACTATATCGGAGGAATCCTCAAGCACGCGCCTGCCCTTGCCGCACTGACCAACCCTACCACTAACTCATACAAGAGGCTGACCCCAGGTTTCGAGGCTCCTGTCAACCTTGCGTATTCTGCAAGGAACCGGTCCGCCTGCATAAGAATACCGACGTACTCTCCGAGCCCTAAGGCAAAGAGGGCCGAGGTGCGCTTCCCTGACCCTTCCTGCAACGGATACCTTGCATTCGCCGCGATGCTTATGGCGGGACTTGACGGCATCGAGAACAAGATACACCCGGGCGAGCCCCTCGACAAGGATATCTATGAGCTCGGACCCGAGGAACTTGCCTCGGTGCCCACAATGCCCGCAAGCCTTGACGAGGCTCTGAACAACCTTGAGGCTGACAACGAATTCCTGAGGAAAGGGGACGTCTTTACGGCGGATGCGATAGAAATGTGGCTCAACTACAAAAGGACAAAGGAAGTGGATGCCCTGAGGCTCAGGCCTCACCCTTATGAGTTTTTCCTATATTACGATATCTAAGGAACGACCGGCAGCGAAAGAAAAGGGGAAGCGGCTGAGCCGCTTCCCCTTTTCCCTCGAAGAGGGCTTACATTATATGTAATGAGAAGGAGATCAGCGCTCGATCCTGCTGCCGCAGCCTGGACAGGCTGATTCCTCCTCATCAGACCACAGCTCTATCTCTCTTCCGCAGCCCTGACAGATGAAGGTTTCAGGAAGCGGAGCATACTTCTCCGCGCATGCCGGTTTTTCCCTAAACCCCGACTTTGCCGTTTCCATTAGCCTTTCTCCATCCCGCCTTCGAGAGCTTCTCCATTCTCGAATTGGCCCACTCCCTGATCTCTACCAGGTATTTCTTCGGATTTATCTTGGCGAGTTTTACTATCTCCTCCCTTTCGACAACGCTGTCTATATGGTCCGTGGGATAGATCCCCCGCCACGTGCAGTATCCCTCGTCGAAAATAAAATCCGGTGTGAGGCGGTCAGACTTTGCGGCCAGTCTCTGGGCCTGGAACCGCGCCACGTCCATGTCGTACACTATGACCCAGCCGTTGTCCGAGACCATGGTCTCAGGGTCAAAGGCGATATCCCGGGAGCAAGCCGGGCAGTAGAGTCTGCTGATCACGTCCCCTGACATGATCTCATGCTTGAAATTGAATCCGGCAAAACTGCTTCCGCAGCTGCAGTTCGTCTCGTGAGCCATGCACATAACTGTTTCTCCTCCTTCTATCCTATAGCATGGGTGAAAAACGGGATTTCCTTGCCCCGCAGAGAGGGCAGGTCCAGTCTTCGGGAAGGCTCTCAAAGGGCACGCCCGTGGGGACCTTTCCCTTGCGGTCCCCCTTTGCCGGGTCATAGATATACCCGCATTGCTGACATACGAACAACCCCGTACCGGTCACTGTCCCGTCAGGCATTGGCGCTTCCTCCTTGTCTTATTTCAGGGCCTCGTACACCTTGCCCACCATCTCTGCCGAGGGTTTCAATGTCTTCTCGCCGGGCCTCCACTTTGCGGGACATGCCTCTTCACCGTAGGTTGCGAGGTAGGCGTTTGCCTGTATCTTCCTCAGGAGTTCATCGGAGTTTCTGCCCACATTGTAAAAGTTCACTTCTGATCCCAGGAGCTTCCCCTCAGGGCTGATGATAAAGGTTCCTCTCAGGGCGAGCCCGGTGTCTTCATCGTACACGCCGAAGAGCCTGGAGAGTTTTCCCGTGGGATCTGCTCCCATGGGATATTTCACCTTTTCGAGAAGTCTCTCTTCTTTCTGCCACGCGAGGTGGACGAATTTCGTATCGGTGCTTACCGTGATCACCTCGGCGTTTGAAGCCTTGATGTTACCGTACTGATCTGCCAGATCAGCAAACTCCGTTGCTCAGACGAAGGTGAAGTCTGCGGGATAGAAGAACAGGATCGTCCATTTCCCATCCTTCCTCAACTTCTCTAAGGTTATCTCCCCAAAGTCACCCTTTATCGGCTCATAAGTCTCAATCTTGAAATCAGGCACTGTCTGCCCGACCCGCAATCCGCAGAAATGTTCATTCATTGCATTCACCTCTGATTAAAATTATAAAGAGTCAAAGACCCTCTGTTTACTGCTTTTTCTGCATCGTTCCCTTTTCGCCGCATCCCTGGCATTTCTGGGGCTTGCATCTTCCCTCTTTTGTCGCGCCGCAACTCGTGCATTCGAATACAGCCATGCAAATTCACCTCCTTAACAAGAACATTTTAGTACATTATAGAAATAAGGGAAGATTGCAAAGGGTATCCTCCCCTTGCCTATTACTCTGCCTGTTGCCGCATCCCTTGCGGTAATCTCAAGTTCATAACGCCGGGCTGGGGTTCCTTCTTTAAGGGAGAAGTATACCTTGGAAGAGGCCCTGCCGTTTTCGACGGAGACCGTCTCCTCGTCCAGGAAGATACCCATCTTTCTCAGTTCCTCGTTCTCTATCCCGATCTTTACTCTGGAAACACCTTCTCCGATGATGAATTCGAAGGGTACTATGCGCGCGCTGCCTATCACCACTTCAGAAACGGTTTCCCCCCTGTTTTCGGGGATCCATCTGAAGCCGGTGTCCTTTCCCCCGGCGGTCACGATGAGATAACCCGTCGCAATAAGTAAGACGGATAAGAGGAAGAGAGCGGTTTTCGTTTTCGCAGTCATTTCTTCTCCTCAGGATATTTGCACGATGGGCAAATGCCGTAGAACTCAATGTGATTTCCGGTTATCTCAAAGCCAGATCTCAGGCCGCCAGGCACGGAAAGCTCGTAGCTCCTGTGGATGTCCGCTATTTTCCCGCATCTCGTGCATATGAGGTGGTGATGGGCTTCGGTGTTCGGATCGAACCTCTTCTTGTTAGGGTCGATGGTAAGTTCCAGTATGCTGCCGCGCTGGCGCAATGCCTCGAGGGTATTATAAACAGTTGCGAAGGACATGGTAGGGAAACGCTTCGAGACCTCCCTGTAGATTTCGTCCGCAGAAGGATGGCTCGTGTTCCCGTCGAGAAATTCAAGGATGGCAAGCCTCTGGGGGGTTAATTTAAATCCTATGTCCTTGTATTTTTTCATTTGCGAATTGCTTTAGAGTAATTCTCATATAATAAAGGATATCAGATAAGAACAGGTATTGTCAAGAGAAATGTTTTCGTTGACAACATATTCCAAAAGGGGTATAAGGGAAGAGAGATCCACTGAACATTTAACAATCGGAAAGGCAGGGCTGTTGCCTTGCGGGAAGGAGGATGCAATGCCGCACTATGTTATCCTGAGTACTCTTACTGACGAAGGGCGCAAGACCATCAAACAGAAGCCTGAGAGGATACTGGAGGTGGACAAGGAGATCGAGGGCATGGGGGTGAAGATAAATCAGCAGTATGCGGTTCTCGGGCCGTATGATTTTGTGAATATCGTGGAGGCGCCCAACATCGAGACAGTGATGAAGATGTCGGTGGAGATAGGTTCCAGGGGGTCTGTTCAACTCGTGACCCTTGCAGCCCTTCCGATAAACGAATTCATTAAGAAGTTGAAGTAGGTATGCGTGTAGAATCCTGAAAGGTGGCGGGTGTTATTGAAAGGCTCCTCAATTCGTCCTGGAACAAGAGGGTGAGGGGCCTTTCAATTATCATCTCAGAGTGATGAAAGGCATCGGATGGACCTCAGGAATCCATTGCTTCTTCTTTTGAGCGCTATATTTCTTGCGGCCTTCTCAGCGCAGACAGGAGACGTGTACGAGAAGAAGAGGAGGCTCATGGTGGAGCATGATATCAAGGGCAGGGGGGTGAGAGATCAGAAGGTGCTTGAGGTGATGGGAAAGGTGCCGAGGCACCTCTTTGTGGAAGAGTCACTGAGAGAAAAGGCATATGAAGACTATCCCCTTCCAATCGGCGAGGGACAGACCATATCTCAGCCTTATGTGGTTGCCCTTATGACCGAGGCCCTCAAGTTGAAGCCCACGGACAGGGTGCTGGAGATAGGTACCGGTTCAGGGTACCAGGCGGCCGTCTTGGCGGAGATCGTAAAAGAGGTCTACACTATTGAGATACGAAAGGGACTTGCGGAGAAAACCGAAAAGAGGCTGAGCAAAGCAGGGTACGGAAATGTGAGGGTCAGATACGGCGACGGATACTTTGGCTGGGAAGAGCATGCACCGTTTGACGCCGTCATCATCACAGCCTCAGCAAACCATATTCCCCCTCCTCTTATAAGACAGCTCAAGGAAGGAGGCAGGCTCATCATCCCTCTTGGAAGCACGGTCTATTACCAGACCCTTACGCTTGCAACAAAGAAAAAGGGTGAACTGGAACTGGAGCAGATGACGTCCGTGGCCTTTGTCCCTATGGTCGGCGAGGCGCAGAAGAAGAGATAGGGATGCACCGGCAGCCTACGACTTAAGTCAGCGACGCGGGGAATAACCAGAACCTAAAACCGAACTACATTTATCCCGCGTCCGCTGAATTTGATGATTATATATTCTTCTTCTTCGTTATTTTCTCTTTCATTTTCAAATCGAATTTTTCTTTATTAATTATAAACCGTTCGTGTTTTCCCTTTGAGATTAGATCTACACCGTCATGTGCCTCTACTTCAAATAATAGCCGCCGCCCATCCACTTCAATGAGTTTAATTTTTGCAGTTACCTCAAAGCCCGCTGGGGTTGCAGCAATATGACTTACGTTAATATGTGTGCCGACAGTCTGTTCACGTGGCCAGTCAAGATGAGGATTTATTGCCTTAATACAGGCCCACTCAAGAAAACCAACCATGAATCCAGTTGCAAATACTTCCGGCATCGCTTGAAACTCTTCTGATTCCCTATACAATGCAGGGACGGTCTTCGACTCGGGAATATGAAACTTGAATTCTGATTCAATTCCAGGCTTTAACGTATCTTTCATATTTTCCCCTTCCTGTTAAAAGAAAAAAGGATGGTTAAGAATAGCGGCACCATTTACAACGCTTTACAATCTTCTTCCGGAAGTCATAGGACAATACAGCAGAGAATTTCCATGGGTAGAGCTATGTTTGTTGGACCGGCCACAGAAGGAATTGGTTGAATTAGTCAAAAGCGGAGATGTAGATTTCGGCATAGCGCTCGAAAGCATTATACCCGGAGAATTAAATAAACAGCGCTGGAAAAAAGTCGAGCCTGTTCTATTGACTCAATCAGGGCATCCATTGTCAAGAAAAAAAAAGGTATCCTTAGAGGAAATTGCCAAATGTCCACTGATTCTGCCCCCCAAAAACAGTGGATCCTTGCATCGTATTAAGCTGGAGGAGTTTTTTCGCAAACATAATTTGAATTACTTTGTAATTATGGAATCTTCCAATATTGAGCTCAGTTCTCTCTATGTGGAGATGGGGCTTGGCGTTTCTTTTGCATCAATCGTAAGAGATTTGCCTGTTTTCAAACAGAGAAGGCTTGAGTGCATTCCCTTAAATAATATTCTAACCCCTGAACATATATGCATTGCAACCAGAAAAGACAAACAATTGACCTCATTTCAGAAATCATTCTTGGATATGCTATTTAAATAAGAAAAGAGGACTAGTAGCTGCCAGCAGTATGGCAGGGGAAATGAGATGGGCAAAAAATATTTGATGATGAGGGTGGTTTGAGGAAACTGGACGTGTTTTTGGTATACTTTAATTCATTCTGTATAAAGGGAGGATTCCGGAGAGTGAAAGAGAAGGTGACCTGTCCCTACTTAGTTCTGCCACTATGCACGATCAAAGACCTGACCGTATGCCGTGTATATAGAGCTAGCCGGGAAAAACTGGACAGTGCTTTAAGTGGTAAAGCTGCTCTAAAATAGAAAAC
>CAYYWY010000028.1:24540-36567 GCA_964475485.1 uncultured Nitrospiraceae bacterium | reverse complement strand
CATGGCCAGAGCAAAGGTGCCCTCAGAGGAAGTCCACGCCAAGGCTGAATAGCCCCTTAGGGGGAGGTCATCCGACCTCCCCTGTTCAATTCCACCAAAGTTATAAATTAATAAGAATTTTTAATTGAAAATTTATGCCGGTCGTTGTAAAATCGTGTTCGATATTTGCCTTCTGGATTGAGGGGACGGAGTGTTCTTGATAATCAAGGGTTTTCCAACGGGTTGCATTTACGTTCTTCCGGGAGACTCCATTCCGTTAGATCCTTTGCTTTGGCGCAACACCGGGACTCTAGAGCAGGCGTTGCCTGCTTGACTTTCCTATAGAGGAGGATACATGAAAAAGGGTTTGCCGTTTCTGGTACTCCTGTTGGGACTGTTGCTCTCGCCTCCGGCATCCGCCGAAACATTCACCTGCCTTGCCTGTCATGGCGCGATGAAGGGCAAGATCAGGACTGACAAGGGTGTGTTTATCGATGTCAATATTGATGAGGAACGCTACTCCAGGTCCGTCCACGGCGGCATCGAATGCACCACATGCCATAAGACATTCAGGGACAACCCCCATGAGGCTCCAAGAGCTGATGTTTCACGAAACATATCTGATCTGGCAGGCCTCCTCTCCTCCAAAGCGAAGGTGGATCCTGTAGCCTATGCGGCCTGCAGTGGATGCCACAGAGATGCGTACGAGAAGATCTCTGAAAGCGTTCACGGCAAGAACGTCATGGAGAAGAAGCAGCCTGACGGCGCCCTCTGTCTTGACTGCCACGGTTCTCCTCACTACATTATGCCCGGGAAATCCAGGGAGTCCATGACAAACAGGTGGCAGGTGGTGAAGACTTGCGGGGAATGTCACGACAAGGAGGATGTCGCAAAGAAATACAAGCTCGGGACACACATCATCGAAAAATATGATGAGAGCTTCCATGGAAAGAAATACAAACTCGGGCATCCGGGCGCACCTACCTGCGTTGACTGCCATGGCGGACATGATATAAGGAAATGGGATGACCCCCTTTCCCCTGTCTCATGGGAGAAAAGGATTGAGACCTGCGGGAAATGCCATCCTGGTGCAAATAAGAAGTTTGTGGCTTCCATAACACATAAGCCTGTTGGGAAGGATAATCCTATACCTCATTACGCCGAAAAGGGGCTTATTGTCCTGACCGTTGCCACCATAGCCTTTGTCATCTTCCACGTTTTGCTTGAGGCCCTTGCCGACATACGCGACCGCGTTTTCAGAAAGAAAAAGGAGGAATCCCATGACTGATGCAAGACCGACTGAATACCAACGGTTCAATCTAATCTTCAGGATCCAGCATGTCGTCCTGCTTGTGACCTTCCTGCTCCTTGCCTTTACAGGGTGGGCGCTGAAATATCCTGAACCGGCACTTGAACATGCTGGGTGGTGGATAAGGTTATGGGGCGGTGCAGAGACCGCGGGCATGATTCATCGCGTCGCAGGAGTAATTATGCTCTCTGATTTCGTCTGGCATGTGCTTTACATGGCCTATCAGCTGCTGAGCGGAAAGATGAAATTCCATCCGGTGACGACCGTGGTTCCCCTTCCGAGCGATGTAAGGGATGCGATTCAGAACATCCTCTATTTCCTTGGACTGGTCAAGGAGAAGCCGAAGTTTGGCAGATACAACTATATCCAGAAATTCGACTACTGGGCGGTCTTCTGGGGCATGGCGATCATCGGCCTGTCGGGCTTGATCCTTACCTTTCCCACGCAGGCTGCCAATTTCTTTCCACAGTGGAGCGCAAACTGGATATGGGAGGTCTTCTTCGTCCTTCACAGTGACGAGGCCCTCCTGGCCATTACCTACATTCTCATAATGCACTTCTATGCGGAACACCTGAAGTGGGAGAATTTCCCCATGAGCATGACGTGGATTACGGGAAGACTCTCCATGCATGCGTTCAAGCATGAGCATCCACTTGAATACGAGCTGGAACTGAAAGAGAACCCAACTCTGAAGAATTCCGGCAATTCATAGGCTGACGAGATGGAGGGCATACCGATGAGATGGTGTATATATGTTTGTCTGCTTGTTCTTTCGGTCTCATGTTCTCCCCACGTGGAAAAGGAAAAGACAGAGAAGCCCCAGGAGAGAATCATCAGCAGGGATGAGGCGATTGGAGATTTACCTTGCTTCAAGTGCCATTCCCATCAGAAGTTCATCTCTCCTGAGAAAGGGACATTCTCACACAAGGTCCACACGGATACGGGCTATCACTGCAACCAGTGTCACATATCCAGGGCGCATCACTTTATGAAGACTGACACATCCCTCTGCAATACCTGCCACAATATCAAGACGTTTACATATGCGGCATCAGTGTTCCCGGCAAGGTTCAATCATGAATCACATGCGAAACTTGGATGCAGGGAATGCCATCAGGGGGTCTTCCCGATGAAAAAGGGTCTGAGCAGGATGACCATGGACGCCATGTATCAGGGCAGATACTGCGGGGCATGCCATAACGGCAAGAAGGCGTTTCCTTCTTCCGAATGCGCGCGATGCCATGAGATGAAGGCATTCAGGAAATCCATATCCTATAAGGTTGACAGCCTCGGCGACGTTACTTTCAGCCATGAGTTCCATACGCAGGTTTTCTCCTGCAACGATTGTCACCCCGGTATTTTTTCGATGAAAAGATCCCAGGGAAAGATGAAGATGGACGCCATGTATGCGGGGCAGTTGTGCGGGGCCTGTCATAACGGGGAGAAGGCTTTTCCCTCCACCGAATGCGGGAAATGCCACAAGAGGTGATGCTTGAAAAAGAATAGGCAGAATTTGTCACAGAGCACCTGCCTGCCGGATAGGCAGGCTCAGGGGGAAAAGAGTTAATTTACTGAAAAGGAAGTTCTTTTCTGTGACCTCTGTGCTCTCTGCGGCTAAGAAAGTTTCTACTGAAGCTTAAGCACGTCGCCTCTTTTGAGGCCGCTGCCGGATAGGAGAAACCCTATGGAGTATTTTTCCTGGACGTCTCTCACTTCCACCGTGCCGATAAGTTTTTCGTCTGCGCCAAGCTTCAGGCCCGTATCCGGATCGACGATGTCCTCGCCCACCGAGTAGGCGTAGAACTTGAAGCCCGGCTTGATGTTCATTGCCGAACCAGCGTTGATGTAAACTTTGCCTCCCTCGAACTTCACCACTTTTGCAGAGAATGGCACCCTTTCCATCTCGCCCATGATGAACTGCACAGCGTCGCGGATGGCCTGCCTCGTCGCCTGGCCCAGAGGAGTGTTGTGGAAGCCTTCTGCTCCGAAAGCCACATCTCCCCGCGAAACCCCTACGCTGAGGCCGCTGGATTCAGCCTTCCCCACCGCATTATGAGAATGCAGAACCTGTCCGGTGGCTGTATCTACCAGCCTGATGTCGACTGCAACATGGGCATTGGAGGATCTCCCTCCGATCCTGAAGCCAGCGATGCCGATGCCTCCCCCGCCACCCGATTCGGCGAGGGTGAATTCGGATACAACACCCCTGACAATTATTTGCGCTCCCAGAACCTGACCTACCTTTGCCGCGGTCTCTTTTCTAACAACGCCGCTCTGGCCGAGTTCCTGCTCCCCGAGCACGTCCTGAAGCGCCTGTCGCTCAACTACAACGAACCGACCTGTTTTCACAAGCTCGGTAGTGAGCATCTCTGAGAAACCTTCACCAAGCTTCCAGTTGCCGTACACCCCTGTAACCTTGTTTTCGAATTTTGTGACCGCTATCCTTTTCTTAGGTCCGGTATAGGGTGCGTACACGGGCTCGGCAGGTGTTGCCTGTGCAAGTAATATGGTTTCGGGACTTCCTGCATTCAAGGCGGCAGCCTTATCATAAGCGGAGGCTAAGCAGACACCGAGGATGATCATTACAGACACCAAAAGCAACAACATCTTCTTGCTCATATACACTCCCCCTTTAATTTTTTCTATCTTGATGTGTCGACTAACGGCGTATGACTCTGTAAAATTATAAAACACGTCAAGTCATAAATCCAGCATTTTTTCAGTTGCTGAAACATCCCTTGCCTGTTCTGAAATGATATCCAGGGGGACAGTTTTGCCATTTATCCCACCAGAGCTGAAAATGGGGCAAACTGTAGAAGAAGCGCCACTGCTCCGAGTCCCTCGGATAACAGGGCTCGTATTTGCCGTAGTATGGGTTATAGCAAACCGGCCGTTCATGCATCTGTGACTGCGTGGTATCAGTCTTTTCCTTCTCAGTAGGTGCAATGTAATCTTTGGGCTGCGGCTGTCCCGGTGTCTCGCCGCTCTGTGGGCGCTCCTTTGAATAAGGCATCTGCCTTTGGAATTCTTCTCCCAACTTATCTTCCTTATGAATATCCTGGCCATAGACGGCCCATACGGAAACAGCAAGGAAGAAAGTTGTAGAAAGACCGGGGGATACTATCATGGCTATACTCCTCCACAATTTCATGGGTTCTTCATGCTCCTCAGTAGATGTCTTTCCGATCAAGGAGCATCCTCCTGAAGCCGATTCCCAGCCCTATCTCCATCTCCACCTCGTAGCTGCCATCCGCAAGGAGCCTCTCTTCCGATACCCATGCGCCTTTTATGAAGCCGTCAACCTTAGCCTTCACTACATCACTCTTCAGCACATAATCCTGTACCCTGGAATCAGAAACAACGGTGACGCTGTATGCCTGCTCAAGGAGGTTCCTCATTGCCTCGACCTTGGCTGCCCTCAGCGCCATCAACCTGGCCTGTGCAGGGCTGACTGCATCAGGGGGAGGGACGGCGCTCCCCTTTGCCCTGAGTATCACCGGCCCCCAGATCTCTTCATCCTCAAGGGTCTTCTTGTAGAGCACTTGTATTACTTCAGGCGGAGCTACCGCTGCCGGGGTCGGGGCCTTTCCCTTTTCTATGAATGACATCTTCCCGGCGGGTACGACAACCTTGTCGGCCACCGCCTCTTCAATGTTTTTGATTTCGACCCTCCCTTCAGCTACCGCAACACCCGTCTTAAGTGAGGCATCATTCTCTACCCATACTACGTATGAAGTGCCCCTCGCAGCGGTCACGGAGGTGGGTGTGTGTATCTCCAGTCCTGACTTGCCGACGATGACATTCACAGTGCCGTCGACCACGTTAAAGACATTGGTTTTACCCTTCTTGTCAAGATGCGCGGACACGGAGACTTTCGAATTTTCACCGATCATCAATAACGAATCGTCGATGAACAGGAGCTTCATCCTTGATTTGTCAGCCGTCTTTACCATGTCCGCCCTGAAGACAGGGTCATTTTTCCGGGCGTCCTCCGTCTGTTTCTCCCTCATGATGCTCCCTGAGCCTTTCAGGTCCTTCACGTTTCCCACGGGAGACTCTGCAGACCAGGCAGTGCCTGAAAGCGTTGTCGCCGCTGCCATGAGCACCGCGAGGGAGAAGGCCCTTACAATATCCGTCATCATGGGTCCTGGATATCCTCCGTCTATTTCAGGTTCGTTGTTATCGAAAGCTCTTCCTTGCCGCCCGCCCCCTTGACGAACCTCACCATGGGGTATCTGTAGAGATCATTGGGGTCTCCGTTCCAGTATTTCGAGCTGATAACCTGACCGTTCCTTCCCGAGATGAACTTTATTCTGCCGTCAGGGGGCATGATGAGGCTCACATTCCGCTTCTCGCCCGGCGCAAGGAGGTTATTGGGGCTGAAGGTCTCCCCCCCTTCTGTGAAGATATGGACGCTCGTATCGGACATGTTCTCATAGACAACGGTCAGGAACCACTTTGGAGGAGAGGTCTTGGTGGTCGACGCGGCGGAGCCGGATGACGAGTCTGAGCCGGTGGAAGATATTGAGGAGGCAGACGAACCCGAACCTGTCCAGCCTCCCCCGCTCCCGCCTGAACCTGAACTGCCGCCCCAGTTGGAACTGGTGTTCCTGCCCCCTGAGAGATCCGTCCAGTTCTTTCCTGCGTGGACGCCCGGATGTCCGCCGTAGCTGTCGGGGTTATAAGGCGGGTAGGGCGTGTATGGGGGGTAAGGAGGCCGCCCTTCTTTCCCATCACCCTGCTTTTTACCGCTGTCGGTGTACGCGTCCGACTGGGTCGTTACCTGAGAGTCCTTCGCTTTTTCATCAGTCTTCTTTGCGCCCCATCCTGTGTCCTGAAAGTCTTTGCCGGCCTTGTCGACCGAGGCGATATCCACCTGTCCGCCTCCACCCTTGAAGCCGGGATCTTTTGTTGGGTCATACACTGGCTGGCCTGCGGGGCCGGAACCAGGATAGCCGCTGCTGGCACTCGACGAAGTCCCTTTTGGAGGGAGCACGTCGAAGCTGACCGATACCATGCGTGAATCGCCGGCAGCATCGGTCACAACCGCCTTCACCGTCTTTGAGCCGGGTGTTTTGGGAGGATACTCGGTCACAAGACCTGACTCCGCCCTCCTGTTGCTCGCGGTCATGTCGCCTGTTATCGTGTAAGAGTAAGGTTTCCTTCCGTTCTTTATGGAGAGATACACCCGCACATACTCTCCCAAGGTCAGGGTCTTCTTGTTCGCGGTCAGTTCGACCTCGAGCTTCGTATTCTTCAGGTCCTCTCTCGCCGTATCAAGGATTCCCTTGACCCTGTCCCTCTCACAGTCGCAGAGCCCGGGCTCTGCCAAGATCTTCTCGGCCTTGCTGACCGCCTGCTCGTCAGAGATCGGAAGGACAGAGGATTTCCTGAGGTCCTCTGAGCTTACGTAAGGAGACTTATCAAGAGACTTGTATTGCTCGTAGCCTTTCAGTTGGGCCATGTCTTTCGAGTTTATCGCAGGATGAGAGGCGCATTTCTGCTTTGCGGGCTCCAGAGTCTGCTTTAGATCAGCCATGAGCTTGTCCTTTTGGGGTATGGGCCTCGGAGTGCCGGAGGGCCGGCTTATCTCCCACTTGTTCACCGAGGCTTGTTCGCGGATATCCAGGCCATTGGAGGCCGGGGCGATCTTCTCATTCTTTAGTCTGTTGCACTCGCATACCCTCTTATCCTTTACCAGGGCGATACATTTGGGGACCTCGGCCCGGAGCGTTTCCCAGTGCTTCTTGCACACCTCGAATGCGCCGATCAGCCGCTTTATCTCCTGGCGTAGGGCATTCGATTCCCCCGCCTTGTGGAACTCGCCTGCCTTGCGGAGGAGATAGAGACCGTCGTCGAACTCGAGCTCTGTTACGATGTTGAGGCTCGCCTTGGACATGATTATGGCGAATTCGGCAAGCACATTCTGGAGTTCCCCTTTCCGCTCCGGTATTATAGACTCAGCAGCTTTCACGAGTCCTAATGCCTTATCAGGGTCGCCGCGCCTGTTTTTTTCTTTAATCATCTCTATGTATGTCATAGGCGCCTCAGGAGCCGCGGCGGCAACGTATAACGGAAGAAGGTCAACAATGCTATTGGGAGTGTTTTGTGCGAACAGTGGATAATTAACTCCTCTGTCTAATGAAATTTTTTTACGGTAAACAGAAGGAACTATTTTAGAAATATACTCTTCAATTATTCCTCGCGCTTCTTTTATGAAGTCATTGAACGCGTCCAATTTCATTTTATCTATTTCTTGCTTAATTTTTTGAGTATCCCCTCCAATGTTTTTAATGCATCTTTCAAAACATTCACCGGAAGCATTCATATGCTGCCTCCAACAGCCGAGGCCAAAGCCCACGCAAGGCCCGTATCGTGAATCATCACAACTTGGAGAGGCGTTTTTCCACGGGTTAGGATCATAAACTGCTCCAACCCCCACAGTAGGATTGATAGTGCACCAGCAGATACAGCCGTAAAGTTCTTTTATTGTTTTTTCATCAATAGTCTTTTGAGATGATTGAGTTGGAGATGATGGCGTTTGAGGGGCGTCTATTTTACATTCAAACTCATCTCCTGCCTTTAAGGAAGCTCCCTTCTCAGCGCGAATTGCGCGCCGCAATGCTTCAACGAGCAACGGTTTTTGTGACTTAGGAAGCTTCCCGTCCTGCCATGCGTCAATAAGCTCCTTTAATCCATGCTCTGTCTGTGCCTGCTTTCTTAAAAGCTCAAGTTCACGTCTGTGTTGTTTCTTTTTTTCTTCGTTTTCTTTTTTATACTTTTCAGCATATTCCCTGATTTTTACTCTAAACTCTGCTTCGCTTATTTTACCTTCCATATAAGCATCAAATTCCGGCAACGAGCCGATTTTCCTTTTAACAATATCGCCCGCTGCCTTATTCCATATTTCCATATTCTTTACAAACTGTGCTCTTTGTTCAAATTTCGGACTTCCAAGCTTTCTCCATAGCTCCTCGCTAGCAAAAGCTCCTGCAATGGCGCCGACAGGACCCCATGGAGCGCCAAACAACGTGCCAAAAGTAATAGTTCCAATCTTGCACACCTCATCAGCAAGTGTTATAGCGGCCAGTTTACCTTCGCCTTCCCAAAGCGCTCCGGCCACTTTTGAGCCTGAATCAACAATAGAAATTGCAGTGGCGAGTCTTTGCAGCTTATCAGTCTGAGATGCAAACCATTCTCTATACTGCTGCCACTGTTTAAGCTTATCAGCTCCTTCAAACATGGAACGCCACTGCCTTCTTGGGATAGGATTTCCGCTCATATCCAAACCCTTACTCAAGTTCTCCCAGTATTTCGCCCATTGATTGAGCAATTCGCCTCCGCCGCCGTGCGACGCCACTTCGCCAACCGGCTTTATCGGCGTTAATGTATCGTCAGTTTTATCAATTGTTAAATCAGCTATTTGTTTTGTTTTGCGGGCAATATCAGATAGAATTATCCTAATGTCATTGTCCGGAGCAGAAGATATATCTATAGTTCCAGACTGAACACCAATCGGCGTGGGCATATCTTTCGGCGTATCCCAAAGTCCGCTTTTGGGTTGTTGTGCAATAAGAATTTGCTCATTATTATTTTGAAGGGTATTGTCCGCGAAAATTTCAACTGTCATTATGGACAGCAAAAACAGGCATATTAGGAGGACTATATTTAATCTCTTCGTCTTCATAATAAGAGCATATCGCATATTTGACGAGATGATATATAAATTTTCGCGAGGCTAAAATATCATAAGGAGCGGCAGCAAAAAAACTGCCGCCCCCACGTTTAACTATCTTTTAACTATCTTTCTAAAATCGCCTTTATGTCAATTCTGTTAGGCGTAACATTTGTAGGCTCAAGCCTGAACCCGGTAAATTTACGATTTGCGAGGTCATCAGCAATGTTGGTTGACTTGCCTCCATAATCAAGAGCAAGTTCGGCAACACCGCCCGTGAAGCTCCGCTGGTGCACTGCCTTTACCCCCTGCGTCTCTTTTTCAAGGAATTTCTTGATTGCAGCAAGATGCCGGTATGAGACGAGGCCGCTTATCATCACTACGATCTCCTGGGAGCGGCCGTACACCTCTCCGCTCCACTGTTTAACGATGTCCTGAATGAGGTCATCGGCAAGCTTCTCGCTCGCCTCCTTTATTGCAAGGGCCCCGCCCTGAAGTTCATCGATATGAGCCTGCGCGCCTGTAGCGCTCCTTGAAGAGATTACCTTGGCCGTGTCCGTTCTCACGACCCTTGCCTGGAGGGTCGCCTGCATCGACTGCATCCTCGTGCCGAGTATCTTTCCTCCTGCATTCTTCGAGAACGCCTTGCCGGTGATCACCACCTGTGCGCCGTATTTCAGACCTTCCGCCGCAGAGGCTGTGGCGTCCCCTTCAAGTAGCCTGAGAGCCTTATCCCTCGTGATGTTTGCCTTTACCATAGCAGGATCCACGACATTGAAGCCGGCCCCGATAAATCTTTCCATGATAGTAGATTCGGCCTGTCCGACGCTTTCCCAGCCCGTGGTCCCGTACATACCCCCGACCTTCTCATCGATGAGTACCATCACTTTCGGCTTTTCTTTAAGGACATGGAGGAGCCCGAGGGCGCGGAGGTCGTCCATAAGGTTTGCCTTACCCACCTCTGCCTGAATGGTTACCACATAGGCATCTCCCCTGGGCTTTTCCGATATCACTTTGTATCTTTCGATGTATCCTGCGGTCTGGCCCAGTATCTTATCGTGGATGACCTTGTAGTTCTCGGTCATCGTATCGGACGAAACGACGGTTCCCACTGCCTGCTCCACCGCCTTTCGCAGCGCATCGTCAATGGCCTTGTCCCGCGCTACCACAGTGTTTCCGCCGATGATTGCCGCCATGCCTTCGGCTGTAATGATCTCTCCCCCTTCGACATGGGGTTGTGAATAGGCAATTACACAGGGTATTACAACAAGCGCTGCCAGTATTGACATTGCGAGCGTAGCGAAGCAATCTCTGTGTGAATGGGAGGGGATGGTCTGCCCTGGATTGTTTCGGGACTCCGTCCCTCGCAATGACAGATGAGGGGAAGAGACCCTTTTCACGGGAAGATCCTCCTGAACTCATACCCGAGGGTGAGTTCCATCTCAACCTCAACGCTGCCGTCATCCAGATATCTTGTGTCGACAACCTTTGCCCCCCTAATGAAGGCATCCACCTTCGCCCTTATCGTATCGTTCTGCGTGATGAAATCCCTCACCGTTGTGTTGGAGGATATGTTTACCCCGTATGCCTGCTCAAGCAGGTTTCTCATGCCTTCGACCTTTGCAGCCCGTTCGGCCATGAGTCTTGCCTGGGCCTGGTTCACAGCCCTCTGGGGAGGGGCTCCAGCTCCTTTGGCCGTTATCTTTATCGGCACCCATTCAGCTCTTGGTTCGGGTGTGGGCGGAACCTGTTGTACATAGCAACCTACCATAGTCAGGATCAGGAAAACTGCCGGAACAAAGACTGCGCTTTTTCTCAACATCCCGTACCTCCTTATCTCACGAATATGTTTCTCAATGGTTCCATTTCGACTTCCACCTCAACCTCGAAACTGCCGTCGGGCAACTGCCTTTCTGATATGACCCTCGCACCCTGAATGAAGGTGTTGAGCCTTGCACGCATTTCGTCGCTCTGGGTGATGAAATCCCTGACATAGGTGTCGCTCGTTATTCGCACGCCCTTCACCTGCTCCGCAAGGTTCCTCAGGGCATCCAGTTTGGCCGCCCTCTTTGTCATAAGGGTTTTCTCCACATAAGTCATAGAAGGATCGTTCGGCTCTACACCATATCCCTTGGCCTTCACCGTGTCTCCATAAGGTGCGGGGGGTGCCTGCTGCACGTATGAGCCGGACGGCGCTCCATACCCCGTCGCCGTGAATGTCTGGTAATTATAGGACAGCTTTCTTCCGAGGATGTCCTCGACCTGCCCCAGGGTGATTTCGACCGTCACCTCGGCAGTTCCGTCCGGGCGCTCCACATAGTCCACTTCCTTGGCGCCTTGGATCACTGAATCGAGCCTTGCCCGGACGACGTCGGCCTGCGTAACAAAATCCCTCACTGTGGTGCGGGAGTCGACCCTGACCCCGTATATCTCCTCTGCAAGGTTTCTCAGTGCATCGGCCTTCGCAGCCCTTTTCGCCATGAGCCTCCTCTGCGGGTCGGTCTGTGCGTTGATGTAAGAGGCCGCAGAAACGATGACACAGATGACAGACAATGCGAGCGCCGTCTTGAGAATCCATAGAAGGCCTTTCTTCATAGTGCACCCTCCTATTCGAATCTGACTGATCGTTCTATGATCTTGTACCATTGTTCAAGGGATACGGACGAGGGTCCCGCTGCCGGCCTCGCGGAGCCCGTCTTGACCTCCGTGCCATGGAACAAGGCTGCGTTTCCCTTCAAGACTCTTGCGGTTATCCTGACCCCGCCGTCCTCAAGATACTCCTCCCTTTCGATGGTCATCCCTTTTACAAACCCAGAAAGTCCCGTGTAAAAAGAGTTCTCGTCTGCACCGGGTCCACCCGCTCTTGAAAGGGCATTCCTGTAAGCGTCAAGGATCGCGGCTCTTCTCGCCATGAGGCGGGCCTGTGCAGGGTTCTCAGCCTTTATGGGTGGATATCCCAGTCCGCTCACCAACATTGTGTCGCCGTTGTCATCGCGACCGATCCCGGCTCCGGATGAAAGAACGGGATAAAAAGCAACGGCAAATGCCACAATACAGACTGTGA
>CAYYWY010000028.1:0-24530 GCA_964475485.1 uncultured Nitrospiraceae bacterium | reverse complement strand
TTCATGAGGCTTTACTCAATACCGTGGCGGACCGACCGCACCCGGAGGCGAAGGCGGCGGAGGCGGCAGAGGCGGCGGCGGACCTTCGGGGGATATGATTATTACGGGGTCGGGCGGCGGCTCTTTTGTGTAAATATAGCAGCCGCTCAACAACAAAAACAAAAATGAGAGACCGACAGACATGATAACCAGCACAACACGTTTCATTTCATCACTCCTTGTGACATGAATTCCCTGAAAAATGCTATCAAAGTCCGCCTCCCTTGTCAACGAAATTCTCGCAATAGGCTGCGATCCGAGGGCGGAATTCTCAGGCAACTCAAGGAGGCAATTGATTTCCACCTCTGGCCTGTTATAATTGTTCGTAAGGTTCAAGGAGGAGACGGATGAAATACAGAATTGAGTTGGTTGTATCGACGGCATTGATCTTATTTGGCCTGCTGCCTGCTCTATCAGGAGGCAAGATATATATAAACAAGGATCTGGAGAAGTATAGCAACAAGAGGAGCAAGGAGACCACCGTAAAGTATAACGGAAAGAAGGTTTCCCTTGATTTCACAGACGCAAGCCTGACAGCCGTCTTTAGTCTGATATCCGATATCGCCAGGCAGGACGGCTATACCCTCTTGGTGGATCCCGGGATAAGAGAGAGGATTACCCTGAAGATAGCGAACGTGCCCTGGGATGAAGCGCTGGATTTTCTCACGGAAAGCTACAACCTCGAGAAAGCGGTAAAAGACAAGACCATAACGATCTCTCCAGGAAAGCAAGGGGGACATTAGACGGCTCGGGGCAGTCCTACTTCCTTCTGATTGTGACAAGGCAGGTACCGTTTCTGTCTTGAATCCCGGTAATTGCACAGCCCCTTGATCTGACGTACATCCCAACCATTTCCTTCATGACATCCGTATTCTCGGCAATGATTTCGAGCTCTTCACCTTGAGGCAGGGCGTCAAGGGCCTTTACGAGAAGCTTTTTGTTCAGAAGGCAGCATCCTAACTGTACATCGAGAGGTTCAGATTTCTGAGGCTTCCTCTCAAGGAGGGTGGATTCTATCTTTCCGGCAAGGATGGCGCTTATCGTTTCTTTCCAGCATTTTTCGCAGATGCAGCCCTTCTCTGTTTCTATCCATATCTTGTACACGGGGTCAGGGGGTGTTCTCTTGCACAAGGCGCAGAAACAGCAGAACTCACTTTCATCGGCTCCGGCTTGTGAAGTCCCGCCGCCGCTCACCCTGTCTCTCCAGCAGGATTCGCAGAGCATGCCAGCTTCTGTCTGAACCCATATGCCCGATTCGCCGAACGCAGGTTTTCTGCCGCAGCCTGTGCATGAACAACGAAACTCCATCTCTTTGCCTCTGATCAAATCCTCCAGCTTTACTATAGAATGTTAGCAAATGCATTTTTGTTATGTAAATCGTTCCGGAAAGACATGCGGGACCACGAGACATGAGAAACTTCAGAGAGGATGCACATGCGAACCATGGACGAAAAGGGGATTTGTCCTTTCACACTCCTGAAACAGTCAGAGATTGACGCATGCTCAGAGCAATACCGCACAAAACCTAAAGACAAGAAGAGTAACCAGAAGTTTGCTGAGCCTTTCAAGGGGGGCAATGAGAAGGATTGATAAGCCCTTGATATATAAAGAGCCGGGGAGGGGACTTGAACCCCCGACCAGCTGATTACGAATCAGCTGCTCTGCCGCTGAGCTACCCCGGCATTCAGGTAGATAGTTTACATTCTTTCGCTGCCAAAGCTCAATATTCTCGGGTTCTATCTTTTCAAGCTTCAATCGGATATAATCATTTCAAGGAGGCTGCTTTGAAGATATGCGCGCTGTGCAAGAAGGAGATAAAGCTCGACAAGTACTTTTCCAGGAAGGCCTCCTGTCCCCATTGCAGAGGGGACCTGCACATCTGCCTGAATTGCAGGTTCTACTCCGAAGTAGCCCACAACAAGTGTCTTGAACCGAAGGCGGAGTTTCAGAGGTCCAGGGACAAGGCGAACTTCTGCGATTATTTCATCTTTATCGAGAGTGCTTCTTCAGTATCGGACAGCGAGAGGGCTGACGCCCTGAAAAAGCTTGACGACCTTTTCAAGAAGTAAGGCCTCCCATTCAACGATGTGGCACGCGCCCTATGGACTGTTCACTATTAACGCTGTCAAATAGACAAGGTAAAGACCGCCACATAGGAGCAATGTCATTGGGGAGAGGCGTTTTCTGAGAGATAGATCTCCCAAGACGATTATAGATGATGCCAGTGCCAGGACGGCGGAAAAGAGTGCCATGCCTGTGAGTTCCCAGTCCGTGAAGAGCAGGCCCACGGAGACTGGGAAGGTGGACTGAAACACCATGGCGCCGGTGATGTTTCCCATGGCGAGAGTATCCCTTCCTTTCCACGTCCAGGTGACGCTGTTGAACTTCTCCGGGAGCTCGGTGGCCACAGGCGCGAGGATGAGTGCGAAGAGGAGGGGATTCATGCCGAAGGCCCCCGAGACGTGTTCGAGACTCTTCACAAAGCTGTGGGCGCCGCCGATCATGACGGCAAGGGCGCCAACCACCTGAAGGAGCATTAGCGCGAAATGGGGGGCCGCGGCAGAGGTGAGCCTGAGAGCCCTCAAGAGCCTCAAGAGGTACATACCCTCGGAGTGCGCGATCTCCGCGCTCTTTCCCCTGAAGGTCTGATAGGCATAAAAGAAATATCCGGCCACAAGGAGTATGGCGATGACAGCTGAAAAAGCTCTCCCTGCTGCGAGAGGAAGGAGGACTGCAGCTGCATACATTGGGATGAAGAAGGCAAGATCTCTTTTTGTGGAATGGACTTCGACAGTGAAGGCAAGAGGCCGTCTCTTTCTGAGATGGGCCGTCAACGAGGTCAACCCAACAAGGAAAAAGGCGAGGGTCGAGAGCATGAACGGGGCGCCCAGGATGGCGCCTACGCCGATGTCGTTTGCCGATGCGCCTCCATGGAGGAATATGGCGACGATGGGGAGGATTGTCTCTGGAAGCGCGGTTCCCACTGCTGCAAGTATGCTTCCCACAACCGCCTGTGAGAGGGAGAACTTCCTGCCGAGAGCCTCGATACCGTTGGTGAAACCCTCGGCAGCGATAAGTATGGCCACGAGGCCCGTGAGAAGAAGGAGGAGTTCTCTGATCATCAGTGTATCACAAGGACCGGACAGGGAGATGTTCTCAGGACCGAATCGGTTACGCTTCCTATGAGCACCCCCTTTATGAAGGAGAGGCCTCTGGCGCCCATGACTATGATGTCCACATCCTTTTCCGAAGCGAAGGAGACGATCCTCTCATATGGCTCGCCTTCCTCCATTATTACCTCTATGTCAACACCTGAACCGCGGATAAAAGCGCGAAGTTCGCCTTCAGCCTGTCGGCGCAATTCCTCCATCGCTTTCTCTTTTTCCTTAAGTGTCTCCATTCTCTTCCCGATACCGTGGTCTGGGAAAACATGCACTACATCCATCCCGAAAGAAAGCGTCTCCTTCAGCTTAGTGGCCACTTTTAAGGCTTTTCTCGACGGTTCGGAAAAATCAACCGGACAAAGGACTTTCCTTATGTTTAAAGACCCGATCCCCGCGGACTCCGCCTTTCTTCCCCTCACCACAAGCATCGGCATCTCGAGACCCTTTATAAGCTTTTCAGAGCTGCTCCGCCTGAAGACATGTGATCTGAAGCCAAGGACCAGCAATTCTGCATTTATCTTCCGGACGGCGAAATCAAAAGATTCGTGAAGCCTTCCGATGGTCACCTCCATTGAGGCCTTCACCCCGTTCTCCTCCAGCCGCTTCTCCCACTCCGTGAACCTTTTCTGAGCTATCTCTTTTTCTTCTTCCATGTACCTAGCGAGATAGGCGGGAGGGGTTACGACATAGTCCATCACATACAGGACATGGAGGGAAGCGCCAAGCCTGCCAGCAAAAAGACAGGCATAGGCAAGGACCTTTTCAGTATCCTGTCCGAGGTCGATGCCGGCGAGGATCCTCTCTATCCTCATCACTCGGGTACGAACCTGCCCTCGAGTTTCTTCATCAGCTGGGGCATGGTCGTATACTCGAGGTCATCGAGGCCCAGCCTGTGGGGCTCAAAGGGGCCATGATGCCTGAGGTAATTCGCGATTTCATTAGCCTTTTTCCTGGCATCGTCAAAGGCAGGGTCGTCAAAGAGGTCGCGGGGGCCTATGAGCTTGCCGTTGCTTACCTGGAAGCCCGCTGCGATGACCCTGGGCGGGCCGTCGAACCTCGACGGGTTTGCCTCGTAAAACGGAACAGGCATCAGTGGGCCGTGATGTGAGCCGCGCATCCAGCCTTCCACAAGGTGGGAGAAGGCGAAGGGCTCGAGCACCTCGCCAACTGCCGGCAATCCGGACTGGCATCTCACGACCAGCACAGGGTCGTCCTTGCCCACATAGCGGCCTGCAATAAGGCTTAATTTTTGTGTGGATGCCGCAGCGGCGACAATCCCGTCCTTCCTGTACACACTCTTTATCATGAACCTCCTCATGGCGCCGATGAACATTAGCAGATCATACATCTCCTCAGGCGTGGAGAGGATGATCTTCTTATTCTCGTAAACGTCAACGACCTCGAAACGGAACCCTTCGTGCATTGTTGGGTCTATCACAAGCCCCGCCGTCGTGAATGGGTCAGCGAACATCCTGAAAAGGGGAAGGTTCCAGGCTCCGGGAGAGGTCTTGTCGGCCATGAAGATGATGACGGGCTCGCTCTTTCTCTCTTCAAACTCCAACTCTGCAACCCCTGGACCCATTCCCTTCACACTCCCTGTGAACGTGTCCTGGAGCAGGTCCTGTCCCGCGCCGTATAGCTTCAGCTCCTTCGCCACTTCAGTACATGAGACGAACGTATCCCACGCCAGTTTGTGTACCGTCTCGTTATCAAGCCCGTGTTTGTGGGTCATGATGAGTTCGAGGTCGTCACCGCACCTCATCACGTGGGAGTCGACTAGCACCCCCTTTTCCACGGCGTTAGACAACCTCTCCTCAGCCCTCTTCATGAGGTCGGGATGGATGCTCGAATGACCCACGTATCCGCCCACATCCGCTTTAATGACGCTGATGGTAATCTTGCCGGACATTGCTCTACCTCCTTTGCCTTTAAGGGTAGATAAGGCATCGAACGTTTTTCAGACGCAGCACTCTTCTTTACGGTATCTTCCCGGTTCTCTCTTCAATATAATGAGGAAAACCGGAAGTGTATAACGGAATAAGGGCTTCTAAGCTAAGGATATCAGAAAAAAAGAGGGAAAAAAAGGGGGCAGTTCCCCGCCCCTCTATCTTGAAAAGAAAAGAATTATCTTACTGCGTCTTTCAGGGCTTTGCCTGAAGTGAACTTTGGAGTCTTTGCAGCTGGAATGGTTATCACTGCACCTGTCCGAGGATTGCGCCCTTTGCGGGCCTTCCTTTTCACGACTGAAAAGGTCCCGAATCCCACAAGTGTCACTTTCTGGCCTTTCTTCAACGATGCCTTGACAGCGTTCAGCATCGAATCTAGTGCCTTGGTAGCATCCGCCTTGCTCAGCCCGGCCCCAGAAGCTATCTTGTCGATAAGCTCCGCCTTTGTCATCTAAGTTCCCCCTTTCCTTGTAGTACTTTTAAGAATTCATGTTGACATAAAGTATCAGGAAGGAATCCTTTTGTCAAGCCAAAAATTTCGGCAGGGCACTTAGAAAAAAACGTGCCAAAAGGAGCCTGTGTGCCCTTGCATCGTTGGTTTCCTCCGGGATTATACTCCAGGTTTGAGACATTGGAATTTCACGGCCCTCTGTGTTATTTTTATGGATGCTGAGGCGACTGAGGATAAGGGATTTCGCCATCATTGATGTTCTTACGGTGGATTTTGAACCCGGCCTCAATGTCCTCACTGGTGAGACGGGAGCCGGGAAGTCCATCGTAGTCGACGCACTTGGTCTCACTCTGGGGGAGAGGGCGCAGACGGACATGATAAAGAGCGGGAAGCGCGAAACAACGGTGGAAGCATATTTTGAGACACAGGCCAACCCCCTGCTGGAAAGACTGGGGATCGGTGCCGAAGACGGAGTAATCCTGAGGAGGATCTTTTCATCAGCTGGCAAGAGCAGAGCATATATCAACGATGCCATGGTGAACGTCCAAACGCTCCTTGAGATGGGGAAAGGCCTTGTGGATATTCACGGGCAGCATGAGCACCAGAGCCTTCTTTCGGCCGAGCAGCAGAGGGAGGTAGTCGACGCTTACGGAAAGCTCCTTGACGAAAGGGCCGATCTGGAAAGGCTCTTCCATGAGGTTCGGCGCGCACAGGCCGAGCTTGACGCCCTTAGGGAAGAAATAAGGTACAGGCAGCAGAGAACCGATATGCTCGCGTTTCAAATAGGTGAAATAGAATCCGCATCCCTGAAGCCGGGGGAAACGGAGGCGCTCGCCGAAGAGAGGGCGGTCCTTGTGAACATCGCCAGGCTGAAAGAGCTCACCGACAGCGCCTATCTTCTCCTGCATAGCGGAGACGGCTCTTCCTCTGAAAAGCTTTCATCCGCGGTTGCTCTCCTTAGGGAGGTATCGAAGATAGACCCGGGAATAGGTGAGACCCTTGGCCTTCTGGAATCGGCCTTGCCCCTTGTGGAAGACGGCGCGCTCTCCCTCAGAAGCTACAGGGACAGGTACGATGCAGATCCGGGAAGACTCTCCGCTGTGGAGGAGAGGCTCGAGCTTATCAAGAGGCTCGAAAGGAAGTACGGGGAAGGGATAGAGGGAATCCTGGAGCAAAGGGATGCGGCTGCAAAGGAGCTTGAGAGGCTTGCCCTTTCGGATGAGAAGGTGAAGGATCTGGAGGGTAGTCTGGCGGTGATGGAAGACGAGCTCATTGAAAAGGCACGGCTGATTTCGAAAAAGAGGAAAGAGGCGGCTAAGAAGATCGAGAAGTCCGTGAAGGAGATACTGAGGGAGGTGGCTATGGACAAGGCGGAATTCACGATAGAGGTGAGACCAGCAGCCCTGAGTTCAACAGGGATCGATTCCGTCGAGTTCCTCTTCTCCGCCAATAAGGGCGAGCAGGTGAAGCCCCTGCACAAGACTGCCTCCGGGGGCGAGCTTTCGAGGGTCATGCTTGCCTTGAAGGAGACCCTTGCAGAGGCGGACCGGATTCCGGTCCTTATCTTTGACGAGGTGGACGCAGGGATAGGCGGCAGAACAGCAGAGGCCGTGGGGCGTAGGCTTAAGAATCTCTCGCGGAGGCATCAGGTTCTCTGTATTACCCATATTCCCCAGATCGCCGCAATGGCCGACCATCACATCATGATCGAAAAAGAGGAAAGAAGGGATGGTGTCTGTGTTAGACTAAAAGGGCTCTCTTCAAGGGAACGTGAGGAAGAGATCGCGCGGATGCTCAGCGGCAAGGTGACGGACATTTCGATCAAACATGCGAGGGAGCTGCTGAAGAACAGGGTAGTGACCCAGGAAGGACTTGTATGAAAGGAATGATTGCGATAGACAGGGAGCTTTGCAAGGGCTGCAAGTACTGCATGCTGTCATGCCCGAAGGGCCTCATCATAATGGACGTCGAGTTCAACAAGAGCGGGTACTTCCCTGCTGTGGCGGAAAACCTGGAGAAGTGCAACGGCTGCGCATTGTGCGCCCAGATGTGTCCCGAGATAGCCATCGTCGTCTGGCGGGAAGAGGGCCGGGAGGAAAATGTCCACGGTTCGTACGCCCGCAAATCTTAGACTGCGAAGCCTCCGCGTCAACCTGCTTGAATTGTCCCATCTCAAGGCTAAAAATCAGAGCCTGAGTGCTTGCCCAAATCCGTCCGTTTAGTGCAAAATACCGGGTATGCCCGAATAAAAAGGCTTCGGAAACGGGAAGCATTTCGTGAAATGAGGTGATTGTGGCTTTAAGAGTTGCCGTAGTGGGAGCAGGATACCTGGGGCAGCACCACGCAAGGATCTATTCCGAACTGGGCGATGTTGAGCTTGCGGCAGTCGTGGATGTCGACGAAGGCAGGGCGATCGAAGTCGCCGGGAGATATTCCACAAGGGCACACCGCGACTACAAAGAGGTACTGGACAGCGTGGATGCGTTGAGCATCGTGGTCCCCACGACCCATCACTTTGTGACCGCCCTTGACTGTATTAGGGCGGGAAAGGACGTTCTTGTTGAAAAGCCCTTAACAGCCACCGTGGCCGAGGCCGATGAGCTTATTGAGGAAGCCGAGAAGAAAGGGTGCATCCTCCAGGTCGGTCATCTGGAGAGGTATAACCCCGGGCTCATCGCATTAACGGGTTTTGTGGAGGAGCCGATGTTTCTCGAAGCGACGAGGGTCTCCCCCTTTCTTAACAGAGGTCTAGATGTCGATGTTACACTGGACCTCATGATTCACGATATCGACATAATCATGAGCTTTGTCCCGCACCAGGTGAGGAGCATCCACGCCTTCGGGTTCTCCCTCGCAACAGAGAAGGCTGACGAGGCCAGGGTCTGGATGGAGTTCGAAAACGGCGCGGCAGCATCCCTTTTTGCAAGCCGTATTTTCAGGGAGAAACAGAGAAGGCTCAGGGTCTTCCAGAAGGATTCATGCATCGAGCTCGATTACCAGACTTCGTCGCTGGAGATCCGTTCTCCTTTAGACGCCCTGGAGCCTCAGGTAATAAGGCCGGAATACAGGGAACCCCTTAAGGAGGAGTTGAAGGACTTTGTCCGCAATGCGGTAGAGAGAAAACGCCCGAAGGTCTCAGGCATCGAGGGAAGGAACGCCCTCAAAACGGTGCTCGAAATAAATTTTGCAATGGGGAGAAACCGATGATTCCTATGGTTGATTTGGGGAAGCAGTTTGCGGAGATACGGGAAGAGATACTGGAGATGGTGGGCAGGATACTGGAGAGTTCCCAGTATATCCTCGGACCGGGGGTCCAGGAATTCGAGAAAGAGATGGCACAATACACCGGCGTTTCGCACGCCTTAGGTGTGGCTTCGGGAACCGATGCGCTTCATCTCTCGGTGGAAGCGCTCGGCATCGGTGAAGGCGACGAGGTGATCACAACTCCGTTCACTTTTTTTGCCACCGCGGAGGCCATCATCTATACAGGTGCAAGGCCTGTGTTCATAGATATCGAACCGGACACCTTTAACATCGACAGCAGCAGGATCGAGGAGAAGATCAATTCGAGGACGAAGGCCATACTGCCCGTGCATCTATTCGGCCATCCTTCAGACATGGAGAAGATAATGGGGATTGCCAGGAGACACGGGCTCTTCGTGATCGAGGACTGCGCCCAGTCCATACGCGCCTCTGTGCGGGGCACGAGGGTCGGCAGTCTCGGGGAGGCAGGCGGCTTCAGCTTCTACCCCAGCAAGAATCTCGGAGGCTATGGAGACGGCGGGATGATAACCCTTAACGACGGTAGCCTTTCCGACGCGATAAAGGGCCTGAGGAATCACGGCTCGAAAGGTTCCTATATACATGATTCCGTGGGGTTCAACAGCAGGCTCGATGAGATACAGGCCGGCATACTCCTTGTTAAGCTGAAGAGGCTTGACGACTATAACAGAAAGAGGAGACGCAACGCCGAGCTCTACCGCGAACTCCTCTGCGATTCGGTCCGCTGCCCCTCTGAGAGGGAAGGCGCCTTCCATGTATACAACCAGTACACAATCCTGTCAGACAAAAGGGATGAAATACAGAAGGGACTGAAGGAGAAAGGTATATCGTCTGTCGTCTATTATCCGAGACCGCTCCATCTCCAGAAGGCCCTGAGCTATCTCGGCCACAGGGAAGGCGATTTCCCCTGCGCCGAGAAGGCATCGGCCGAAGTGCTATCCCTGCCAATGTATCCCGAACTTGAAGGAACCGCCATCGAGAGGATAGCCGGCGTTATAAAGAATGTTCTAAATTAGGTGTGTTCAGTTATGTTCAGTGGCGGTTGTTCATCTGTGGAGAAATTCTTGGGTGGAATGCAGAACTCCTTATGCCTGCTTGCAGGCTTAACGCCGAGTAATGGTTTTCCTGCGTGCCTCATGCTGTAGTGCTCATATGAAGACAGTCATGATTGTTGCAGGGGAGAGCTCGGGCGAGCTTTATGGCTCCCGTCTTGCAAAGGCCTTGAGATCCCTCTGGCCGGATATGAGGCTGGTGGGAGTTGGCGGCGAAAGGATGAGGGATGCCGGAGTTGAGATTCTGTCGGGCATATCAAGCGCCCTCGGCATTACTGAGGTTCTCCAGTCGGTCTGGAGGCTTCGCGAATCCTTCCGAAGGGCCTCAAGGGCGTTGACCGAAATCTCTCCCGGCGCCCTTGTGCTTATAGACTACCCTGAATTCAATTTCAGGCTGGCAAGGATTGCCAAAAGGCGGGGTATAAAGGTCCTCTATTACGTGAGCCCGCAGGTCTGGGCGTGGCGAAAGGGAAGGGTAAAGACCATGAAGGAGATCGCCGACAGTGTAGCGGTGATACTCCCTTTCGAGGAGGAGATTTACAGGAAGGCAGGCGTTGCGTGCGAGTTTGTGGGACATCCTGTCATGGAAGAGATTGAGGAATACGAACTGACAGGGCAGAAGCCGGAAGTCATAAGTCATAAGATGGAAGGGAAGGTCAGGGGCCCTGTGATCTCCCTTCTTCCGGGAAGCAGGCCCAACGAGTTGAAAACCCTGCTGCCCGTTTTCATCCGGACGGTAAGGATGTTCAGGGAAGATTCATCGGACGCGAGGTTCGTCCTGCCTCTTGCGCCGAACCTCGAACCTGAGAGATTCGGGGAACACCTCGGTGCCCTTCAGTCGATGGGGGTTGAGCTTTCAAGGGAAGGGGCGGTCAAGGCCCTCTCATCTTCCGATCTGGCCGTCATCGCCTCCGGCACCGCAACCCTCCAGGCCGCACTTCTTGGAATACCGACTGTCGTCGTTTACAGGGTCTCCCCGCTTACTTATGCCATAGGCAAGCGGGTGCTTAAGGTAAGGCATATCTCGCTCGCAAACATTATTGCAGGCAGGGAGGTTGTACCGGAGCTCATTCAGCGCAGGGCAAACGAGAAAAACATAATGCAAGAATGCAGGAAGATTTTGTATGATGATACTTATAGGGAAACCATGGTCGCTTCCCTCGGAAAGGTCAGGGAATCCTTCGCCGGGAAGAGGCCTTCCAGGAGGGTGGCGGAGATGACCGGAGAGATGTCGGGATGGTAAGGGCAAAAGAGAGAGTGCCGGAATGAAAACATTCAGGAGGGTGCTTCTCCTTGTAAAGCCCTATTGGGGCCGCATCGTAATCGCCGCCGCCTGCAGCGTTATCGTATCGGCAATGAACGGCTCCCTTGCCTGGCTTGTGAAGCCGGCCGTGGACAAGGTCTTCATCGAACAAAAGCCCGCTTTCCTTATCCTCCTGAGCCTTGCGGTGATGTCTGCCTACGTGGCAAGAGGAGTGTTTTCCTTCTTCCATTCGTACCTTATGAGCTCGGCAGGGGCAAAGGTGGTGAGGGACATCAGGGACAGGCTCTACCGGCACATGCTTTACCTTCCCATGAGTTTTCTCCACAGGGACTCCAGCGGCGCCATGGCATCCAGGGTTATCAATGATGCGGGCTTTGTGCAGGGGCTGCTCTCATATACGGTAAAGGACATCTTTGTGGAGGGCGGTACCATCATCGTCCTTATTTGCATCGCCTTATACCGTCGCTGGGACCTCACTCTCATCTCGATCGTTGTCCTGCCGGTGGCTTTTTATTTCGTCGGAAAGCTGAGCAGGAGGCTCAGGAAGGTCAGCGTCAGGACGCAGGAGAGGATCTCCGAGATCACCGAGATGCTCACCGAGGGTTTTTCGGGCAGCAAGATCATAAAGTCCTTCTGCCGCGAAGAAGACGAGATGAAGAGGTTCAGAGGCAGGAACCGGGATTTTTACAGGGAACTGATGCGCTCCACGAGGATTATCGAGGCCACTTCCCTCATGATGGAGTTTGTGGGCGGTTTCGGCATCGCCTTTGTCCTCTGGTACGGAGGGAGCCTGGTCATCAGGGGGGTCATCACGGCCGGCGATTTCTTTTCCTTCCTTGCGGCGATCTTCCTGATATTCACTCCTGCGAGACGTCTCGTGGCCGCGAACAACTCCCTTCAGCAGGCGAGCGGCCCCCTTGAGAGGATAGATTCCTTCCTTGCCGAGGCGACCGAGACCGACGGGAGTCTTCACCTTGCCGGGTTCAGCAACGAGATCGTTTTCGACAACGTCTCCTTCAGGTACGAGGGCACAGAAGACGATGCGCTAAACAGGGTATCCTTCACTGTGAGGAAGGGAGAGATAATCGCCCTTGTGGGAAGGAGCGGAGCAGGGAAGACGACACTTGTGGACCTCATTCCGCGTTTTTATCTGCCCGTTGAGGGCAGGATACTCATGGATGGAAACGATATATCAAAGGCAACACTGAAGTCGCTGAGGTCTCTGATAGGCATTGTGAGTCAGGACGTGATCCTGTTCAACGACACTGTGAGAGCGAACATTGCCTATGGGAAGGAAGGCGCGACGGAGGAAGAGATTGTGAGTGCTTCGCGTGCGGCGCATGCCCACGAGTTCATACTCGAACTTCCCGAAGGATACGATACCGTGGTCGGGGAAAGGGGAGTGAGGCTTTCAGGAGGCCAGAAGCAGAGGCTCTCCATCGCGAGGGCACTTCTCAAGAATCCACCTATCCTTATACTGGATGAGGCGACGTCATCGCTGGATACAGCCTCGGAGATCATGGTGCAGAGGGCCCTCGAGTTACTCATGAACGATAGGACCGCCTTTGTGATAGCCCACAGGCTCTCGACGGTGAGGAGGGCGGACAGGATAATCGTGATGGACAGGGGCAGGATAGTGGAGTCGGGAGCACACGAGGAGCTCCTCGAGTCCAACGGGATATACAGGAAACTCTATAGTCTGCAGTTCGACGACTCCGCACTTGAAAGGTTGACGGGCGATCTCTCCGGGTTGACGGAACGCCCTTCCTGAGATGCTCTTCCTTTACAGCCTTCTCTATTCATTTGTGTTGCTTATCCTCCTGCCCTTTGAGTACCTGAAGCGCAAGAAAGAACTCAGGTCGAGGTGGCTGAGGGAAAGGTTCGGGTTCCTCGACGTAAAAACAAGGACGCGGGATTCAAGGCCATTATGGATCCATGCCGTTTCCGTAGGGGAGGTCATCTCCGCAGTGCCGTTCATAAAAGAACTGAAGGGAAGATACCCTTCAATCCCCGTTGTCCTTTCGACAGTCACCGATACAGGGCAGAGGGTGGCCCTGGAAAGGGTCGGGGATATTGCCGATATTGTCTATCTCCCCTTTGACCTGAGGAGTGTCTTCAGGAGGGCGCTTAAGAAGGTGCGGCCTGCCTTTTTCATCGCCATGGAAACTGAATTATGGCCCAACATATTCCTCGCAAGCAGGGCTGGGGGTATTCCGGTCCTCGTGTTCAACGGCAGGCTCTCGGACAGTTCTTTCAGCGGCTACAGGAAGATACGGTTCTTCATAAGGCGCGTTGTGAGGTCCGTTGAACTCTTCTGCATGCAGGAGCAGGTTTACAGAGAGAGGATAATCGCCCTTGGCGCGGACGAAGACAGGGTCAGGGTTACAGGCAATTTCAAGTTCGATACGAGACCCCGGGAAGAGATGCCGGGGTGGACCGCGCTCCTGGAAGGCCCGGTGATACTTGCTGGGAGTACGCATGAAGGAGAGGAGGAGTTGCTTATGTCCTCCTACGAAAGGTTGAGGGAGGATTTCCCAGGTCTTGTACTTGTCGTCGCTCCGAGACATCCTGAGAGGTTCGGGAAGGTTGAGGAGATGGTAAGATCGAGAGGAATCCCGTATTTCAGGAGGTCAAGTTTCGCACACGGTTCGGCAGTAATGGCTCACGGCAGTGAGAAAAACTCGGTTAGCGCGGTACCACCGTCTGCGGGTTATCGGCTATCAGGATGTGTGATCATCCTCGACACCGTCGGGGAGCTCGCCTCTGCTTACGGCGCCGCGGATATTGCTGTCATAGGCGGCAGCTTTATCGAGAAAGGGGGCCATAATCCGCTGGAGCCTGCGTTCTGGGGAAAACCGGTGGTATGCGGGCCCCACATGGAGAACTTTCCATTTATGCAGGATTTCTATGTAGGAAGTGGCGCCATAAAGACAGACCGGGAAGGGATCTACGATGTCCTCAGGGAGCTCCTCCGCTCGCAGGACAAGAGGAAGAGCATGGGGGAAAAGGCAAGGGCTCTTTACAAAGAAAAAGCGGGTGCAGTGAGAAGTGCCGTTGAGATATTAGAGGCTTACCTCAAACCTCATCTCCCTCAGTCCGAAAAGGAACCTCTTCCGTAGTGCGGTCACCTTTACTGTATCTCCCGGTTTCTTGAAGAAGAGGAGGAGCTGTATGTCCTCAACGCTGGCCACCTTCTCGTCATCGATTGCAACTATGAGGTCGTCCTTTTCCAGGCCGGCCTTCTGGGAGACACTCCTCTCAGGAAACCCCAGGACCCTTACCCCCCCGTCTTCCTTTTTCAGGAACGCCATGAGCTTCGGTGCGGAAACCATCTTCACCTGCCTCGGATAGAGGATGAAATCGGCGATATCGGGCTCGGCCGACTCGTCGTTAAGGATCACGGCATAGCTCATCCCGTTTCTTCTGAAAACCCTCTTCGGAATCCCTGAGCCGTATGCGAGGTGGCCTCCCCCTGCGAGGACGACCATCCTTCGCTCCGGATTGTTCTTAAGGTAATCGTAGATTGACTGCGCCATTGTCTCGTCCCAGAGTATCTGTGACTGATAGAAATTGGCGAAATCCCTTCCCTCAGTCCCTTCATGCTTCTCAAAAACCTCGAGCAGTCTCCTGCGATAATCCTCATCGGTCATATCCATGCTTTCGGGCAGTTCCTTTTTTTCCTCGGGGGTGAGTGAATCGATCCCGCCTTTTGAGACCTTGTCGACGATCTCTTTTCTAATGTTAAGGGCAATCACGGGTATTCTTTCGTCCCTGGCAAACTTCAGGATGTCCTTGTAGAGGTTGTAATCGAAGCCCCATCGCCTGAAGTACTCCGACGACTTTAGGAATTCCCTCTCGTCCGTCCTTCCGTCCATGTAATCGTTAAGGGCATTCTGAAAAGGTCTCTGGAACATCTCCATGCCGATTGCGAGACGTGGGTCCTTCCTGAAGAGCCCTTTGATCACATCGAGCTGCGCGATGTGATGTTCATATCTGTCGTGCTGCTCACCCACATAGATGATCTTCTTGTCGCTTACCCTGCCGATGATCTCGTCGATTCTCACTGCTCTGGATGTCTCTATCCCAGTCGTAGTCTCCTTAAGCGGCATTACCCATCCCCTTTCGCTTCCCCACGTCTTCTTTTCGGTGTTCTCGCCGCCCCTGAAGGCCACCATGCTGTACTTCCCGTAATGGGGGATTTTCTCCCAGGACGCCTCCACCTCCTCCTTTGACGAGGCGGCTGCCACGGCCACGACTTTGGAAGGGTTGAGAGGATTTCTCCTTACGGTCAGGGAGAACCCTGAGGGAGCGGCCTCATTTCTCCCGAAGAGCCTTCTTTCAATGGCGGTTCCTAAGCCTGCAATGACGAGATTGGAGCCTCTTATCTCCTCATCCTTAATCTCTTCCGGTTTCCTGGCTTCATATCCTCTAACTTTTAAGAATTCAACCAGAGCGGAAAAGACCTCTTCTTCCTGAAGCGCCACAATGCCTTTCTCCTCACCAAGGAGTTTCCCTATGACCGGAGGCGTCTCAATCAACGTCAGCTCCCTGAAAGTGTCATAGTCTTCGTCCACGACAAGTCTCCCGGGGTCTCCGTCTGCAATGATTCCGAACCTCTGCCTTTCCTTTTCTATTCTCAGGACTTCAGTTGCCTTCCCCTTATCAGTCGTCACCGCCGCAGGCAGGTCGAGAACATACGTTTTTTCCTTCTGAATAACGTCGAAGGAAACAAGGGACTGAAGACCCTTCGGCCCTATCTCCGTGTCTTTAATATCGAGCCTGGCATATCCCTTTTCCCTGAGCCACTGGTCGAAGAACCATCCCAGTTCCTTTCCCGATTCCCTCTCAAAGGTGAAAGCTATGTCATGCCACGAAGCCCTCCTGAAACGGTAAAGGTCGATGAAACTCCTGAGACCCCGTGAAAAGGAGTCATCACCCACAAGCCTTCTCAGCATATGGAAGAGCATGGCGGATTTCCCGTAGCCTATCGCCCTCGAAAGGAAATCCGTCCCCGATCTGAAGTCCTTCAGTGGGAACTCCTTTTCCGGAACGGCGTAACTCTTGTAGTCAATGAGCATCTGTTTGCGGTACTGCCATCCCCTTCCCTCCTGTTCTTCATATAGATGGTCGGAGAGGTAAGTTGCGAGTCCCTCCGCCCAGTTGCCTTTTTCATGGTCTACGTACACAAGGTTGCCCAGCCACTGGTGGACTATCTCGTGGCCGAGAGAGGTCCTGACAATAAAGGGGAGCCTCGCAACATCCCGTCCCAGAAGGATGAAGGTCGGCACGGAATACCCGGTGGGGAGGAAGTGCTCCACGACCGAGAACCTCCTGAAAGGGAACTTCCCCAAAATACCGCCGTAGAGCTCCAGATATTTCTTTGCATATTCGAGATACTCATCGGCAAGGCTTTCATCTTCAGGAAAGAAATATGCGGAGAGCTCGGTCCCCTTAAAGCTCTGTTTTCCGACAGTGAATTCGCGGGCGATGAGATGTATCTCTTCCACGGGATATGGAAAAGTGAAGGAATAGAGATCACCATCGGCCTTTTCCTCAACCTCGGTCGTCTCCGACTCCGAGACTGCGGTGAGACCCCGGGGGACCAGGGCACTGAGGCGGTGGTATTTCAGACCGTCCACCGAGGGGTACCAGTTGCCGGCGAGGAATATGTCCCTGCCGTCGATGATGCAGGGGCTTCCACTTCCGGAAAAGCACTGATATTCTATCTCGACTGCGCTCTGCTTCTCTACCTTTATAGTCACAGTTCCCCCTGCTTCTGATTCCAGAGGAAGACCGTTGAGCCTGGCGGATTTTACCGCAAGGGGTCCGGTCCGGATTGCGTACTCTCCTATGTCGGAAATGACGATGAGCGCCTTGCCGCTCATCATTCCCTTGTCGATGTCAAAGGAGACGGAAAGAGTGATTTCGGGGAACTGCCCTGAAAAGGAAAAAGATGGGGCCAGAAAAACGGCAAGGATGCCGGGGAAAAGGGCTTTCTTTCGGAGCAAGGATATCAGGGCCTTCATATCTTGATACCCACTATACCCCGATTATCCAGAAAAGTGAAGACGCGTACCCTAAAGAACCGATAAACCCCCGGTTCGAGGCTGCCAGAAAACTCAAGGAGCTTAAGTATCCTGAGCCTCGTCTCGTCCGAGAGGGCATTGAAGGCCTGTGAAAGTTCCCGTGCCGTCATGGCATTTTTATAAGAAAACAAGGGTTTATCAGATAAGGTTTATCTATCAAATACTTTATTATTTTATCCTGACAAAATTATCTTGACAAAAACCTCAAGAAGAGCTATAAGAATAAGGTATTATAACTATTATGGATAAAAGAGGACTTTACCCGGAAATAAGTATCTCTGCGTATTTTCAATGGAGGTAAGGTGTGCTATTATTTATAATTCCTAATTGGCAAGAGATGTAAGGAAAAATACTCGGTAGGTATATTAGTATTGAGGAGGGGAAAATGGGGGAAAAACGAATGCATAAGACGGTAATATCGCTGACACTGGCAGCGCTGTTTCTGACAGCCCGGTTTGCCTACCCGGTTGAGCCTGCAGCAATCCTCGGCGATGTAGTGGGAAAGGGCAAGACTGAAATGAAAACGGCCTTTGACAAATGGATATCCATAAGCGACAAGGCATATCCCCTGATGGACGGTTCATACCTCAGGTCAGGGGACGGCATGATGTCTTCCATCTTCAGGGACGGGGCCAGAATGGAGATCGGAAAGAACTCCGAGATCATTGTGACCGGCGCCCGGGGAACCTATGCTGTGGAGCTAAGCAAGGGGAAGATAGCCTTCAGCATACCCAGGGGAATTTCTTTCTCGGTGACCACACCGACTGCAACCGTACAGACCCAGGTGCAGCCGAACATTATCCAGAAGGTGAGCACGACCTCGCAGGATTATATAAGGGGCACCGTGGGATATGACGAAAAAGGGACGACGATCACTGCGTTGAGCGGTACCCTTGTGGTAAGCGATTCAAGGGGAGCGGCAACCCGGACCTTGTCCGCCGGCAACTCCCTCTACATCTCCGGATCAGAGAGCGGGTTCAGGCCTGTGCCTGTACAGCTTGCCGAGGTTCAGACAAATGGAAACACGAATCCAAAAAGTCCTGATACCCTCAGCTCACACGGTCCCGGGCTTTCCCCTCTCATCGTTTTTGGCGGCAGTGCAGGTGTCATAGGCGGCACATACTTGATAGTAAACAGCACGACCAAGACAAAGGGAGTTGCGAGTCCGTCCAGACCATAGACAATGCTTCCGGCAAGAACTGCTCGTCCTTCTTCGGCTCGTTCCTGTTTATCAAGGGCTGCCCTGTTCGCCATGCTTTTCTTCCTGGTCTCCGCCGGATGCGGAGGAAACCGTGAGGTGAATGTCCAGAAGCTGAGCACGGACGCGGCCAGGGATTCCAGGTCGGATAAGCTCAATGCAATGATTTTCAATCCTGCCATGATGCAGAACGCAGACCCGAATGCCGATTATGTCATCGGCGCGGAAGACCTCCTAGAGATAGATGTGTTCCAGGCAGAGGAACTGAGGAGGACGGTGCGGGTGAGTTCCCAGGGATATATAGGGATGCCCCTCATAGGGCAGGTGAAGGCAAAGGGCCTGACCCCCGTGGAGCTCGAGAAGGAACTCAGGGAGAGGCTTGACAAGTACATGGAGGAGCCCCTTGTGAGCGTTTATGTGAAAGAGTACAAGGCACAGAAGATCGGAGTTATCGGCGCCGTGACCAGTCCCCAAGTGTTTGCAGTGACCGGCCAGAGATACCTCCTGGACATGCTCTCTCTCGCAGGCGGACTCACAAGAGAGGCAGGGAGCATCTGCTACATCCTGAGGCCTCTCAGCGCCGAAAAACAGGGCGTTTCAAAGACGGAGACCCTTGTCATAGACCTCGGCGAGCTCCTCGAAAAGGGAAACGTTGCGCTGAATGTCCCTGTCTTCAGCGGCGACGTAATCCACGTACCGAAAGGAGGGGTCTTCTTCGTGGACGGAGCGGTGAACAAGCCGGGGGCCTTTCAATCACAGGGCAAGACTACCCTCGTGCAGGCCATTGCCATGGCGGAAGGGGTAAGGTTCGAGGCGAATAAGTCCGAGGTGCAGATACTCAGGGACAACGGAGAAGGGGACAGGACGGTGATGACAGCCGACTACGGGGCGATAAAGAACGGCGAGGCAAAGGATGTCCCGATCAGGGAGAACGATATCATCATCGTCCCTTACAGCGGGATCAAGAGCTTTATGAGCGGCTTTGTGAATACGATAAGAGGTTTTGTAAATTTCGGCAATCCGATCCGGTATTGAGTCTTGTTTTATGAGTGAACGGGAATGAACGGAGCTGAGGAAGGCAGACAGTTGAACGGCGGCAATGCCGGCGTCCAGAGGACTGACGAATACCCTGTCGCCTTTCCCTTGAATTATCCCCAGCAGCAGGAAGAGGAGATCCACGCCAGGGACTACCTCCACATTCTTCTCAGGAGAAAATGGACCGCACTCACCTTCCTTGTCATAACCGTTACCACGGTCCTTATCGGTACGTTCCTCATGACCCCTGTGTACCGTTCATCCGTCACCATTAAGATCGACAAGGAGAACCCCAATGTCCTCCAGTTCAAGGACGTGGTGGAGATAGAGAAGGCCGCGGATGACTACTATCAGACCCAGTACAAGATCCTGAAGAGCAGGAACCTCGCAAAAAGGGTCATAAGGGCCCTCAAACTTGACCGGCATCCTGAGTTCGCGGTTGCGAAGCAGGCGGAGAAGAAGGTTGAGGCCGGTGAAGGAGCAGATACGAGGGGTGCGGAAGAAGCGATGAGCCCTCTGGTAGTGGACGGTTTTCTCTCCCGTCTGAACGTTGAACCCCAGCAGAAATCCATGCTCGTGAAGGTGAGCTTCGACAGTTACAGCCCTGTGCTGTCGGCCAGTGTTGCCAATGCAGTCGCAAAATCCTATATCGATTTCAATATAGAGAGCAAGTTCGATGCAACGCAACAAGCGAGGGACTGGCTCGAGAAACAGCTGGAGGAGATGAAGGCCAGGGTTGAGAGGGCGGAGGAGGCCCTGAACAAATACGCGGCCCAGAACGGCATCATCTTTCTTACACAGGGCTCCCACGAAACAAAGGAAGGCCAGGGCCAGAGCATGATCACAAGGAAGCTTTCCGAGCTCTCCACGCAGCTTGTTCAAGCCACCTCCGACAGGATAACCAGGGAGGCCCTCTACAGGGAGGTGGAGAAGGGAGACGCCGATGCCGTCTCTCCGGTCCTGAACAACCCCCTCATTCAGGCGCTGAAAAAGGATTATGTCTCGGCAGAGGCGGAGTACTCGCAGTTGTCCAGGGTCTACAAGGCCGATTACCCGAAGATGGTGAGACTCAGGGAGCAGCTGAACCAGATAAAGACCAGAATTGATATGGAGACCGCGAAGACCGTATCCGGGATAAAGAGGGATTATGAAGCGGCGGTAAAGAGGGAGAACTACCTCAAGGCGACCCTCGAAAAATACAGGACAGAGGCCCTGACCCTTAACGAGAAGATGGTCCAGTACCAGATACTGAGCAGGGAGGCGGAGACTAACAGGGAGCTCTATAACGGCCTCCTCCAAAGGCTGAAAGAGACCGGTATCTCGGCGAGCCTGACCGCAAGCAACATCCAGATACTTGACAGGGCAGAGGTTCCCCTGAGTCCCCATAAGCCGAAGAAGGTACTTAACCTCATCATCGCTCTTGTCACTGGACTTTTCGGCGGTATAGGCCTCGCATTCTTTGTGGAATACCTGGACAACACGGTGAAGACGCCCGACGACGTGGAAAAAGGGATATCCCTCCCATCCCTCGGGATTGTGCCGAGCTTCGGGGAGAAGGTCGCTTCCGGAAAGAGGCCGATGATCACCTTCGAGGACAACAAGACACCCATTTCCGAAGCATACAGGTCCATCGGCACATATATCCAGTTTTCCTCGGCGGTAAAGCCTCCGAAGACAATGCTCATCACCTCTGCAAGGAAGGGAGAAGGAAAGACTACCACCGCAATCAATACCGCCATAACCATGGCGCATTCCCACGGCAGGGGACTCATCATAGACGCCGACATGAGGAAACCTGAACTGCACAAGATATTCGACGTGGAGTCTAAGGACGGCCTTTCCTCTTTCCTCACCGGCAATACGGAGTTCGGCAATCTCATAAAGAAGACAAAGGTGGAGAACCTGGACATCATCCCCGCGGGGGTGATCCCTCCGAACCCTTCCGAACTCCTCAGTTCCTACAGGATGCGGGACCTCATCAACGGGGTCTTCACTCTCTATTCCTTTGTCATCATCGATTCCCCTCCCCTCCTCGGTCTTTCAGACAGCCTCATACTGAGCACAATCACCGACGGGGTCATCGTCGTGGTGAGGGCGGGAAATACCCCCAGGGACCTGGTCGGCCAGGCGAAGAAACTACTATGCGGAGTGAATGCCAAGGTACTGGGGGTCGTGCTGAACGGCATCAGGGAGTACGACCTGAAGTACGGTTCCTATTCCTACTATTGCTCCTACTACTACGAAGACGGCAGCGACCAGAAGGACAAGAAGAAGAAGAGGAGGACCAGAGGCAGCGCGTAATGGTCCTCCTCAGGATAATCTCGCTCCTTATCGCAGCCTCCTCAATGATGCTTTCTCTCAGGCCCGCCCTGTCTGTTTTTCTTACGGCAGGCGATTCCGGCCTGGATGAAAAAGCCGTCACAGCCGCCTCGAAGATAACAGGCGAGGACGCGCACTATCACTACCTCCTGGGGCTGTTTGCCTATAATGTCCCTGAGAGGCCTTCAGTCGAAAAGGCTGTCGGGCATTACCTCCTTTCCCTCCGGAAAAACCCGACCGATGCCAGGACATGGCTTGCACTTGCAAGGGCATATATGGACATAGGATTGAGGGAAGAGGCAAGGTTTGCGGCGGATAGGGCAGTACGGGCGGACGGCAGCAACCCCGTAACGGTCTGGGAGTCGGGAGTTCTTTCCCTCCTGACTGACAGGAGCGATGAGGCTATCGGGCTTTTCAGAAAGTATATCTCCATGGCGCCCGAAGAACAGGAGAACGTCTATTTGCTCTGCCATGGGATGGGAGTCGCCCCGTCCTCGGTCCTCGAGAACCTCGTCCCTGCTGAGCTTTCCTATTACAGGCGGTATCTTGCCTTTCTCACTGCACACAACCTCTCCGGAGAGTCCGTGGCGGCATGGAAGAAGATGAAGACCCTGGGTCCCGGCAGGGAGGATTACCTCAGGTTCACTGATTTTCTTATCGCTTCCGGCAGGATTGAGGAGGCTATGGCTGAGTGGACGGATTTCGTGAAGAGGTTCGAGGTTTTGGAGGGAGACAGCCCCCCTGATGAGCTCGTATGGAACGGAGACTTTGAGCTTCCCCTTCAGAACGGAGGATTCGACTGGCAAACCGGGAGATCCGAAGGGGTGAGGGTATTCAGGGACAAGGATATAAAATATGCAGGGGATGCGTCGCTGAGCGTGAACTTCGGCGGAAATACAAACCCCGGTCTCTCAATTGTCCGGCAGGTTGTGCCGTTGATGCCCGGGAAGTACAGGCTCAGCGCCTACATCAGAACCGACGGGCTGACCACGCAGAATGGAATCATCATGGAAGTCTCGGGTATGCACTGCGGGCCCTTCGTCGTGAAAACAGATCCCGTGACGGGCACAGTGATGTGGAAAAGGACCGATCTTGAGTTCGAGCTGCCGGCCGCCTGCGGGGCGGTCAGGATAAGCATAAAGCGGGAGAAGTCTTCGAAGTTCGACAGCAAGATAATCGGGGATGCATGGATAGACTCAGTAGTCCTTAAGAGGCTGGGCCGATGATGAACTACAGGGAAGCACTTGAATTCATAGGAGAGGTGAGGGCCGGTCTCTCGTGGGATCGCTTCTGTAGGGGCGCCGTGGGGCTCTCCGATCCGCTCATAGACATTCTGAACGACTCCGAGAAGGCAAGGGAGTTCCTCTCATTAAGGGGTATCAGGAGGGAATACGTTTCCGGCCATATAAGGAGCATTCTCCGCAGGCTCCATTTCAACAGGGACAACGATCTGTACCTCACGCTGGCACTGCCGCATTCGGCCTCGGAGGCCAGGATACACAAGCGCTGGAAAGATCTGATGCTCATTTACCATCCTGACAGAAACCCCGGCAGAGATGCTGCCGAATGCGCCATGAAGATCAACGAGGCGTACAATATCCTGAAGAACCCTGAAAAGAGAAGCGAGTATGATGCAGAACTCCGGAGCCTCCTGGCGCGTGCAAAAGCACGGGAAATAAGAAAGTACAGTTCTGCGGCACTGGATAAGCCCTCCATGCTCTCCCCCCGGATGAGGAGAACCCTTCCTAAGCTCATCATCCCGTCCTGCATACTTATCGCTTCGATCGTACTGATTGCGATGTTTTTCGAAAACAGATCAAAGAGGTACGTTCAGCATGCGCCTGCCCTGCAGGATGCGGAGCGGACCTCGCCGGAGAAGACGGGGGAAAAAGCCAATGCAGCGGGCGAAGACGGGATGATCCGGACGCAGGCGGGGGAAGGCCCTGAAATCGCCAGAAAGGCGTTTCCCGGGGATCCGAACCTTACGGTAAAGCCGGCGGCAAGGCCTCCGTTTTCTCCAGCAGGCGCCTCTGCGCTGAAAGGCATTTCGAGGACGGTTAAGGAGAAGGAATCCCCCGAAAAGGCAGGGACATCCCCTGCGGAAATCCCGGCCGGGCCTGCAGTAACAGGGAAGGACTGGGCGAGCCAGCCTGGGCCTGTTAAAGAAGCCCCCGTGGAAAGGACCGCGGACATTCTGGTGGAGCCTGCAGGCGGTTTGACTGCAAAGGCCGCGCAGGCTCCACCTGGGAGCGCCGGAAGGGAGACAGAGGATGTCGAGAAGGCTGTGAATCTCTTCATAAGCCGTTACATCCGCGCCTATGAAGAAGGGGATATAGGGAAGTTCATCTCCCTGTACTCGAGGTCAGCAATAGAGAACAACAGGATGAACTACGAAGAGATAAGAATGGCATATCAGAAGAACTTCGAGCGGAGCAGGTATCTCTATTCCCTGGGGAATGTCAACTTCAGAAGGAACGGCGATACCGTCGTCGTTACGGCGACGTATACTATTCGCAAGTCCGAGGGAAACAGCCCCGAAGTTCCGATACAAGGAAACATACGGTGGGTCCTCGCAAAAGAGGGGGAGACACTGAGGATAGTGAAGGCGGATTATGAGGGAAGGTAGCCTTGCAGCCGTTGTCATAATCTCGGCACTGCTCTTCGGCGCCGTGGAGCCATGGTCTCAGGCCGTTG
>CAYYWY010000027.1:0-36658 GCA_964475485.1 uncultured Nitrospiraceae bacterium | reverse complement strand
TCAACTATACCTTATACGTATAAACATTGGAAGTAGTTTTTCAGCACCCTGCTAGTATGTTATTGTCAAGCATGAAAGCGATGGATTTTTTGAAATTATTTTCAATCATAATATTTTTCATAGTTGGTGGATATACTGGCGGCGCGCTTAGAAACAAGATTCAGAGGAAAGGGCACGGTTCAGGAGATTGAGAACGTGACATATCCAAACGGAGTAACCACAAATTACACTTACGACAAAAAAATGAAAAAGGGGACGGTTCTATTTATTGACGCGAATACTCCCTGCCATTGAGAAAAAGAAAAAGGGGGGTGGGCTACTTTTCTTGAGAGGGCCGGGGCGTAGACACCGGCAAGTAGCGACACTTGAGGAGGGGGACCATGGAGAAGACCATACTTCTTGTCGAAGACGAGGGGGCATTCAGGGATGTAGTAAAGGAGGCCCTTGAGCGGTGGTATAATGTGATAGCCGCATCGAGCTGTTCCGGGGCGCTGAAGGAAGTCAACAGCCCCATGGACATTGCCCTCATCGATTATCAACTGCCGGACGGCACCGGCTTTGACGTGCTGAATGCGTTAAGAGAAGCAAAGCCCGGTTGAAGCTCTCGGAGATACTGGAGGGCCGGAAGAACGGGGACTTGACCGAAGCTGAAACAAGCCGGGAGGCATTCCTCATGGACTGTGTCAGGGCCTTCATAGATAACAATTATGAGAGGAATTTGACCCGCGACGAGCTCGCAGATCTGGCGCGCATGGACAGGTATAGATTCAGCAAGGTATTTAAAGCGCAGACGGGCAAGGGTCTGAAATGCTATGTCAACAGCGTAAGAACCGGGAAGACGGCAGAACTTCTCAGAAACAGGGAATTGACTATAGCAGAGGTTGCCTTTTCAGTCGGATACAGGAGCGCCGCTCATTTCTGCCGCGTCTTCAAGAGATCTCGCGGGCTGCCGCCCAATGAGTTCAGGGAGAAGAACCTCCCTACTTGAAGCTCTGCTCTTCTCCCGGGAAAATACCCTTCTCCACTTCCTCTCTATATGCCCTGAGGGCCCTAATGGCCTCGTCTTTGAGATCTGCATAACGCTTTACGAATTTCGGGATGAATCTTTCGAACAATCCGAGGACGTCGTGCAAAACCAGTACCTGGCCGTCGCAGTAAGGACCGGCGCCGATACCTATGGTCGGGATCGAAATCTCCTCGGTAATCCTACCGGCCAGATCCATCGGTATCGCTTCGAGGACGAGTGAGAACGCCCCGGCTTCTTCCACAACATGGGCCTCTTCAATCAGCCTCCTTGCTGCATCCTCGGTCCTTCCCTGCACCTTATAGCCTCCCATCCGGTGCACGGCGTGGGGAGTGAGTCCTATATGTGCCATGACCGGTATGTCGGCCCTTGTCATGGCTGAGATTATCTCTTTCACCTCGGCGCCACCTTCAATCTTTACTGCTGAGGCGCCTGCCTCCTTGAGGAACCTTCCGGCATTCCTAAGAGCCTCTACGACGCCCGTCTGGTACGACATGAAGGGCATGTCTCCTATCACCATTGCGTTATTTGCAGCCCTTGATACCATCTTCGTATGGTAGACCATCTCGTCCATGGTTACAGGGAGGGTATTGTCGCGACCTTGGACAACCATGCCAAGGGAATCACCCACAAGTATCGCATCCATTCCAGCCTCGTCGGCGATCATCGCAAATGGGTAGTCATATGCGGTGATCATGCCGATCTTTCTCTTTTCAGTCTTTTTCCTGAAAAAGTCATTGATCGTTATTTTTCCCATTTTGTCTCCTCTGGATAAAATATCCTTATTTTTCTTGACAATCAGACTCAGGTATGATACCATTTTTCTAAGTGTAATAGGAGGGCGGAGGTGGCGATGAACGGAAAAGCACTCTTCACATTCATGTGTGCCCTCCTGTGTATGACAGTGTTCCTGTCTTCTCCGGTCTTTCCTGCCGGCCCCGGCGATGCTTCCCTCGACGGCCGTATAAGTGGTCTGATCTCCGATTCCCTTTACAAAGGCAATAGCATTTGTAAGGTAGTGGGTGATATGGTGAGAACCGGAAAAGATACCTCCGAGACCGTGAGAAATGCGATTTTGATGGGCCATCCTGCCTGCATCGTGGTAAGGTGCGCCATTGAGGCGGGTGGAAAACTCGAGGACGTGATCGCCGCGGCGTACCGGGCAGGAGCAACCTCTGATATCGTTGTAACATGCATCATCGAAGGGGGAGCGGAGCCTGATGCAGTGGCTAGGGCGATAGAGAGACTGGGATTACCGGGGCTCGGCTATACCCCTCCGCCTGCGACTCCGGCGTACACCCCAACTTTTGCTCCCTCTATCGGGGGAGGAGGAGGTGGTAAAGGGACTGTAAGCCCGTTCAAACCTTAAAAAGACCTCTGGATGAAAAAATACTTCCTTTGTGTTGTCGTAAGCGTTGGTGTCCTCACCTTAGGAAGCGAGTCGTATGCTTTGAGACTCGGAGCCTTTGAAGTTCATCCCTTTCTTGCCGTGAAAGAGCAGTTTACCGACAATGTCTTCAATACCGGCAGCGATGAGAAGAGCGATTTCTCCACGGTAATAACTCCCGGAATCCAGGTTATCTTCCCCAGGGCGAAGAAGAAGTACCACCTGGAAATCATTTATCAGGCGGACATCGAGAGATTCGATAAGTTCACCTCTGAAAACGCCGATAACCATAAGGTGCTGGGCAAGTTCGAGCTGAAACTCCCGGCCGGTATCGAGTTAGCGCTCAACGATGATTTCAGGAGAACCCATGACCCCCGGGGCGTGAATATCTCCGAAGAGCTCGATTTTTTCAAGGACAACTTTTTCTCGACGAGTGCGGCTTACCGCCTGTCGGACAGGTTCAAGGTGCGCCTGGATTATTCCAACCGCAGGGTCGATTACGAGGCCGGGCGCAACAGCTTCAGGGACAGGAGCGACAACACTGTTGCCGGATATGTGTATTACCGGTTTTTGCCGAAGACCTCTGCATTTATGGAATATGAGTATGTCGCGGTCGACTTCAAGGACCCTGTTTCCGAGGGGTTCGACAGCAGGGAGCATCATATATTCGGAGGAGTCACATGGGATGTGACCGGCAAGACAAGAGGGACTGCGAAGGCCGGATACGGGACAAAGAAATTCAAGGACCGCTCACTGGAAGGATTCAAGGGCTATCTCATGCAGGCCGAAGTAGACCATAATTTCAGCGTGCGCCACTCCATTAAACTGAAGGCGAAGAGAGAGACGAACGAGACGAACATCTTCGGGAGCAGTTTCTTTGTCACGACAGGGTTTTCTGTCGAATACTTTCATAAGTTTACCGGGAAACTCACCGGCAAGATAGATATCTCGTATGCGAGGGAAAGCTTCCGGGGGGAAGTGCCGCGGCAGGATAAGACATGGTTCACAGGGCTCGAGCTCATCTACCAGATGAGAAAATGGTTGCGGGCGGAGGCGGGATACGGTTATACTAAAAGAAGTTCGAGCTCGGATGGTTTCGATTACAGAAATAGCACATATTTCTTTAAGGTCGTCACGACGCTTTAGTGAGAAGGGGTCTGTCCGCTCCCTGCCGCACTTCGCCATATCGGCTCTCCTTGCACTGATGATCTTCCCTTCTTTTCTCTTTTCCCAGGACTACATCGTAGGTGAAAGAGACGTATTGAAGATAACGGTGTATGACAACCCCGACCTTACCACTGTAGCCCGGGTGAGCGGCGAGGGTACGATCTCTTTCCCTCTTGTGGGAGAGGTGAAGGTAGAAGGCCTTACGATTCAGCAGATAGCGGTCAGGCTCGGGGAACTCCTGGCCAACGGTTATATCGTGAACCCCCAGGTTATCGTTTTTATAGAGGAATTCAGGAGCAAGAAGGCGACGGTTATCGGAGAGGTTTTGAAGCCGGGGCTTTACGAACTCCCGGGACAGACGACATTCCTCGAGCTCCTCTCCAGAAGCGGCGGCCTTACGAAGGATGCGGGAGACAAGGCGATTGTGAAGAGAAAGACTACTCAGGGGGAGCAGTCCGTTACCATCGACCTGAGACGGCTGATCGAGAAGGGGGACACGAGCATCGACTTAAGCCTGCAGGACGGGGACAGCATCTATATACCCAAGGCAGGATTCTTTTATGTTACCGGCGAGGTGAAGAAACCGGATGCGTACAAGTTCGAGGAGGGAACAACCGTCATCAAAGCGGTGACCATGGCAGGAGGCTTCACGGACAAGGCCGCACAGAAAAGGATAAAAATAAAGAGGAAAGAAGATGGCAGGGAGAGAACTTTGGAGAAGGTGGGGCTTGACGACCTCGTGAGGCTTGACGACGTTATCATGGTCCCGGAGAGCTTCTTCTGAGCGATCGGATGGGAATGGCGAGGGAAGAGGAGATCCATCTAAGAGATTACTGGAAGGTAATCGCAAAGAGGAGCAACAGCGTCATCACCTTCTTTGCCGTGATCGTTATGGTGGTCACCATCGGAACCCTGACGACAACCCCTGTGTACAGGGCCGGCACGAGGGTGCTCATAGACAGGGAGAATCAGAATTTTGCAAATCTGAGGGATGTCTATTACGACATCTATGCCGAAGATTACTACCACACCCAATACGAGCTCATCAAGAGCACTGCTGTTGCCTACAAGGCAGTAAAAAACCTCAACCTTGAAGGTAATCCCGATTTCAATTCCGCTGCAAGGAGGTCGGAGAGGGAAGGCCTCGGGATTTCCGGCATTCTCGGCAGTATTTTCAGGACGAAGAAGGCCTCCGAGGATTCGAAGAGGGACGATCCTGTGTATGTCCTTGCAAGGAAGGTGCAGGGTGGCCTGAGGGTGGAGCCCGTAAAGAACAGCAGGATCGTGAACATCAGCTATGAATACCATGACCCGAAGCTCGCTGCGGCCATTGCCAATGGCGTTGCGGCCGCCTATGTGGAGCAGGTCCTCGATATCAAGATGGGGACTGCAAAGCAGGCCGTGGAATGGATGTCCAAGAAGATCGACGAACAGAAGAAGCTCCTTGAGGACTCTCAGAGGGCTCTTCAGGAATACATGAAAAACAAAGATATAGTTGAACTTGAAAACAAGGAGGCATTGACCCCCCAGAAACTCCAGAACCTGAGTTACCAGCTCATCCTTGCAGAGGCAAAGAGGAAGGAGGCAGAGGCCCTGTTCAATCAGGTGAGGGGGCTCGGAAACAACCTTGACGAGGCCCTGACAGTGCCTGTGATAGCGGGTGATACCGTGATGCAGGCCCTCAGGACAGAGGAGATAAAGATAGAAAAAGACATTATGGAGATGTCGAAGAAGTACGGGGAAAAACATCCCCAGATGATTCGGCTGAGAGAAGACCTGCGGGCCCTCAGGGAGAGGATGACCAGCGAGGCAAAGCGTGTGATCACCGCTACAAGGAACGACTACGAACTTGCGAAGGCAAAGGAGGCGGGCCTTCGGAATTCACTGGCCCAGGGCAAGGGTGAGGCGATGGCGCTTTCGGAGAAGGCGATACAATATGGTGTCCTTAAGCGCGAAGTCGAAAGCAACCAGCAGATATATGACGCTCTTCTGAAGCGTATCAAGGAGACCAGCCTGATTGAGGAAGTGAAGTCGTTCAATATCTATATCATTGACAGGGCTGAGGTACCCAAGAGCCCGGTGAGACCCAGGAGGATGCTGAACATCCTGCTTTCCGTCATCGTGGGATTGTTCGGGGGAGTCGGGGTCGCATTTTTCCTTGAGTATATCGACAATACATTCAAGAAGCCGGAGGACGTGGAGGAGAAACTCTCTGTTGCTCTTCTCGGCGTCGTCCCACTTATGAGGAGTGCGGACGTTCAGGAAGGCGGCTTCGAGACTCTCTCACACACAAACCAGAAATCAAGTATCTCGGAGACTTACAGGGCGCTTCGCACGAGCATTCTTTTGTCTGCGGTTGAGCCTGTCAGGAGCATCGCGGTGAGCAGTTCGGTGCAGGGCGAAGGGAAGACGACCACCGCCGTGAACCTCGCTATAACCCTTGCCCAGATGGAAAAGCACATCCTGCTTGTGGATGCCGATCTGAGGAAACCGAAGGTCCACTCAGTGTTCGGGATTGACAATTCCATCGGACTCAGCAGTTATCTTGCTCGCCAGGTGGTGCAGGACATGATAAAGCCGAGTCCTGTTCCGAATCTGAGCATTATCACTTCAGGACCTTTGCCACCGAACCCCTCGGAGCTGCTCGGTTCCAAAAGGATGAAGGAATTCCTCGAGATCGTGAATGAGAAGTTCGACGTTGTCGTTTTCGATACGGCTCCCCTCATTACGGTGACGGACACTGCCGTCCTTTCCGACATGGTGGACGGGACGGTGCTTGTGATACGGAGCGGGACGACGACCTTCGATGTTGCAGAAAGAGCGGTGAGGTTATTGAGGGATATAGGCGCGAAGATCCTCGGGGTTGTGCTAAATAGCATGGATACGGCAAAGGAAGGGTACAAGTATCTCTACCCGTATTATTATCAATACGGCTCCGACAAGGAAAAAGCCGTGTGAGCAAACCTCCCGAGCCTGTTGAAAAGGGACTCCTTTCCCTGCTCTTTTCTGCGCCGCTGCTGTTCGGCACAGTCGAATTCTGGTCCCTTGCCTTCATGGAGGTCGTCTCCTTTTTCCTCCTGTTCCTCTGGTTCCTTCTGTCCTTGAGAAGGGATGAGCCGAGGATCTCTTTTGTAATACCCCCCTTGTTCCCCGCGATCGTGGCGCTCTTGGGGCTGGCTGCGGTTCAGGTCGTTCCTCTGCCTCCTTCACTTGTGAAGCTTATAGCCCCCCAGACGTACCGGATATATCATGAGGTCATTTCCATTGAGGGAGGTCTTCCGTGGCTCACGCTTTCCCTTTACCCGCATGCTACGATTCTCGAGGTCGTGAGAATGCTCTCATATTTCAGTGTCTATTTTCTGACGATTCAACTGGTGAGAGACCGGGAATCCATGGGAAGGATGGCTGGGTTTGCTATCTTGACTGGTAGCGTCGTTTCACTGATCGGGATATTCCAGGTCATATTCTGGAATGGAAGACTTCTCTGGCTCAGGGAACTGACTCAGGGTGGGACACCTTTCGGTTCCTATGTAAACAGAAACCACTTTGCCGGACTGATGGAGATGCTCGTCCCGGTGAGTATGGGGATGCTAATCCACTTTCTTCCTGTAACATCGTCCGGGCACCGCCTGAGAGATGCATTTTCAGATTTTTTCACTCACCGGAAGGTCAATAAGGTCGTCCTGGACCTGGCGGCGCTGGTTGTGATGATAACGGCCCTCTTTTTGAGCCTTTCCAGGGGAGGAATTGTAGGGCTTTGCATTTCCATGCTCTTCTTCGGCGTTATGCTCGCTACACGGAACTCCACGAGGAGGAAGGGGCTGACGATCGTCGCGGTCTTCCTCCTCGTCCTCGTGACGGTGGGGTGGTTCGGCTGGAAGCCTGTAATCGACCGGTTCGAGAGGATAAGAAATGCGGATACTTCTTCGGAGTACCGGGTTCATAACTGGAAGGATTCGTGGGAGATCATAAAGGAGTTTCCTGTTTTCGGCACGGGCCTCGGGACGTATGAGCATATTTACCCAAGGTACAAGACGATCCCGGCGCAGGAGAAATGGGAGCATGCACATAACGATTATGTCGAAGGAGCCGTGGAGCTGGGGGTGCCGGGGCTGGCAACAGGACTTTTTATCCTGGGGGCGTTCCACCTTAGGGTGTTCGTGGTACTCAGAAAGAGGAAATCCCTCTATTGCCGGCTCCTCGCCATAGGGGGAATGTCCGGTGTGACGGCGATAGCCGTCCACAGCCTTACTGATTTCAACCTGCATGTAGGAGCGAACGCACTCTATCTGTCGTTTCTTATGGGATTCACTATCGCCGTTGCCCATACAAGAGTAAACGAGGGCGAGGGCGTTACACTTCTTAAAAGAAAGGAAGTGCTGCTGCCTTTGCCGACAAGGAGGCTTATCCTGACAGTGGTGCTTGCCTTCTGCATAATCCTTTCAGCCATTCCACTTCTGAATGCCAGTGCAGAGGTCTACTATTCTATTGCGGGAGGACCCTTGAAGGAGAAGCTGGCGCTTGATACAAGAAGGGAGATGTTGTCGAAGGCGCGATTGCTGAGTCCTTTGGACGCGCGTCTGCCCTTTGCAGAGGGAACCATCGATTATTTCCTCGAAAGAAGGGCCGATGCCGTAAGGAACTTAGGAAGGGCGGTTTCCCTTAATCCCCTTAACGGGGAGTACCTGCAGATGTACGGTATAGCCTTCGACAATATAGGAGACACCGGTGCCGCGAGAAAATATCTCGATCTGGCGATGCGGTCCGACCCGACCTCCGCATGGATGCGCAAGAACTATTCTTTATGGCTCTTTTCGAAGGGGGAGAAGGAAGCCGCAACGGAGCAGATGAGGAAGGCTATAGCCTTCGATCCTGCGAATACCAGACGGTATATCACAGCTCTGATTCTGAGCAGGCTCACCGCTGAGGAGATAAGACAGATAATCCCTGAAAACCCTGTCTCTCTATACCTTTATGGGAGATACAGGGAAGAGGCAGGAGATACTGAAGGGGCGTTGGCCGTATATCTCGAAGCCTTGTCGGTCATGAAAAGGCAGGGGATGATAAGGACTGAGGTGTATGAGAGGATAACGCGCATCTATGAAATGGGCGGTTTTCTGGAGCAGGCGCTGGCATTCTATGAGGAAGGCGTCAGGAACAGCCCTTCCGACGGCAGCCTCAGGCTTAACCTTGCCAGGCTCTATGAGAGGCTCGATATTCCTTACAGGGCGAAGGAAGAATACGAGAAGGTCCTCACCCTTCATCCCGGGAACGAATATGCTCAGGGCAGGCTGAAGGAGATCAGGAAGAGGCTGGGAGCGGCACGTTGACTTGCTATGGAGTCTCCTTTTGGGGTAAAGTTAAGTTATGGGCAAGGGTAATTAAGTGGTTTACGAAAAGAACGAGGCAATAGCATTTAGGAGGATCCAGGACGAAACTATCCTTGTCCCTATAAAAAGCAATGCGGGAGAACTAGACAATATCTACGTTCTGAACGAAGTTGGTGCCAGGATCTGGGAGCTAATTGACGGCGAGAAGAACATAGCCGAGATGGTCAGTGCGGTATGCTCCGAATACGAGATAACCCCTGAAGAAGCTGAGAAGGATATAATCGCATTCTTAAAAAGACTTGAATCTGTCGGCGCTGTAAGGATACGATAGTCATGGAATGCACCGGTTTTCAGGAACTGAGCTATTCTGAATGGAGCGAATCGCTCCACAGAAAGATGCAGGACAAGAGAAGCCCTCTTTCCGGCAGCATCGAACTCACCTTCAGGTGCAACAATAACTGTGTGCACTGCTACTGTAACGCTCCTTCAAACGATGCCTCTGAAATGGCTAAAGAGATGGACAGCGTGACGATCAAGGATATAGTCAGCCAGCTGGCGGACGAGAACTGTTTGTGGATTCTCTTCACAGGCGGCGAACCGCTCCTCAGACCGGATTTCAGAGAAATATATATCCATGCAAAAAAAAAGGGAATGCTTATAACGCTTTTCACCAATGGAACCCTGATCGATGAAATGCTTGCGGATTTCCTCGGAAAGTGGAGGCCTTTTTCGTGCGAGATAACCCTTTATGGAGCCACAGAAAAGACTTATGAGGAGATTACGAGGGTAAAAGGCTCGTACAGGCGCTGCCTGCGAGGTATAGAACTCCTTCTTGACAGAGAAGTGCCGCTTAAGCTTAAGACCATGGCATTGAGGCACAATATCCACGAAATTCCGCTAATGAAAAGGTATGCCGACTCTCTCGGCCTTGAGTTCAGGTTTGACTCAATGATCAATGCACGTCTGGATATGGATAAGACCCCTTTATCAGAAAGGCTCGACGCAGAGGATGTGGTCATGCTTGACAGAGAAGATGAAAAGAGGGCGGCGGCATGGAAGGAGTTTTGCGGGAAGAACATAGGCAGCCTTGCTTCGGACATGCTCTATCCCTGCAGCGCCGGGCTTGATTCTTTCCATGTGGATCCTTACGGGAACCTCTCCCCGTGTATAATGGCGAGGAAAGACGCCTATAATTTAAGGGCTGGAACATTCAGTGATGGATGGTATAATTTCTTAGGAAAACTGAAAGAGAAGTCCCTGAGCCAGGATAACAGGTGCAGGCAATGCGACCTTGCGTCACTATGCGGCCAGTGTCCGGGATGGGCGCAGGTAGAGATGGGCGATGACGAGAGTCAGGTGAAGTACTTGTGTGAAATAACACACAGAAGGGCAGAGGCGTTTGCGGTCGATATTGACGGCAAAAAGGCGGACAAAAGGGAGTGAGTATGAAAAAACCTTACGAGAAGCCGGAAGTGAAAAAGGTGCTGCTAAAGCCTGATGAAGCGGTACTGGCATGTGGAAAATGTCCGGGGGACGGTTTTGCACCGTCTAGATGCAACAAAATAGGTCTCCCTACAAAACAATCCTGACTAATGACTGAGAGCTTGCTCCGGTTTACCGTAGGGGATCTGTCAATTGTAATCTCAGGCGGTAAACAATACAGTATTTCGGGCGCTTACAGGTTTTTTCTTGATTCCATAACGGCTGTACCGGAGGGCGTTGACTTTAGCATTGATATATCACCGGAAAAGGCCCCGCCGAGGCTTTCTGCCACGGAATGTCTCTTCCGGACAGGCGCATGGACGCTATACAGAGACGATACCGGTCACACAGCCATTGTTTCCGGGCGGAGGGAACTGATCATTGACAGATCGTTGCGTCATGGAAGGCTTTATGCGGGGACGCAACTTAACGGCGATTCGGATTCCTTTCCCTTTACCTATCCTTTGGATGCTGTACTGGTGATTAACCTTCTCCCGCACTGCTCAGGCATCCTTGTGCATGCCTGCGGTGTTGATGACAATGGCGAGGGATTGGTTTTCCTGGGCTCGTCTGGTGCTGGGAAAAGCACTGTGGCAAGGCTCTTGCAGGATGAACCCGGCGTAATGGTTTTCAATGATGACAAGATTATTGTAAGAGAGATCAACAATTTATTCTATGCCTATGGAACTCCATGGCATGGGGAGGTGGACGCCTTTTACCCCGGGAAGATCAGGATAGGAAAACTATTCTTTATTGAGCATTCAAACGGGAACTATGTGAAGAGCCTTTCGCCGGTTGATGCTGCAACCAGAATGTTCGTTCGCTGCTTTCCCTCTTTTTGGGACAGAGAAAGAATGAATTCCACCCTTCTGTTGATAGACAGGATTGTGAGCAATGTTCAGTGCTACGAACTGGGATTTGTTCCGGACGAATCTGTGATAGGATTTGTGAGAGGCTTAAAGTAAAGGGAAATACAACATGTTTGCGCATCTTCCGGAAAAGCTTCTGGAGAGTGGTATCAGCGTTCGCGTCAGGGTAGCCGGCGCCTCTATGTTTCCCATTATCAGAACGGGGGACAGGATAACTATACGGCACGAGAAAAGTCCAGCCGTCGGGGATATTGTCGTTTTCAGGAGGGAAGACCGCATGGTCTGCCACAGGCTTGTGAGGACTTTTGAAAAGGATGGAATCAAATACTATCAAACATGCGGGGATGCGTTCTACAGTCCCGATGAACCGATTGTTGCTGAGCAGATACTGGGAAAAGTGACAGGGATCGATAGAGAACATATTTCCCTGATAAGAAGGCTGTTTCTCCTGCTTCATCCTGTTTTGAGGTATGGCCGTCTGAATAGTGCCGTTGTCGCTCCTCTGGCGAGGATAAAGAGATTTTTCCTGCGATAGATTAATCTGACCAGCTTTTCCGAGGAATTTCCACAAGAACCGAAAGAAGGGTTGAATTTTGAGTCTTCCCTAAGTTAAGCTATGCTGCTAAAGTTTTTCGATTCTTTTCTGGAGGTTGTCTCTATGGCTACAAGGGCAAAAAAATATGTCTATTTCTTCGGCGCCGGAAAAGCGGATGGAAGGGCCGATATGAAGAATCTCCTTGGCGGCAAGGGCGCCAACCTTGCCGAGATGACGAACCTTGGAATTCCGGTTCCTCCGGGATTTACGATCACCACCGAGGTCTGCACTCTCTATTACAAGAACAACCGGAAGTATCCTAAAGAACTCGCCAAACAGGTGGAGACTGCCCTTGCCAGGGTGGAGAGGATAATGGGGAAGAAATTCGGAGATCCTGATAATCCCCTGCTCGTTTCGGTACGCTCAGGCGCGCGCAGTTCAATGCCCGGCATGATGGAAACAGTCCTCAACATAGGCTTGACAACAAAGACGATCCCGGGACTTATAAGGAAGACGAACAATGAGCGTTTTGTCTACGATGCGTATCGCCGTCTGCTTATGATGTATTCAGACGTGGTGATGGAGAAGGCTGCGGGGATAGAGCCTGAGGACGGACACGGCATCCGCCAGAAGCTTGAGCACGCGATGGAGAGGCTTAAGAAGGAGAAGGGGTATGTCAGCGATACCGACCTGTCGGTGGACGACCTGAAGATACTCTGCGATGAATTCAAAGTCATTATCAAACATGCCCTGAAAAAGGATTTTCCTGATGAGCCGAAGGAGCAACTCTGGGGCGGCATCGGCGCTGTCTTTCAGTCGTGGATGGGGAAACGGGCGGTTTCATACCGGAGAATCGAGAAGATCCCCGAAGACTGGGGGACGGCGGTGAACGTGCAGTCCATGGTTTTCGGCAACACCGGCAATAACTCTGCAACCGGCGTGGCCTTCACTCGTAACCCTGCCACAGGAGAAAACATGTTTTTTGGGGAGTGGCTGCCCAATGCGCAGGGTGAAGACGTAGTGGCCGGTATCAGGACTCCCAACCCCGTGAACAAGGCAGGAAAGACAGAGGATACGGAGCATCTGCCTTCCCTCGAAGAAGCTATGCCGGATCTTTACAAGCAGTTGTTCAAGATACAGAAGAAACTTGAAAAGCATTACGCGGACATGCAGGACATAGAATTTACCATTGAGGACGGACGGCTCTGGATGCTCCAGACAAGGGTAGGGAAGCGTAATGGCCAGGCTGCGATACGGATGGCTGTCGAGATGGCGAAAGAAAGATTGATATCGAAACAGACTGCCGTCCTGCGCGTAAAGCCGGATCAGATCGACGAGCTTCTCCATCCCAGCGTAGCGCCTGTAGCAGAGAAGAAGGCGGTGGAACTCGCGAAGGGTCTTCCGGCGGGTCCGGGCGGGGCAGTGGGGAAGATTGTATTTACCGCCGATGATGCAGAGGCATGGGCCAGGAACGGAGAGAAAGTGATTTTGGTAAGAAATGAGACCTCTCCCGAGGATGTGCACGGGATGCATGCCGCCCAGGCGATACTAACTGCGAGAGGCGGGATGACGAGTCATGCGGCGCTTGTTGCAAGGGGATGGGGCAAGTGCTGTATAGTAGGATGTTCCGCCCTCGATATAGACCTTCGGAAAAAAGAGATACGCGTCAACGGAAGGATACTTAAAGAGGGGGACTGGATAACCCTCAACGGGACGAAGGGAAGGGTGTACGAGGGCAAGCTCGATCTCCTGCCCGCCGACCCTGAGCATAACCCGTGGTACAAGGAACTTATGAAGTGGGCGGATCAGTTCAGGACACTGAAGGTCAGGACAAATGCGGATACGCCCGGTGACGCCACGAACGCACGGAACTTCGGAGCAGAGGGGATAGGACTCTGCAGGACCGAGCATATGTTCTTCGGGCCTGACAGGATAAAGGCTGTAAGGGAGATGATTCTCTCAGATACTGTGGAAGGAAGAAAGAATGCGCTTGCAAAGCTCCTGCCCTTCCAGAAAGGTGACTTTGTGGGGATATTCAGGGCGATGGCCGGGCTGCCCGTTACCATAAGGCTGCTTGACCCGCCCCTCCATGAATTCCTGCCGCATACTGACCAGGAACTGCTGGAACTGGCTGGCGAGATGGGCGTGACCTTCGAGCATCTGAACGCCAAGAACAAATCGCTCCATGAGTTCAACCCGATGCTTGGCCACCGGGGATGCCGCCTCGGCATCACCTACCCGGAGATTTACGAGATGCAGGTGCAGGCCATTATGGAGGCCGCGTGCGAACTCGCAAAGGAGAAGGTGAAGGTGATTCCCGAAATAATGATCCCCCTTGTCGGCCACGTGAATGAACTTGAGAAGATGAGGGACCTCACCGTATGTATTGCCGAGGCGGTACAGAAGCAGTACAAGGTCAGGGTGCCCTATACCGTCGGCACGATGATCGAACTGCCGAGGGCATGCGTAACGTCCGATGAGATCGCCGCCCATGCCGATTTCTATTCCTTCGGGACCAATGACCTTACCCAGACCGCCTATGGCCTCTCAAGGGACGATGCCGGAAGGTTCCTTCCGTTCTATATAGAGAACGGCATACTTAAGGAAGACCCCTTTATAACAATAGACCAGAACGGAGTGGGCGCGTTCATGCGCATCGCTGTTGAGAAGGGCAGGAAGGTTAAAAAGGATCTCAAGATTGGAATCTGCGGCGAGCATGGGGGTGAGCCGAAGTCTGTCGAGTTCTGCCATGCAATAGGGCTGGATTATGTCAGTTGCTCTCCCTTCAGGGTACCCATTGCACGGTTCGCAGCGGCGCAGGCTGCACTTAAGGAGAAGGGCAAGGCGTAAACACATCAAGGCGGTCTGTGAGAAGGGCGCGTTATGCCCGACGTTTGCCGTTTGGCTTTTTCCCAGGGGGAACTCCACGGCAGGATATGGTATTATAAGACAAATAAGGAAAGGCGGTGAATCAATGTCACTTCAGAAGGAGGTAAAGCAGTCGATAATAACCGAGTATAAGATGCATGAAAAGGATACGGGTTCGCCCGAGGTGCAGATTGCCATTCTCAGCGAGAGGATAAGCTATCTCACTGAACATTTCAAGATCCACAAGAACGACCATCATTCGCGGAGGGGCCTGCTGAAGCTGGTGAGCCAACGGAGGAGGCTTCTGGATTATTTGAAAAACAACAGCAAAGAGCGCTATGAAAAAGTAGTGGAACGCTTGGGGTTGAGAAGATAGGAGAACGGTATTGATTACTAATGTTGAACTTGAGGTGAGAGGCAAGAGGCTTTCGATAGAGACAGGCGAAATAGCAAAGCAATCCGACGGCGCTGTTGTTGTGAAATATGGCGATACCGTTATTCTTGCAACAGCGGTTGCAGAGAAGAAGATAAAGGAGGGACTTGATTTCTTCCCTCTGACAATTGATTATCAGGAGAAGGCGTTTGCTGCCGGGAAGATACCGGGGGGGTACTTCAAGAGGGAAGGCAAACCAACGGAAAAGGAAGTGCTCACCTCCCGACTCATCGACAGGCCTGTTAGGCCCCTTTTCCCAAAGGGGTTTTATTCCGAGACACAGGGTATAGTTTCAGTGCTATCTTTTGGAGAGGAGAACGTCTCCGATGTTCTGGGAATTATAGGCATGTCCGCCGCCCTCACGATTTCGGATATCCCGTTTAACGGCCCTGTGGGTGCGGTCAGGGTGGGCCTGCTGAAAGGTGAACTGGTGATAAACCCTGATCTTTCAGAGGGCGAGTCGCTTGATCTGAACATCGTAGTTGCCGGCACAGACCAGGCTGTGGTGATGGTTGAGGGAGGCGCACTGGAGGTATCGGAGAAAATACTCCTCGACGCTATTGAATACGGGCATGCTGAACTCAAGCGGATCGTGGCTGTTCAAAACGAACTGAGAGCAATTAGGGGAAAGCAAAAGAGGCCTCTGGTCGAGAAGGAGAGGGATGCCGAACTGCAGGCAAGCGTGAAGGCGTACGTGCTTGAGCGTATCAAAGAGCATATCGCTATTCCCGGAAAACAGAGGAGGCAGGAAGCTCTCGATATTCTGCTGGATGAGACCCTGAAGCATTTCGACGCCGATGAGAAAGGCATCACGAAGGATATCGCAAATATATTCTTTGATATAGAGAAAGACCTTGTGAGGAAGATGATTATAAACGATGGCATAAGGGCCGACGGAAGAAGACCTGAAGAAATACGCCAGATAACCTCGAAGGTCGGTTTTCTCCCCAGGGCTCATGGTTCGGCTCTATTTGTGAGGGGCGAGACGCAGGCATTGGTGGCGGTCACATTAGGGACTTCCGAGGATGAACAGAAGATCGAGACCCTTGAGGGGGAAACATATAAGACATTCATGCTCCACTACAATTTCCCTCCGTTCAGCGTGGGGGAGGTAAAGCCTCTTCGCTCTCCAGGGAGAAGGGAGATAGGTCACGGCGCCCTCGCAGAGAGATCTCTGAAGGCTGTGATACCGTCAAGGGATATCTTTCCGTATACCATACGGGTCGTTTCGGACATTCTCGAATCCAACGGTTCCTCTTCCATGGCGACGGTATGCGGTTCTACCCTTGCACTCATGGACGCGGGCGTACCAATCAAGGCGCCGGTGGCCGGTATCGCGATGGGAATGGTTCAGGAAGAGGGAAGCACCGTTGTGCTGACGGATATCCTCGGGCTCGAAGATCATCTTGGTGACATGGATTTCAAGGTCACAGGGACGGAGCAGGGGATAACGGCTTTCCAGATGGATCTGAAGACCGGCGGGATCAGCAAGGAAATCATGGAGAAGGCCCTCGAGCAGGCAAGGCAGGGAAGGCTCTTTATCATAGGGAAGATAAAGGAAGCCCTGTCTTCCCCGAGAGAGACCCTCGCTCCCCATGCGCCTCGGATCTACACCATGAAGATCAAACAGGAGAAGATACGCGACGTGATAGGCACAGGGGGAAAGGTGATCCGGGGCATTATTGAGCAAACAGGCGTGAAGATAGATATAGACGACTCCGGCATAATCAACATCGCATCTGCAGACGAGGCTTCCGCGGCAAAGGCCATTGAGATCATCAACGGCATCGTGGCCGAGGCGGAGCTGGGGAGGATATATCTCGGCAAGGTGAAGAGGATTATGGATTTCGGCGCCTTCGTCGAGATTCTGCCCGGCACTGAAGGGCTTCTCCACATCTCCCAGATATCCGAAAAGAGGATCGCGAAGGTCACCGACGAGATTCAGGAAGGTGATGAGGTGATAGTAAAGGTGATCGAGATCGACAGGCAGGGCAGGATCCGACTCAGCAGAAAAGAGGCCATGAGGGAAAAGGCCGGCCACTCAAGGCCTGAATAAAGAATCGTTCTCACGGTCTCACATTTGTGCTGGCCGACAACTTTGGACATGTTCAAGAAGTACCTTCTCGATAACGGAATTCCCCTTGTAACCGAACGCATACGGAACGTGCATTCCGTTTCGCTCGGCATATGGGTGAAGGTAGGTTCTCGCTATGAGGCCTGCGAAAAGAATGGCATATCCCATTTCCTTGAGCACATGTTCTTCAAGGGAACAAGAAGGCGAACCGCCAGGGATATCGCGGTGGATATCGACTCCGTGGGCGGCGACCTGAACGCCTTCACTTCCCGGGAAACGACGACTTTTTACATTAAGGTTCTCGACGAACATCTTGAAAGGGGGGTGGATCTCCTTACCGACATATTTCTTCATTCAACTTTCCCTGAAGAGGACATTGAGAAGGAAAAGAGCATAATTAAGGAGGAGATAAAGATGGTGGAGGATACACCGGATGATTATGTCCACGACCTCTTTTATATGACGGTCTGGGGCCAGACCGGGATCGGACAGCCTGTCCTCGGCAGGAGGGAAACGATAAAGACCTTCACCTTCGAGGACCTCATGGCACATATAAGAAGATACTACGGAACGAAAGACACGGTAGTTGCGTGCGCCGGAAACTTCGATCCGGAAAGGCTCCTTCATACCTTGAACCGCCTGCTCGGCAACTTGAGGAGGGGCTCAGAAACCAGGACGGGTGAGACGCCGAAGTTCAGGGCCGCAACTGCCATCTATTCTAAGGAACTTTCAGAGGTCCACAGCTGTATAGGCGTCAAGGGCCTTCCACAGGCGAGCCCTGATCGGTACGCCCTTTATCTTATCAACGCGGTTCTGGGCGCAGGGGTGAGCTCGCGGCTTTTCCAGGAGATCAGGGAGAAGAGGGGGCTTGCCTACTCGATCTATTCATTCATCGCCTCTTACCTCGACACCGGTGTATGTGGTGTGTATGCCGGAACTGCAAGAAAGAGGGTAAATGAGGTGATCGCTCTCATCGTAAAAGAGATGAAGGGGCTCCGTGAGACGATAACAGACGTTGAAATGAAACGGGCCAAAGACCAGTTGAAGGGGAATCTCATCCTGGGTCTTGAGTCCACAAGCAGCAGGATGCAGAACATAGCCCGCCAGGAGATATACCACGGAAGATACTTTCCTCCAGAAGAGATAATAAGGGAGATCGACAGGGTGAGTATGAGACAGGTGAAGGAACTCTGCGAGAGACTGTTCAATGACGGCTCAGCGGCTCTTACCGTCTTTGGGCCAGTGCAGCAGTCGCAATTATCTCAACTGCCTCTTTGATCTCGTCTTCCGTGGTATCCTTTCCGGTGCTCAGTCTGATAGAAGAAAGCGCATCGGACTCGGAGATCCCCATCGCCAGAAGAACTGTGGATGGTTTCCTCAAGCCTGCATGACATGCCGAACCCGCAGTCGCAGCAAGCTTGTCCTTGATGCAGTCGAGGAAGCTCAAGGCGTCTATGCCTGGGATGCAGACATTCAATGTGTTCGGCAGACGGAGCGTTTCATGGCCGTTGAGCCGTATCCCTTCAATCCTCTTCCTTAGGCCGGAATAGAGCATTTCGGTCACTTTCTTCATATGTGACGCTCTCTCCTTTGCATAAAGAGCCGACATCTCGCATGCCTTTCCGAAGCCGACGATGCCCGGGACGTTTTCGGTTCCCGGCCTCAATCCCCTTTCGTGGCCCGCACCGAATAAGATGGGTCTGATGTCAATTCCCTTCCTTATATAAAGGGCGCCGACACCCTTCGTACCGTATAACTTGTGGGATACTATAGTCATCATGTCCAGACCTATCTTTTGCACGTCAACTGGGATCTTGCCCACGGTCTGGGCGGCGTCCGAATGAAAAACGATGCCCTTTTCCTTCGCAAGTAGAGCGACCTCCTCCACAGGCTGAAGGACCCCGGTCTCGTTGTTGGCATGCATGACTGTGATAAGCACGGTTTCCTTGCGTATCGCCTTTTTTATATCCCTGGGGAGGACCCTACCTTCTCCGTCGACACCTACATAGGTTACGTTGAAACCTTTCTCTTCGAGGTATTTACAGGGATTAGTGACGGAGGGATGTTCGACTGACGTGGTTATGATGTGGCCCTTTGCTCTAGCATTCGCAAGGCCGAGTATCGCAAGGTTGTTGGATTCGGTTCCGCCGGAGGTGAAAAAGATCTCCTCCGGAGAAGATCCTGTAAGGTATGCAACCTGTGCCCTGGCTTTCTCAACGGCCGTCTTCGCCCTGCTTCCTGCATCGTGGGTGCTTGAGGGGTTTCCGAAGGTTGTCCTCAGAACTGAGTGTACGGCATCGGCGACTTCCGGATCGACAGGAGTTGATGCATTGTTGTCAAGGTATATCATGTCTTCCTATTCCATATCCCTATGGATGATCAGCGGCTCCAGACCCTGTTTTTCCATAATATGGGAGGCTATCTTCCCGACGATGACGGGAGAGCGATGTCTTCCTCCTGTGCAACCGAACCCTATGGTGAGGAATGCCTTCCCCTCCCCGACATACTGGGGGATGAGAAAATCAAGGAGCGACGATGTCCTCTCAACAAACTCAATTGCGGATGGTTTCTCAAGGACAAAGTCCCGGACAGCGGCATCGTTTCCTGTCAGGTCTCTGAGAGAATTGACGAAATGGGGATTCGGGATGAACCGGACGTCAAACAGGAGGTCGATGTTCTGAGGTATTCCGAATTTATATCCGAATGAAATCAAGGTCAGGTTCATGACGTCTTGCCCTGGGGATACCTTATAAAGGGAGGCGATTAGATGCCTCAGCTGGTGGGGGGTATATGAGGAAGTATCGACGACCCTGTCCGATTCCTTTCTTAAAGGAAGGAGCATGCTGTTTTCCCTTCGTATCGTCTCATCGATACTCACTCCCCCTGATGAAAGGGGATGGGGCCGTCTTGTTTCCCTGAATCTCCGGATGAGCACGTCCTTTTCAGCCTCAAGAAAGACAACCTCAACGTTGTACTTCTTTCTAAGGGCGGAGATTACCGTATCGAAGGAGTGGAGGAACTCTTTTTCCCTGACGTCTATCCCGATGGCGACTCTTGTGTTGTTGCCGTGCGCCATAACGATAGACGTGAAGGGATCCATTAGTGCAACAGGGAGGTTGTCCACACAAAAAAACCCTTCGTCTTCCAGCGCTCGCAGGGCTACGGATTTACCCGAGCCGGACAGGCCTGTGATGATTACCACAATCTGTTTCATCCTCAAAAATCGAGGCGTACGTTAAAGGTAAATACCTTGCGCGCACCCGAGGGCGCAACGAAAAAACACCTTAACTTAAAGTAATCCCTTAAATTCATCCGGCCTATCTGGCTGGTTCAATGAGGCCAAAATTGCCGTCATTTCTCCTGTATATAACGTTAATCTCCCCTGTTGCCTGGTTCGAAAAAACGAAGAAGTCTTTGTCAAGGAGCTCCATCTGCATAGCCGCCTCGTCAGGATTCATGGGTTTCATGTCGAAGCGCTTTCTCTTAATGATCCTTCCCGGCTCCGGCTCTCCCTCACTAACAGGAACAGCGGCGGGTTTACCTTCGCCTTTTCTGTGAGACACAAGTTTTTCCTTGTACTTCTTGACCTGCTTTTCGAGTTTTTCCACCACCTCGTCTATGGAGGAATAAATCTCGCCTGTTACTCCCTCGGCCTGAATGAGCACCCCGTTTGCCTTCAGGAGCACCTCAGCTTTGTGACGGTACTTCTCCACCGTAAGGGTAACGACGGCCTCCGTGATATGTGAGAGGTAACGGTCAAACTTTCTCAATTTTTCTTCTGCATAGGTTTTCAGTGCCGGAGTAATTTCAAGGTGTCTGCCGTTTACGATTATGTTCATGTGTCCTCCTTCGCTTGTTCCGTATGGTTAGTCGTGACTCTTTCGCTGTCCCTGAGCCGGGATCTTCAGTTCTTCTCTGTATTTGGCTACCGTCCTTCTTGCGATGATGATATTTTTTGTCTTGAGGATCTCCACAATCCTCTGGTCGCTCAGCGGCTTCCTGCCGTTTTCCTCAGAAACGATTTTCCTGATGAGATCCTTCACGGAAGTGGATGAGACAGCGCCCGAGGCGCTCTGAAGCGCGCTGCTGAAGAAGAACCTGAAGCTGAAAAGGCCGTGGCTGCAGGAAAGATACTTGTTCGAAGTCACCCTGCTTATCGTGCTTTCGTGCATTCCCAGACTCGTAGCCACGTCTCTGAGATTCAGCGGTTTCAGGTATGGAACACCACGGTCAAAAAAATCCTTCTGGAAGGTGAGGATGCTCTCCGTCACCCTGTAGATAGTCCGGTTCCTCTGGTCGAGGCTCTTCAGGAGCCAGACCGCCGAGCGAAGCCTCTCCTCTATGAACTGCCTCTCCTCCTTGGACAGAGAATTCTTTGCATGGATTAGTTTCTTGTAATAACTGTTAAGCCTGAGGCGCGGCAGGCCCTCGTCATTAAGTATTATCTGGTAGCCGTCCTCGGTCCTGATTACCGTGATATCGGGTACAACATAGGTAGGGCTGAGGCTGGAGAAGTTCCGGGCCGGTTTCGGTTCGAGGCCTTCAATGATCTTTATGGCGGACATCACATCATCCAGCGGTGAGTTGTACTGCCGTGCTATCTGCTGGTAACGCCTCTTTTCTATATCGGCCATGTTATGCATGACAAGCTGCTCCACAAAGCTGCCTTTGAGGTTCAGCGAATTGAGCTGGAGGAGAAGGCATTCCTGCAGTGTCCTTGCGGCAATGCCTGAAGGGTCGAAGCCCTGGACAAGCGCCACCGCCGACCTGACCCTGCTGATGTCGGCCTTGGAGGCCTCGGCAATCTCCTCGTCCGTGGCCCTGAGGTATCCGTTCTCATCGATGTTGCCTATGACGATCTCGGCTATCTCCTTTGTCTCTTCATCCGCCTCGGAAAGTCTCAACTGCCAGAGGAGGTGATCCGAGAGGTCGGCCTCCTTGCTTGCAAACTGTTCGAATGACGGCTGCTCAACGGTTCCTGGGGTGAAGTAACCGAGGTCCCTTCCGTCTCCTCCCCTCTCGTCAAAATAATCTTCCACCCCGTAGCCACCAAGATTAGAGATCAGCTTCTCAAGGGGGGCTTCGGTGTCGTCCGGCTCCTCGGAGGTTTCTATATTCTCTGTCTCTTCTCTGCTCATTTCCTCACGTTCCTCAATGACCTCTTCGAGGAAGGGGTTCTCTGTCAGTTCCTGGGTAAGGGCCTGGGAGAGCTCGAGCTGCGGCATCTGGAGGAGCTTGATGGCGAGTTGAAGCTGAGGCGTGAGAATAAGCTTCTGTGCGAGCTTGAGTTCAAGTCTTCCTTCCAGTGCCATCAGAGTCTGAACTCCTCGCCGAGATACGCCTCTTTCACCCTGGGGTTGGCGACAAGCTTTTCAGGTATGCCGTCATCCAGTATGGAGCCGTTGCTCATGATATACGCCCTGTCGGTTATCGAAAGGGTATCCCTCACATTGTGGTCTGTGACCAGAATCCCCAGCCCCTTTTCCTTCAGATACTGCAGCATCCTCTTTAATTCTATTATAGCGATAGGATCTATTCCGGCAAAGGGCTCGTCGAAAAGGATAAAGGTGGGATTCGTAGCGATCGTGCGTGCGATCTCGGTCCTCCTTCGTTCCCCCCCAGAGAGACGGTACGACTGCCTGTCCGCAAAGTCCGTTAGACTGAATTCCTCGATCAGGCTTTCCACATGTTCATCGATCTCGGAGCGGCGATATCCCTTGATCTCGAGAATTGCCCTGAGATTATCCCTTACAGTGAGCTTCCTGAAGATGGAGGGTTCCTGGGGCAGATAGCTGATGCCCCTGAGAGCCCTCTTGTACATCGGAAGTTGTCCGATGTCTTCATTGTCAAGGGTGATTTCCCCCTTATCGGGCTTAATCATGCCTACTATCATATAGAAAGTCGTGGTTTTGCCCGCGCCGTTCGGCCCGAGGAGGCCGACGACCTCGCCGGTGCCGACATAAAGGTTGAGGTCATTAACCGCCTTCTTGCCCCTGTAGCTCTTTGAAAGATCCTTTGCCTGAAGAATATGCATGACTGCGCTATACGCTCTGCGAATTACCGTCCTTTTTGAATTTCTTTTTCCATAAAGACCTTGCTGTTCTCGACTATGGAACGGTCTTCCTTCATAAGATAGATCATCTTGGTGCCCGTCACCATTGTGCTGCCTTCCACTGCCCTCGGATTGCCGGTGAAGAGTACCTTCTCCTCATCTGCAAAATACGCGGCCTCGTTGGCAGTTATCACCCTCTCTCCTTTCAAAAGCCTCACGTTTCCGGAGGCTTCTATCTTCGTTATTGTGCCCTTTTCAGTGTAATGCACGAGCATCTTGTCGGAGTAGAGGGTCGCGGTCTCGGTCCTCGCTGTGACAGAACCCTCGAAAAGGGCGGTCCTAGCCCTGTTGTCCGCAGTCAAGGTCAGAGACGTTATCGTTACGGGCCCCTTCTTCTCGAGGAGTTCTTCTGCCCTCGCAGGGGAGTCCAAGAGAACTGCGCATAGGAAAAGGCTAAGAAGAAATGCGCCATTGGGGCCTCTAAAAGAAGATCGCTCTGACATTCCGCATTTTGAGTCTGCTTTCATCCGGAGCAGTAAGTCCCTCGCCTTCGATAGTGAATCTGTTCCCCTTCATGAGTACCCTGCCTTCAGACGTAAGGAGTCCGCTTGAAGGGCTCCATGAAAGAGCATTCGTCTCGATAAGAGAACCTCGTGCGCGTATAGTAACGCTGTTTTCGAGACGGAGATCCCTGGTGCTAATATTGTAGATGCCGCTGCCTGCCTTTACAGTGACCCCTTCCTTTCTTATATCCATTGTGACCGAATCCATCTCGGCCATAGTCTCATCTCTTGTGAAATCAGCCCTGTGCGCTGTAATGGTCCATGCGTCGACACCGTTCTTCCTGTTCACGATTTTGAGCCCCTCGATGTAGGAACTCGCCCTGCTTGCAAGTGCGCCCTTTCTGGCGTCGCGCTCTCCATAAGAAATAAAAAGGAATAGGAAGAGAACACCCGCCGCTGCCAAAGCGAGAAGAATCCGCTGATGGACCGGAAAAAAGAGGCACATCCATTCAAGAGCACCCTTTATCATAAGAAGATTTTATCACAGGGAAAAGACCATAGTAAAGCAATAAATATACCACAAGCAGCAGTGGGAGGTAAAAAGTGATGCGCCTACAACGAAGAGCAGCGATGGGCTACAAGAAAGGCGCTGCGGGGAGGAATGGGGCTCCTCCCCGCAAGTTCCTCGATAATCTCAATACAACAGCACTGCCGTCTTCGTATTGTTGTCTTCGGTGCTTTCCGACACCACATTCATTCCGTCCGCCATGGCTATGACGCGCCATGGGCTGTAGGCCGGAACTGAAACCTTGAAGGTTGCCGTGGTGAGAGGGGTTTCCGCGCCAACAGGAAGGGCGGGAGTCGTGAGGGTTCCGATAAGGATGTCCCCGAGGCCAAATATGCTGTCCCTCGAAAGATAGAATCTGGTAGTGCTCGCTCCTGCATCTGCCGATCCCTGGTTCTTTGCCTTGTATTTTACGGTGACTGAATTTACGTTCAGCATCGCCCGACTGCCCGTAGCCGTGGGCAGATAGGAGATAATGAGGTCAGGCATCGAGACATTCCAGTTGACGATAGTGGACACAACATCAGTAGCCAAATCGCCGCTGCGGCTATCTATCTTCAGCAGCGGTAATGGCCTTGCGCATGGTTTCCAAGGGAGGCTTCAACCCTGTCCATATCTCGAAGGCCAGGATACCCTGGTGGAGGAGCATGCCGAGACCATCAAGGGTCTTGCACCCCTTTTGTGAAGCCGCCCTTAGAAGAGGGGTCTCTTTGTAAATGAGGTCACACACGGTCATTTCTTTTCTGATAAGGGAGATATCCAGCGGTGTGGGATCTGTCTCTTTCAGGCCAAGCGGAGTGGCATTGATGACGATATCGATCCCATCCAGGTCGTTTACGGCAGCGCTTCGGCTGACGTTCGAACGAATACTGCTCAGGTCGCGCACAAGTCTTTCAGCCTTGGCGCCGTCCGTATCAAAAATCCTTAGACTTCCCGCCCTGTCGCTCAGGTAGTAGCTGACGGCCCTGCATGCGCCTCCTGCTCCGATTATCAGTATGTTCTTTCCCTCCACACTTATGGATGCCTCTGCGAGTGACTCCATAAAGCCCCTGCCGTCGGTATTAAAACCCATGAGCGTGCCATCTGAGTTCATGATGGTATTTACCGCTCCGATGAATGAGGCCTCTTCGTTGACCGTATCGAGAAGGGGCAACACATTCTCCTTGTGCGGTACGGTAACATTCACCCCTCTGAGATTGAGAGCGACTATCGCTTTTATGGCGTCTTTCAAAAAATCGGGCCTTACGGAGAACGTTACGTAACAGAAATCCAGATTCATGTGCTCGAAGGCGGCGTTGTGCATAGCGGGCGAAAGACTGTGCTCAACTGGATATCCGAGGAGCCCCACCACCTTCGTCTTACCGCTTATTCTCATGAAGCCGCTCCTTTCAGAATAAACCCTGATGCATTGCCTGATCTCGTCATGAAAGCGCAGCCACTGCATCCACAAGCCCCTTGGGCGTGGAGGAAATGGCAATCGTCCTGGCTCCCAGAAGGTCCTCGAGGTCACGAAGCGATACGTCGTCGAGGAAGACATCTTCTCCGCCTCTCATTACGACGTCGGGAACGAGCAGGACATCCTCTTTTCTCACGCGCTCGGAAAGCGACTTGATGACATCCCTTCCCGTAAGTAGTCCAGCCACCGTCACGCTCTTGCCGAAATACGTGTTCTCTACCTCGACGGCATCGATATCGACGTCGATCTTCCTGAGTCTTTCGATGAATTTCAAAAGAAAGGGGAAAAAGGAAGTCCCGGTGAACGTAATAAATCTTCTTGTGCTCTTTACCTGGGGCAGCTTTACCTTCTTTGCCTGATGAAGGAAGAGCGGGACCATTCCTACCCCGTTCTCTATCTGGGGCAGATCGGCGTACTCGCGGACGTGTTTAAACTCCAACCCTGCCTTTATATATAGCTCGTCTGCTCCGTAAACTACCGGATCCCCGTGCCTCTTGGTGAACCTCCTCTGGAAAAGGTCGATAATCTCAATGGCTCTCAGCGCATCATCTCTTTCCACGGGTCTCAGTTTCGGTTGTGCTTTTCTATGGGCGGTGAGTCCCACTGGGACGACGGCGATGGACAATACATAAGGATAGAATCTGTACAGGTCCCGTATGGTACTTTCGAGCTCCTTCCCGTCATTGAATTCTGGACAGAGAACGATCTGGCAGTGCATCCTGATCTTGTGCTCCTTGAAAAATTCCATCCCTTTTATAACATCAGGGGCCTTCGGGTTCCCAAGGATCGCATTGCGCAACGCCCTGTCAGTTGAGTGAACAGAGAGATAAAGGGGGCTCAGGTTCTGCTGAACGATCCTCTTCTTGTCCTGAGGGGTGAGGTTCGTGAGAGTGATATAGTTGCCGTAGAGAAAGGACATCCTGTAGTCCTCGTCCCTCACATAAAGTGTTTTCCTCAGGCCCTTTGGAAGCTGGCTCACAAAGCAGAATACACAGCGGTTCGAGCAGGTCTTTACCTTGAAGGGCCTCAGCTCTATGCCGATATCCTGTCCTTCCTTCCGGAGGATCCTCGCGGACGCCTTCTTATCCTTCCTCATTATATGTATATTCAGTTCTTCCTCGTGGGAAAAGAAGAGGAAATCGATTACGTCATTTATGCGGTGGCCGTTTATCGAAAGGATCAGGTCTCCAGGGGCAAGCCCGGCAGCAGCGGCCGGGCTTTCAGGAAGTACGCGTTCTACTTCTGCGCCTGCGTTCCTATGCATCAGTCTGTTTCAGCCCCCTATAAATATAATGCAGTCCGGACAATATTGTAAATACTGCGGTTGCCCATATGAGATAGGGATGTATGTCCGGAAGAGGCGGGAAATTGACCTCGAAAAGGATATAGCAGATGAGGACAAGCTGGGTTGTGATGGCCGCCTTTCCGAGAAATGAGGGTTCGACTCTTGCATTATGGGTGACAAGATACATAACTACCCATCCGGTCACTACGATAATATCGCGGCTGATAATCGTTATGGTGAGCCAGGCCGGAACCTTCTGATAGATTGCGAAGAGTATGAAGGATGTCACAAGCAGGAACTTGTCGGCAAGGGGATCAAGGAAATTCCCAAAGGGTGTTTTCTGACTTTTAAGTCGGGCGATGAGTCCGTCAAAGGTATCGGTGAGCGCAGCAATGACAAATAAGTATAGTGCATAGTCATATCTGTTATAAATCACAGAGGTGACGAAAAGAGGTATCAGGACTATCCTTGTCATGGTCAGGATGTTCGGAATATTCAGAATGCCGAGGATTTCCACACTGTTTCCTTAAGGGATGTTGAAAGGCGGGAGGCTAAACCTGAGGTTAAGACCGAGACGCCTGAACCGCTTCAGACCAGTTTTACCGTCCCTTACGAAGTCGAGGAGCGCTTCGGCATGCGCCCTTTCCACCCCAAAACGGCTTTTAACGGCAGACTCAAGCGCGGAACTTATGGTCTTTTCGGAAAGTCTCGCATCTCCTTGCAAGAATATCAGCTGCCCCAGCCCAAGCCTGCAATATATGAGACCCCTTCTGTCCCCTGTCTTCTTGAAGCGCGCAGCTGCCTTTCGGAAGGCCTGCGCGGCCGATAGATATCTTCCGGTCAGCATATGAATCATGCCCATGCTCCAGACCGTATAGGAATAGCTCACGATGTCGCCGATACGGAGATAAATAGCCTCAGCCTTCCTAAGATGCCTCATCGACTCCTCGTAATTCCCCTTCATCCTGAAGGCGTTGCCTATGCCGCAGTGTGAATAGGCTATACCGAATCTGTCATTCAAAGCGTTCAGGAGTCTGTTAGCCGCTGTATAGTACTTCATGGAATCCTCAAAGAGACCCGCGACGCGAGAGACGCCGCCGAGGCCGCAGAGGCAGTATGCCTCGCCTCTCCTGGCGTCAGGATTATCACCCATTGACCCGTAGAGCCTCATTGAGGCCTTGAATGATGCAAGGGCATCCTTTATCTTCCCCGCTATTCTGAAGGCGCCTCCCTCTGCCCAGAGGGTAAAGGCAGTCCCGGCCCTGTCGGAAATCCTCTTGTAGATGCGCCCGGCTCTTGAAAAAAGTGCAAGGGCGCCTTCCCAGTCACCCAATGCCCTTCTTGAGAGACCGAGACCGACCATGGCATCAGCGGACAGAACCGGCTCCTTTATCTCTTTGCTCATTGTGACCGCCTTTGTATATGAATCGGCTGCATGAGTGAAGTCTCCTGTCATCCTGTATGTGTCTCCTATCGCAAGAAGGCAATCCAGGACCCCGGCCCTGTCATCGTGTCTTATGTAATATCTTAATGCTTTCTTGTAGAGGGACAGTGCCTCCTTGAAACGCGAAGTTCCCCTCAGCCTCTCCGCTTCGCAGAAAATATCATCAGACACGAAGAACTTTCCTCAGTCTTGTGATGAACTGTCCGTAGTCTCCAGAGTTGAAGAAGGCTGAACCAATGACAAGGATATCGGCTCCGGCGCCTGCCACTTCGCGCGCATTTTCGTATTTCACCCCGCCGTCAACCTCGATGAGTACGGGAAGACCCCTTTCTGTGATTATCTCCTTCAGTGTTTTGATCTTACCAAGGACCTGGGGTATAAAACCCTGGCCTCCGAAACCTGGATTGACGGACATGAGAAGCACAAGGTCCAGATCAGGCAGTATGTGGTCGAGGCCCCAGACCGGGGTTGCGGGGTTAAGGGAAACCCCTGCCTTTGCGCCGCTCTCCTTTATCCAGTGCACGGTCCTGTGAAGATGTACCGAGGCCTCCATGTGGACCGTAAGGAAATCCGCTCCGGCCTTGATGAACTCAGATAGGTATCTGTCCGGCTCTTCTATCATGAGGTGCACGTCAAGAGGAACCCTAGTGATCTTCCTGATAGCCTCCACCACAAAGGGACCTATGGTGATATTGGGAACAAAGTGGCCGTCCATAATATCGAGATGGAGCATGTCGGCACCTGCAGCTTCCGCGGCTTTTATCTCTTCCCCCAGCCTCATGAAGTCCGCCGAGAGAATAGATGCGGCTATCTTTGCCATTCGTACTATCCTCCTTCAAGTTGAAGATGAATCATATCTCCCGATCTCACCGGTGAAAGAGGCCTAGGTTTCTGAGACCTGACCTTCTCACCCGTCCCTGTGAATTCCGCCTTAAGGCCTAGTTTTTCGGCGATGGAAGAAGCCTCTTCCCTGTCTTTGCCGGAAAAGTCAGGCATGTAATAAATAGTCCCGTAGGGTCCCATGCTTACCACAAGGGAAAGGCCACGTCTCTGACCCAGATCCTGGGGTTTCTGGGGAAGGCTCCCAGCCAGTCCTTCATCAGGGCCCGGCCTCTGGGCAATGATTCTATCTTTCTCGACGCTGCTGGAATAGACGCGAATCACTTTTTCCACCCTCAGGTCACTCTTGCCGACAAGTGCTTCAGCCTCTTCATAGGTCTTGCCGGCAAGATCGGGAATGGACCAGACCTTTGGTCCCTTGCTCAGGAATACCCTGATGCCGCGCTGTTCCTTCACCTTGTTGCCGGCGGGCACGTCTTGCCTAACGATGCGGCCCGGGACGATAACCGGATCGTGTTCTTCACCCTCGACCTTAAGATACAGGTTGTTCCTGTTGAGAAGGTCGTTGGCTTCGAAGAGAGTCTTTCCCTTGAGATCCGGTACCTCGACCGTCTTGCTGAAACTCAGGATTTTGAACGCGAGATATCCCGAAAAGAGCCCCATAAGAACAAAGCCTAAGACATAGAGGGGGACGGTGACTATTCTCTTTAAGCCTTCCTGCACAATTTTACTCCAAAGAATCCATCCATATCATGAACGTGAGGGTATGTCCGAAGAAACCCGTCCTTCATAAAGCCTTTAAGAAAAGGGGTGACCGTGTCTATAATATAAAAATCTCCGGATTCCTTCAAGAACTCTTTTACGACCTCCTCGCCTTCCTCCGGCTCTGTGGAGCAGACGGAGTAAACCATGACTCCTCCCGGCTTTAGAAGCCCCGACACATGACGGATGAGCTTCAACTGGGTTTCTCTGAACCTCAGCAGGTCCTGAGGTTTGTGCCGGTATTTCACATCAGGCTTTCTCCTTATCACCCCCAGTGATGAACAGGGTGCATCGAGAAGTATCCTGTCAAAGGGCTCACCTATGGAGTATTGAAGGATATCAGCCTGAACTGCCATGATGGAAGTCAAGCTGTGATTCTGAATGTTCTCCTTCAGACGCTCCATCCTTTTCCTGTCGCTTTCGACTGCTATGACCTCTCCCCTGTCCTGCATCAGTTGAGCGATGTGGGTCGCTTTTCCGCCTGGCGCCGCACATGCATCCAGTATTCTTTCCCCCGGCTGGGGATCAAGGAGATAAGAGATGAGTTGCGAGGCTTCATCCTGCACCATGACGAGGCCTTTCAGAAAAAAAATCTCCTTATAAATATGGAACCCCTTGAGCTTCGCCCCGACAGGGGAGAAAAGGGTCGCCTCCGCCTCAATGCCCGCCTTTGAAAGCTCATTTATCACCTGCTGTTTCATCGCCCTAATGGTATTCACCCGGAGGGTAAGGGGAGGAATTCTGTTGTTTGCCTCGGCGAGCTCCAACGCCTCGTCTGCACCGAAGCGCCTGATCCAGCGCTTTATTAGCCAAGCGGGATGTGAAGTGAGGGTGGCGACATATTTTACAGTCTTTTCCGCCCTCATATCCGCTAAGCGTTTCATGAGCGATTCGCGGTTCCTTAACAGGTTTCTTAACACGGCATTCACCAGCTCGGGCCGCCCGCCCTTCTTCTCGAGATCGACCGCCTCGCTCACTGCGGCCCATTGGGGTACCCTCGTGAAGAGCATCTGATAGGCGGCGAGTCTCAGGTTGTTCAAAGTGTTTTTACTTAGGCCTGAAGGTCTCTTCAGGAATCCCTTGAGTGCCCAGTCAAGCGTATCCCTGAACCTTACCACCCCGTAAACAAGCTCCATAAGGAATGCCCTGTCTCTCTTTCCGAGGGACTCCGAGAGATGTTCAAGGACATCCTTTGGTTTCCTCCCCCTTTGCCATATCTCATATAATGCCTTTAATGCCAGATATCTCGTGTCCTGCATATAAAAGCAGCTTCACAGGTTGGGAAAGGGCTTCTTCATAATTATCTCTTGCAGAAGAACTCTATCGCCTCCCTTACCCTTTGGAGGCTCACCTTTGTGTTGAAACAGGGACCAAAGGGCCGCTCGTTGGGGATGCCGAATACGGGGACGGGATAGGAGTCCGCAATTCCGCTGCTCAGGTCCCTTTCGCATGCCACCGCGACAATCGCCTCGGGATGGACGTCTTTCACAATCTTCCTCGCAAGATTCCCGCCCGTGGCAACAAAGAGGTTCAGGTTATTGTCATCTGCTATCTGAATGAGGTCCTTGATTTCGCATTTCCCGCACCTCTTGCAGTTGTAGATATTGTAGGTGAGCCGTATGTCGCACTCGTTTACCTGAAGACAGTGGGGGAGAAGGAGGAGTATCCTCTTTGCCTTCGGTTTCTCAATCTTCAGGCACCTGTTATTAAGCTCAATAATAAAACCCTGGAGGCTTTCCTTCCTGTCCTGAGAAAGGGACCCGAAGAGCATGCAAAGAGGGTAGAGCAATTTCAGCGTGAAGCCTCTCATCAACCTGGGGCTCATCGGACGGACATCCCTTCAGCAAGTTTTCTGCCATGGATGAATGCCGCTGCGGGCATGGGCTTCTTGCCCGAGGGCTGGAGCTCCTTGATTAAGAGCAGACCCCTGCCGGTACCGACTATCAGATTATCTTTCCCGACACCATAGACAGTTCCGGGAACGCCCTTACCTTCGAGAGGCTCGGTTTTCAAAAGAACAATCCTTTCACCATTTATGAAACAGAAGGCCCCTGGCCATGGCTGCATGCCCCGGACGGAACGGGCGATTTCTACGGCGCTTTTTGACCAGTCTATGAGCCCGGCTTCCTTGTTCAGTCGGGGCGCATAACCCGGCTCTCCCGTCTGAGGCACGGGTGTAACATAACCTTCACGTATCCCCCTTATTGTCTCAATGAGCAAAGATGCCCCAAGCTCCGAAAGCCTCTGACCGAGGCTCCCAGCCGTATCGTCATGGGCGATCTCGGTCTCACGCTGCAGAAGCACTGGACCCGTATCAAGTCCCTCGTCCATGAGCATGGTTGTGACCCCTGTCTTTTCCTCTCCGTTTATTATCGCCCATGCAATGGGCGCAGCGCCCCTGTATTTGGGCAAGAGGGAGGCATGGACGTTAATGCATCCCCTTTGGGGCATTTCGAGGACGGCTTTTGGAAGTATCTTTCCATAGGCGGCCACCACGATGAATTCAGGCTTTATCGAAGCCAATTCCCTGAGGAACTTGTCCTCTCTCAATTTCACCGGCTGCAACACCCTCAGCCCCGCCTCAAGGGCAAAGGTCTTCACAGGGGGCGGGGTGAGCTTATGCCCCCTGCCTCTCGCTTTATCCGTCTGTGTAACTACAAGCGCGATGTTCTCGCCAAAGGCGATCAGCTCTCTGAGGGAGGGGACGGCAAATCCCGGTGTGCCAAAAAAAATGATGGACAAATCAGCTCCTAACAGGGAAAAGCATAGCTTGCCTTCTTGATTGTCAGGCCTTTGCAAGCGCCTTCTGGAAACGTTTCTTGAAGAACTCTCTCTTTATGCTGCTTATCCTGTCGATGAGCAGCATGCCGTTTAGGTGATCTATCTCGTGCTGCAATACCCTGCTTAGAAGTCCTCTCCCCTCTATCTCAACCTGTTTGCCTTTCCTGTCGAGCCCTGAGACAAGGACCCTCTCCGCCCTCTTCACATCTGCTATATAGCCGGGGAGGCTCAAACAGCCCTCCTCGCTGGCCATTTCGCCATCCGCCGCCTTAATCTCCGGGTTGATAAGGACTATGAGGGGTATTTCCTCTTCCTCTCTTCCGTTCACGTCGATAACGATCAGCCTTCTTGAAACGCCCACCTGGGGGGCGGCAAGTCCTATGCCCGGCGCAGCATACATCGTTTGGATCATGTCGTCTATAAGCCTCTGGAGCTCGCCATCGATCCTGTCCACGGCCGCAGCCTTTTGCTTCAGCACTTTCTCAGGATATTTTTTGATTTCGAGAATTGCCATGAATTATTATATCACATTGCCGAAATAAAGGAGGAAAGAGATGGCTGCTGATACCGTTGTGCTCAAGACCGAGATGCCGGACATCGGAGTTCCAAGGAGAGGGAAAGTGAGGGACATTTATGACCTCGGTGAACACCTGCTCCTTGTCGCCACGGACAGGATTTCAGCCTTTGATGTGGTGCTTCCCAGCGGAATCCCGGGGAAGGGAAGGGTTCTGACCCGGCTATCCGTTTTTTGGTTCAGGAAAATGCAGGATATCATCAAGAACCATGTAATAGCCACGGACGTGGATGACTTCCCTATCGAACTCCGCAAGTACAGGAAGGTTCTGGAAGAAAGGAGCATGCTGGTAAGGAAGACCCGGCCAGTGCCCGTGGAGTGCATCGTGAGGGGCTATCTATCCGGAAGCGGCTGGAATGAGTATAAGAGCAAAGGTAGTGTATGCGGGATTGCATTGCCACAGGGTCTCGTTGAATCATCGAGGCTTGAGCGGCCCATTTTTACTCCCTCCACCAAGGCCGGTGAAGGGCATGACGTAAACATCTCTTTTGAGGAGGCCGAGGAGATTGTGGGGAAGGGTATCGCGGAGAAATTGAGGGAGATAAGTCTCAACATCTATTCAAAGGCAAGGGACATAGCGGAGGAAAAGGGGATTATAATCGCCGACACAAAGTTCGAGTTCGGCATTCACGGTGACGAACTGATCCTGATCGACGAGATCCTGACGCCTGACTCCTCACGCTTCTGGTCTGCAAGGGACTACAGACCAGGCGAAAGCCAGGACAGTTTTGATAAACAGATAGTGCGCGACTATCTTCTTGCCCTCGACTGGGACAAGACATACCCGGGCCCTGTTCTGCCGGAGGAGATCGTGACGAGGACAGCCGAGAGATACAGGGAGATAATGGAGGTACTCACGAGGGAATAGGCCGTTCCCGGTCACTATCCGCGATGCGGGCTTCGATCATCTGGACAGCGGCTTCGTACATAGCGAGGAGCCTTGTTTCGACCTGGATGATGTTCTTCATGCTGACATAAAGGGACCTTGTAAGATTTTCCGTATTATTCCTGTCAAGCGAGTAGGGCGATACAATGGTCTGGAACACCTTGTCTTCCAGGGAACTCAGCCATTTTTGTTGTAGATAGAGTTCAGAAAGTTTTGCAGTCAGGTCATAGTCAATGTACACCATTGCCCTGGTCACGAGGGCGGTTTCCCATGCCGTGGCGAGCACATCGGGCATGTTTATTTCGGGCAGATCGATTGCGGCATTCTTCCCCGGAGTGGTCGTCAACATCTGCTTCCGAAGGGATATTAGGAAAGCATTTTGGTCCCTTACGGCGGACTCGACCGCTTTCTTGTTATTTGAAAGTTCGGTCTTGAAATTCTTCAGGCTCGTCAAGGCAAGTTGTTTATTGTTTCTGACTTCCCTCCATTCATTAAGGCTTAGGGCAAGCAGTATGCTAAAGATTATGGAAAGAATTTGTATGCTGAGGGTAACAATTGAGTTCCTCAAGTCTCTGTATGAATGCATCGTCTCCCCCTTTCTGTCAAATCTGTCTTTATTATACGTATGGAGTCCGGCACCGGAATTAAGGAAAATTAATAGTATGGTTGCGGGTGTTCAGTAGAATCCCGCCGGAAATGCTGTTACACTGAAAATACCGGCTAAGGCAAAGTGAGGATACTGTCGGATTATGATCATTAAGAAGCTCTTTGGAAAGCACTTTCCAAGGCTTGGCGGCCTCGAGATATTGAAATACATAGGGCCGGGGTTCCTTGTTACCGTGGGATTTATAGATCCGGGGAACTGGGCATCCAATATCGCCGCAGGCTCGGAGTACGGCTATCACCTTCTCTGGATGGTGACCCTCTCCACCCTCATGCTTATCGCCCTTCAGCATAACGCGGCCCATCTCGGAATAGCTACAGGCCTCTGTCTTTCAGAGGCCTCGACAAAACACCTTAGAAGATGGGTGAGCTGGGGCTTTCTCTTCACCGCAGTCCTCGCCTCGGTCTCGACTGCCCTGGCCGAGGTCCTTGGGGCTGCAATCGGGCTGAATATGATTTTCGGCCTGCCCCTGAACATAGGTGCCGTTATCTCGGCAGCGGCTGCCGCATATATGGTCTTTTCTCGCGGGTACAGGAGGCTCGAAAGATGGATCATCTGCTTCGTGTCTCTCATCGGCCTCTCCTTTCTCTTTGAGTTAAGCCTTGTGGATATCGTATGGGGAAAGGCTGCCAAGAGCTGGGTCGCCCCCTCTATACCGCCGGGCTCCCTGCCCATTGTGATGAGTGTTCTCGGTGCCGTGGTGATGCCTCATAACATATTCCTTCACTCGGAGATCATCCAGAGCAGGCAGTGGAACCTGGAAGGAGATGAAGTTATCGGAAAGCAGCTCAAGTACGAGTTTACGGATACCATTGTGGCGATGCTCGTGGGCTGGGCCATAAACAGTGCCATGATCGTTGTGGCTGCCTCGGCCTTTCACAGTCAGGGTGTTGCCGTGGAAGAGCTCCCTCAGGCCGAGCTGATGTTAAGGCCGCTGCTTGGTGATATGGCTGCAATTGTCTTTGCCACGGCGCTGATTCTTTCGGGGTTTTCATCTTCCATAACCGCTGCCATGGCAGGCGGGAGCATCTTTGCTGGGATTTTTCAGGAACCATTCGATCCTTCCGACAGCCATTCGCGCATAGGTATCACCATCGCTCTTGGCGGAGCGCTTCTCATCATCTTCTTCGTCGTTGAACCTTTGCAGGCGATGATCTGGAGCCAGATTGTACTGAGCATACAGCTTCCATTCACCGTCTTTGCCCTTATCTATCTCACTTCCTCTTCAAAGGTGATGGGGAAGTTCGTCAACCCGGTTTCCCACAAGCTCTTCCTTTGGGCAACTGCAGCCGTCGTTTCCTTTCTGAACGTTATGCTTCTTGTGGAACTGATTCGGTGAGATGCCACTTCTTTAGGACGATCCCGGGCTGCACTGTATAAAGGTCAGGAGCCAGGGGTGCCCTTGTCCCGCATGAACTGCATGAAGCGCTGCTCTTCCGTTGCCGTTGGTTCGCCTTTCCGGAAGGCCAGCCAGCCCATGAAAATGAGATTTACAAGAGGGACAAGGGTCAGAAGGCCAAGCCATTTCGCGATGAAATACAGGCAGGCTGAGAAGTACAGATAAAAAACGATGGATACGACAAGGAAGAAACTGCTTATTGCTGCTCGAAAGGATGAGCCGGGGCCTTCGTTGCCTCGGAGCTGGCCGGGAAAAACTGGACAGTGCTTTAAGTGGTA